>CAKSKU010000016.1 GCA_934465295.1 uncultured Oscillospiraceae bacterium
TTTCTCTTGTACTCGTTATTATATCGCACAAAAATACCCTCCTTACTGGGTGTCCAGTAAAGAGGGTACATATCAGCTGGGGCGGTTATTTCTTTTTGCTATCAAGCAGTATCTTAATGATATCGCAAATAAGTATGCCTAAAGTTAAAACTTCAATTATACTCATGAAGCAACGCCCCCTTTCAGGGAGCAGGAATTGACCGCCTACCGTTTCTGGTATGCCCATAATTATAGTTTAGCACTTATAATGCAGTTTGTCAATTATTCGGAAATAAGTACACTTATTTGCTGTATTAATGCTTGTTTTCCATCACCGTTCATACCGCATTTTCCCATTCATACAGCGTTGAAGCTTCAAATCCACTCACTTCGTTCGTGGATTTTTGCTTCAAGGATGGATGTTCGGGTAAAAGAATAGGCGCAATTCACATTATTGGTTTTACGAAACTGAACTTATCATATTTCGTTTACCATTATTCGTGTGAATTGCGCCTTTTTATTTGTTACTGATTTCGCTGTTGCAACTGATGTTTTGCTGTTAGTTTAGGGGATTTCGCTCTCCTGCTAAAAGTCAAATTGACCTGCGACAATGGGGCTTCTCGCCCCCTTGACCCCTCGCAAGCTGTGCTCAGCTTGACCAGCTATTTTGCTTCACATCACTCAAACAAAGTTGAGCTTTGCAATAATTCCGAATTCCGAATTCCGCATTCCGAATTTAAACTCACTCCCAGTTCATGGTTTCCTTTATCTTCTCGACGAGCTTGTCGGAAGCCTTTTCGTGGGTCTTTTCGCTCGGGTGCCAGTCAGCGGCAATGCCGTCCTCGTTCATATTCTGCTGGTCGAACATGAGCCAGTCAACATTCGTGTCGCCCGTTTCCTCGCTGTAATCACGGAGAGCAAGCTCAACATAAGGATAGAGGTTCTGTCCCATGATGCCGAGTGTGCCGATGATCTTTGCATTCGGGTTATTTTCACGGATAGTCTTTACGAATTCAACATAGTGTGATCTGTAATCCTCACACTTTTCTTCCTGATTCTTGCAGTAGCTGTCGTCATTCGTGCCGAGATTTATAACGATAACATCGGGTTCACGCTTGGTAAAGTCCCAGTCGAGAGCGAGCGGATCGAACTCGTCATTCTTGCTCCAGGTGTAGCCGAGGTGTGTGTAGTAAGGCGGAACAAGCTGTGTGAGAACTTTCTTTCCGTCGCCCGAGTAGCCCGAGATGATGCCGTGACCGCTGAATGAAACAAGGCTGTAATCAGCGTCAAGCTTTTCTGCTGTTTTATAAGCATATGCCTTTGTGCAGTCCTCGGTCTTGGTCGAGAAGTGGTGATCCTTGTCCTCGTCGTCAACGCCGTAGCCGCAGGTGATAGAGTCGCCGATGAATTCGATATAGCGTGACTTGTTCTCGGCAGGCTTTTCGTCCTTGCCGTTGATAGTGATATCGCTGATAGCGTATGTAGACATTGGCGATTCGGAGAGCTTCACGATCTTTACATCGTTCTGCTGTTCGGTATCGCTTATTTTGATGTTGATAGTCTTTGTCTTTTCGTCTATCATTTCATCAGCCTTGCGTTCGCCGTTCACATATACCGCAACACGAGCCTGATTGTCGGCAGATGCAGGGTTGGTGCTGTTTGTGTCACCCTCGATAGTTACGGTGACTTCCGTTCCCGTGAATGTGAATTCTGCGCCCGAGCCGCTCAATGCACAGTATATCTTTCCGTTATTATAGTATGTTCTTCCAAGCTGCTTGAAATTCTCCTCGTTAAGTTCGATAGACTTCACTGCTGCTTCCTCCTCTTTTACTTCCGTATTTGATGCTGACGAATCAGCACAGCCTGCCATTACTGATGCTATCAGAAGCGCAGGCAGAATAGCCGCTAATTTTTTCATAGATATTCTCCTTAATATTCCGTTGTCTGCGAAGTGAATGAATAGACGATGCCCTTTTTCGGCACGACCTTTGCACGGTCAAAAAGCTCCGAAACGGTCACGAATTCATACTCCTTTTTGAGTTCGGGAATGATGATGTCGAGCGCCTCGACGGTCTGGATATTTCCGCTCATATCGTGCAGAAGTATCACAGCGCCGTCCTTTATCTGACCGAGGATCTTTTCCGCACGCTGCTGCGCCGTTACCTCGGGCAGCCAGTCCTCCGCACCGATGCCTGCGATGAATGTAAGGTCGATGTTTTCATACATTTTCTCGCTGACTGCGATATAAGGCGGACGGAAAAACCTCGGTTCTTTTCCCGTGATGCGCTTTATCTCGGACGAGGTGAACTCGATCTCCGCACGGATCTCCTCCGCCGAAAGCTCGGGCATTGCCGAATGTGTCCTTGAATGGTTGTTTATCTCACAGCCCATATCAAAAGCCTGTCTGACTACCTTTGCCGACTCTTCATTTATATTGTTTCCGACAAGAAAAAATGAAGCGACAACGCCGTGCTTTTTCAGCTTTTCAAGCACAAGCGGAGTGGTATCCGTGTTCGGACCGTCATCGAAGGTAAGCGCACAAAGCTTTTTATCCATAACTTTTCCCCCCTAAAAGCTTATAGTTGAAATTGACAGAAATTTTGAACTGACATTCTTAATTATAGCATTTATGTACAGTTTTGTCAATCAAATATAATTCATAATTAATCCATAAATTGACCTTGAATTACTGCTCTAAATGGATTATAGTTGTACCAACAATTCACTTTACGGGGGAAACTTCTATGAAAAAATTAACTATGACCCTTACGGGCAAAACCAAGAGCCATATCAACCGTGAGATATACGGTCACTTTTCCGAGCATCTCGGACGCTGCATTTACAACGGCATTTACGTCGGCGAGGATTCGTCTGTCCCGAACACGAACGGCGTAAGAAACGACATTATAAAAGCGCTCAAAGATATAAGGATACCCGTTCTCCGCTGGCCGGGCGGCTGCTTTGCCGATGAATACCACTGGAAAGACGGCATCGGCGACAAGAGCCTTCGCAAAAAGATGATAAACACCAACTGGGGTCACGTTACCGAGGACAACAGCTTCGGTACGCATGAGTTTATGAACCTTTGCGAAGAGCTTGAATGTGAGCCTTACATTGCAGGAAACCTTGGCAGCGGCACGGTCCGGGAGCTTGCCGAGTGGGTAGAATATATGACCTTTGACGGCGTTTCGCCAATGGCGGAGCTTCGCAAAAAGAACGGCAGGGAAAAACCGTGGCACCTTAAATATCTTGGTATCGGCAACGAAAACTGGGGCTGCGGCGGCTCGATGCGCCCCGAATATTACGCCGATGAATACCGCCGTTACCAGACTTTCTGCAAAAATTACAGCGGCAATGAGCTTTACAAGGTTGCCTGCGGTCCGAACTCGTCCGACTACAACTGGACGGAAGTGCTTATGAGTCAACTCGGCGAATGGCACACAAAGGCGATATCTCTCCATTATTACACCGTTCCGAGTGGCGACTGGAGCAAAAAGGGCGATGCCGTTGACTTCACCGAGGAAGAATATTACCGCACGATAAAGTCTACCCTCTTTATGGACGAGTTTATCCGCAAGCACGATGAAATTATGACTGCACACGACCCCGAGCATAAGATCGGACTTATCGTTGACGAGTGGGGCTGCTGGTACGATGTCGAAAAGGGTACGAACCCCGGTTTCCTCTATCAGCAGAATACAATGCGTGACGCTCTCGTTGCCGCAATAAACCTCAACATTTTCAATGAGCACTCCGACCGTGTTGTAATGGCGAATATTGCGCAGGCTGTCAACGTTCTGCAGGCTGTTATCCTCACCGAGGGCGAAAAAATGGTGCTTACGCCTACATATTATGTCTTTAAGATGTACCGTGAGCATCAGGGCGCAGAGCTTCTCGAAAGCAGCCTTGAAAATGCTCAGACGGGTATGGACGGCTGTAAGATCCCTGCCGTTTCGCACTCCGCATCGGTTAATAAGAACGGAGATGTTCTCGTTACATTCTCCAACTGCTCGCTCGATGAAGATCATGAGATAGAGATCAACGGCGCAGGTGCAAAGTCCGTTTCGGGCGAGATCCTCACCGCTGAAATTCACGCTTACAACGGCTTTGACGGCGAAGAAAATGTTGCACCGAAGGCTTATGACGGCTTTAAGCTTGACGGCGAAAAGCTCACAGTCGTTCTTCCGAAGTGCAGTGTAGTTTCGCTCACCCTGAAGAAATAAAATGGGCAGAAAATTCTGTAAGCGCTGCCTTTTGGACGAACTCGATTATGACGAGACTTATGAGGATATAAAGCGTTATATAAAAGATTTTCCCGAGGAAAAGCGTGTTTCGGACGAGGTTTATTCCGAAAGACTGGCTGTATGCAAAGAGTGTTCGGAGCTTGAAAACGGGATATGCCGAAAATGCGGCTGTTTCGTGGAGCTTCGTGCGCTGAAAAAGGAAATGTACTGCGCATCTGAGGAGAAAAAATGGTGAGATAATGCCTTGCGGATCTTTTTATACTAAACACCATTTAAAATTTAGAAAAAATCAAGCCGACAATCTCGAATATATGCGATTTCGGCGCAGATTTTTTCCTTTATTTTATTGGTGTTTAGTATTACTGCAAAGGCAGTTCGGAATAAATAAAAAAACCTGTTTTCAGCGGATATACGTTCGTTGAAAACAGGTTTTTATTTTATACGGAAACCGTTCATTCGGTATCTGTGGGGGAAATATTCAAACGGCTTTTTACTCAAAATCCGACTGTGTGAGAATTGCTTCGCCGAAAAGCGGTGCGGTCGGGTCGGCGGTCGGCCGGGGATTATCTTTTATCGTTCTTCCCCTTTCGACGAGGAAGTCGGTGAACTCGGTGGAAATTTTGTAGTTCATCGCTTCGGTTATATCGTCGAATGCCTTGTCGGGTTCGCCGAGCTGATAATGCACTTCCGCACATATTGCTGCGCAGAGCGCTCTGTGCATCGGCATTTTCGATTTCATATGTGTTTTGGCGAGCGTTTCCGCTGTGCGGAGAGAATCTGCTGCGGCTTCCTTGCTGCCGAACATCATCTCGCAGAGCGCCCTTACGGACATTGCGAAAAAGTCTGCGGTGAGGTTCTCGGTGTACTGCTTTGCGTGGGTGTATGTATTCTCCATGCTTTCATAGTCTTTTATGCCGCAGTAGTAAAGGAGCGATGAGGAGAAATAATATGCTGCGTCGGAGTAGTTTCCCGTTGAGTTTGCGATATCGGTAACGCTTATTGCGTCAACTCGGTCGAGCTGTTCCTTTGCACGGCGGAAATTGCCCGTCACAAGTGCCGTCAGCGCAAGCTCGGAACAGACCTTTGTGCGGATATTTCCTCTGCACGAAAGGTTAAGTATTTCGATATATTCCCGTCCGATGCCGTTTTTGGCGGCGGATCTATCGAGCTGGAGGCGCATTTTCAGTTCGGGCCGCTTTGTTATCATTGCGCTGAGGAAGTGCGCTCCGACTGCGAGGACTGCCGCCCCTGCGATAAGGATCGGGACGAAGATGCGCATATTCAGCTTGTCAGCTCCCGAGACTGAGAAAAATCCGAGCAGGATATTTATGCTGAATCCGATGCAGCAGCCGATGATAAGGAATATCCCGAACCACACGCTGACGGATTTTGCGAACATTTGAAGCTTTGCCTTTAAGTTCATTTCCCCTGTCCTTTCCGTTAAGTCTTTGCTTTATGCTTGGGTCAAGCTTTGAGTGCCGCTCTCATATCACAGATGAGGGCTTCGATATCGCTGTCGCTGTACTTGGCGCCGCTCCATATCTCGTGAGCGACAACAGCCTGCCAAACGAGCATCGCCATACCGCCGATAGCCTTTATGCCGTGAGCCTCTGCGGTCTGCATAAGCTTGGTCTTATCGGGGTTGTAGATAGCATCGAAAACGCAGTCGCAGTTTGCGATAACTTCCTCCGAAACGGGGCAGTTCTCAATTTTCGGGAACATTCCGACGGGAGTTGCATTAACGAGCAAGTCGAAGTGACCCTCGATCCGGTCTGCATAGATATACTTGAAGCGTGAGATAACGTCCCCGCCGCAGTTCTGCTTTTTAAGCTCGGAAATAACAGCCTCGGCAGTGTCCTCAAAGCCTTTGAGAACAACGACCGTGAGGTCTGCACCGTGGAGAAGAGCCTCAATAGCCATCATTCTGCCAACGCCGCCGCAGCCTATCTGGAGAACTCTGCCGCCAAGCTTTGCACCGCCTGCTTCAAGCGCACGGAGAAAACCGTAGCAGTCGGTGTTGTAGCCGATGTTCTTTCCGTCACGGTTGACAACGCAGTTTACGGAGTCGTAACGCTTTGCCGATGCGTCAAGCTCGTCGATATACTTTATTATATCAACTTTGAACGGGATAGTGATATTATATCCGCCAAGAGAGTTGAGATATCCGACTTTTTCTGCAAGCGTTTCGGGCGCATATTCGCATATCTCGTATTCAACGCCGCTCTTGCCCTCCAACTCAAAAAGCTTTTTATGTATCGGAGGGGACATTGTGTGTTTGAGAGGATAACCTAAAATTGCGTATTTTTCCATTTAAACCAAGACCTTTCTATAAATTCGGAATTCGGAATGCGGAATTCGGAATTAATGTGTTTCTGCCAATGTTCCAAATCACGCTATAATTCCGTAGGGGCGGATTCTATATCCGCCCGTTTAGCAAATTCGGAATTATTATGTTCTTTCCGTAGGGGACGGGTTTCCCGTCCCGTTTAACGGGGGGATAAGTCCTAAAACGTTCAGACCGTGTTTTTGAGGGTAGGGAAACCTGTCATCCCACAACAAATTTACGGAGCATAAATAATTCCGAATTCCGAATTCCTAATTCCGAATTAATATTTAGTTTAGTATATTACAAAATCAAGCATGTTTCCCGTAACGGAGACCGTGTAATTTCCCTCGTTTATCTCGGGGGTGATGTCCGTGACCTCGCCGTCCTTGACGGATAAGGTTCGGAAGTATCGGTAAGCAAGAAATTCCTCGCCGTCCTCGATTATTTTGTAGTTTATGTTGACAATGCCGTTGTCACGAACGATGATGTCCGTTATAACGCCGTTCTCGGCTTTGATCTCATCGAAATACGGCTGAAGATAAGCGTATTGCGCAAAGCTCCCGTTGAAGCCGTCAATGAAATTCTCATACGCTATCGAACGTGCGGTGTATTCGTGAAAGCTGCCGTCCCGATAGTAAAACCAGTAAGGCTTTAAGGTGCTGCCCGTGCCGTCCGTGCAGAAGTCATAAGTGTGTTTTAAACCGATAAGATCCGCACCGTCAGTCTGCGTGAGCGAGCCGACATTAAAGGTGTCAAGTCCAACGGGCGAGCCGTTTTCAATGCGGTAGCAGTATGTAACGCTGTCCGTGGCGAAACGACGTTCGACAAGGATAAGAGTATCGCCGCCGACCTCTGCGGTGCGAAATCCGCACCATTCTTCATAAGCAGGGTAAATTTGCATTGCTTTGTCTGCCGATGCGTACCATAAACTGCCGAAAATGTCACCGAAAGTGTCATCTGTTCTGCATACGGCGAAAAGTTCGTCTGAACCGTCACCGTCAAAATCGCCTATAAATGAGGGATATATCAATTCAGCGTCAAGTCCTGCGGCTTCAAGTATCTTTTCTTCAAGCGCAAGCTGTTCTGCCGATCTTGGCTCGGTTTCGGACGTTGTTTCAGCCGCAGTTTCGGGAGCTTCGGCGGAGATATCCGTTTCCGATGCAGTTTCCGTCCGAGCCGAAGTTTCATCGGTAGTTTCGGCAGGCGTTTCGTCCGATATCACCGTCTGCAATGACGTGTTTTCGGTCAAAGCTGAGGTTTCGGAAACATTCTGCCCCGAATTTTCCGCCGAACATCCGCACAGCAGAGTCGAAAGGAGAAGAACTGTAGTTAAATGTTTATTTTTAAGCATTATGCAAATCTCCCCCTATGATAAATTCGGAATGTGAAATTATTATATTGTTGTCAATGTTATGGTTTACGCTAAATTTCTGTAGGGGCGGGGTCACCCCGCCCGTTTAACGTGAAATGTCGGTAAATAGTTCAGACCGTGTTTTCACGGGACGGGAAACCCGTACCCTACAGTGTTGAAACAAATTCACGGAGCATAAATAATTCCGCATTCCGCATTCCTAATTCCTAATTCCGAATTAAAAATTACGCATTACGCATTACGAATTACGCATTGATTCAAGCGCTTTTTCGAGTGTCTTTGCGTTCTCAACATTAACGGCATTAACGTCTTTGAGAGTCTTTTTAACAAGACCCGTGAGAACCTTGTTCGGGCCGAGTTCCACAAAGTTTTCATAGCCCTGCTTCTGCATGAGCGCAAGCTCGGAGGTGAATCTTACGGGCGAAACGATGTGCTTTGCAAGCTTTTCTGGCATATTGTCAAAGTCGGGCATCTCTGCGCCGTAGAGGTTGGAGAAGAATGTAACGTTCGGCTTGTTGAAGGTCACGTCCATCTTTCTGAGTTCAGCTTCAAATTCATCAGCGGCAGGCTGCATGAGCTTGGAGTGGAAAGCGGCGGAAACCTTGAGCTTTATCGTCTTTGCGCCGATCTCGGTAAACTTTGCGACAGCTGCATCAACGGCTTCGGGTTCGCCTGCGATAACGGTCTGAACTGCGGAGTTGTAGTTTACGGGGGTAACATAGCCGTCAACGGAGGAGCAGATCTTCTCGATATCCTCGGAGGTCTGACCCATAACTGCGCACATTACGCCGTGCTGATTTTCGGCTGCTTTCTGCATTGCGGCAGCTCTTGCCTTTATCACTTTAAAGCCGTCTTTGAACGAAAGAACGCCCGAAGCGACCATTGCGGCATATTCGCCGAGGGAGTGTCCTGCGACTGCGGAGAACTCAATGCCATTCTTCTTCATACATTCAAATGCGGCGAGGGAGGTCATCATAATGGCAGGCTGGGAAATAACGGTCTGCGCAAGCTCCTCCTCGGGTGCGTTCCATGACTTGTCGGCAAGGTCGAAGCCGAGTATCCCGCTCGCTTCGTCATACATAGACTTTATCTCGGGGTAAGCGTCGCAAAGCTCTTTGCCCATGCCCTGATACTGCGAACCCTGACCCGAAAATAAAAATACTGTTTTTGAAGAATTGCCCATAAAGATAGTACTCCTTTTATTTATTTTTAAAAATTAGTGATTTAGCTTGACAAAGGGGGAGAAAAATATTACAATATACAGTGAATGATTATGATTTAGGGGCGGATTTCCTATGCAAAATGCACTAAAACAACATTTTTCACCCGATCATATATCCAGTATAACATAAATTTTATAAAAATTCAATACGGAGGTAAAAATTTTGTTTGGAATCAATATTCTCGGAACAGGCTCCTATTCACCTGCGGTAAAGGTATCGAATGATGATATGTCGAAGATCGTTGAAACGAACGACGAATGGATATCCACAAGAACAGGTATAAAGAACCGTTTCCTCACGGACGGCGAGTCCGCTTGGGAGATGGGCGCAAATGCCGCTAAGAAAGCTATCGAATCGGCAGGCATCGACCCTGAGCAGATAGGACTTGTTATCGGAACGACCGTGACCCCCGATTTCTATACACCATCGCTCGCAAGCCTTGTGCAGAACGCTGTCGGCGCAGTGAACGCTGCCGCTTTCGACCTCGGTGCGGCTTGCTCGGGATTTGCTTATGCTGTTGATGCGGCAAGAAGATATCTCCAGACCGATGATGACCTTAAATATGTACTCGTTGTATCCTCCGAGATACTTTCACGCTTTGTGGATTTCACCGACCGTGCTACCTGCGTGCTTTTCGGCGACGGAGCAGGCGCAGCTGTAATTGAACGCTCGGATAAGCTCTTCACAAGCTTTATCGGCTCGGACGGAAGCGGTGCGAAGTTCCTCTATGCAAAGCATCTTTTCGGCAGACACCCGTTCCGCACGACCGATGCTGACGATTACGGCGAGGATTTCACAAGCACGAACGAGTTCCTTTTCCAGGACGGCAAGGAAGTCTATAAGTTCGCTACAAAGGCTCTCCCGACAGCTGCTCAGAACGCTGCCGACAAGATAGGTCTTGATGTAACGACTGTTGACTGGTTCGTTCCTCATCAGGCTAACGTAAGGATCATCGAAACAGCCGCAAAGAACCTCGGCGCACCGATGGAAAAGTTCATCGTTACCCTCGATCAGCACGGAAACACCTCCAGCGCATCTATCCCGACAGCTTTTGACGAAGCAGTTCGCTCGGGCAAGATCAAAAAGGGAGACAGAGTTTGCTTCGTAGGCTTCGGAGCAGGTCTTACAAGCGCAGCAGTAATTTTCGATTATTGATCTATACTTATTTATATAAGATTTTATAAGCAACAGAAAGGCAGGGTCATAATTTATGGCAAAAACAGCTATCATCACGGGTTCGGCAAGAGGCATCGGTGCCGCTATCGCACTTCGCCTTGCAAAAGACGGCTACAACATCGCCCTCAACGATATCAGCGAGGCAATGTTTGAAAACAACGATATCATGGATAAAATAAAGGCTCTCGGCGTTGAATGTGAAAAGTATATCTGCGATGTTTCCAGCCATGCGCAGTGCGAAGCTATGGTAAAGGAAGTCAAGGAACGCTTCGGCACTATCGACTGCCTTGTAAACAATGCAGGCATCACAAGGGACGGACTTATGGCAAGAATGCCCGAAGAACAGTATGACCTTGTTATCGCAGTAAACCAGAAGAGTGTTTTCAATATGACAAAGTTCGCAGGAAACGTTATGATGCGCCAGAGATCGGGCAAGATAATCAACCTTGCTTCCGTTGCGGGCCTTTACGGCAACCCCGGACAGATCAACTACTCCGCTTCAAAGGGCGCGATCATTGCAATGACAAAGACAGCCGCTAAGGAACTCGGTTCAAGAGGTGTAAACGTAAATGCAGTTGCCCCCGGCTTCATCAAGACACCGATGACAGACAAGCTCACCGAGGAACAGCGCAATAAGATGCTCGAACAGATCGCAATGAAGCGTTACGGCGAGGTCGAAGAGATCGCAGGCGTTGTATCCTTCCTCGCATCGGACGATGCTTCCTATGTTACGGGTCAGATAATCGAGATCTCGGGCGGACTTATGATGTAAGAAACCACGGCAGAAAAGGAGTGTTTTAATGAGAAGAGTTGTGATCACAGGCATGGGCACGGTAAACCCTCTCGGAAAGAACGTTGAGGAATACTGGGCAAATATAAAGGCTAACAAAAACGGTCTGTCATATATCGACCGGTTCGATGTAAGCGACTTTGACGTTAAGATCGTCGGTGCGGTAAAGGATTTTGACAGCTCAAAATATATCGATAAAAAAGAAGCAAAGAGAATGGATCGCTTCACGCAGTTCGCAGTATGCTCCGCTATGGAAGCACTCGAAAATGCGGGAACTGACCTTAAAGACCTCGACCCGTTCAAGGTCGGCGTTATTGTCGGCGTCGGCATCGGCGGACTTAACCTCACCGAAGAAGAGGTTACAAAGTTCAATGCAAAGCCCGACAAGGTTTCCGTTTTCTTTATCCCGATGATGATAGGAAATATGGCGGCCGGTACAGTTGCGATGCGCACAGGCTTCAAGGGCGACAATTTCTGCACGACCACAGCCTGCTCCTCCGCTACACACGCTATCGGCGAAGCCTTCCGCAAGATCAAGGACGGCTATCTCGATGCTGCTCTCTGCGGCGGTACGGAGGCTTGCATCTCACGCTTTGCACTTTCGGGCTTCAACAATATGCACGCTCTTTCAAGAGCAACAGAGCTTGACAAGGCTTCGACACCGTTCGACCTCAACCGTCAGGGATTTGTCCTCGGCGAGGGTTCGGGTATGCTCGTTCTCGAAGAGCTTGAACACGCAAAGGCAAGAGGAGCAAACATTATCTGCGAGATCGCAGGCTACGGCGCAACGGGCGACGCTTACCACATGACAAGTCCGTCACCGACGGGCGAAGCTGCCGCTTATGCTATGAAACACGCTTACGAAGAAGCAGGACTTCAGCCTGATGAAGTAAACTATATCAACGCTCACGGCACTTCCACGGGACTTAACGATAAGTACGAAACAACGGCTGTCAAGCTCGCTCTCGGCGAGGACGCTGCAAGAAAGACCGTTATCAACTCCACAAAATCGATGACGGGACATCTCCTCGGTGCGGCAGGTGCAGTCGAAGCTATCGTTACGGCTCTTTCCGTCAAGGAAGGCTTCGTTCACAGGACTATCGGATTCACAACGCCCGACCCCGAATGTGACCTTGACTACGCAGTTGACGGCAACAGAAATGTTGACATCAAGGGTGCGCTTTCCAATTCTCTCGGCTTCGGCGGACACAATGCAACTATCTGCCTGAAGAAATACACCGACTAAGGAGAAAAATACAATGAGTGAAAAATTATTGAGCAAAGAAGCTCTCGAAGCTGTCGAGAAGCTTGCTGATATAGTGAATAACAAGGAGCTTGAAGAGGTAACTATCGCAAACGGCGACAATGTTATCACGGTAAAGGGCAGAAGATGTCCTCCGCCGCCTCCGATGCCGATGGGTATGCCTCCTTTCCAGCACGATATGATGCCCGTGACGATGAACGCCGCAGCGGCAGGCGCAGCACCGACCGTTGAAGCGCAGAACGCTGTATGCGGAAATGTCGTAAAAGCTCCTATCGTCGGAACTTTCTATGCCGCTCCCGACCCGAGCAAGCCGCCTTTTGCAGAGGTAGGCAAGCACGTCAAAAAAGGCGATGTTCTTATGATAATCGAATCGATGAAGCTCATGAACGAGATCACGAGCGAATATGACGGCGTTGTAAAGCAGATACTCGTCAAGAACGGCGAAGCTGTTGACTACGATCAGCCCGTTATGATAATTGAATAAGGGAGAAAGCTTATGGCTGTTATGAATAAAGAGCAGATAATGGAGATAATCCCCCACAGAGATCCGTTTATGCTCATCGACACTATCGAAGAGATCGAATACGGCAAAAGAGTCGTTGCCACAAAATATATGTCCCCCGATGAATTCTGGTTCAAGGGACACTTCCCCGAATATCCCGTCGTTCCGGGCGTTCTTATGCTCGAAATGTGCGCTCAGGCTGGTGCTGTCGCTCTTCTCGGACTTCCCGAAAACAAGGGCAAGATCGGCTTTTTCGGCGGCGTAAAGGAAGCAAAGTTCCGCCGTCAGGTAGTCCCGGGTGATACGCTTCGCATCGAAGTTGAGATAATCAAGGTAAAAGGTCCTGTCGGTGTAGGCAAGTGCATTGCAACGGTAAACGGCGAAAAGGCTGTTTCCGCAGAGATATCTTTTGCTATAAAATAAATTTTGATCCTTGAAAGGATTTTCGTGCTATGTTTAAAAAAGTTCTTATCGCCAACAGAGGTGAGATAGCTGTAAGAATAATCCGTGCCTGCCGTGAACTCGGCATAAAGACGGTGGCGGTCTATTCCACAGCGGATAAGTCGGCTCTCCATGCGAGAATAGCCGATGAAGCAGTCTGCATAGGTCCTGCGGCAACAAGGGACAGCTACCTTAACGAGAAGTCCATTTTCGCTGCCTGCGAGATAACGGGCGCAGACGCTATCCACCCCGGCTTCGGCTTCCTTTCGGAAAATGCGGCATTCGCACGCAACTGCGGCAAATGCGGAATAAACTTTATAGGGCCATCACCCGAGTCTATCGAAATGCTCGGCGATAAGGCTGCTGCGAAAAAGGCTATGAAAGCCGCAGGAGTACCTGTTATCCCCGGTTCGGACGGTGCTGTTCCCACGCTGGAGGAGGCAAAGCGTCTTGCCGCAGAGGAGATAGGCTTTCCGCTCATGGTAAAGGCCTCCGCAGGCGGCGGCGGTCGAGGAATACGCCTTGTTGAGCGTATGGAGGATCTCGAAAACGCTATACTTACGGCAAAGCAGGAAGCACTGAATTTCTTCGGCGATGACAGCATATATATGGAAAAATTCATCGTTGACCCGAAGCATATTGAGTTCCAGATACTTGCCGACAAGCACGGAAATGTCGTTCACCTCGGCGAGCGTGACTGCTCAATGCAGAGAAGAAACCAGAAGGTGCTTGAAGAGACCCCGTCAACGATAATGACACCCGAGCTTCGTGAAAAAATGGGTGCGGCGGCTGTTTCTGCGGCAAAGGTCTGCAAATATTTCAACGCAGGAACGATAGAATTCCTCGTTGACAGGAACGGTGACTTCTACTTTATGGAGATGAACACCAGAATTCAGGTTGAACACCCTATCACCGAAGCAATTACGGGCATCGACCTTGTGAAAGCGCAGATGAAGATCGCCGCAGGCGAGGAGCTTCCCTATAAGCAGGAAGATATCGAGTTCAGAGGTCACTCCATTGAGTGCAGAATAAACGCTGAATCACCCGAACACGACTTCCGCCCATGCCCCGGAAAGATATCATCACTCTATACTCCCGGCGGTCCCGGAATCCGTGTTGACAGTGCGGCTTATCAGGGCTACACGATACCGCCTTATTACGACAGCATGATAGCAAAGCTTATCGTTTATGCACCGACAAGGGAAGAAGCTATTGCAAAGATGAAATGGGCGCTCTCCGAATTCATCGTTGAGGGCGTTGATACGAATATAGACTTCCAGCTGAGTCTTATCCGTGACCCCGTTTTTGAATCGGGAAAATATGATATCGGCTACCTCGGAAGAAAAATGAGCAAGTAAATGATATAGGGGGAATTGCTGTGCAGAATTGTCCTGTATGCGGAGGAACGGTCGGAGACGGCGTATGCCTTTCCTGCGGATATAAAATGCCGAACGGAAATGATATCGCTGCGCCTGTAAACAGTTCCGATACGCCCGATTGGGCAATGGACAGCATAAGTGTTCCCTCGGCTGAAAGCGTGAGCCAAGAGCTTGCGCCGAAGCCTGATCCGTATGCAAATGCGAAAAAATATGACCCCGAACCCGAAAAAGAGGAAAAAAGGCTTCCTCCGCCGACAAATTATACCCATATTTCATATACGCCCGAGGAAACCTGTGAAGAACCGCCGAAAGCCTATGAAATTTTTGTGCGAGGCTTTGTTGACGAGGTGAAAAGGCACTGGTGGAAGGTGCTTCTCATAGCGATAGTGCCGTCTGCGGCAATATTTATGGGCTTTTACTATATCGCAAAGGGCGGCGGAGGAAGACGGCGCTTTGTTGCCGTTGATCCTGAAAAGGTAAATTTTAAATATATATTTACGGGAATATTGTTCCTTGCGATCGGTACGGGAATGACAGTATCGGGCTGGGATCCGATAGGTCTGAATGAATGGGTAATGGACATTATGAGGCACAGCCATTGGTGATGTAAGGAGTGATCGTTCTGGCACAGCACAGATGTCCGCTTTGCGGCGGAAGAATTTTGCACGGCGAATGTGCCGACTGCGGTTACAGACTTCCCGATGAGGATAGGCTTTCCGCACCCTACAACCTTGATCCCGAGGACGACCGCCCCGAAGCCTTTGCGCCTGCACCCGAAAAATACGAAATGCCCGAGGCGAAAGCAGTCAGACCATATACCGAGCAGGACGGCGCACCCGTGAGGGAACGCTCTGCGCCCAATATACCGAATATAAAGGTTGTCCCGACGCAGACGCAGTTCAACAACCCTTATGCGCCGAATAATCAGAACAATGCTCCTGCGCAAAATCCACAGCAGACTCCTCCGAACAATCAGCAGGGCTGGCAGAACCCGTACAATTATAATCCTGCACAGCGCCCGACGAGAAGTCCCGTAAACCCGACTTATTCTCAGAATTCACAAAAGCAAAGCGGTATGCTGGCGGCGCTCATTGTGCTGCTGATGCTCACGCTTTTTGCTCCGTTCTTCGGAGTTGTCGGACTTATTCTAAACGGCAGCTTCGGTTCAAAGCTGAATGCCGGGACAAGAAAAATTTTTACTGTTCTGTTCATTATAGCGATCGTTCTGTCGAATATAATCGGCAGGGCATAACTACTTAAATAATACGAAAATAAACGCCTAACGAACGTTTTTATAAATTTTATATTTTTTACCGAAAATTTTCCGCAAAGGAGTGTAAACAGAAAGTGCTTGAAGATTTACTTGATGTTGTAAAGCTCAGATTTAACGTTAATACAACGGCTGAAACCGATAAGGACGGCGAAAGGGATGACAAAGCCGAGAACAAGGTCGAAATACCGAAAGACCTCGCTTTCAAATGCCCACGCTGCCTGAATATGATAATGACCGACGAGCTTGTGAAAAATCTCAAGGTCTGCCCCGAGTGCGGCTATCATTCGAGGATATCGTCCGAGGAAAGGCTCAATCTCACTATCGACAAGGGCAGCTTTATCGAATTTGACAAGGATATGGTGAGCAGAAACCCTATCGATTTCCCCGACTATGACCAGAAGCAGGACGAGCTGCGCAAAAAGACAGGGCTGCGTGACGCTGTTATCACGGGCGAATGTAAGATAAGAGGCATACGCTGCGTTATCGGGATAATGGATTCACGCTATATGATGGCTTCGATGGGAAGCGTTGTCGGCGAAAAGATAACAAGAGCCTTTGAATACGGCGCAGAGCATAAGCTCCCCGTTATAATGTTTACCGCATCGGGCGGCGCAAGAATGCAGGAGGGCATCGTTTCCCTTATGCAGATGGCTAAGACGAGCGGTGCAGTGGGAAAGCTTGCCGAGGCAGGTCAGCTTTACATTGCCGTTATGACCGACCCCACAACGGGCGGCGTTACGGCTTCGTTCGCATCGCTCGGTGATATAATCATCGCTGAACCTAAGGTCGTTATCGGCTTTGCGGGAAGAAGGGTTATCGAGGGTACGATAAAGCAGCGTCTCCCCGATGATTTCCAGACGTCCGAGTTTATGCTCGAACACGGCTTTGTTGACCTCATTGCGGAAAGAAAAACGATGCGCAGAACGCTTGCGCACATATTAAAGCTGAACGGCTATAAGCCTGCGGAGGAAGTGTGAAAATGGAAATGAACAATAAGCTTACGCCTCCCGAAAAGCTCGACCTTATAAGGGATAAGGACAGACCGACCGTCCGTGACTATATCCCGATGATATTCGATGAGTTCATCGAGCTTCACGGCGACCGCTGCTACGGCGATGACAGGGCTATAATCGGCGGTCTGGCTTCGATAAAGGGCGTTGCGGTAACGCTCATCGCCGAGGTCAAGGGAAGAAACCTCGAAGAAAACAAGGAATCCAACTTTGCGATGCCGCACCCCGAGGGGTACAGAAAGGCTCTCCGACTGGCAAAGCAGGCAGAGAAGTTCCACCGTCCCGTTATATGCTTCATCGATACTCCCGGTGCATTCTGCGGAGTTGAGGCGGAGAACCGAGGTCAGGGCGAGGCTATCGCAAGAAATATAATGGAATTTATGACACTCAGAACGCCCGTTATCTCTATCGTACTCGGCGAGGGCGGCAGCGGAGGAGCACTTGCACTCGGTGTATGCGACAGGCTTGCTGTGCTGGAAAATGCGATCTATTCGGTAATTTCACCAAGAGGGTTCGCATCGATACTCTGGAAGGACGGCGGAAGAGAGCGTGAAGCCGCTTCAATAATGAAGATAACGGCTGATGATATGCTCGAACTCGGCGTTGCGGAGGAGATAATAAGCGAGCCTTTCGGCGGTGCGCAGAACGATCCAAAGGAAACTGCCGAAAATATCTCAGAATTTTTGTTAAAAACGCTGAAAGAAAAAATGGCAATAGATATTGACGTTTTGCTAAATGAACGATATACTAAGTTTAGAAAAATCGGCGAGTTCGAGGAACTCTGATATTTCTGCAAAGAATATAAACGGACAGCTTGGGGCAAAGCCGCAGCAAAGTCCTTTATATACGGGTCAATGACCCCTGCGGCAAAGCAATTGCAATGCTGTTTATCGCTGCGAAAGCGAAATAACAAATTATTATGGAGGAAAAACAAAATGGTATTCGATAAGGTAAAGGAACTGATCGTAGAACAGCTCGACGTTGATGAGGACAGCGTTACATCGGGCGCAAACATTCAGGATGATCTCAACGCAGACTCCCTCGACGTTGTAGACCTCGTTATGAGTCTTGAGGAAGAATTCGATATCGAGATCCCCGATGAGGCTGTTGAAAACATCAAGACAGTCGGCGATATCGTTAAGTATATCGAAGACAATCAGTGATCTGTTTCGTCGAAATATGTTAAAGTGTATAACCTTTATCGGGTTATACACTTTTATTTTTGTCAAAATGACTAAAACATAAATAAAAATTGGTATAAATGTATATTGAAAAACATAAAGAAATGGTTTATAATAATAGAGAATAGAATTCTTTTCTGCATTATGCACAAAAAATGAATATATGCAGGAGAAATGAAAATAAATCAGGTCAGGAGGACAGTATCGGTCGGAATGTGCCGATATGACGTATTGAATGATAAATAAATGGGGACAAAACCGAATAAGTGCTTTGATCGTCGGCGGAGCTGTGACGGCTTTATTGTCGTATGCGGCTGTGATAATTGCTGTATTTGCGGAGTATGATATCCGCATTGTGTATGCTGCCGCTGCGCTTGCGCTGATCTCCGCCGTTCTTGGGGTGTTTGCTGCCGTTCTGCATAAGAAAGAGAGCAGGATAGACGATGCGGAACTCAGAATGCTTCGGGACACGGCTTTCGTGAGCTATGACAAGGCCTCGGGAAAGGCTTCGGTCAGCGGTGCGTTTGCCGCTCTGACGGGCATTGAAACGGGTTCAAGCGTCATAGGAAAGGAAAAATACGGCTCGGTAATGTCCGATGTGTGTTCAAGCCGCCACCCGACCGAAAAGGATATATATATGTCCTCGGCTGCGGATAAATGGATAAAGGTGGTCACGAATGACGCAAAGGAGTTTGAACTCACCGAAATAACCGATGTCACCGACTATATCGTTGCGAAAAATACTGTCAGCAGTCTGCGCAACTTCGACGCCGCATCGGGACTTATGACAAAGGACACCTTTACGGGAAAGCTCATCGAGACCGCATCTACCGTCAACGGTATGTACGGACTTATCCATATCACGATAAACGGCATAGACAAATTCTCGTCCTTTGCGGGCGTTCGCAATACTGATGAAATGCTCTCAAAGGCTGCGGCTATTGTAAAAAGATACGAAAATCCGCATAACATCTTCGCAGGAAGAACTTCCACTAACGATTTCAGTGTACTTATCACAGATACATATGAGGACGGCTGCAAAAAGCTTGCAGGCAAGATCGTCACCGAGATAAGGGAGATGGTTGCCGCTTTTCCCGGAAACGGCAGCATCGCAAAGGTATACTGCGGATATGCGCTTGCGGCAGGCAGCAGCGATGTTTCCACGCTGATAGCACAGGCTGATTTCGCTGCATTTGACGCTGAAAACAGAAGATCGCAGCAGCCTGTTATATTCAATTCGGACAACTATTCGCTCAAAGCACAGGAATTCCGCAGAAATCAGGTCTTTGAGACCGTTATCGGCGAGGATCGCATCGACTATCACTTCCAGCCGATCGTCAGTGCGCATACGGGCGAGATCTACGGCTATGAGGCGCTCATGCGTCCGCAGGCTGTTGACGGCATAAAGCTTTCTCCGCTCGATGTTCTCGATATTGCCAAGCAGATGGATATGCTTTACAGCGTTGAGCATATCACTTTCTGGAAAACGCTGAAGATACTTTCGGAAAATCAGGACTTTTTCCACAACAGAAAGCTTTTCATAAACTGTATCCCGAATGCGCTCCTCAGCGATGATGAATACAGGGACCTTGAAGATAAGTTCGGCATGCTCTTTGACAAGCTCGTTGTCGAGGTAACGGAGGAAAACCCTGTTTTTGAGAGCGCAATAAACGTCATCAACAAGCGTTACCGCGAAAAAAAGGCACAGGTCGCACTGGACGACTATGGAACGGGCTATTCCAACGATTCCACACTGCTTGCGGTCAAGCCGAGCTGCATAAAGATCGACCGCTCGATAATGACGGGCATCGACAAAAATCCGCAGAAGCAGCACCTTGTTGCAAATATGATAAACTTTGCCGCACAGCATGAGATCATGGTGCTTGCTGAGGGCGTCGAGACATTTGAGGAGCTTGAAACGGCGATAGCACTCGGCGTTGACCTTATCCAGGGCTATGTCGTATGCCGTCCGACGGCGGTGCTTATGCTTGAAATACCGTCCGAGATAAAGAACCGCATCATTTCATTCAATATCAAGCACAGAGGAAAGGTCAGCAAAACCTACTGCATCAACGAGCGGGAAACAGCCGACATCGTTGAGCTCAGTCTTGCAGGCTTCAATGAGATATGTATCCGCTCCGATTCGGCGAAGCTTATCGGCAACACCGATGTTCAGACCGATATGAAGATTTTTATCGACTGCAAAAATTCTTCGACAAGAGTTACGTTTGAAAATCTTTACCTTGTCTGCAATGAGGATAACGGCGCGGCGGTCGTTCTTTCGAGCGGCACACAGGCGAATATCGAGCTTGTCGGCAGGAACGTTATCAAAAACGGCGGTATAAGAGTACCCGAGGATTCGGAGATATTCTTCGGCGGTGACGGAAGGCTTGAAATAAACAGCACGAGGGTCTACTCATTCGGCATCGGCGGAAATTATATGCAGAGATACGGCAGAATAATCTTCGGCGGCGAAAATGAGATCAGGATCGCCTGCTCGGGTGACTGCGTTGTCGGCATCGGCGGCGGAGACGGCGGCACGGATTCGGCTGTCATCGCAAACAGCGGAAAGCTCATACTGACTGTTGACGGCAAGAATATCGTTTCGATCGGTTCTTACAGCGGTGATTCTTCGATAAAGCTCAACAGCTGCGATATAAAGGTGGAAATGGGCGGTGACGACGTTACGGCGATCGGTTCGCGCTGCGGAAAGACTGTCATCGACAGCCTTGCAAACCTTGATATCGATATTTCGGGCAATAACTGCTGCGGCATGGGCGTTCTCCAGAGCGGTGAGGGCTCGGTCATCATCAACGGAAACAATGTTGATATCCTTGTAAGAGGAAAGAACATTGTCGGCATAGGCACAATGGGCGGAAACCTCGAACCCGTTATAAACGCAGGTGTTGTTAATATCCGCTGCGAGGGCGATAATGCAACCTGCATAGGCGATGCGGAGGGAAGCGGCGCTATCCGCCTGAGAGGCGCTTCGATAACTGCGGTAGCAAAGGCTTCCGAGGAGAACCCTATCGGCTCGAAGGACGGAAAGGTCTATGTCACGAGCGGAAGCATCGAAACGAGCGATGTAGAGCCGCTTGAATGCTACTCACTTGCAGGGGAAAGACTTGTCCGCAGAGAGATAGACGGCAGGATCGACTTCCGCAGAACTGTCCGCAGCGGCGGCGACTCATATATCTACGTTGCAAACAAGACGGGCGGAGAAACGATGAACATTTACCTCCCCGAAGCGGAAGCACAGAATATGTGATGCGTTAATATTGTACAAAAATTATACAAGCTGTAATCTTTTCGATGATATTTGCATATTGTTATGCAAAAGAGAGGTTACAGCTTGTTCTGTTTGTCCGAAATATACAAAATGTATATGAGCAAGGCTTTTTGGATATACCGAAAAGTAAAAAATGTTAAATTTCTTCTAACCCCTTGACAAAATGTACGAAATAGTGTATAATATGTAAAGTAATTTTGCTTTACATCTGATGGGAGTGATAAAACGTGAGCGGAGATAAGAATTTACAGTTTTCGGTGCTGCTTGACTATTACGCAGATATGCTCACGGATAAGCAGAAAGACGTTATCGACCTCTATTATAACGAGGACTTGTCACTCTCCGAGATAGCAGAGCATGAAAATATCACAAGACAGGGCGTTCGTGACAGCATCAAGCGCGGAGAGCAGACAATGCTCGAGCTTGAGGATAAATTCCACCTCGCCGAACGTTCGCAGAAATATTATGAGATAATCACCGAAGTCGGTCAGCTTGCCGCAGATATAAAGGAAGAATGTGTGCATTGGACCGCTCCGAAGGCTATAACCAAACGTGCTGAATATCTTGTTCAGCTCGCAGAGGAAAACAAAGACTTGTTCTAAGACACGAAAGGAGTGTTAGTATGGCGTTTGAAGGCTTGTCCGAAAAACTCAGCAGCGTTTTTAAGCGCCTGAAAGGACGAGGAAAGCTTACCGAGGCTGATGTTAAGGAAGCGATGCGTGAGGTTCGCCTTGCACTGCTCGAAGCTGACGTAAACTACAAGGTCGTTAAAGATTTCGTTGCGAAAGTAACGGAGAGAGCTGTCGGTGAAGATGTGCTGCAAAGCCTTACTCCCGGTCAGCAGGTCATAAAGATAGTTAATGACGAGCTTGTTGCTCTTATGGGCGACGGCACGGCAAGAATAGAATTTCCGTCAAAGCCGCCCTGCATCATTATGATGTGCGGACTTCAGGGTTCGGGTAAAACTACCCATGCGGCTAAACTGGCTAAGTATTTCAAGGATATGGGCAAACGTCCTCTGCTCGTTGCCTGCGACGTTTACCGTCCTGCGGCTATCGATCAGCTTTGCGTTGTCGGCAAAAAGGCTGACGTAAAGGTCTTTGAAATGGGTCAGATTAACCCTGTAACTATTGCAAAAGAAGCTGTGAGCCACGCCAAGGATCACGGAAACGATGTAGTTATCCTCGATACAGCGGGCAGACTCCACATTGACGAAGCTCTTATGAACGAGCTTAAAGCGATAAAGGCTGAGACCTCGCCGAACGAGATAATGCTCGTTGTCGATGCAATGACAGGTCAGGACGCAGTAAATGTTGCGAAAGCATTTGATGATGCTCTCGGTATCGACAGCGTTCTTATGTCGAAGCTTGATTCCGATACAAGAGGCGGTGCGGCGCTTTCCGTGCTTGCGGTAACGGGCAAGCCGATAAAATTCGTCGGAACGGGCGAAAAGCTTGAAGATTTTGAGCCTTTCCACCCCGACAGAATGGCTTCGAGAATACTCGGTATGGGCGATATGCTCACCCTTATCGAAAGAGCGCAGTCCACATTTGATGAACAAAACTCCCAGAAGCTGGCTGAACGAATCAAGGAGAACTCGTTCGATATGAACGATCTTCTCGACCAGATGAAGCAGATACAGAAAATGGGTCCTATAAAGCAGATACTCGGTATGCTCCCCGGCGTCGGCAATAAGCTTGACGATGTGGACGTTGACGATAATCAGGTAAAGCGCATTGAAGCTATTATCCTTTCGATGACACCTGCGGAGAGAGCAAAGCCGTCCCTTATAAATCCGCCGAGAAAGCGCAGAATTGCGGCAGGAAGCGGAAACACCGTTGCCGATGTCAACAGGTTGTTAAAGCAGTTTGAAGAGATGCAGAAGATGATGAAGCAGCTCGGCATTATGGGCAAAAACGGCAAGGGTAAGAAAAACAAGTTCCGTATTCCGAAAGGAATGATGGGAATGAGCGGACTTCCGCCGATGAAGTAAGCTTCACGATGAAAATTTTCTATTTTATACTGTTTGCGGCGGTAGGAGCATTCTGCTTTTTTGCGGCGCTGACAGACCAAAAGAGGTTCATTGACTATTGGGCTTACCGGAAAGGCAGACCAAGGCAGCGTCTTAAAAGCAGGAATGTTCTGCGGTTTCTTATAGGAATGGCAGGGGTGACGCTGATACTTTTCGGGTTTGCCGTGCTGTTCGGCTGGCTTTGAAAAGCTTGCGAATATTATCGATTTGAGGTTGGTTTATGAAATTGTTTGCATTTGATATGCTCGTTGTGCTGTGCATTTTCTTTGCGGCAGAGCCTTCGATATATCTTGCGAAATGCAGACGGGAAAAAGATGAGGGAAATGATGCCGACAATGCTGATGCAAAGTCCAAGACAGCGATAAAGGTATCCTATCTGTTTTCCGTTGTTTCCGCAGTCGCTGCGGCAGTTGTTTATTACGGTTTCAATGCAGAAATGCTTTGAGATATATTTGTCTGACATAAGCTGACAGGGGGACGGTCAAATGGTTATCATATGTTTGATCCTTATGGTAGTTGGCTTGGTGCTTGCGGTGCAGCCGATAGAACACACCCTGATGCTGCGGCAGTACGCAAAATCTCCCGACATGGACAGATCACAGCGGTTTGAGGAGCTTGATGTCATTTTCAGAAAAAAGGCTCTGAAATGGATATTCCTCGCTGTGGGTATAGTCTGCATAATATGCAGTCTTATCATTTATTTCGGTCACAGCGCTTCGGCGTTATGATATAAGTTAAATTTTAATTCGGAGGTGAATATAAATGGCAGTTAAAATCAGACTCAGAAGAATGGGCGCTAAGAAGAACCCTTTCTACAGAATAGTTGTTGCTGATTCCAGATACCCAAGAAACGGCAGATTCATTGAGGAGATCGGTTACTACGATTCCACAAAGGAACCTGCAGTTTTCAGTGTTGATGCTGAAAAGGCTAAGAAATGGATCGCAAACGGCGCACAGCCCACAGAGGTTGTTAAGAAGCTTTTCGACAAGAATAACGTAAAGTAATTTTTGACGTTTGCTTTGCTGTTTTACATCGTGCGGACGCTGAGGCAAAAAGCCTTCGGCGTTCTTCCGCAGGTGGTTTTTTTATAACCGTTTGCTCCGAATTTAATATGAATGGAGTTTTTATATATGAAGGATTTGCTTTTAGCTATCGTAAGCGGTCTTGTTGAGGACAAGGACGCTGTTCAGATCGATGTTGACGAGCCTAACGAAGAGGGCGTTATCGTATATCATCTCCACGTTGCGAAGGATGATATGGGACGTGTTATCGGCAAGCAGGGCAGAATTGCCAAGGCTATCCGCACCGTTATGCGTGCAGGCGCAGGCAGACAGAATCAGAAGATCATGGTTGAGATCGACTGATATTCTGCACAACATAAAGTTTATGGCTGAGGGAATATTGTGTTTGGCTCCGTGTTTTCGGAACGGCACGGTATTCCTTTTTATTTTGGGGTGATAATATGAGCGGGAATATTGATCTTAGGGATAGTGAAAAGCTTTCGGCGGTGTATAAGTCGTATGCGAAAAGAGCGTTGATGACGCAGAGCCGAATGAATCTTGAGATCGTGAAAACTATAATAAAAATACTCTTTGGGCCGTTTGCATTATGGGCACTGATCGAGTTCTTTGTATTTAAAGCAGAAGTTCAGCGCTTTATGTTTATCATTTTCCTCTGGATAGTCGTGGGAGCGGCACTGGGAGGCGTTGTTCTGCTGTTTATGTATGGCTCTGTATATAAAAGCGTAGGCAAGCTTGTGAAGATAGAGCGTGAAGAGGGATACGGTCCGAGATTTTATGAGGAGATGGAAAATACCAAGGTCTCACCTTGTCTGATGGGTGATTATTACAATCTGAACGGATATGCGGATAAGGCGCTTGAAAAGCTCGGAGGAATTGACCCGAATATCTATGTGGAAAAACCATCGGACGCTCATTTATATTATTCTGCGCTGATAACAGCCCTTTCACTCAAAGGGGATAGGGAGAGCGCTGTAAGAGCGTATAACAGCGGGCTGTATTATCTGAAAACATATATGAACAGTCCTATCTATGGCGACAGGATATCGCTTTCGCTTGCGATATATGAATACTGCGGCGGAAATTATGAAACCGCTGCAAGGCTGACCGATAATGCGCTTCGGCTCGTTATGGCATCAAGCAAAAAGAAAAATCGGATACCCGATGAATATTTTAAGTCTGCGGCTTTATATTGGAAAGCGATGTGCCTCGCATCTATGGGAAACAAAGCGGCGGCGAGAGAGATAATATATTCAAGCCGTGAGCATTATGCGACCGATTATTACAGAAAATGCTTCGCCAAGCTTCTTGAAGATATGGCGAATGATAACAGAAAGAATGAGGTAAAAAATGAAACAATTTCTTGAAATAGGCAAAATAGTAGCCGTTCAGGGTCTTAAAGGCGAAGTCCGTGTTGAGGCTTGGTGTGATTCGAGGGAGTTTCTTTGCGAGTTCGACACACTCTACTTCGACAAGGGAAAAACGCCCGTTGAGATCGAGAGGGCGCACCCTCACAAGAACATCGTCCTTATGAAGATAAAGGGCGTTGACACGGTGGAGCAGGCACAGGAGATGCGCAACAAGATACTTTATATGGACAGAAACGAGGTCGAGCTTGAGGAGGGCTGTTACTTCGTTCAGGATCTTATCGGGCTGGAGGTCATCGACAACGACGACGGCACTGACTACGGCAAGATATGCGACGTTACCGAAACGGGTGCGAACGATGTTTACCATATCAAGGACGCTGACGGCAAGGTTCGTCTTATCCCTGCTATACCCGATGTTATAATCGAAACTAATATTCCCGAGGGTAAAATGCTTATCCACAAGCTGGAGGGACTTTTCGATGAGGATTGACGTTGCAACGCTTTTCCCCGATATGTGCGAGAACGTTCTCTCCGAGAGCATTATCGGCAGGGCGAGAAAAGCGGGCAAGATCGAGGTCTGCTGCCACCAGATACGGGATTACACGCTTGACAAGCACCGCAGGGTGGACGACACTCCCTACGGCGGCGGAATGGGAATGGTGATGCAGGCTGACCCTATCTACCGCTGCTACAACGCCGTTGCGGAAATGGCGGAGGAAAAGCCTTACGTTATTTATATGTCCCCTAAAGGCACTGTTTTCACGCAGCAAAAGGCTGTCGAGCTTGCGAAAATGCCGAGGCTTTTCGTGCTTTGCGGTCACTATGAGGGCGTAGATCAGCGAGTTCTTGACAGGATCGTTGACGAGGATATCTCTATCGGCGACTATGTTCTCACGGGCGGCGAGCTTCCTGCGATGGTGATGATAGACGCCGTTGCGAGAATGTGTCCCGGGGTGCTTTCGTCAGAGGAATGCTTCACCGAGGAGAGCCACTTTGCAGGTCTGCTCGAATATCCGCATTACACCAAGCCCGAGGTATGGGAGGGCGAGGCTGTTCCGCCCGTTCTGCTGACGGGACATCACAAAAATATTGCGGAATACCGTCACAAAATGTCTGTCGAAATAACCAAACAAAGACGTCCCGATATGTATGCGAAATATGAACAAACTATGGATATGAACAAAAAGTGATAAATTAGCATATATTTTATCAACAAGTCTTTGACGGTTTAACTATAATTTTCGGTGGAAATTTGTTGATAGGTAATAAAATTAGTGATTATAAACAAACTGACGGCGGCATTGAATGATGCGATTAACCAAAATAGCAGAAATTTCAATCAAACCTCATATTTATGACAAATTGCCGTTGACTATTGGCGATTTCGGGGTTATAATATAAACAATAAAAAGAAAAAGGGCGGTTTAACATAAACATAAGATCGCCTGAGCTTTTTGATTTTTTTAAAAATTTGAACAGCTTAAAGAAATGAGTTAGGAGAGAGAATTATGTACGTTAAAGATGTAATTGTTCAGAATCAGGTTGGTCTTCACGCTCGTCCGGCAACATTCTTCATTCAGAAGGCAAACGAATTCAAGTCCTCTATCTGGATCGAAAAGGAAGAAAGAAGAGTAAACGCTAAGTCACTTCTCGGCATTCTTTCCCTCGGCATCGTAGGCGGCACACAGATCAGAGTTATTGCTGACGGCGCAGATGAAGAAGCAGCTGTTGACGGACTTGTTGAGCTTGTTGAAAGCGGTTTCGCTGAGGAAACAAGATAAGCTTTTCTCGATACATTTTTGGGTCATCGAAGTTATTTCGGTGACCTTTTTTGTATTTGTAAAAAAATATCTATTTGGGGAAAGTGGCAATATACTGCTTCTCGCGTTCATATCTCGCCGCTATTTAATACTAATACTAAACACCAATAAAACTATAAGACAAAAAATCGGCACAAAACCCATATATCAGAGCTTTAGCTTGATTTTTTGTATAGTTTTTAATTGGTGTTTGGTATAAATGATGTCGGTGTGAAATGCGTATCGCTTTCGCTCTGCGCATTTCACGCCGAGGATAGTTTTTTGAAGAAAACAGAATAGGTGCAATTCACATTTTATAGGTATACAGACCGATTTATCACGTTCTGTTTTACTTTTTGAATGTGAATTGCGCCTTTGACTTATAGATATCTCGCTATGGTGGCAAGCTTTGTACTGTTAGTTTGGGAAGTTTTGCACTCTGCGGAGTGCGACAAGGGACGCTGTCCCCTTGACCCCTGTCACCCTTTAAAAAGCGTGGACGTAAACTTTGGTTTGAGGTTTATGCAACTTATTTAGAAAAAATATTTTTGAACTTTAACTTATTTTGGCGGATTTCCATAAATTTTTTATTAAAAGCCATAGGAATTAATAAATTGTTCACACAAATTTGCACAAAATATGATAGAATATACTTTGTAATAAATTTAATGGGATAATTGTCATTAAATTTTGTGGACTTTTTATCAAAGGTTAAAAAATAAAGTAAAATAGAAGCTATGCTTGATTTGAGCAGATGTGTTTTTATGTTGATTCGTTAAATCCGTGATTATTCGGTATGAAAGGAAGACAAGGCTATGTCAAACAGATTGTTCCAGGGACTTATTCACCAGATGAGGGATACAATGGACTGCACTATCGGTGTTGTTGATTCCACAGCGGCTATCGTTGCCTGCAGCGACCTTTCCAAGATCGGCACAACAAATGAGTTTGTTTCTCTCGATCTGAGTGATTCTCACGACATTTTTGTGAGAGATGGCTATACATACAAGCCTTTCGGTTCGCATATCAAGCCCGATTATGCCGTTTTCGTTGAGGGAACGGACGAGAATTCCGCTAAGTATGCGAGCATTATGGCTATCACCCTTTCTTCCATAAAGCAGTATTACGATGAAAAATATGACCGCAGCAACTTCATCAAGAACGTTGTTCTCGACAATATCCTCCCCGGAGATATTGTTGTAAAGGCAAGAGAACTTCACTTCAACAGTGATGTGAGCCGTGTTGTTCTCCTCATAAGGATCATTTCATCCAACGATGTTTCCGCATTTGATATCATCCAGAACCTTTTCCCCGACAAGACAAAGGATTTCGTTCTCAATATCACGGAATCGGATATCATTCTTGTCAAGGAAGTTAAGAGCAACGTTGAGTCCAAGGATCTTGAAAAGCTTGCACGCTCTATATCCGATACGCTTTCGAGCGAATTCTACACAAGAGTAAATGTCGGTATCGGCACGGTCGTTGTCGGCATAAAGGATCTTGCACGTTCGTTCAAGGAGGCGCAGATAGCCCTTGAAGTCGGCAAGGTTTTCGATACGGACAAGTCTATCGTTTCCTACGATAACCTTGGTATCGCAAGACTTATCTACCACCTCCCGACAACACTCTGCGAAACTTTCCTCCAGGAAGTTTTCAAGAAAGGCTCTATCGAATCGCTCGACCATGAAACACTGTTCACTATCCAGCGTTTCTTCGAGAACAATCTGAACGTTTCCGAAACATCGAGAAAGCTGTTCGTTCACAGAAATACACTTGTTTACAGACTTGAAAAGATCAAAAAGCTCACAGGACTTGACCTCAGAGAATTCGACCACGCTATCGTATTCAAGATCGCTCTTATGGTAAAGAAGTATCTTTCGGCAAACCCTGTTAAATTCTAAAAAGCACGATCAAGGATCGGCGTAAATTAAACAAAAATGGGGGCAGTTTTATCCTGCCCCTTTCTGTTCTTATGAAAAAATTGATTGGCGGTGCAAAATTTGGTTGAACTTCGTAATGTATCTGTTACATATTCAAACGGCGTTGACGCTCTGAATGATGTCAGCATTAAGATAAAGGACGGCGAATTTGTGTTCGTTGTCGGCAAATCGGGCGCAGGAAAAAGTACGTTCATAAGACTGCTCTTAAAAGAGATCGAACCCACCAAGGGCAGGCTTCAGGTAAACGGCTTTAACCTCACAAAAATGAAGAAGAGAAACGCTTACAGGCTTAGAAGAACCATCGGCTGCGTTTTTCAGGACTTCAAGCTTATCGAGAGCATGAACGTTTATGACAACGTTGCATTCGTGCTTCGCTGCATCGACGCTTCAAATAAATATATACGAAACAGAGTTCCCTATGTTATCGATCTTGTCGGCTTAAAGGACAAGGCTTACTGCAAGCCGAGCGAGCTTTCGGGCGGTGAAAAGCAGAGAGCGGCTATCGCAAGGGCACTTGTTAACGACCCTCAGCTTATCATTGCGGACGAGCCTACGGGAAACCTTGACCCTGCGCTCAAGCACGATATCGTTGAGCTTTTACAGGCTATCAACGACTGCGGAACTACTGTTATAATGGTCACTCACGAGCATGAGATCGTGCAGGAATTCGGCGGCAGGATAATTTCCATGCAGGACGGACGTGTTGTTTTCGATGATGTTATAAAGTCGAATTATGACCTTGAACACTGATACTCCAAAGGAGAGGGACTAATGAAGCTTAGTGGTGTAAATTACCTGTTCAGTCAGGGAATCAAAAATATCTGGACGAACCGCATAATGTCGGTGGCGAGCTTTTGCATACTTATGGTGTCGCTGCTGTTGGTAGGCTTTTCTGCGCTTTTCATCGTCAATGTAAACTCTATCATCGGCGGCATCGAGAACAAGAACGAGGTCATCATCTACCTTGACGACATAAGCGAGGACGAGATCTCGGCTATGGGAAACAGGCTGAGGGCACTCGACAATATCAGCGATGTTGTTTTCTTTTCCAAGGACGAAGCTTTCGCACAGATGAAGTCGGAAATGGCTGATTCGGAGGAGCTTTTTCAGTATGTCGGCGAGGAAAGCCCTTTGCCCGACTCCTACCGTGTAAAGGTCACAAATATTGAGAATATGAGCAGTACGCTTATGGAAATAAACCGTATGGACGGCATAATCTCCGTCAAGGCACCGAACGATTTCGTCAATGTTCTCACCGAATTAAAGCGTTTTATCTCGATAATCTCCGTCACGGTGCTTGCGGCACTCGTTATCGTGAGCCTTGTAATGATCTCCAACGCTTCGAGAGCGAGCGTTGAGATGAGAAAGCGTGAGATCGAGATAATGAAGTATGTCGGCGCAACGAATTCCTTCGTAAAAACGCCGTTCTTCGTTGAGGGAATGGTCATCGGGATAGTTGCAGGTGCGGTAGCTTCCGTTATAACCCTTGCGGGCTATTCAAAGGTAATGGAAATGATAATGAGCCAGCAGACGCTCTGGTCGATCGTGGGAGCAGGAAGCTTCACCCCGACGAGCGGCGTTGCGATGAAAATAGTTATCGGCTACATTGCGGCAGGCGCACTCATAAGCGCAGTCGGAACTGTAATGAGTACGAAGAAATACGTTAAGGTATAAGCATTTGAACATTTTTTCGGGAAAGGAGAGCTTCCCTATGAAAAATCCGAAAGGAAAAGAACTGGCGAAGAAGATAGTTTCGCTCACGGCAGCTTTATGTATGACTGTCGGAGTTATGTCCGATACGGCGATAGATCTTTTTGCCGATACTCAGTCCGATCTTGAAGCACGTCAGGCAGAGCTTGCTCAGGAGCGCAAGGAGGTTGAAAAGGATCTTGCGAAATACAAGGACGATGCACAGCAGACAGAGGAATACCTCGCCGAATATGATAAGAAAATGAAGCTCCAGGAGGAGCAGATAGCGAACATCGACGATCAGATAGCGAACTATCAGGAAAAGCTTGACGAGCTTTCCGTCAGCATTGAGGAACGTCAGGCGGAGGTCGATGAGGGCGTTGAGAAATTCCGCAAGAGGCTTCGCAGTATGTATATCTCAGGCACGGACAGCTATGCTTCGCTCCTTGTCGGTGCGACCGATTTTTACGGTATCCTCACAAGGCTTGAATTCGCAGAAAGAATTGCAAAGCACGATAATGATATGATCGAGGACTTAAAGTCGAAGATAACCGTTCTCGAAAACGACAAAGCTGACTATGAGGACAAGATCGCAAAGCAGCAGGAGCTTAAAGCGCAGGAAGAAGAATACTACGCAGAGCTTTCCGAGACCTACAACAACCACGCCGAAACAAAGGCTATGCAGGACGCAATGGTTCAGGACTATATGGATCGTTTCGATGATATCGTTGCCGACCAGCAGAAGGTAGAGCAGGAGCTTCAGGAAGAAATTCGCAGGAAGCAGGAAGAAGCCGAGCGCAGACGTAAGGAAGAAGAGGAACGCCGCCGCAAGGAAGAGGAAGAACGCAAAAAGCAGGCGGAAGCCAACGGTGAGGAATACACCGAGCAGGACGTCAGCACGTTCACTTCCTATGAGGACACGGGCTTTATCTGGCCTGTTCCGACGGTGCGCAATATGTCCGATACCTACGGCGACAGATACATTCAGGAAGAAGGCAAGACACGCTTCCACGGCGGTATCGATATCAACAAGCCCAACTGCTATGGTGAACCTATCGTGGCTTCGGCGGCAGGCGAGGTCATCACCGCAGGCAACACGGGAAATGGCTTCGGAAATCATGTTGTCATCGACCACGGCAACTCCATTGCAACGCTTTATGCGCATTGCTCGAGCCTTGCGGTAAAGGTCGGCGATATCGTAGAGCAGGGTCAGGTCATCGGCTACATCGGCGCAACGGGCTATGCTTACGGCAATCACTGCCACTTTGAAGTGCGTGTGAACGGTCAGCGCACGGACCCCCTCAACTATGTAAATATCAACAACTAAGGTGCGGAAAAAATGAACAAAAAGATATCTCTCGGCGCAGCGATAGGCATAATGGCTCTTATCGCTGCAGCGACGTTCATAATCACATATAACTATTCGATGAAGGTCTTTAACGCAACTGTTAAAAACGTTTCGGAAAAGGAAGAAAGCTACACAAAGCTTTCGGAAATGGACAAATATGTCAGAGGAAATTACCTCGGCGAGATCGATGAGCAGCTTCTTGCAGACAGCATTATGAACGGCTATGTTCAGGGCATAGGCGATCAGTACGCTGTTTACTGCACGGCTGACCGATATGCGGAGCTCCTCCAGAGCGACGCAGGCGTTACGGTCGGTCTCGGCTTCACATGGGAGCGTGAGGAGAGCGGTTATATAAAGGTCTCCTCCGTCAAGGAAAATTCACCCGCTTCGAGCGCAGGCGTCAAGGCAGGCGACATCATTACAGCCGTTAACAATACGGACGTCATCGCTTATGAAAACGGCTATGAAGAAGCCTCGGGACTGCTTTCCTGCGCAGAGGGAACAAAGGTCAAGCTCCATATAAAGAGAGTTGACGAGAATGCACGCTCCGACTTTTTCTCGGTCGATCTGACATCGGCGAAAACGGAGATAGTTTCCGTAACAAGCTCGCTCATTGAGAATGTCGGCTATATAAAGATATCGACCTTTAACGACAAGACCTCCGCACAGCTTCACAATGCGCTCACGGACGTTATTGAAAATGGTGCGGAATCGCTTGTTTTCGACCTGAGAAACAACAGCGGCGACCTTATGAGTGCGCTCGGCGACAGCCTGAACTGCATCATAGGCGACTGCGATGTTGTAAAGGCGAAATTCTCCGATCATGAGGAATATGTCGTTCACACGACCGAGGCAGAGAAAATTTCAATGCCGATGGCTGTTATCGTGAACGCCGGAACGGCTTCCTGCGGAGAGCTTTTTGCGCTTGCGCTCCGTGATGAATCGAATGCACAGCTTGTCGGAACTTCGACGGCTGGCAAGGGCGTTATGCAGTATACTCACAAGCTTGCGGGCGGCGCAGCGGTAAAGCTCACGGTCGCAACGGTCGAAACGAAGAACAGCGGAAACTTCAACGGAACGGGCGTAAAGCCGAATTTTGAAGTTGCTCTTCCGTCTGATGTTGACCTTGAAGCGATCTCAGAGGAAAACAGGCTTACCCTCGATACACAGCTCATAAAGGCTGTCGAGGTCGTTCAGACTATCCTTTAAAAAGGCAGGGACGCAATGGGACTTTTCAAAAAAAGCTCTCCCTTTAAAAATTCCGCCGCAGTTCTGGCGGACAGCGGCTTCACCGATGCTTATATCGATGCACTGAAAAAGGACATCGAGCCGCTCAAAAAACCGAAGGATATCGCAAAGGGGCAGAGCTTTCTCATAAATGCGCTCATCATTGCAGGCAGGCTCGAGGAGGCTTGCTCGCTCTATAAAAAATGCAGCGAGGAGGAACTTTTCGGTAAGCTGGAAAAAACGCTTTACCCGAACTTGCTCCACAACGTTATTTTTGCGTATTTTATACGGAACAAGTACAAGGACGCCGAGGCTGTATACAAGGAGAAAAACGAGATCGTTCTCAGCGATGCCTCCGATACGATGAAGCGAAGCCTTGCGCTCCATGAGTGTATGAACGGGCGGTATGAGAACGCCGTTACGGTGCTTGCAAAGCTTCTCGACAGCGACTGCAGGTTCGTTGACCTTTGCATAGTGAAAACGGTGCTGAAGCTTGATATGTTCAGCCGTGCGAATGAGCTTGCGGCGAATTTCGGCGAATACAAGGGCAGGAACGAGCTTGAAGCCGAGGCGCAGAAGCTTAAAAAGAAAATTTTTGACGGTCTTTCGCCGAAAGAAAAGGTCAGAGCCGTCAAAAGGGGCAAATAAAGGAAAAATGACTACACCGATATACGATTTTGTCAAGGCTTATGCCGAGAGCGGCACTGTGAGAGGTCACATGCCCGGGCATAAGGGAAAAAACTGTTATAAAAGCTTGAAAAAAGCCGCAGGGAGCGAGATTTCTGCGGCTTTTCCGTATGATATAACGGAGATAAAGGGCGCAGACGAGCTTTTTGAAGCCGACGGGATAATTGCGGAGAGCGAGAGGAACGCATCGGAGCTTTTCGGGACGTATGCAACGTTCTATTCCGCAGGCGGCTCAACGCTCTGCATACAGGCGATGCTTGCCGTTTGCGCAAGGCAGGGCGACAAGATAATCGCCGCCCGCAATTCGCACAAGGCTCTGCACAGTGCCTGCATTCTGCTCGGACTTTCGCCCGTGTGGATATATCCCGAATTTGAGGACGGCTCGGCTGTGAGCGGAAAAATAACTGCGGAGAGCGTGAAAAGGCTGCTCGGGGAAAATCCCGATGCGGTCTGTGTTTATATCACCTCGCCCGACTATCTCGGCTCGGTCTCGGACGTAAAGTCGATAGCGGAAGCGGCGCACTCGTTCGGGAAGCCGCTCATAGTTGACAATGCTCACGGTGCGCACCTTGCTTTCCTTGAAGAAAGCATTCACCCTATCGCACTCGGCGCAGATCTTTGCTGTGACTCGGCGCATAAAACTCTTCCCGTGCTGACGGGAGGTGCGTATGTTCACGTTTCATCGGAAAAATATGCGGCGAAGGTCAAGGAGGCAATGGCGCTTTTCGGAAGTTCAAGCCCGTCCTATCTTATTTTGCAGTCGCTTGATCTTTGCAACAGATATCTTGCGGAGAATTTTAGAAGCGAGCTTTCGCAGACGGTGAAAAGGGTTGAAAAGCTCAAAAAGGACGTAAGCGGCTATGTTAGGATCGTTGAAAGTGAGCCGCTGAAGCTGACGATATATGCGCTCCCGAGCGGAATGATCGGGCGTGAGCTTGCTGACAGGCTGAGGGAGAGCAATATCGAACCGGAATATGCCGATGAAACGCACGTTATGCTGATGTTTTCTCCGCAGAATACGGAAAGCGACTTTGAACGTATGAAAAATGCTCTTTGCAATATGATAATGCCAAGGATAAGGCTTATGCCGCCGTCATTTTCGATAGCTCCGCCGCCAAAGGCGATGGAGATGCGTGAGGCGTTTTTCTCCGAGACGGAGACCGTAAAGGTCGATAAAGCACTCGGCAGGATATGCGCACGGACGGAGACTATCTGCCCCCCGTGTGTGCCTGCGGCGGCTTGCGGAGAAATTTTTGACGAAAACACAATAAAAATTTTAAAAATGTATAGCATTTCGGAAGTAAATGTGGTAAAATAAAAAAGGGAGTACCCAAATTACATATTACCGTGACTTTTCGCACGGAACGATCGGGCTTTCCGACCGCATAAAACCGAAAGGACAGATAGAAATGAAACTTATATATGCTATCGTAAACAATGATGACAGCCACGCTGTTTCATCTAACCTTACAAAGTCAGGCTTTTCCGCTACGAAGCTCGCTTCAACGGGCGGCTTCCTTATGGCGGGAAACACAACGTTCCTCGTTTGCTCCGAGGACAGTCAGGTCGATGAGATAATCGACATCATAAAGCATTGCTCGAGAAGAAGAAAGCAGTATGTTCCTGCTTCGACAATGGGCGGCGTTGATATGCAGTCAACATCTTTTCCGCTCGAAGTTCCCGTCGGCGGCGCAACTATTTTCGTCACCGATATCGAACGTTTTGAAAAGGTATGAGCATAAAGACTTTATACGGTAAAGCGAGCGTTACCGAGCCGATAAGGGCAATGGTAACGCACGGACGAACTGCTCACGGCTTTCTGCTGACGGGTGAAAAGGGCGTCGGAAAAAAGACCTGCGCACTTTATATCGCAAAATCTATCCTCTGTGAAAACAGTCGGGACGGCGTTCCCTGCGGAGTCTGCCGCCAGTGCAAAAGGATAGACGAGGGAACTCACCCCGATGTGATAACTCCGGAGCGGAGCGGCAAAACGCTCGTATATAAAGCGGAAACCATACGCGAAATGTACGACGATGCTTACACGATGCCGAACGACTGCGATGCTAAGATATACATTCTTCCCGACTGCGAAAGCCTGCAGGAGAGAACGCAGAATATCCTTTTAAAGCTGATAGAGGAGCCGCCCGACTATGCGTATTTCATCTTCACGGCACAGAGCAAGGGAACATTTCTCCCGACGATACTTTCACGAGTTATAACGCTCGGCATATCCGAATGCAGTGATGAGGAATGTGCGGCGGCACTTCGTGAAAAGGGCGTTTACACCGAGGAGCAGATACAGAGCGCAGTCGAAGCCTTTCACGGAAACATCGGACGGTGCGAGAGCTGTCTTGACGGTGAGGGACTTGAAGCTGCCGAGCTTTGCAGGAAGATCGTTGCCTGTATGGCTTCATCGGACGAATACGGACTTTGCAGAGTTCTTGCGGGAATGGGCGAGAACCGTGACAATGTAAAGGATATCCTTGTGATGCTCGACAAGGTGATGCGTGATGTCTGCGAGGTGCGGCTATACGGCGAAAATGCCGTTTTCATCGGCTGTTGTAAAGACGGCGCAAAAAAGCTTGCGGAAAGAATGTCTTTCAAAAAAGCGCTTCATATTCACGAAATTATCGGAAAGAATATAAATTACTGCAATGCAAATATAAATGTACCGCTGGCGATGTCTGCGCTTTGCGGTGAAATAATTTGATGCCGCAGGAAGCGGCTGTGGAAAGGTCGGAATGTTTTGAACGGCTTTTCCGAAAATAAAAACGAAAGGACGAAAAATGGCGGAAATTATCGGAGTGCGCTTTAAGAGCGCAGGCAAAGTTTATTATTTTTCACCGGGAAAGCAGAAGCTTTCTGTCGGCGAAAAAGTCATAGTTGAAACGGCGAGAGGCGTTGAATGCGGCGAGGTCGCACTTGCAAACAAGCAGGTCGATGACAGCAGGATCGTCAAGCCGTTAAAGGACATTATCCGAAAGGCGACCGAGGCTGACCTTAAAACGGTCGAGCAGAACAAGCAGAAGGAAAAGGACGCTTTCAGGATATGTCAGGAAAAGATAGCGGCGCACAAGCTGGATATGAAGCTTGTCGATGTTGAATGTACATTTGACAACAACAAGATACTCTTCTATTTCACGGCGGAAACGAGAGTTGACTTCCGTGAGCTTGTAAAGGATCTTGCGTCCGTGTTCAGAACGAGGATAGAGCTTCGCCAGATAGGTGTTCGTGACGAAGCAAAGCTTCTCGGCGGACTTGGAATATGCGGAAGAGAATTCTGCTGCAAGTCATTCCTCGGCGATTTTCAGCCTGTTTCTATCAAGATGGCAAAGGAACAGGGACTTTCGCTCAACCCGACGAAGATATCGGGAACGTGCGGACGCCTGATGTGCTGCCTGAAGCACGAGCAGGAAGCGTATGAGGACTTGCTCAAAACGACGCCCAAGGTCGGAGCTTATGTCAGCACGAACAAGTTCAAGGGCCATGTTGAGGAGGTAAATCTTCTCACGGGCAAACTCAAGGTCAAGCCCGAAAAATCGGACGATCCGCCGGCAGTATTCGACAAGTCTGAGGTAACGGTCATTCGTGACGGCAAGATAAAGGTCGATCGTGACGAGGTAAAAGCGCTTAAGTCGCTTGAAGATAAATAAGTTTTTGGAGGGACAGTTTTTATGATCATCAAAAAAATTATTGAAACAAAAAGATTTATCGATGGAGCTAAGGATATGTTTGAAGATAAGTGGGACAGCACCAAGGCAGCCCTTAACAGCACAAAGGAAAAGCTTTACGACACCAAGGCAAAGCTTGCTCAGTACAATGTAAAGAAGGTCAGAGCTATTGCTGTCACTCTCGGAGTTATCAGCATCGTTCTTTCCTCGGCTGCGCTTGCGGTATCGATCGTTGCGCTCGTTAAGTCCTGCAAGGCTAAGAAAAAGGCAAAGGTCGATGATTACAGCTACTACATCGACGACCCAGACGATATCGAGAGTTACAGTCTCGGCGTTGACAACAAGAAGATCGATGAAAATGATCTTCCCGAGGATAACGAGGACTGATTTCTGACACGAAGGGAATCTGACAAATCGACGAAGAATAATAATGACCCCTGCGAACAATGCGCAGGGGTTTCTTTTCGGAGAATATTATGGAGATAAAAATAAAGCTTCAGAACGATGAGATAGCCGAGAAAGCATGTGGTTTCGCCCGAAATATGAACGGCGCAGAGAATGCGGAGTATGATGGGGAAGAAATAACGGTAACGCTTTCGCCGAACGGCTCGGAAAATGTCGTCAGGACCGCAGTTGAGGGCTATATCGAAGCGATGGGCGGCAGAACGGACGGAGAAAAAGCCGAAAAATCGCATTCAAGGCTGAAAACCGTGCTTAAAATAGTCACAGCGGCTCTGCTTGCGGCAGTCGGAGCAGTTACAGCACATTTCGGGGCGGAAACAACCTCACTGTTCCTTTATATTGCGGCGTATATCATCATTATCTGGGACATATTTCTGTCCATTGCTGAAAATATAAAGGCAAAACGCCGCCCGAAATTAGCACAAACGGCGGTGGGCGTTCTTACGCTTGTAATGTTTGTTATGGGGCTTTACATACCTGCGATCGTTATTGCGGCAGTGGGGGGGTGTTTAATTCGGAATTAGGAATGCGGAATTCGGAATTATTTGTATCGCTCAACTTTGTTTCGGCGAAGCCTTTGGGTACTCTCCGCAGTTATTATAAAGCAAAATAATTATCAATTAAAAAAGTCGGCTCAATTCACATTTTTGTTAAATGCGAATTGAGCCATATTATTTACTTAAACAAACTTATCCTTGAAGCTTCAACGAAAAGCTAACAAAGTAAAATAATTATCAATTATCAATTCTCAATTGTCAATTAATTATGTGGTTTTTCAGTGCTGCGCAGATTATATCCGCAGTTCCGTCTATGCCGAATATTTCGCTGTTGAGTGTGATGTTATAGCTTTCGTGTGCCGACCACTTTTTATCGGTGTAGAAATCATAGTAAAGCTTACGCTGCTTATCGTGGCGCTTTATCTTTGATGCGGCTTCGGATTCGCTTATCTTATCACGCTCCATTGTGCGCTTTATCCTTGCTTCGAGCGGTGCATAGATGAATACCGACAGCAGCTCGCAGTCAAAGTTGCGGAGTATGTAGTCCGAGCATCTGCCAACGATAACTGCATCCTCGGTTTTGGCGATATCCTTGATTATCTCGCTCTGTGCATTGAAAATTGCATCATTCGTGCAGAGGTTTATGCCCATTGCTGCGCCCGACTGACTCATTGCGGCATAATACCACGGATTGGCTGCCTTTTCATCGGCTTCCTTGACAACGCTGTGGCTCATTCCGCTTTTTTCTGCGGCAAGGTCGAGCAGCTTTCTGTCATAATATGCATAGCCGAGCTTTTCAGCAACTTTTTCACCGATGAGATGTCCTCCGCTTCCAAACTGACGGCCGATCGTAATTATCTTTTTACTCATAAATATCTCCTCCTTGGAGAGAAATTTCTCTGTAACTGTATTATATCATATATGCACATAAAATGCAAGTGCTTTTATAAAATCTTTGTACAGTTTACCATAAGCAGCGCCTTGCTTTCGTGCAAAATTGCTTTATTTCGTCACTTTGTACATTGTAAAAAACGGATTTCAATGGTATAATTATAAAGCTGCCTTATGGAGAGTTCCATGGCGGCGGTTTAAGTTAAGATCAAGGCGTTTTATGAAAAGGGAGAAATAAATGGGCAGCACAAAACTTTCGGAATATAAATTCACCGACGGTCTGCGCGACGGGATACCGATAGGACTCGGCTATCTTTCCGTTTCGTTCAGCTTCGGCATCGCAGCCGCAGGAAAGGGTATATCTATCTTTTCCGCACTGCTTATCTCAATGACGAACCTCACCTCGGCAGGACAGCTCGCAGGTCTCGGCATCATTGCGGCGGGCGGAACGCTTATCGAGATGATACTCACGCAGCTTGTCATCAATATGAGATATGCGCTCATGAGCATTTCACTCACGCAGAAGCTTGACGGCAGCTTTACCGTCGGACACCGTCTCGGGACTTCGTTCGGTATGACGGATGAGATCTTTGCAGTCGCCGCAGGAAAAAAGGGCGAGATCGGCGTTAAATATATGTACGGGCTGATACTGATACCGTTTATATGCTGGAGTCTGGGAACGCTCCTTGGTGCAGCCGCAGGCAATATCCTCCCCGATATGCTCAAATCCGCACTCGGAATAGCGATCTACGGTATGTTCCTTGCAATATTTATTCCGCCTGCAAGGAAGTCGGTCGGCGTTTTCTCGGTGGTCGCATTTTCAGCCGCAATGAGCTGCTGCTTCAAGTACATACCCGTTTTCTCGGGGATATCGAGCGGATTCTCCATAATTATATGCGCACTGACAGCGTCCGTCCTCGGCGCACTTATCTTCCCCAAAAAGGAGGACGAGACCGATGCCTGAACTTAAAATTTTAGTGTATATCCTCACAATGGCACTCGTTACATACCTTATAAGAATGATACCGTTTGTCCTTTGCAGGAAGAAAATACAGTCGAAATTCCTCAGGAATATGCTTTACTATGTGCCGTATGCAGTCCTCGGTGCGATGACGATACCTGCGATACTCTATTCCACATCGAGCATTGTTTCAGCCGTTGTCGGACTCGGGGCAGCACTGTTCTTTGCGTTTAAAAACAAATCGCTGATAGTCGTTGCCATTGCAGCCTGCGCAGGAGCTTTTCTTACGGAGCTTGTGATGAGCCTTGCTTTTTAGGATATATAATAGTATAAAAAAGCAGCCGCCGCAGTTCATTTCAAACTGCGGCGGCTTTGTGTCACCTGCTGAGATGTCGGACTAAGTTGTTTTACTAAGCTGTTAAACCAAGCTGCTAACTTTGATGACGTACTAAGCTGTCAAACTAAGTTGTTAAACTTTGATGTCTGTCATTGATGTCATTATGTATTGCCGTTCATGATGTCTTAACCTGATGTCTTTGAATCCTGTCGGAACGTGATGTCGATATTCAAATGTCCTTCGTGATGTCATTTCGTGCTGTCGGGATCAAATGTCGGGTAAAAATGTCATTCCTGCTGTCGTTCGTGATGTCTTTATTTTGTTTAATTAAACACTTGAATTATTCCTCGGTCTTGTCGGTTTCGATAACTTCGCCTTCAAGAACCTCGGGCTTTTCCTCTGCTGCTTCGGCAGCTTCGGGGCTTGCTGTTTCGGTCTGCTCTGTTTCTTCGGCAGGCTCTTCCTCCTTGGGAGGCTCGGGCTTTACAAGCTTTGCGCCGCAGTGGCCGCAGTATGAATTTTCGATAGGACATTCAGCACCGCACTCTACGCACTTTACTGCACCCTTGAGGGAGAGTATCTGCGCTTTCATCTCGTCGATAGAGCTGAGAGCTTCTGTTATCTCGTTTACAGTGTCTGCGATATCTGCATCGGGAGCGTCCTTATACTTATTATAATAGAACTCGCCGATGGCGGAATAATTCGCACGGACAACGCCCTCTTTGGAGAGGATCTTGCTGTTAAGTCTTGCGGTTTCGCCTACAAGCTTTGTTTTTTCGCTGACTACTTTACCTGTTTCGCTGATAGTTTTGCTGATTTTTTCGATTACATCGTTCATTATGTTTTCCTCCTGTCTAAAGTAGGTGTTTAGTGTTAAAGACGATCGGCGATCCTTGACATTGCCTATTTTCTTTAACACGGGAATATTTATCTTGCTTGACATTTAATATTATACAGCATATAATATTAAATGTCAATACCTTTTATAACTTTTTTTATAATTTTTTTCTTTTTTTCGGAAAGTGACGGTTCTATGCGGAAAATCGAGCGAAATTCTTCGCCGAGCTCATCGATCTCACACCCGGTCGAGGTATAAAGCGTTCCGAGACGCTCGCCCTTATGCACAAAGTCGCCGACTTTCTTATCAAATATTATGCCTGCGGTAGGGTCGATAGAAGCCTCCTTGGATTTTCTGCCTGCGCCGAGCTTCAGGGATATCATTCCCGTTTCTTCGCAGGAAATTCTGTTTATGAAGCCTTCCTTGTCCGAGAAAACCTCGAGGGTGTGTGAAGCCTTGCCGAAAAGTGTGTGATCTTCAATAACGTTCGGGTCGCCGCCCTGTGCAGAGATCATTCTGCGGAGCGTTTCAAGTGCTTTTCCCGAGGTGAGGGCATTTTCAGCCATTGCAAAGCACTCCTCAAAGCTGCCCTTGCCTGCAAGTCGGAGCATTTCCGCTGCGAGGGTGAGCGAGACCTCACGCAGGTCGGCGGGGGAGCGTCCTTTGAGTGCTTCGATAGCTTCGATGACTTCGAGCGAGTTTCCGACAGCCATTCCGAGCGGCTGATCCATATCCGTGAGGACGGCGGAGCATTTTCTTCCCGCAAGAGTTCCGACATTGACCATTGCACGTGCAAGCTTTTCTGCGTCCTCCTCGGTTTTCATAAATGCGCCGTCGCCGACCTTTACATCGAGGACGATGCCGTCTGCGCCCGTTGCAAGCTTTTTGCTCATGATAGACGAGCAGATGAGCGGTATGCTGTCAACGGTGGCGGTCGCATTCCGCAGGGCGTAGAGCTTTTTATCGGCAGGGACGAGCGATCCCGTCTGACCAGCGACGGCAAAGCCGACATTCTTCACGCAGGACATAAATTCTTTATAAGAAAGCGAGGTGTTAAAGCCGGGGATAGCTTCAAGCTTGTCGATAGTTCCGCCCGTATGTCCGAGACCTCTGCCCGACATTTTGGGGACGTAGATTCCGCAGCTTGCGGCGATGGGGGCGGTTATGAGCGTTGTTTTGTCGCCTACTCCGCCTGTGCTGTGCTTATCGGCGCAGAATTTATCGAGGTCGGGCTGCATCATATCGCCCGAGCGAGCCATTGCCATTGTAAGGTCGGTGGTCTCTCTGTCCGATAAAGAAGAAAAGCATACCGCCATGAGCCATGCCGAAGCCTGATAATCGGGAATGCTGCCGGAAACATATCCGGCAACAAACCAATTGATCTCTTCGGCAGAAAGCTCTGCGTTATGCTTTGTTTTTTCTATCAATTCATACATTGTTATCATAATACATCAATTCCCGTATAGTAATATTTCAAGATCTGATCGTATGTATAGCCGAGCTTTGCAAGGTAGTTTGCGCCGTTCTGGCTCATTCCGACGCCGTGACCCCAGCCATAGGTCGTGAAAGTGAAATATCCGTCCGAATAGGAAATATCGAAGCTTGCGCTTTTAAGATTGTATGAAAGTATGCTCTCACGGAGCTTGCGTCCGGTGATGGTGAGCTGTCCGTCAACGTCAACGGTCGAAACGTAGTTGCCGTCGATATGCCCCGTAACGGTCAGCCAGTTTTCGGGATTGTCCGAAAGGGTTATGCCGAGGCATCGTTCAATGGCATTGCGCATCTCGCTTTCGGTGAAGCTTGTCTGCTTGCCGTAGTTCGGGTCGCCGTCCGCATCAAAGGGACATTCAACGCTGGTGAGATAGGGAATGCTTCCGCCCCAGACATTTACGGACGAAGCCGTATAACCCGAGGACGAAGCCATATAAACTGTCTGTGCGACCTTGCCGTTATAATAGCAGCATTTTCCCCAGACGGAGGAAACAAGGTCAACTATGCGCTGCGGAGGGTCACTCTTTACCAGTACGGACGGTGTGAGTCCGTTTACGTTGTGATACTTGACATAGGAATAAGCTGCGACAGCCTGAGCCTTTATTGCTTCATCACTGAAGGAAGAAGATATCTCGTTGTTGACGATCCTGCAGACGAGGTCGAAAGCATCGTCGGTATGTACAGAGCCGCCGTATTTTGCGGTAAAGACTTCATTGATGCCCGGCGTAACATCCGGAGCTTCGGTGACAGCTTCAGTGGTAACGAATGTCGGCGTTGTTTCGATCGGGTCGTCGTCGATAGTTACGATAACATCGGCAACGGAAACCGGCAGGATATCCGCAAGGCTCTCTGCGGAAGCGGCAGCAGTCTCAACAGGTTCATTGTCCGATGATGGGTCGTCGTCGATGATAACATCGTCGTCTTCTTCCTCATCGTCATAATCCTGATCCTCTACAAGATCATTGGCTGGGTCATCGTCCGTGCCGAGCTGTGAGAGATTGTTTTCCTGACCGTTATCATCGGCGAAAACATCATTGTGTGAAGCGGTGTTCTTGTTTTCGTTCGTATCGGCAAGCTCCTCTGCATGACCCGAGGGAAGGCTTATCGGTATCTCGCTTTCATCGTCGGGATTCGGCGGAACGGTCGTAACGGCTTCATGCTTGGTTACGATATCGGAATAATCGAGCTTTGCATATTCCGAAACTGCGGCGGAGGTAGCTTCGCCAATGTCCTCTCCCGTATCGGCGTCCGTCTCGGTCGAATAGTAGAAGTCCATTGAGATCGGTTCTTCATCGACATCTTCAACAAGGCAGAAAGCGAAGGTATAGAACCCTGCGACCAGCAGCAAAGATGCGATGCCGCTCAAAACTGTGCTTTTTTTCATAGTGATTTCCTTTCAGTTCTTATTCTGTGTATGAACCGCCGTTGAACTTATAGTAGATCGCAGGCCACTTGGGGTTCTGATTTACATAGAAGTTCGACGTATCTATATTCTCGGTTGTTTCGCCCGAACGAAGACGTCTTGCGATAACGACATGACGTGCTTCGTCCCATTCGTATGCGCAGGTAGAAAGGGTAAGGTATTTATCGTTTTCATCAAAGTCGATCCCTGTAATGAACTGACTGCGGGTAGTTATCTCTTTCTTGAAATTCTCGAAAGTATAGGTTCCGCTGTCCTTGAAATTGACATAATTGATGTAATCGAACAGGTTTCCGTCGTCATGCTCGGGGAGAGTGTTTATGACGAATGAGCCTATGATAACGTATGTGTAGTTTTCGTAATAGTTATCATAGTAGACAAATGGGTTTTTGAGCCAGTATTTGAGATCCCATTTATAATAGTCAAGGTTTCCGAACATCGAGCCGTCACGGTTATTGTGACCGTAGAGGATAATGTTGTCGCTCTGCTTGTCGGAATAATCGTTGGTGACGTTTCGGGGGTCGGCGAAAACCGTTCCGACCGAGCGCACCTGATCGTAGAAATTGTGTTTGAGGTAGTAGCTGTCGTCACGCTGTACAACAGGCTCACCGAGAACATTCGGGATATAGACATATCCGATATAATCGGGATTTATCGCAAGCATTTCCTCTGCGGCTTCGGACTTTACGAGCGGCGGACGCTGTTCCTCGGGGACATCTTCGATGTTTTCGATGGGGAGAGTGCCGTCTGTGGTATCGTCCTTGCCTGCGGAGATGTTCGATGCGCTGTTGTAGATAACGTTGAGCTTATTGCTGTTCTGCTTTGCTTCAAACTGGTGGTAAAAATACACACCGAGCACTGCAAGGCAGGCTATAAGCACGACTATCGCAAAAAGTGAGAATATCTTGCTTGCGATCTCCTTTCCCGAGTCGCCCTTGTGGGGGATAAACGCCTCGGAAAAGCTTTTTTTCTTCTTTTTTTCTTTTTCCTTGCTGTGCTGGGACTGGTAAACTTCATCGGCAAGTGCCATTATGTATAAACTCCTTTAATCTGATCCTGCGGTAACGGTGGTGGTCTCCTCCGACTCTGTTTCGGGGACGCTTGTGACTGTGCTTTCCTCGGTATCGGAAGTTTCCGCAGCGGTTTCCTTGGCAGTGGATTTCTTTTTCTTAGAGGTCGTTTCCTCGGCAGTTGTTTCGGTAGTTGTCTTTTTCGATTTTTTCTTTGTGGTCTCTGCTGTTTCTTCGGATGATGTTTCCTCGGAGGTGTCTGCGGTTGTTGATTTTTTCTTTTTGGAGGTTGCTTCCTCTGTGGTCTCTTCTGTGACCTCCGTTGTTGTTTTTTTCTTCTTTTTGGAGGTGGTTTCTTCGCCGTCCTCGTCGGAAGCATCGGGGGGAACTGTGGTCACATCTGCATCAACGGGAGTATCTGTATCGGAATTGTCTGCGTTTAATGTATCTGTGCCGTTTTCCTCATCGGCGGCGGAGGTTTTCTTCTTCTTTTTCTTCTTGGTCGTGGTCTCGCCGTCCTCGTCTGTTTCCTCGGGGGCGGTGGTCTCGTCGGAAGTCTCCTCGGAGGTCTCGGTCGTGGTCTCGCCCGACATTATCGCTGTCCAGTCAACTCCTCTTGCATAAGGGTTGAATGAAGCGGAGGTAAAGTCATAATCGGAAACGCTTTCGCCGTCACGGAGCTTTCTTGCAAAGACTACGAAACGTGAGTTCGAGAACTCGTTCGAGCAGGTCGAGAGGACTAAAAGCTTGTCGCCGAACTCTGCTTTCACGGGGGAGATTATCTGGTTGCGTGACTGAACTTCGCCCATATACCAATCAAATGTAGCTTCGTCATTGAGTGCTTCGATATAGTCGTGGTAATGGAAAACCTCGCCGTTGGAGTCCTGCTTTTCGAGTGCATTCGTTACGAAAAAGGCATAGATAAGGTATGTGCCCGTTTCATAATCGGTGCGGAGCGTCACGGTCGGGTTCTCGGCGTAAAATTCAAGGTTCTGCTTGTAGTTTTTGAGGTTGCCGAACATCGTTCCGTCCTCCTGATTGTGACCGTAGAGGACGATATTCGGGGAAACGTAATCCTCGCTGATGGTGCAGCGGTAATCCATAAAGATAGCGCCGCCCTTGTTCTGCTCGTCGTAATATGTATGCGTGAGGAAGTAGGTGTTGGTCGTGTCCTCGGGATCCTGAACGACAGGCTGGTAGATATCGCAGCCCTCAAGCTCGATAAAGCCGACCACCTTGTCGCTTATACCTTTATAATAGGACATAATGTCGATGTTATGCTGCTGTTCCTCCTCCTCGGTCGGGGCGATGGTGATAACATTGCCCTCGCTGTCGATAGTTGTTTTCACCGTTGTGGTAACGACTTCCTTTATCTTTTCGAGGTCTTTTACGGCTCTGTTCGATTGGATAAGGGTGCTTGCGAGCATAACGCCTGCGCCGACAAAGATGATAACTGCGATGATGAACACGATTTTTCGTATCATCTCAAAGATGGTATCGCCTTTCCACGGGAGGATCTCTTTGAGGATATTCTTCTTTGTCTTTTTGGCGTTGTCTTCCGCAGCTTCTTCAGCTGTGAGAGTGACAGGCTCGGGTTCAAACGGGGGTATATCATCAGTCCGTGCGGTTTCGCTTTCGGAGTTGTCGGCTTTTTCGGTTTTATCTTCGGGGGAGGTTTCTTCCTCGGTCGGAGTGTCCGTATTTTCGGGGTTCGCTTCGTCCGATTCGGGTTCGTCATCGATTATTTCGTCATCGGAAATATCGTCAACGGTATCATCGGTTTCATCGATATCTTCGGGGACGGTTTCGTCCTCTTCGATATCTTCGCTTTCGTAATCGGTGATAGCATCGTCAATGGCTTCCTCTATGCTCGGCTCGGGGAGAATGTCGCCCCAGTCGGGAATGTCGGCGTTGAGGACTTCAACGGTCTCCTGCGGCTCGCCCTCGGCTTTGTCGGTATCGTCAAGTCCGTTGGCGAACACGCTTGAAAATTCGCTGCTTTCGTCTGAGCTTTTGTCGGCAAAGCTTTCCGCAGGTGCAATTCCGTCAAGAATAGCTGTCGGCTGCGGCGGAGCTTCGGGTTCGGAGGGCCCGCTTGTTTCCTCCTCGGATATATCATCAATAATATTACTGTCTGTAATATTATCTTCGGAATTTTCTGTGGTTTCGGGAGCTTCATTTTCCGATGTCAAAGCATCTGCCGGATCGGTTGAATCAGTGTCCTTGTCCGCTTCGGGGGAAGCTGAGAGTTCTTCTGATGTAGGTTCTTCCGCCTTAGGCTCGTTGAGTGCTGTATGCTCGTCGGAAGCTTTGGGTTTGTCTGACTTGTCCTGCTCGGCAAGGCTTGGCTCGGCGGCATCATTCGGAGCGGCTTCTTCGGGAGAGGTCTCCTCGGGGGGAGCATCGGAGCTGTCGGGGATATCCGCTGTCTGCTCGGCTTTTTCCTCGGGAGGGGCAGGCTTTGCATGGCGTGGGACATACTCGCCGCTCGGAGAAAGCTCCTCGGAAAATTCCTCGTCATAGTCCTCTGTTATATTGTACGGTGCGGACGGGTCGGCTTTTTTCTTGTCGAATTCCGCGATTATATCATCGACTGTGAAGCCGAACTTGTTATCTGACATTGAAAACTATCCTTTTATTGATTATAGATGAAGCTGTAATCGGGTTCCTTTGCTTCGTAATTTACAGATGCGAGCGTTGTATCGACCTCTGCGGACTCGCCGTCACGGACACGTCTGCCGATAACAACGAATCGGGACGGTTCAAACTCGTTCGAGCAGGTGGAGAGGGTGAGGAACTTATCGTTCTCGTCAAAGTCAACGCCTGTGTTTATCGCTGTGCGTTCGAGGATATTCTCCTTGAAAGAATCGAACGGACGCTTTTTGCCGAAGTTTATGTAGTTATGATAGTCAAAGATGATGCCGTCACGGGTGTGCTTCGGCTCGACTTCGATAACGAAAGCGGCAATGATCTTATAGGTGTATTCTTCATAGAGGTTGGAGAATTCAAAGGTCGGGTGGTTGACATAGAAATCAAAGCCCTTTGTGCTGCCCGAGGAGGGCTTGACCTTATAATAGCTTAGCGAACCGAACATTGTGCCGTCACGCTGGTTGTGACCGTAGAGGATAATGTTCTTGCTCTGGTTGTCATCATAGTCGTTGACATTGCAGCGGTAATCGGCGAAGATCGTTCCTGGCTGTGCTTTCTGACCGTAGAAATTGCGGTCAAGGTAGTCGCTGTTGTTTTCCGTCTGGACAACAACGTTGTCGATGTATGTACCGCCGACCTTTATCCAGCCTGCCGTATCGGGATTTTCGTCAACGAACGACTTCATACTGTCGAGCAGGACGAGCGGGGGCGGAGCTGTTGTTACAGTGGTCTCCTCCTCGGTGACGGTCGTCGTCGGAACGGTAGTCTCGGAGGTTATGACGGTCGTATGCTGGCTTGCAAGCTCGTCATTCAGCTTCTTGTTGCGCTGTTCGCCTATGACAAGGCATATCAGGATTATTACCGTCACGATGAGTACGACTGCGGCAGCGAGGGTAACGATCTTTGAAGCCTTTACCTTTGGCGAATCGTCCTTATGCGGTATAAATTTATCAAAAAAGCTATTATTTGACATCTATTTTTACCTCGTGTAAAAATTTTAGGGGAAAAACTGTCTGCAAGGGAACTTATCTGTGATAAATCTATCGGTGATAGATCACGTTCCAGTCCGGTTCTTTTGCGCTCTTGTTGGTGTAAGCCTGTGAAGTATCGACGGAAGGGTCTTCGTTCTTTCGGGTGCGCCTTGCAATGACAACGAAACGGGACGGTTCAAACTCATTCGAGCAGGTCGAGAGGGTGAGGAACGAGTCGCCGTATTCAACGTCAACGCCCGTAACTATCTGCGAGCGAAGCTCAACGTTTTCGATGAAATAGTTATACTGCTGCTTATTTTCAAAGTTTATGCAGTTATGGTAATCGAAGATAACGCCGTCGGCGGTCTGCCATGTTTCAACGGGAGTTACGAAGCATGCGATGATCTTATACACATCGGTGCTGTAATTCGAGCTGAACGTTATGGTCGGGTGCGCTTTATAGAAATCGAGGTCGTGCTTGTACTTTGCGAGGTCGCCGAACATGGTCTTGTCCTTCTGGTTGTGACCGTAGAGGACGAGGTTGTCCGAGCGTTCGTGTGCGTTGAGCGTTGCACGGCGGTCGAGGAAGATAGTTCCTGCTTTGTTCTTGCTGCCGTCAAAGGCACGTTTGAGGTAGTATGTATTGCCGTCGCTGCTTTTTTTCTGGACAACGGGGAGGGCGATGTTGGTATCGTCTATCTGCACCCAGCCAACGGTATCCTCGTTTATTGCGAGGAGCTGCTTTGCACTCGGGAGAAGCTCACCGCCGTTATCGCCTATGGAGATATGCGAGATGATGAGGTCTTTGAGGTTTCCGTTGAGTATCTTTGTGCTGACCGACTGCCAAAGCTCGCTTCCGAGTATAAAGATACAGCCGATGAGTATCACAAGGCAGAGCTGCGTGAATATCTTGCTGACGACTTCCTTTGCGCCGTCGCCCCGCTGGATGAGCAGCCAGTGACCTCTGCGTTCCTTACGCTTTTGCTTTTGGGCTTTTTTATAGGCTTTCTGAGCCTCACGGGATAATGCCATCTATTTATCAGTTCCTAATCTTATGTATAATTATTAGTAGTATAATTATACAACAGACGGGTCAAAAAGTCAAGGAAATGCGCTTGTTTTGTAGCATTTGACAAATAATCTTTCATATAAATTACACATAAGGAAAAGAAGGCGTTTCAAAGTCGGCATTTTCAGAATATTTATGCAAAAATATACTCTCTGTATTGACAAAAGGGGTAAAGTATTGTATAATAACATCACGGTTTTTATAATTCAAATTTATGCTGTGTGGAGGGTAAGATATGCGTTGTCCGTTCTGCGGTTTTGAAGATACAAAGGTCATTGATTCCCGTCCTGCCGACGGTCAGAAGCGCCGCCGCAGGGAATGTACGAGCTGCGGAAGACGGTTCACGACCTATGAATCGGTCGAAGTTCCCGTTCTGCTCGTCACGAAAAAGGACAACACGGCGGAGCTTTTCAACCGCAACAAGCTTATCGCAGGAATTTCCACAGCTGTGAAAAAGCGTCCCGTTTCCGCAGAGGATATCAACCGCATCGTTGATGAGATCGAAAGCTACTATGCGAACAAAATGGTCACGCAGGTCACAAGCTCGGAGATAGGCGACAGAGTTCTTGCGGCTCTTCGTGAGATAGATGAAGTCGCATACGTTCGCTTTGCGTCCGTTTACAAGGATTTCGATGATGTTGACAGTTTTATCGACATCATTTCGGAGCTTCGGGACGGGGAGAAGAAGTAAAATCTGATATAACATATAACAAAAAACACAGTCTGTCTGAAAACGGCAGGCTGTGTTTTTATTTTATTCGTATTTTTTTATTGCATCGATTATATCGTTGAGGATAAGCTTGCTTTTGCTGTCAAGGTGACTTATCTTTTCGGAAATAACATCATTTGGGATATTTCCGTCTGTGCCGAGGAGCAGGTAGTTGGGCGTGGTTTTCAATGCGGCGCATATATCCATAAGTGCTTCCAGACTCGGTGCGGAACGTCCTGTTTCGAGGTTGGAGATATACTTGTAATTCACGTCGATCATTTCGCAGATCTGATACTGTTTAAGTCCGAGCTCTTTTCTGCGTTTTGCCATTCGCTGTCCCACTTCGCAGTAGTTGATATTCATTGTTATTCGCTCCTTTCGGGGTTTCGCGGCTTTTTATTTATATATTATCAGCAGAAGAAAATATAAAAAACCATTTGTTAGGTGAAAATTCTACTTGACAAATAGAAAATTCTGCTTTATAATAAGAAAAAATGTAAAAAAACTATGTCACAGATGGATTTTTTGGTTAGGGGGGCTGCTGTGAGGGTACTTTTGATGTTTGTACAAAAATAAAAGCAACACGGGTATGTTCTGCCGCAGTGGAATATGAACAGTTGTAAATTGAAAAGGAGTAATTGTTATGAAATTCAGAAACAAAATAATATCGGCGGCTCTTGCGGCGGTTTTATCGTTCGGCGCAGTTGCGATGCCGACAGGCTTTATCGAAACAGCGATCGTTGCAAGTGCGGCAACTTATGAAGCCAAGGTCGAAAATGTTACAAAAAAGATAAAGGGAACGGATGTTACTCTGTACTGGGATGATCTGGAGTCGGCAACTTCTTACAGGGTGTATAAGAGAACCTCCGATGGAGAGACTTACAAGAAATATTCCGACTATACGTTGAAGAGAACATCGGATGGCAGGATCAAATGCACTATAAAAGGGCTGAAGAAAAACAAGACCTATTATTTTGCGATTGCTCCTACGAAAAAGACCGTAGAGGGGGATGTTCTTGTTGGCAAAAAGAAAACTGTGAAGATCACAACCGGGTCTAATACATCAAACTCTTCTTCAACCGAAAAGCTCACATATATCCCAAATCCCTCTGATATATGCAGTTATCTGTCTTTTGTAAAGAGTACATTAACAGATGACGGTAAAGCTGTAATTAAACTTTATTCGGGAATGGCGACATACGATAATTATAAAAATTATCAAAATTATTTGGAGGATCATGGGCTGTATCTTGATTTTATTGATGGAGAGCATGAGATAGAGGATGATGGTGATTCGTTTACTTTCATTTTTAATGTCTATACCAATTCAAAGATGACGAAATCGCTTGGTATGGTTTCATTTACATATTATATTTATAGTGATGGTTCGGGCGTGTATGTTATGATATTGACGCTTAAAGACTGATCGAATTGGTGATGCGGCAGATATGTTGAACGGCAAGTGTAAAAAATAATAAATTTAATTTTTGCCCGACAGGTCATTCAGGTGTCCTGTCGGGCATTTTTATTAGGAAAATTCGGCTTTTGCAGTCAGTTATGAACATTTTTATGCAAAAATATAACCAATATACATGTTTTATACATTTGCGTTTGCATAAAATCAAATATTATACAGAAAATAATGCATAAAAATAAAAAATCAAGAAAAATATGCAAAAACCCTTGACAAAAGCAGGAATAGGTGTATAATAAAACTTGTACGACAGAGATCGTTAAAAATCTATGTATGCAAATACATATTTATGGAGGAAAATAAAATGGCTAAGGAAATTAAAAAGGTTGTTCTGGCTTACTCGGGCGGACTTGATACTTCTATCATCATTCCGTGGTTAAAGGAAAACTACAACAACTGTGAAGTTATCGCTGTTTCGGGCAACGTTGGTCAGGGAACCGAGCTTGACGGACTTGAAGAAAAGGCTATCAAGACAGGCGCTTCCAAGCTTTACATCGAAGACCTTACAGAAGAATTCATCACTGATTATGTATATCCTACCGTTCAGGCAGGTGCTATCTACGAGGGCAAGTATATGCTCGGTACTTCTTTTGCACGTCCTATCATTGCAAAGAGGATCGCTGAGATCGCTATCAAGGAAGGTGCTGACGCTATCTGTCACGGCTGCACAGGCAAGGGCAACGATCAGGTTCGTTTCGAGCTTGCTATCAAGGCATTCGCTCCCGAGATGCAGATCATCGCTCCTTGGAGAATCTGGGACATCAAGAGCCGTGACGAAGAGATCGACTATGCAGAGGCTCACAACATTCCTCTCAAGATAAACAGAGAAACAAACTACTCCAAGGACAAGAACATCTGGCATCTTTCCCACGAAGGTCTTGATCTTGAAGATCCTGCAAATGAGCCGCAGTACGAAAAGCCGGGCTTCCTTGAAATGGGCGTTTCTCCTATTCAGGCACCCGACAAGCCGACTTATGTTACTATCCACTTTGAAAAGGGTATCCCGACAGCTGTTGACGGCAAGACAATGAACGGCACGGAACTTGTAACTGCTCTTAACAAGCTTGGCGGCGAGAACGGCATCGGTCTTGTTGACCTTGTTGAGAACCGTCTTGTTGGTATGAAGTCCAGAGGCGTATATGAAACACCGGGCGGAGCTATTCTTTACCACGCTCACGATGTTCTTGAAACTATCACACTTGACAAGGCTACACAGCGTATGAAGCAGAAGCTTGCTATCGACTTTGCAGACCTTGTTTACAACGGTCAGTGGTTCACACCTGTTCGTGAAGCTCTTTCCGCTTTCGTTACAAAGACACAGGAAACTGTTACTGGTGATGTTAAGCTCAAGCTTTACAAGGGCAACATCATCAATGCGGGCGTTACATCTCCTTACACCCTTTATGATGAAGAAGTTGCAACATTCGATGAAGACCATGTTTACAATCAGGCTGATTCCGCAGGCTTCATCAACCTTTACGGACTTCCGATCAAGGTTAGGGCTATGCTTGAAAAGAAGAGAAATAACAAGTAAGATCATTTTAAAAAAATATAAGGGCGGACAGCTATCCGCCCTTGTGTTGTTTCTGCGAAAACGTATATTTTTCGCTTAAATGCGGAAAATAGGGTTGAACGGTCGGGGACAACACCGCACGGCACTTTGTTGAATTTTTCGGGTTTTGTGCGGTATTGCCTCGGATATTCGGGTCAGACTTTTTTAAAGGAGATATTTTTATTATGAAGATAAGAAAGATCATTGCGTGCGCTGTTATGGCGGCTGTGTTTATGCTTACGGGCTGCTCGGAAAATGCCGAACAGAAGGCGGAGGATGCTGCACTTCAGCAGAAGCTTATAGGCGTGTGGCTTTACACTGATTCGGCACAGTATGATGAGAACGGCGATCTCGTATCGTTCTCAGCTTTTCAGTTTACCGATCAGGTCGCAAAGCGTCACGATGTTACCGATGAACAGATAATGTCCTATGCTGTTGACAAATACACGATAGAAAATGGAAAATTCACGGTAGTTGAGGATGGCAGAAAGGTTTATGCTGTCATTGAGATCAAGGAGGTTGACGGCAAGGATCACCTTTTCTGGAATATTGATTCGGGCGGACAGGAATTTATCAGAATGACCGAAGATGAAATTGAAGAATATCACATTCCTGCGGGCGATATGCTTTCAAGCGAGGCTGATCTGCTCGGAATAGAGACTACGGCTGCGACGGACTCTTCTCTCCCGATCTTAAGCGACAGCTCGGAAAGTTCTGCTGAAAGCCAGAGCGAAACTGAAACGGAAACTGAAACAGAAACTGAAACGGAAACAGGAGCAGAAACGGAAGCGGCAGCGGAAACTTCGGCTGCTTCGGAAGAATAACTAAGAAATAAGGAGCTTCGTATTATGAACAGCAAAATGTGGGCGGGACGTTCCTCAAAGGAAGTCGATTCCCGAGTAAATGATTTCAATTCATCGATAAAATTTGATTCGAGAATGTACAGACAGGATATAAAGGGTTCGATGGCACACGCTGAAATGCTCGGCGACTGCGGCATTATCGAAAAGTCCGAGAGCGAAAAGATAATCGCAGGACTTAAAGACATACTTGCGGATATTGATGATGGCAGGCTGCTTTTTGACCCGAATGCGGAGGACATTCATATGTTTGTCGAGTCCGAGCTTACCAAGCGCCTTGGCGACACGGGCAAGCGTCTGCACACTGCCCGAAGCAGAAACGATCAGGTCGCACTTGACATAAGAATGTATCTCAAAGATGAAGTCAATGAGATAATTCCGATGATAAGGGAGCTTATTGGTGTTCTCTGCGATATTGCGGAGAAAAATCTTGACACTATTATGCCGGGCTACACGCATTTGCAGAGGGCGCAGCCGATAACCTTTGCACATCATATTATGGCTTATGCGCAGATGCTTATCCGTGATATCGGCAGATTTGAGGATACATACAAGCGTATGGACAGAATGCCGCTCGGAAGCGGTGCGCTTGCGACGACGACTTATCCGATAAACAGAAAGCAGGTCTGCGAACTGCTCGGATTTGAAGATATAACGATGAACTCTTTGGACGGTGTTTCGGACAGAGATTTCTGCGTTGAGATGTGTTCGGCGATATCGATACTGATGATGCATCTTTCACGTTTTTCCGAGGAGATAATCCTCTGGAGCTCGTGGGAATTCAAGTTCATTGAGCTTGATGATGCTTACGCTACGGGTTCATCGATCATGCCGCAGAAGAAAAACCCCGATGTTACGGAGCTTATCCGAGGCAAGACGGGCAGAGTTTACGGCGATCTCAACACGCTTCTCGTTATGTTAAAGGGAACTCCGCTTGCATACAACAAGGATATGCAGGAGGACAAGGAAGCTATTTTCGATGCGATAGACACGGTAAAGCTTTGCCTTACGACATTTATCCCGATGCTTTCGACAATGGAGCTTTACAAGGAAAATATGAGAAATGCTGCGGCGAGAGGCTTCATCAATGCGACCGACTGTGCGGACTATCTCGTTAAAAAGGGACTTCCGTTCAGAGATGCATACAAGATCACGGGAACGCTCGTTGCTTACTGCATAAAGAATCAGACGGTGCTTGAAAATCTTTCAATAGAAGAATTCCGTGAGCTTTCGCCCGTATTCGATGATGATGTTTACGAGGCTATAAAGCTTGAGACCTGCGTAAATATGAGAAAGGCTGACGGAGGTCCTGCTCCCGAGGCTGTTAAGAAGCAGATAGAATTTGCAAGAAAATACACGAAATAAGGTCGGCGTTTTTTACGCCCGAGAGGGAGAAAGTTATGGCATACAAGGTTTTTATCGACGGTCAGGAAGGCACAACGGGACTTCGCATCGTTGAGAGATTGAAAGACAGGAGCGATATTGAGCTTATAACGATAGATGAAGAGCTTCGCAAGGACACGGCGGAGAGAAAGCGTCTTATAAACGAGTCGGACTACACATTTTTGTGTCTGCCCGATGCTGCGGCTGTTGAATCGGCGGAGCTTTGCGACAATCCGCACACGAAGATACTTGATGCTTCGACTGCACACAGAACTGCGCCGGGTTGGGACTACGGACTTCCCGAGCTTTCGGCTGAACACCGTGCGAAAATTGCGGCTTCAAAGAGAGTTGCAGTCCCCGGCTGCTATGCGAGCGGATTCAATGCGCTTTGCTATCCTATGGTGAAGAACGGCTTCATTGCGCCTTATCACACTGTTACCTGTCATGCGGTTTCGGGTTACAGCGGTGCGGGAAAGAAAGCTATTGCTGTTTATGAGGGCGAAAACAAGCCTGACGAATTCAACTCGCCGAGATTTTACTCTCTTGGCAAGCAGCACAAGCACATCAAGGAAATGATGGCGATATCGGGTCTTTCCTATCCGCCGATATTCAGCCCTATCGTTGATGATTACTACAACGGAATGGTCGTTGCTGTGCCGTTTTTCCTTCGTGCGATGCCCAAAAAGACAAGTGCTGAGGCTGTTCATGCGATGCTTTCCGAGCATTACGAGGGACAGAACTTCGTAAAGGTAATGCCGTTCATGGGTGAGGGAGTTCTCGAGAACGGTTTCCTTGCGGCTAACACTATGAAAGACACGAACATGATGCAGATTTTCGTTTTCGGCAATGACGACCACATCATGCTTTGCTCACGCTTCGACAATCTCGGCAAGGGTGCATCGGGTGCGGCTGTTCAGTGCATGAACATTATGATGGGGATAGATGAGACCTACGGTCTCATTTAAATTCGGAATTGGGAATACAGCTATGAGCAAATATGACAAGCTTTTTATCCAGATAATGAGCGGTAATTCTGACAGCAACATAGAATTTTCCGATTTACAGAAGATACTCACTTTATTAGGCTTTGTTGTCAGGATCAAGGGAGATCATTTCATATATTTCAAAGAGGGTGTTGAGGAGATCATCAACATTCAGCCTAAAGGAAACAAGGCAAAACCCTATCAGGTCAAGCAGGTAAGAAATATAATACTTAAGTATAGAATGGGAGGTCATTTTAATGCATAAGTATGAAGTTATTTTATATTGGAGCGAGGAGGACGGCAGTTATATTGCCGAAGTTCCCGAGCTTGCAGGCTGTATGGCTGACGGAGAATCAATGCTTACGGCGCTTGAAAATGTGCATACGGTGATCGATGAATGGCTTGAGACCGCTGAACTTACGGGAAGAGAGATACCTAAACCAAAGGGAAAGCTTGCATTTGCTTAAATCGATATCTGAATAAAAGAGGAAAAATAAAATGGAGAATTTTAAAGTAATTGACGGCGGTGTATGTGCTGCCGAGGGTTTTAAAGCGAGCGGTTTATACTGCGGCATTAAGGAGAATCCTACCAAGAAGAATGATATTGCACTCATCGTTTCCGATGTTATGTGCAATGCGGCAGGCGTTTACACTTCAAACAAGGTAAAGGGTGCGCCTGTTATCGTTACTAAGAAAAATCTTGCGGCTTCGGGCGGAAAGGCTAAGGCTGTCATTGTAAACTCCAAGAATGCGAACACCTGCAATGCTGACGGTGAAGCTAAGGCTGATGCGATGTGCAGGCTCGTTTCCGATGCTTTGGGTATAAAGCAGGAAGAAGTTATCGTTGCTTCGACGGGTGTTATCGGACAGATACTTCCACTTGAACCTATTGAAAAGGCTGTTCCGCAGCTTGTGGAGAAGCTTGCTTATGACGGAAATGTTGAGGCTGCGACTGCCATTATGACGACTGACACGGTGAAAAAGGAATACGCTGTTGAATTCGAGATAGGCGGAAAGGTTTGTCATCTCGGCGGTATGGCTAAGGGAAGCGGAATGATACACCCTAATATGGCTACTACGCTCAATTTTATCACCACTGACTGTGCGGTTTCCGCTCCGATGTTACAGAAAGTGCTTTCCGAGATAGTTAAAATTACATATAACTGTCTTTCCGTTGACGGAGATCAGTCCACTAACGATACCTGTATGCTTATGTCTAACGGACTTGCGGAGAACTCCGAGATAAATGCTGAGGGTGCTGATCTTGACACATTCAAGGCTGCGCTTTATCAGGTAATGGCGAACCTTACAAGAATGCTTGCCAAGGACGGTGAGGGTGCTACAAAGCTTCTTACCTGCGTATGTTCTTCTGCACCCGATCTTGACACGGCTATAATCGTTGCGAAGAGCGTTATCCGCTCGCCGCTTTTCAAGTGTGCGATGTTCGGCGCTGACGCTAACTGGGGACGTGTTCTCTGCGCTATCGGTTATGCCGAGGCTGAATTTGACATTAACAAGGTAGATGTTGATCTCGGTTCAAAGGCAGGAAGGATCGCTGTTTGCAGAAATGGTGCAGGCGTTGATTTCTCCGAGGACGAGGCTAAGAAGATTCTCACCGAAGACGAGATCGAGATATACATTGAGCTTAATCAGGGCGAAGCCAAAGCTACGGCTTGGGGCTGTGACCTTACTTATGATTATGTCAAGATAAACGGTGATTACCGTTCTTAATTGTATATAACAATAGTATTTATACAATTAGTATAGAATGAATTGAGGAAGAAAAGAAATGGAAAACATATCTAATCTGGTACGGTCAAAGGTACTTATTGACGCACTTCCGTACATACAGAAATACTATGGCAAGATAGTTGTTGTAAAATACGGCGGCAATGCTATGACGAACGAAGAACTCAAAGATGCTGTTATGAGCGACATTGTACTGCTTTCGCTCATTGGTGTAAAGGTAGTTCTTGTTCACGGCGGCGGCCCCGAGATAAATGATATGCTCAAAAGAGTCGGTATTGAGAGCAGGTTCGTGAACGGACTTCGCTACACTGACGAGGCTACCGTTGACATCGTTAAGATGGTGCTTGCGGGAAAGGTGAATAAGGAGCTTGTTTCGCATCTTACGCTCCATAAGGGCAATGCTCTCGGAATGTGCGGAATTGACGGCAATATGATAACTGCGCACAAGATAGAGAGCAAGGACGATCTCGGTTTTGTCGGTGAGATAGTAAATGTGAACACCAAGCCTATTCTTGATGCGCTTGATAATGGCTACATTCCTGTTATTTCTACTGTTGCCTGCGATGAGCAGGGTCAGACCTACAACATCAATGCTGACACGGCGGCTTCGAGAATTGCGGCTGAGCTTGGTGCGGAGAATCTTATCCTTATGACGGATATTGTCGGTCTTCTCAAAAACAAGGACGATTCTTCCACACTCATTCCGACTGTACACGTCAGTGATGTACCGTTTATGAAGCGTCAGGGCATTATCTCGGGCGGTATGATACCGAAGATAGACTGCTGTGTTGAGGCTGTACGAAGAGGTGTTTCCAAGACCTGTATCATTGACGGACGTGTTCCGCACTCGATACTCGTTGAGCTTCTTTCCAGTCAGGGTATTGGTACTCAGTTTGTATAATTACATATAGTTTGAATTGACACAATAATTACATATAGTATAAATGGTGACGGATATGACTTTGCTTAAAATTTTTCTTATAATTGCGTTTATAGTTGTAATGGCGGTGCTTGATATCAAGAAAAAGCTTCCGCTGTTCGGTCGGCTTGGCGGTGTTATTGAAATTTCGCTTTTGCCGCACTGCTGTCTGATAGTTTACCTTGTTATAAAGCTTATGGGCTTTACAGGTGCGGCGGCAGTCTGGGCAGGCATTTTATGCGGTGGGTTTATGCTTGTCCGCATAATTGTAATGTCGATAAAGCCGCACAACCGAAAGCTTCGTGTCAAGGTTCGTGTAAAGGCGCTTTACGGCGGAAAAGTCCTGATAGGGTATTCCGCTTGGTCAGTGCTTTTGCAGACGGTGTTTTACATTGTGATGGGCGTGAACGGCTTTTTCGGCTTGCCGAGGGGACTTGTCATTGCCGACACTGTGACGGCTGTTCTGCTTGTGCTTGGATTTGCGCTGAACGGAATAATAAGGGTGCTTGTGCTTTGTTACAGGCTCAATATCATAAAGCGGATAGTGGTTTTCCTGCTTCTGCCGATACCCGTTGTCAACATTTTTGTACTTAGATATATGTACAAGATAGCTGACGAGGAATATGCTTTCGAGGACACGAGGGCGGAATGTGATGAACAGAGGGCAGAGTCGCAGGTCTGCTGTACGAAATATCCCTTACTGCTCGTTCACGGGATAGGTTTCCGTGACAGACGTTATTTCAACTACTGGGGAAGAATACCCAAGGAGCTGAAGAGGAACGGTGCGGCTGTTTACTACGGTATGCAGGACGGCTGTATCACTGTTGAAGCGGCAGGGGAGCAGATAAAGAAGCGCATACTTGAAGTGATAGATGAAACGGGCTGCGAAAAGGTGAACATAATCGCTCACTCAAAGGGTGGACTTGATGCGAGGTACGTTATTTCCACGCTCGGAATGGATGAATATGTTGCAAGTCTGACGACTGTGGGAACTCCGCACAGGGGTTCGCAGGTGGCAGACGAGGCGCAGAAGCTTCCCGACAGCTTATACCGAAAGGTGGCGGCTTATATGGACAGGAGCTTTAACAAGCTTGGAGATGAAAACCCCGATTTTTACAATGCCTGTCACGAATTCACATCGGAATATGCGGAAAAATTCAATCGTGAGAACCCCGATTCGGGCAAGGTGTATTATCAGAGCTACACTTCCGTTATGAGCGGAATGTTCAGCTTCGGGATACTTGCGTTTACATATCTTATCCTGCGCAAATACGGCAGAAATGACGGACTTGTGACGGTAGAGTCTGCAAAGTGGGGCGAGTTCAGAAAGGTTTATGAACCCGTTCATCACAGAGGCGTTTCGCACGGGGACACTATCGATCTTATGCGTGAGGATTTCAGTGGTTTTGATCCGAGAGAGGCTTATGTTGAGATAGTTTCCGATTTAAAGGAAAAAGGATTTTGACAAATTTGAATTTCTGTTGCAATTTGTTATAAATTCTGTTATAATGTCCCTAAAGGTGATATAAATGGGTCAGATAAACATATTCGGACTTGTTTTTATGATAATTATAATGATACCGAACGTTATCTTTGCTTTGAAATGCAAGGACGGGTTTGAAAACAGGTGGGAAAACAAGGCTGTTGAGGTGCTTGAACAGATAGGGCGGTATGGGTGTTTTGCTTTTATGGTGATAAACATACCGAAAACGTGGTTCGGGTGGGCATCGGACGAGTCTTTCGCTTTATATCTTATTGTTGATGCGGTGCTTGTTGCTGCATACTGCGTGATATGGGCGGTGTGCTTTAAGAAAAACAGTGTTTTCCGTGCTTTGAGCCTATCGATAATACCCTCGGTGATATTCCTTTTCAGCGGAATAATGAGCAGGTCGGTACTTTTGATGATATCGGCGGTCATTTTTGCGCCGTGCCATATACTTATTTCTTATAAAAATGCAAGGAGCTGATAAAAATGTCAACTATTGAAAAATTCAATGAACACGTTATGCACACATACAACCGTTACAATGTTGTACTTGAAAAGGGCAGCGGAAGAACTGCTGTTGACGAGGACGGCAGGGAATACATAGATTTCGGAAGCGGAATAGGCACTAACTCGCTCGGTTACTGTGATGAGGAATGGGCAGATGCTGTTTGTGCGCAGGCTCGTGCGATACAGCACACATCGAACTATTTTTACACAAAGATACAGGCTGATTTTGCGGCAAAATTGAGTGAAGTAACGGGTTATGACAAGATGTTCTTCGGCAACTCGGGTGCAGAGGCTAACGAGTGTGCTATAAAGATAGCAAGAAAGTATTCCTTTGACAAATACGGCAAGGACGCAAAGCGCTGGAACATCATCACGCTTGTGAACAGCTTCCACGGAAGAACGCTGACGACGCTTTCGGCTACGGGTCAGGAGGTTTTCCATAACTATTTCTTCCCGTTCACGGAGGGTTTCATCAACGTTGAGGCAAACAACATTGAAGATCTTCGCGCAAAGGCTGATGACAGCGTATGTGCGATAATGTTTGAATTCGTTCAGGGTGAGGGCGGTGTAAACTCGCTCGACAAGGCCTTTGTGGACGAGATATTCAAGATCTGTGCTGAAAAAGATATTCTTGCTGTCGCTGACGAGGTTCAGACTGGGGCAGGCAGAACGGGAACTTTTCTTGCTTCCGAGCAGTTCGGCGTAAAGCCTGACATCACAACGCTCGCAAAGGGTGTTGCGGGCGGTGTTCCTGTGGGAATTTGTCTTGCCGGAAAGAAATGCTCCGACGTACTGACGGGCGGAACACACGGTTCGACTTTCGGCGGAAATCCTCTTGCGTGTGCAGGCGGACTTACTGTTGTAAACAAGGTCGGAAGTGAAGATTTCCTAAAGGAAGTTCGCGAAAAGAGCGCATATATGCGTGAAAAGATCACGGCTATGCCTTTGGTCGAGGGTGTGAGCGGACTTGGACTTATGATAGGAATAACGATAAAGGGCAAGACTGCGGCAGAGGCTGCAAAGGAATGTCTTGCGGACGGTCTATTCGTACTAACGGCGAAGGATAAGATAAGACTTCTTCCTCCGCTCAACATTACATATAATGAGATCGACAAGGGTCTTGACATACTTGGGAGAGTGCTTGAATGATCTACTATGAAAAATACGGAAATGAATTCAATCCTGTTGTGATACTTCTTCACGACAGCGAATCTGTCTACTGCTTTTCAAAGGAATGTGATTATCTTTCCAGAAATTACTGCGCTATCGTTCCGCATCTTCCCGGATACGGACGGAATCCCGAGAAGATGTTCTCGACAGAGCGTGCGCTCGAACAGACAGCGGAGCTTGCGGCTTCGTTCGGCAAGCCTGTGACGCTTGTGGGTGCATCGCTCGGTGCGGAGCTGGCGTTTCATCTTATATGCAAAAACACGGAGCTTTTCAACGGCTGCATAATGATAAGCCCTTGGCTCGAAAAGGACATCGGCGGTATTGAAAAGGCGCTTGCGCAGCTCAACGAGAGGGAGAAGGTCATCAAGAACAAGCTCCTTTCGGGAATAAGCGGTCTTACGATGGGACTGAGCAAGGACGAACTGCGTGACTATAACGACTTCTGCAAAAATGTCAGCATGAACTCGCTCGTTGCGGCTATTGACAACGGAATTTCGTATGAAAAATATCCCGAATACAAGGAACTGAAGATGCCATTGCTGGCACTTTGCGGTCTTAGCGAATCGATGGAGATACGAAACAGCGTAAGGCGGCTTTCAAAGGACAATCCGAACTGCAGCTATGATATGTGGGACGGAGTTTCCAAAAAGCTCCCCGTGAAGGCGGCTGCACGCTTATCCAAGACGATTGAGGAATTCATTGACAAGGCTTATGCAAAATAATATATATGAAAGGACGATACAAAATGAACCACTTACTTAAAATGCTCGATCTTTCGACAGAGGAGATAATGGAGATCCTCAATCTTGCCGATCAGCTCAAATACGAGCGCAAGCACAACATTGAACATCATCTTCTCAAGGGAAAATCACTCGGTATGATCTTCCAGAAGGCATCGACAAGAACCCGTGTATCCTTTGAAACGGGTATGTATCAGCTCGGGGGAAATGCACTTTTCCTTTCCTCGCACGACTTACAGATAGGCAGAGGCGAACCCGTTCAGGACACTGCCCGTGTACTTTCACGCTATCTTGACGGCATCATGATCCGTACCTTTGAGCAGAAAGAGGTAGAGGATCTTGCAAAGTACGGCTCTATCCCTGTTATCAACGGACTTACAGACTTCTGTCACCCTTGTCAGATACTTGCCGATCTTATGACTATCCGTGAGTTCAAGGGTCAGTTTGACGGACTCAAGATGTGCTTTATCGGTGACGGAAACAATATGGCCAACTCTCTCATTGTCGGCGGCTTAAAGGTTGGAATGAAGGTTTCTGTGGCTTGCCCTGAGGGTTATCACCCCGACAAGCAGGTACTTGACTTTGCAAAGGATTACGAGGGTTTTGAGCTTACAGATTCGCCCGTAAAGGCAGCGGCAGGCGCAGATGTTGTTATCACTGACGTATGGGCTTCCATGGGTCAGGAGGGCGAAGCAGAGAAGAGAAAGATCGCATTCAAGGGATATCAGATCAATGATGAGATCATGGCTGCGGCTAACCCTGATGCAATGGTACAGCACTGTCTTCCTGCACACCGTGAGGAAGAGATCACAGAAAAGGTATTCGAGGCACACGCAAACGAGATCTTTGAAGAAGCAGAAAACAGACTTCATGCCCAGAAGGCCGTAATGGTCAAGCTTATGGGCTGAAAATAACATTATTAAAGGGAGTAATTATTATGGGATTTGACAGGATCAGGATCAAAGAAAACGGAAAATTGCATTATCAGAATAATAAGTGGCAGAATGTACTTGTTATCCTTATAAATACGCTTATTGTCGGCGGCGTGCAGGTCGTTGTCAGGCTTTCGGGTGATGACTGGGTTTTGGCTATGTTTATGTCGCTTGTAAGCATTGCACTGGCACTGCTTGTGGTGAATGTTATTTCAATGGGTACGATGACATGGTTCCACAGGTCTATCAAGACTGAGGGACTTAAAATGGAAGAGATGTTCTGGACGTTCAAGGAAGATTACGGCGGAAATGTGCTGATGATGTTCCTTATCTCGCTTTATACCGCACTCTGGTCGATGCTCTTTGTTGTTCCGGGCATTGTAAAGGGATATTCATACTCACTTGCAATGTACATAAAGTCGGAAAATCCGAACATTCCCGCTTCAAAGGCTATCGAACTCAGCACAAGAATGACAAACGGTCACAAGATGGATCTTTTTGTACTTGATATGAGCTTCATAGGCTGGGCTATACTCTCTGCATTCACGCTGAATATTCTCGGAATACTCTATGTAATGCCGTATCAGTATGCCTCAAAGGCGTTTGCTTACGAAGAGATCAAGGAAGAGGCTCTTGCGAATCAGATAGTTTCGGAAGCTGAACTTTACGGTTATGCAAACTTATAAAAATGAAAAAAAGATAGAAAACAGCACTTCCGGACATTGGGAAGTGCTGTTTTTTATGTAAACAAAGGTATATTCTGTGCAAAATATATATTAAGCAGCTGTAAAATGCCGAATCATATCGTTAAAATGCCAAAGTTGAAAAAAAATGTTGACAAAAGGTATTGAATGTGATATTATATATAAGTCGTCAAACGACAGTACAAAATGTTGAATGAAAAGTTGAGAAACGATTCATTGCAATGGCGATATCTTATCAATGTTCACAGTTTGCTAATAAATAGTTTAAAACGATTTAATTGACAAAGTGATGTGAATGTGATAAAATAAACAAGCTGCTCATCCGAAAGTTGAGTATGAAAAAGAAAATAAAAAATATTTTCAAAAAACACTTGACAAACTCGAATGAATGTGATATAATATTAAAGCTGTCACA
>CAKSKU010000017.1 GCA_934465295.1 uncultured Oscillospiraceae bacterium
GTGGTTCTTAAACATTATATCATTTTGGAAGTTGTTTTTCTATACTTTGTGTCACCTATCTATTGTAACATAACAAAAAGCGCAAATTTAATGTGTAATTCACAATACGGAGCAGGTAATTTCAGACAAAATAATAAAGTCACAGCAAGGCGAAGCCAACTAAAGTTTACGTCCACGCTTTTCAAAGGGTGGCAGGGGTCAAGGGGGCGGCGCCACCTTGTCGCTCTCCGCAGAGAGCGAAACTCCCTAAACTGACAGCCAATGCGTTGTTTCGATAAGCGTAATCATTATCAAATATAAAGGCGCAATTCACACAAAAAAGGAAAACGAAATATGATAAACACAGTTTCGTAAACCTAAAAAAGTGAATTGCGCCATTCTGTGTTCCTAAAACAAACTATCCTCGGCGTGAAATACGCAGAGCGAAAGCGATAAGCATTTCACGCCGACATCGTTTGAACGGCGGTGGGATATGAACGTAAACCGACATTAATACTAATTTTTAATCAAAGTGTAGACAAAAAATCGGCGCAAAAGCCATATATGCGAGCTTTTGCTTGATTTTTTGTACACTTTCAGTTTAAAAATTAGTATAACGTAGGGTCGGATTCCATATCCGACCGTTTTCACGCGCAACGGGATAAAACATAAACTTCGCCCCCAAAAACAAACCATCTGCCAGATATTCCATCGCCGTTCATACTTCGTTGAAGCTTCAAATCCACTCACTTCGTTCGCAGATTTTCGCTTCAAGGATAGATTTTTGAGGAAAATAGTATGGCGCAATTCACATTTTAGGTTTTACAAACTTGATTTCTCATAGTTCTTTTTACCTTTTTTCGTGTGAATTGCGCCCTTAATTCAGTTGACAGTTAACAGTTTATAGTTTTTATTTAATAGTGATTACGCTGTTGCGGCAAAGCCCTTAGCTAAAGTTTAGGGAGTTTCGCTTCTGCGGAAGCGACAATGGGACTCCGTCCCCTTGACCCCTGCCACCCTTTGAAAAGCGTGGACGTAAACTTTAGTTGGCTTCGCATTGTGCATTATAATTTGTTCTGAAAAAAAACCTAAATCAACTCTTGCCGTGGGTGCTTGTTTTGTACGAAACGCTGTTTTTTTAGGTAAATTCTGAAATCACTTGACGTATAGAAAGAATTGAGATAAAATTAAGATGTATGAATATTTTTAAATTTAAGTTTAAACGAACTTTCTCTGTTTTAGTCTCCTGTTTGCTGTTCTGCGCATGCTCAAATTCGGCTGTGCAGCGGTCGCAGGTCAAGGAATTGTTTGCGTTCGACACCTATGTCAGCATTACAAGCTATGACAGCTCCGATGACGGCACAAAGGAGCTTCTGAACGCCCTGAGCGGGGAATTTTCCGAAACATACAACAAAAAAGCAAGCGAATTCGCAGACGGGAATTACCCGAATATCCTCGAATGTGCGAACGTCTGCCGTGAATGGAACAGCCGCTTTGACGGCATCTTCGGCGAAAGCATCAACTTCACCTGCGGCGCACTCACAAATCTTTGGGGAATATCGGGCGAGAACCCTCACGTCCCCGATGAGAGTGAGCTTTCCGCCGCACTTTCGACTTTGACGGGCGAAGATACACCGTTTTCGCTTATGCCCGATGAGACTATGCTCGACTTCGGCGCATCGGCAAAAGGCTTCGCCTGCGACAAGGTAAAAGCACAGCTCGACAGCACCGATGCACAATGTCAGATAGTTTCGCTCGGCTCGTCGACGCTTTTATACGGTCGGAAACCCGACGGTTCAGAGTTCAGAGCCGCCGTAAAAGACCCGCTTTCCCCCTCTGCCTATCTCGGCACGATAACGACCGACGCCGCATTTATCTCGACAAGCGGCGGCTATGAGCGTTATTTCGAGGAGAACGGCGTTAAATATGAACATATCCTTTCGCCGAAAACGGGTATGCCCGTTGAGACCGACCTCTGCTCGGTGACTGTTATCGCACCTGCGGAAACCCCGAATGGCGGAGCTTACACCGACCTGCTCGCAACTGCTCTATACAGCGGCGGAACTTCCGCCCTTCGTGAATTCATTGCGCAGGAAACCGAATTCGGCATCATTGCGGCGGATAAAAACAACAACGTCTATGTCAGCGCAGGAGTTGATTTCACGCTTTATGAAGGTTCAGAATTCACCCTCTCGGAAAACCTTTAAGCCGACCGATATTATAATAGTATTGGTCGCGGCGGCAGTGCTGGCTTTGGCTCTTATCCTGCGGAATATTTCGCCCGAAAGCGGCTTGAATGCGGCTGTTTTCCACAACGGCGATCGGATAGCCTTGCTTCCGCTTTCAAAAGACGGCGTTTATCCTTTCGATGAATACGGCGTTACGGTCGAGGTCAAAAGCGGCAGGGTCCGCATCTCCGAATCGGACTGCCATGACAAGATATGCGAAAAGACGGGGTTCATCTCCTCGCCGATGCAAACGATAGTCTGCCTGCCGAACCGAATTTCCGTTCGTCTGATAGGTGATAAAGCCAATACAGACAGTAATATAGATGTAGTGTTAAACTAAAAGGATAGATAAATGAAGCTAAATCCGTTCAGATCGGCGGCAAGCTACGTTTCCGTTACGGGGATACTGCTTGCTCTCGCAGTTGCGCTCACAACGATAGAAAGTATGCTTTCGGCATTCCTGCCGGCAGGGGTGAGGATAGGACTTGCGAACATCGTTGTGCTTTGTGCGGCGGAATGTATAAACGCCCCGACTGCGCTGCTGATAACGCTGCTGAAGTCGGTGTTCGTGCTGCTCACAAGAGGCTTCACGGCAGGCGTTATGTCGCTCTGCGGCGGACTTCCTGCGTTTCTGATAACGGTGTTCCTGCTGAAAAAAACGAACGCTTCTTATATCGGAGTGAGCGTTTCGGGCGCAGTGCTGCATATATTCGGACAGCTTTTCGCCGCCTGCTTTTTCACGGGCAGCGCTTACACATTATATTACGCTCCCCTGCTGCTCGTCACGGCGGTTGCATCGGGATTTTTCACGGGTGCTGTTTCGGGACGGCTCGTTCCGCAATTGAAAAAGCGCATTTCACGGTTATAAATATTACCCATATAAATTGTAGGGGGCGGTTTTCCCGTCCCGAATACACACAACAAACTCACGGTATATCTCGGGGGTAAAATTCCCCGTTATTATATAGGTTCCTTCCGAAAAAGATTTTCACGGCAAATTTTTCTATGACTTTGCACATTTTTTCTTCTGTAAAAAGTATAAAAGTGTGTGAAGTCATAGCAAAATTGCTTTGAAATATTAAGGGAGAACCAAAAAGCATTTTTGATCAGGGAGGAATATGCAGATGAAAAAACTTAACGGCGTACATCTTTCGCATGACAAAAGAACGCAGGACTGCGCAACAGCGAATTTTCCGCTGCCAAAGCAGGTCATAGTTCCGATGTCACAGTCGATGGGTGCGCCATGCAATTGTCTTGTCAAGGCAGGAGATACCGTTTTTGTCGGTCAGAAGATCGGCGATACGGACGCTTTTATGTCCGTTCCGATACATTCACCTGTTTCGGGTACGGTAAATGCTGTCACGGATTATCTTCTTCCGGGCGGAAATACCTGCAAGGCGGCAGTTATCGACACAGACGGAGAGCAGACACCCGATGAGAGCGTGAAAGCCCCCGTTATCACCGACCGAAAGTCCTTTATTGCGGCTATCCGTGAGAGCGGACTTGCAGGTCTTGGCGGCGCAGGTTTCCCTGCACACGTTAAAATGGGCTTTGACCCCTCAAAAACACCTATCGACACTCTTGTTATCAACGCTGCGGAGTGCGAGCCTTTTATCACCTCCGACTATCGTCAGATGGTGGAAGCTCCCGATGATGTTCTCGACGGAATAGCACTCGTTCAGAAGTGGCTCGAGATACCGAACTGCAAAATTTGTATCGAGAGCAACAAACCCGAAGCTATCGCACTTTTAAAGCAGAAAACAGCCGACAACAACGCTGTTGAAGTCGTAACTCTCCCCTCGACCTATCCGCAGGGCGCAGAAAAGGTAATCATTTTCTCCGCTACGGGAAGAATTGTCGAAGAGGGCGAGCTTCCTGCAAATCAGGGCGTTATGGTAATGAACGTTTCCTCGGCGGCTTTCGTAAGCACCTACTGCAAAACGGGTATGCCGCTCGTTGCGAAGCGTCTTACTCTTGACGGCGATGCTGTTACAAAGAACAACGGCAACTACATAGTTCCTATCGGCACAAGGCTTTCCGAACTTCTCGAATTCGGCGGTGCTGAAAACCCGAAGAAGGTCCTCTACGGCGGTCCTATGATGGGCTTCCCCGTTTATGACACAGATCAGCCCGTTCTCAAAACAACAAACGCTGTTCTCGCTTTCAACACTGTCAAGGAAGAAAAGGAATCCGCTTGTATCCGCTGCGGAAACTGCATCAAGGTCTGCCCTATGAACCTTATGCCGAATCTTCTTCTCCGTGCATACAAAGACAAGGACGTTGCGGCTCTTCAGGAGCTTAAGGTCTCGCTTTGTATGAACTGCGGCTGCTGCTCGTACATCTGTCCTGCACACAAGCCGCTCGCAGAATCAAACCAGCTCGCAAAGGGACTTCTGCCCCGACCTGCGCCTAAGAAGTGAGAAAGGAGAATATTATGACAGGTTTAAGAGTTTCTCCGTCACCTCACAGAAGTGCCGGACTTACCACGCAGAAGATAATGCTCATGGTCATCATAGCTCTTCTGCCGGCAGCAATTATGGGCTGCGTTTACTTCGGCGTAAAAGCCGCACTCGTTCTTATCCAGACTATCATTTACTGCGTTGCTTTTGAAGCACTTTTCGCAGTTGTTACAAAGAAACCGCAGACGGTTTCCGATCTCTCCGCAGTTGTAACGGGTCTTCTCCTCGGAATGAACCTCCCTGCAACTGTACCGTTCTATGTTCCGCTCATCGGCAGCTTTTTCGCTATCGTTATCGTTAAGCAGCTTTTCGGCGGCATCGGACAGAACTTCGCTAACCCTGCTATCGCAGCCAGGATCGTACTTATGGTCTCATTCTCTTCGCAGATGACGAACTGGGCAGTTCCGTTCTGGTACAAGAACAGCGCAGATGTTGTTACGGGCGCAACTCCGCTCGCAGCAAGCTGGTTCGACAACGGCTCCGCAATGGTTTCCCCGTTCACATTCAAGGATATGCTCCTCGGCACAACGGGCGGCTGCATCGGTGAGACCTGCGCACTCGCACTTATCATCGGCGGCATCTTCCTTATTATAACAGGAGTTATCTCCCCTGCAACTCCGATCGCTTTCATCGGCGTTTTCGGCGTTCTCACACTTTGCTACACGGGCAGCCTTACAATGACGGTTTATCAGCTCCTTGCAGGCGGTCTTATGATCGGTGCGTTCTTTATGGCTACCGACTATGCGACAACGCCGCTCACAACAAAGGGCAAGATCGTATTCGGCGCAGGCTGCGCTATCATCACATTCGTTATCCGTCAGTTCGGTTCATTCCCCGAGGGCGTTTCCTTCTCGATCCTCCTTATGAACCTGCTCACACCTTACATCGACAAGCTCTGCAAGACTAAGCCGCTCGGTGCAAAGAAACCCGTAAAGGAGGCTGCTAAGTAATGTTTAAGGAAAAAATCCAGCCTTCGCTCGTGCTTACGCTTATCTGCCTTATAACCTGCGCACTCCTCGTTATCGCTCACGATGCGACCTACAAGGACAACACGGGCGTTATCACGGACGATATGCTCGCAAGCCTTGAAGAAATTTACGGCACTTCGGACGGCTTCACGATGAAGCTTGACGAAAATGGTGCTATCTACGCTCCCGAGGGCATCACCTGCGTTCTCACCGATGAAAACGGCAACGCAGCATTTGAAGTTACCACAGACGGCTATTCCAGCGGCGGTATCCATGTTCTCGTCGGAATGGACGCAAGCGGCTCTGTTTCGGGCGTTTCCGTGCTTTCGCTCGGCGAAACTCCGGGTCTTGGCACAAAGGTAAGGGATCTTCCCGAATTCCGTGACCAGTTCAAAGGTCTTACATTCGACAAGCTCCCCAAGGCTTCCGAGGACGATGATTCCCCGAAGAAGTTCGTATGGGGCAGCGCAGACGAGATCGAAGCACTCAAAGAAGAAGCTGCTTCCGCTCCCGCAAGCGATACATTTGAACTTGACGCTATCACAGGCGCAACATTCTCCTCAAAGGGCACATACAGAGCAGTCACCCTCGCTCTTGCTGCCTATAATGAAATGGAAGGAGTGACCGTAAGTGAGTGAGAAAAAAACCACCAACACCTACGAGCTTGTAAAGGGCATACTTAAAGAAAACCCTGTTTTCGTTACAATGCTCGGTATGTGTCCGACGCTCGCCGTTACAACAATGGCTTCAAACGGCATCGGTATGGGACTTGCGACTACTTTCGTTCTCGTTTGCTCCAACCTTGCCATCTCCCTGCTTAAAAATATTATTCCGAAGGCAGTCCGTCTCCCCTGCTTCATCGTCGTTATCGCAAGCTTCGTAACGCTCATCGAATTCCTGCTCAAAGGCTATATCCCTGCGCTTTACGACAGCCTCGGACTGTTCCTTTCGCTTATCACAGTAAACTGTATTATCCTCGGCCGTGCAGAAGCCTTCGCTTCAAAGAACAACCCTTGGAAGTCGATGCTTGACGGTCTCGGCAGCGGTCTTGGCTTCACGCTTGCGCTCTTCCTTATGGGAAGCGTCCGTGAAATTCTCGGCTCGGGTCAGTGGTTCGGCATCGACCTCCACCTCCCGATCACGATGACGGTATTCGTTATGCCGGCAGGCGGCTTCCTGACGCTCGGCTTTATCATTGCCGTTGTCAACAAGCTCGCAAAGAAAGCTCCTCCGAAGGAGCTCGGCTGCGCAGGCTGTCCCAACGCTGCAAAGTGTCAGACTATAAACAAAAAGGATGAGGAAGGGGGAAATGACTGATGAGATCTCTGCTCGTTATTCTTTTGAGCGCAATGCTCGTTGACAACTTCGTTCTTTCAAAATTTATGGGTATCTGCGCATTCCTCGGCGTTTCCAAAAAGCTCGACAGCGCAGTCGGAATGGGTGCTGCCGTTACATTCGTTATGGCTTGCGCCGCACTCGCAACATACCCCGTTTATATGCTTATCCTTGTTCCGCTCGGACTGGAATATCTTAAAACGGTCGCATTTATCCTTATTATCGCACTTTTCGTTCAGATAGTTGAAATGTTCCTTAAGAAAGCCGTTCCGCCGCTTTATAAGGCTCTCGGCGTTTATCTTCCGCTCATTACAACGAACTGCGCAGTTCTCGGCGTAACTATCCTTAACATCGACAACAGCTATAACCTCGGTCAGTCGGTCGTAAACGCTGTCGGCGCAGGACTTGGATTCTCCCTTGCGCTTGTGATATTCAGCGGCGTTCGTCAGAGAGTAAATGCTGCCGACACTCCTGCTATGTTCAAGGGTGTTCCCGCAACACTTATCGCTGCATCAATCGTTTCCGTAAGCTTTATGGGCTTCTCGGGAATGTTCAGCTAAAAGGAGGAAGGAAGTATGAGTTTTATTATTCCTGCCCTTGTTTTTGCGGCTATCGGACTTCTCGCAGGTGTGCTTCTTACAGTATGCTCAAAGGTTTTTGAAGTCAAGACAGACGAAAGGATCGACAAGGTAAACGAAGTTCTTCCGCAGGTAAACTGCGGTTCATGCGGTTTCTCAGGCTGCGCGGCTTATGCCGAAGCTATCGTTAAAAACGGCGTTGCAACAAATCTCTGCAATCCCGGCGGCAATGAGGTCGCCAAAAAGGTCGCAGAAGTTATGGGCGTTGCCGCAATGGAATCCGTTCCGAAGATCGCAGTTGTCCGCTGTAACGGCGACTGCAATGCACGTTCGGAAAACAAATTCGAGTTTGACGGCGTTCAGTCCTGTAAGGCTGCAAAGCGCTTCTACAACGGTCAGAGTGCCTGCGCTTACGGCTGCCTCGGTTACGGCGACTGTATACGTGAATGTACTCATGACGCTATCTCTATCGTAGACGGCGTTGCAAAGATCGACCGCTCCAAGTGCGGCGGCTGCGGACTTTGCGCAAAGGCTTGTCCTAATCAGCTTATCGTTGTCCACGATATAACAAACCGCATCGACGTTCTCTGCTCCTCGCAGGATATCGGCAAAAACACCCGTACAGCCTGCAAAAACGGCTGTATCGGCTGTAAAAAGTGCGAAAAGACTTGCCCGTTCGGCGCAATCACCGTTGAAAACAACCTCGCACGCATCGATTACAGCAAGTGTAAAAACTGCGGCAAGTGCGTGGCAGGCTGTCCTACACACGCTATCCAGCGCTGCGACGGCATCGTAATGGTTGCAAAGCCTGCCGCTCCTAAGCCTGCTGCTCCTGCAAATCAGGCGGCTGCCCCGACAGCTCCGAAAGCCGAAGCACCTGCTCCAAAGCCCGAAGTAAAGGCTGAAACCGCTCCCGAAGCTAAGGTTGAAGCTAAAGCTGAGGTCAAGGCAGAAGAAAACAGCTGATTTTTAGCGTTATAAATGAATTATCCCTCCCCTAAGTGATTCGGGGAGGGATTTTTGTATATGGCACCAAGCTTTTTATAAAATGTATTGACAACGTAATCATTTTGATGTACAATGTAAACAAATAAAGATAGGAGATGATATTATGTCCGAAACAACAAGTGTAACAATGCGCCTTGACGCCGATGACAAGCGCAAAGCCGAACAGCTTTTCAATTCTCTCGGTCTTAATATGACAACTGCCTTTAATATGTTTATCAAGCAGTCAATTATGTGCGAGGGACTTCCGTTTTTGGTATCTCTTCACAATTCTCCCGACGATTATTTTTACAGCAAAGCAAACACAGCGCACCTTGACCGTTCGATAGCACAGCTCAACTCCGGTAAAACCAAAGCTCACGAACTGATAGAGGAAGATTCCAATGAATAAGGTTTGGACAGACGAGGTGTTGTTTTATCTTTTTAAACAACCCTGCTGATAAATTTTGTTTATTATTACAATAGACAATAAGTAACAAATAGTATATAATAACAGTAGACCATTATAGGTTTTATTATTACTGTGACCGTATATATCAGTAGCCATAAAAAGAAGGTACGGGTACAAATTATTTCCGCAACCCGGTAAGCGGCTAATAAAAGACCGGGGTACACATTATGTCCTTTTAAGGGGCTTTATGCGTTTATGAGCGAATAAATAAAAGACGGCTGTTTCGATTACTATAAAGTATCGTTGCAGCCGTCTTTTTAGCTTATGTATCTTAACATCTGTACAAGATATTCACCGCTTAAATTTGTTTCGCTTCAATCAAGCTTTTTATCATTTCATCATCAGCCGTTCGGACGGTTCTTGAAAATACAACCTCATTCGCTTTCTTGCCCTTTGCGCTTTCAAGAGCATTTACCAGTTCGGAACAGCTTTTTTTATCCTTTATTACTATACTTTTTAAAATACTTTTTGTAGCCATAATAAAACCTCCTTATGATATATTATAATATGCATAAAAAAGGACTGTATTCTTTTTTATTATTTTACCCCAATAAACTCATTTTGTCAAGGGAAAAATCCTTGCTCTGCTGAAATATACAAAAAAGCACGACCCAAACTGAGCCGTGCTTTTTAATTACGAATTACGCATTAAGCATTACGCATTGATCTTACTTAAGCTTCCAGATATCACGAGCGTAATCTTCAACTGCTCTGTCGGCAGAGAAGATGCCTGCGCCTGCGATGTTGTGGAGGGACATCTTGTTCCACTTGTCCTTGTCCTTGTAACATTCGGAAATGTACTGCTGTGCGGACTGGTAAGCATCGAAGTCAGCAAGAACCATATATGGGTCTTTGAACTTGAGGGAGTTTGCAACTTCGTCAAACTGGCAGCCGTTGATGCCTGTGTACATCTTGTTGATAGCTCTTGCGATAACTTCGTTATTCTCGCAGTAGCTTTCCGGACGGTAGCCCTGAGCCTGCTTTGCAAGAACCTCGTCAGCGTTCATACCGAAGATAAAGATATTGTCGATGCCGACCTGATCCTTGATCTCGATGTTTGCGCCGTCAAGAGTACCGAGTGTGAGCGCACCGTTGAGCATAAGCTTCATATTGCCCGTACCCGATGCTTCCTTACCTGCGAGGGAGATCTGCTCTGATACTTCTGCTGCAGGCATAAGGAGTTCGGAAAGGCTTACGCAGTAGTTTTCAAGGAAGAATACCTGAAGCTTCTTATTTACAGCAGGGTTCTTCCTGATCTCTTCGCCGAGTGCCCAGATCATCTTGATGATCTGCTTTGCAAGGTAGTATCCCGGTGCAGCCTTTGCAGCGAAGATATATGTCTTAGGAACGAAATCTGCGTTCGGATTATCGAGGAGGTACTGATACTCTGCGATGATATTGAGAGCATTGAGGTGCTGACGCTTATATTCGTGCAGACGCTTTACCTGAACATCGAAAATGCTGTCAGTATTAAGTGTAACACCGAAGTTGGACTTTACATACTTTGCAAAGCGCTTCTTGTTTTCGAGCTTGATCTTGCTGAGCTTGTCGAGGACCTTCTTATCGTCTTCAAACTTGTTGAAGTTGGAAAGTTCAGCGGCATTTTTCTTGAAGCCGTCGCCGATAGTGCTTGAAAGAAGCTCGGTAAGTCCGGGGTTAGCCTGGAGAAGCCATCTTCTGTAAGCGATACCGTTTGTAACGTTCTTGAACTTGTACGGTGTATCAGCATACTCGTTGCTGAAAACGTCCTGCTTGATGATATCGGAGTGGAGCTTTGAAACGCCGTTTACGCTGTGCGAAGCGCATACGCAGAGAAGAGCCATATGGATCTGGTTGTTCTGAATGATAGACATTCTTGTGACCTTTGCGCTGTCGCCAATCCTCTCCATGAGTTCTGCGCAGTAACGGTTGTTGATCTCAACAATGATAGCGAAGATACGGGGAATAACCTGCTTAACGAGGTTCATATCCCACTTTTCAAGAGCTTCCGCAAGAACTGTGTGGTTGGTGTAAGCGAATGTGTTTGTAACGATATGCCAAGCCTTGTTCCAGTTGTATCCGCAGTCATCGAGGAGGATTCTCATAAGCTCGGGGATGGCAAGTGTTGGGTGGGTATCGTTGATATGGATAGCAACCTTTTCATGGAGGTTGTCGAGTGTGCCGTAGATGCTCATGTGGCGGTTTACTATATCTCCGATAGAAGCTGCGCACATAAAATACTGCTGACGAAGACGGAGCGACTTGCCCTCGAGGTGGTTATCGTTCGGGTAAAGAACCTTTGAAATAGCCTGTGCGATAGTGTTCTGGGAGAGGGACTTGGCATAGTCGCCCTGATTGAACATCTGCATATCGAAGGAAGGAGCTTTTGCCTGCCACAGACGGAGAACGGAAACGCCCTCGCTGTCGTAGCCGGGAACATACATATCATAAGGAACAGCATAAACTGTGCTGTAATTGTTGTAGGAAATGTGGTGGTATTTGTCGTCCCAGTGTTCAACCACTTCACCGTCGAAGTGAACTTCAATGGTCTTGTCCTTCTTGGGAACGAGCCATGTTTCACCGCCGGGGAGCCAGTTGTCGGGGAGCTCTGTCTGCCAGCCGTCTTCGATCTTCTGCTTGAAGATACCGTACTCATAGCAGATAGAATAACCCATTGCAGGGTAGCCGTCGGTTGCAAGACCGTCAAGGTAGCAGGCAGCAAGACGGCCAAGGCCGCCGTTTCCGAGTCCTGCGTCAGGCTCATATTCATAAATTCTGTCGATATTAACGTCCCATGACTTCATTATCTCTTCAGCAATATCGTTGATGCGAAGATTGAAAAGGCTTGTCTTGAGCGAACGTCCCATAAGGAATTCCATTGAGAGGTAGTAAACTTCCTTTCTTCCCTCGGAATGGACCTGATTGCGGAACTTTCTGCGTTTTTCACGGAGAAGCTCAACAACAACTGTCGAGAGTGCCTTGTAGATCTGATTGTCCGATGCATCGATCGGGGTAACATTATACTCAGTCTGGAGGGTATTGCGGATCTTTTCTTCGAGATCCGCCCTGTTGATTACCGGCTGCATAACACACTGATCCTTTCTTATGCCAAAGGTCTGTCGGAACTGCACAAAAATATGGACACAAGCTATGGTTTACAGTTCAACTGACATTCAGCTCTTATCATAAACTTTTTATGAGCATTTATCAATTCCGTCAAGATACAATGCTACATATTACCGTTTAATTATACAATATTTTTTCACAATTTACAATCGTAATTTTAAACAAATATAGCTCCATTCTTTGACTGTAAATATGAATATGAACAATTTGTATGTCACTTTGACGTTAAACGTTTAAGCTTTGTTAAAAACTTCCTCATTTCTCTGCGGACTATGGGTTGCATCTCTTGCAGGGGTCATATCCCATACCGATGATCTCGTCACGGGAGCAGGTCACCTTCTTTTTGTTCTTGTCCTTCATCTGATCTACGCTTGAACAGGACGGGTAATGGAACTTTTTTGTGTTTGTGTTAAGGATATAGGTCGCCGTTCCCGATGAGCTGCCGCTTGCAGATGCTGAACCCGACTTTGCCTTGACCGTGACCTTGCAGGTCGCCTTTAAGCCGTTTGAGGTCTTGACTGTGATAGTGACCGTTCCTGCTTTCTTGGCTGTGACCTTGCCCTTGCTGTTTACGGTCGCAATTTTGCTGTTGCTCGAATACCATTTTACCGACTTTGCCGCAGATTCGGGCGAAGTTGTTGCCGTGAGGGTCTTTGACTGTCCGATTTCAAGAGCATATTTCGTGTAGTTGAGCCTTATCGAAGCGACAGTTCCGTCGGAAAGCCTGCTTTCGCCGTTTGAATAGTCAATGGTTATGTCAGGCTGAACATTGTAGCAGTAAACATTGAACGAAACGCCCTTACCCTTGTCCTCAACGGAGTAAGCCTCCATCTGAACGCCGCTCGCAAGCAGGTTTTCGCCCTTGAATATCGGCGTTACACGGTACAGAACGTGATTGTCGGTCTCCTCAACATAGTCTGCGACCAAATTCTCGAACGGGAGCATACCCTCAATGTTGAGATACCTCGTTCCCGTGATAAGATTTTCCTCGTTCGCATTTTCCGCTGTGAGCTGATAGCCGATGAGATGACAGCGGTTGTAAAGATACTTCCCGTCAACGTTGTCATACTTCACCGTGTGCCAGCCCGACGGCTTTATCATTCCGATGTTTCCTCGCTTTTCGGTCGGCATAGTTTCCTTGCAGACGTTGGCATAAGCTACGCCGCACCGTCCGAGCTCGTCAAGCTCGCTGTACTGCTCAAACGCCTTTGTCGTCAGGTCGGACTTGCCGAAGCTCGGAACATTGTCGTTAAGCTCGACATAAGCCTCGCCTGAATATGCAGGCAGGTTCGACAGCGTTATCTTTGTTTCGGCCGAAACCGACAGCACCGAAAAGTTCAGCACAAAGCTTAACGCCATCAAAAGACTGAGTATCACGCCCTTGTTTTTTCTCATAAAAATTCCTCCTCTTTTTATTCTTTAAACGTGTACGCTTATATTATACACGTTTTTGGTAACTATATCAATACCTATCGCATTATATAATATAGTATTTAATACTAATTTTTAATCAAAGTGTAGACAAAAAATCGGCGCAAAAGCCATATATGCAAGCTTTTGCTTGATTTTTTGTACACTTTCAGTTTAAAAATTAGTATAAGCGAGTGACGGTGGCAAACATTTTATGTGAATATAAAATTGCTGCAATTTTCCGTAGGGGACGGGTCGCCCGTCACGTTTTTTATGGTATCGACGACTGCGAAACGGGAAAATGACCTTTACAATAATTTATTAATGAAGCAGAATAATTCTCTCGTTGAAATACCATACCTTATATAAAGTTCAAATATAAGCTCTTGTGTTTTTACTAAACAATTGCTTAATAATATTATAAACTCGCTAACCAATTTAGTCAAAAGCTATCTGTCTAATACTGAATAAATATCTGTCTGCGGATATAATTATATTTAAAGTATATTTGTTAAACGAGGACATAAGTATGAGCAAGGAAGTATCCTTTAAAAATCACGACCGCTTCATTCAGCTTGGAATTGCAATTTCATCACTGCGGAAAATAAGGGGCTTGTCGCAGGAAAAGCTTGCGGAAAAAGCGGGCATAAGCCGTGCACTGCTAAGTGTTATCGAAGCTCCGAATATTGCACACAGTTTTTCTATGGAAGTGTTCTATAATATCGCCGATGCGCTCGATGTTTCTCCGTCAGACTTGCTGACGGCTTCGCTTTTCTCCGATGATATCATCAACAAAAACAAGAAATGAACCGTCGATCTGGAGGCTTGAAGTATGAGGAAAGAGGTCGCTTTTAAAAACCGTGACTGTTTTATACAGCTTGGCATTGCAATAGCGTCTTTGCGCAAGCTTCGCGGAATGTCGCAGGAGATGCTTGCCGAAAAAGCAGGGATAAGCCGCTCGTTTTTAAGCGTTATCGAAGCGCCGAGTACCGCAAACAGCTTTTCGCTTGAAACGCTTTATGATATAGCCGATGCGCTCGATGTTTCGCCGTCCGATCTGCTGACGGCTTCGCTTTTTCCGGATAAATTTATAAAAAAGAATAGTTTTTTCTTTGTATAGCATTAAAGCCTACATTTGCTCGACTTGTATCGTATTATGTCACATATAAAAGCATAAATCAAGGAATGTATCGCATATATTTCACCTTTGTATAGGATAAAATGTAATACAGAGGTGGATATGTATGACTGAAAAGGAGTTTTCTCTGCGCCTTGCACAGCTCCGAAGCCAAAAAGGGGTCTCGGCAAGGGATATGAGTCTGTCGATAGGACAGAACGCAAGCTATATAAACAACATCGAAAACGGCAAGGCTCTGCCGTCAATGTTGGGATTTTTCTACATCTGCGAATATCTGAACATATCGCCGAAGGACTTCTTCGACACGGACAGCAAAGCCCCCGAAAAGATACAAGACGTTCTGAAGGACTTGGAGAAGATAGACAATGAATATCTTGACGATATTGCAAATATTGTTAAAGGACTTGCGAAAAAAGAGTAAAAAATCAGACCTGTTTTCAGTTTTGGGATTTGAAAACAGGTCTGTTTTTTTGTATTGCCTTGCGGGGCAGGAATCCACTTATTCGGTGTTTGGAGTATACGACGGAAATTTGCAAACGGTCGGACTACGTTAAAATGTAGTTTCTCGTTCATATCCCACCGCCGTTCAAACGTTGTCGGCATAAAATGCTTATCGCTTTCGCTCTGCGCATTTTATGCCGAGGATAGTTGCTCCGTAAATAAAGAATTGGCGCAATTCACATTTTTAGGTTTTACGAAACTGTGTTTATCATATTTCGTTTAACCTTTTGATGTGAATTGCGCCTTTTTAGCTGTTAGTGATTTACTTTTATTGCGACTGACGTTTTGCTGTTAGTTTAAGGAGTTTCGCTTCTGCGGAAGCGACCAAAGGGCTTCCGCCCTCTGGACACCTGACGAGCTGTGCTCAGCTCGACCAGCTGGTTGGCTTCGCATCGCCCGACAAATTGTCAGCTATGCAAATAATTCCGAATTCCGAATTCCTAATTCCGAATTTTATTTAAACGCTTTGATAGACTCCTCGATCTTAGCCATCTTTTCAAGAGCCTTTGCAAGCTTTGCCTTTTCTGCTTCTACCTGCTGCTGAGGTGCTTTTGCGAGGAAGCCCTGATTGTTGAGCTTGCCCTGAGAGAAGTCGATATCCTTTTGTACGGCTTTCTTTTCCTTGTCGAGACGTGCAAGCTCCTTTTCCTTATCTACGAGCTGGTCGAGTGGGATAAATATCCTTGCGCTGTCGGTTACGACCGTTACAGCATCGGGCATATCTACCTTATCGGCGATCTCGACTTCGGAAGCGGAAGCAAGTCTTTCAAAGAAGAGTACGCCCTGCTCGAATGTTGCCTTTTCTGCTGTTTCGATGTGGAGCGCTGCCTTTACGGACGGCGGAACGTTCATCTCTGCACGGCGGTTTCTGACAGCCTTGATAGCGGTGATGATCTTTTCAAAGCTTACCTCGTCATCGGCGAAGTCAAGTGCGCTGTCGTAAACGGGGAAGTCAGCGAGCATAATTGCGCCCTCGCCCTCGCAGAGTGTCTGCCATATCTCTTCCGTGATGAACGGCATAAACGGGTGGAGAAGCTTGAGCATACCCTTCATTACCCAGACGAGAACCTGCTGTGCGGTCTGTGCAGTTTCGCCGCCTGCCTGGATCCTCGGCTTTGTAAGCTCGATATACCAGTCGCAGTAAACATCCCAGATGAAGTCATAGAGTTTTGAAACAGCAACGCCGAGTTCAAAGCTTTCGAGGTTCTGATTTACTTCCTTGGCGAGGGTATTGAACTTGCTTACTACCCATTTATCCTCGACATTGAGGTTCTTCGGGAGTTCTGCTGCCTTGAAGTCGTCGGGGAGGTTCATCATAATGAATCTTGAAGCGTTCCAGAGCTTATTTGCGAAGTTACGGGAGGCCTTTACCTTGTCCTCCATATAACGCATATCGTTGCCCGGTGCGTTGCCCGTTGCGAGCATAAAGCGGAGAGCGTCTGCGCCGTACTTGTCGATCTCAACGAGCGGATCAACGCCGTTTCCGAGCGACTTGGACATCTTTCTGCCCTGTGAATCCCTTACAAGTCCGTGGATAAGGACTGTGTTGAACGGAACTTCGCCCGTATGCTCGATTCCGCTGAACATCATTCTTATTACCCAGAAGAAGATGATATCGTAACCCGTGACGAGTGTATTTGTAGGATAGAAATATTTGAGATCTTCGGTCTGTTCGGGCCAGCCGAGTGTGGAGAACGGCCAGAGTGCCGAGCTGAACCATGTATCGAGCGTATCGCTGTCCTGACGCATCGGCTTTCCGCACTTAGGACAAACTGCGCCGTCTTCCTTTGTTACGACCATTTCGCCGCAGTCGTCGCAGTAGAAAGCAGGTATCTGATGACCCCACCAGACCTGACGGGAGATACACCAGTCCTTGATATTTTCGAGCCAGTGATAGTAAATTTTATCGAAACGCTCTGGGACGAATTTTGTCTTGCCCGTTTTAACAGCTTCGATAGCAGGTTTTGCAAGAGGTTCCATCTTAACGAACCACTGTGTTGAAACTCTCGGCTCAACGGTCGTTCCGCAGCGGTAGCAAACGCCGACGTTGTGGTTGTAGTCTTCTACCTTGATAAGTGCGCCCTCTGCTTCGAGGTCGGCAACGATAGCCTTTCTTGCTTCGTATCTGTCCATGCCTGCGTACTTCGGATAGTCGTCGGTGATCTTTGCATCTTCTGTGAGAACGTTGATAACGGGGAGCTTGTGACGGAGACCGACTTCAAAGTCGTTAGGGTCGTGTGCAGGAGTGATCTTTACAACGCCCGTACCGAAGTCTGTCTCAACATAATCATCGGCAACGATAGGGATTTCACGGTGAACTATCGGGAGGATAACTGTCTTGCCGACAAGATCCTTGTAACGCTCGTCAGCAGGGTTTACAGCAACGGCTGTATCGCCGAGGAGAGTTTCGGGACGAGTTGTAGCAAGCTCGATATATCCGCTGCCGTCGGAAAGGGGATAGCGGAGATGCCAGAAATGACCTGCCTGATCTTCATAATTTACTTCCGCATCGGAAATAGAGGTCTTGCAGTGAGGACACCAGTTGATTATCCTCTCGCCTCGGTAGATAAGTCCCTTATTAAAAAGGTTTACGAAAACCTCACGGACAGCCTTGTTGCAGCCCTCGTCCATTGTGAAGCGTTCTCTCGACCAGTCGCAGGAGCAGCCGAGCTTTTTGAGCTGTTCAACGATCCTGCCGCCGAACTTTGCTTTCCATGCCCATGCTCTTTCCATAAATGCCGATCTGCCGATCTGTTCCTTGGTAAGACCCTCTTCAGCCATAGCCGCAACGATCTTGGCTTCGGTAGCGATAGCAGCGTGGTCAGTGCCCGGGAGCCAGAGTGCGGAGTAGCCTCTCATACGCTTCCAGCGGATAAGGATATCCTGCAGGGTCTCGTCAAGGGCGTGACCCATGTGGAGCTGTCCCGTGATGTTCGGAGGGGGGATAACGATAGTGTATGGTTCTTTCTTCGGGTCAACGCTTGCCTTGAAGCACTCGTTGTCCATCCAGTATTTATAAATTTTGTCCTCTACCTCGCCGGGTTCGTAGAGCTTCGGAAGCTCTCTTTTCATATTAATATTCCTCCATTCAGATTTATATATATCATAAATTATTATGCCATAAAAAAGCTCTGCCGTCAATAACCGAGGAACGTCATTCCTCACCGATCGGCAATTTTTCTTCATTTTGTTACGAAAACAATGTAGGGGGGACCGGAAACCCGTCCCATACAGTATTTATTTGAAAATGCAGATATACAGTCGTTATTTTTCAGGATAAAAAACCCTCAGCCTGTTTTTCACGGGGTAAGGCTCGGAAATATCGGCAAGACCGCATAAATAGTCAATACTGACATGGTAAAGCACCGCAAGCTTCGCCGCATGGGAGATAGGAATGTCGATAGCGCCGCTCTCATACCGTGAATATATCGACTGGCTGACATAAAGGTAGTCGGCTATCTGCTGCTGGGAGTAACGGTGGCTTCGCCGAAGCTCCTTAAGCCGTAATTTCATTCAGCGCCTGCCGTTTCCTGTATTTTGATATACTTATCGTAATAATGTTTAATGATATCACGCCTTGTAATAATCCCTGCAAAGCAGCCTCTGTCATCGACAACGGGAAGAAAGTTCTGATCCATTACCTGCATAACAAGCTCGTCAAGCTGCGCCGTGACCTTTATCGGCGGATTCCAGCCCTTGCGGATATAGTCGCCGACAGTGCAGTCGCCCATTTCCTCGGGCGAAAAGAGGTGGTCGTCCATTATCGCACGAAGAAAGTCACCCTCGCTGACAGTTCCGACGTAAACGCCGCTGCGGCTGATGACGGGGATAGCGGTGTAGCTGCTGTTTCGCAGGCAGTTGTATCCTTTTTCAAAGGTATCGTCATCATAAAGGAATTCGACTGTGTTTTTGGGGTGGAGCAGAAACAGAATATTCATAGCTTGTCCTTTCCGTTGTAGGTCGGTCAAAATTTCCGCACGGTGAAAACTTAAACAAATTTTATTTTACCATATTATTATGAAAATTGCAAATATTTTTTATAAAATCGCAGAAACTGTTGAAAACCACCGTTTAAGGCTTGTTAAACCGTAAAAAATTTGTCAAGTTGTTTATTGAAACATAGCGAAGTTTAGTTTATAATATTTAAGACGGCTTTAAAACGGGTTTAAAAGCTTGTTAAAGGTCTGTCAAATAATGTCAAAGATTATGAAGAGAAAGAAAATGGAAGGTGTATTATGAAACTGAAAAAAATCATCGCTGCGATCTCCGCAGCAGCAGTTCTTATGCTCACAGGCTGTTCTTCTGACACAGCTGACAACGGCTCTGCCGACGCAGCATCGGACAGCGTATCCGCATCGACTATCCAGTACGCAAAGGAAGATATCAAGGTCGGCGTTATCCACATCGGCAACCCTGCTGACGGCTCCGGCTACTCCTACACACACGATGTCGGTATCCAGGATATGCAGGCTGCTCTCGGACTTTCCGATGACCAGATCATCAGAAAGAACAACGTAAGCGACGGCGACCCGACAGCTACCGAAACAGCTATCAGAGAGTGCATCGAAGCAGGCTGCAACATCATCTTCGGTACAAGCTGGGGATATATGGACACAATGGAAGCTCTCGCAGACGAGTTCCCGAACGTTGTTTTTTCCCACGGCACAGGCTATAAGAACAACGGCAAGAATATGAACAACTACTTCGGCAGAATCTATCAGGCAAGATATCTCTCCGGTATCGTTGCAGGTATGAAGACCGAATCCAACCTCATCGGCTACGTTGCAGCAATGGGCAGCGAGAACTCCGAGGTCACAGGCGGTATCGATGCATTTGCTATCGGCGTTGCTTCCGTAAATCCCGATGCAAAGATCTACGTTAAGGTAACAAACAGCTGGTATTCTCCGACAGAAGAAACAAACGCTGCAAAGGCTCTTATCGCTGAAGGCTGCGACGTTATCGCACAGCACTGCGATACTCCCAACCCACAGCTCGAAGCTGAAAGCGCAGGCGTATGGGGCGTTGGCTACAACAGTGATATGATCAAGGACGCACCGGGCGCAACACTCACATCTGTTGAATGGCACTGGGGCGCATACTATACACAGGCTGTACAGCAGGTAATCGACGGCACATGGAACTGCGAGAACTACTACGGCGGTATGTCTGACGGACTTCTCGATATTTCCGACCTCAACTCCGCACTCTGCACAGATGAAATGCAGACAAAGGTTGACGAAGCAAAGAACGAGATCCTCAACAACGGCTTCAACGTATTTGACGGCGTTCTCGAAACCAATGACGGTTCAACAGTAGGCGAAGAGGGTTCAACTCTCGACGATGCAACTATCAAGGGCGGCATCAACTGGTACTATAAGAACGTTGAGGTCAAGTAATTAATTCGGAATTAGGAATTCGGAATGCGGAATTATTTGCATAGCTCAACTTTGTTTGAGTGATGCGAAGCCAATCAGCTGGTCGAGCTGAGCACAGCTCGTCAGGTGTCCAGAGGGCGGAAGCCCTTTGGTCGCTCTCCGCAGAGAGCGAAATTCCCTAAACTTTAGCTAAAGGCATTGCCGCAAAAGAAAAATTACTAACAGCTATAAAGACGCAATTCACACGAAATAGGTAAAACGAACTATGAGAAATCAGTTTCGTAAACCTAAAAATGTGAATTGCGCCTATTCTGTTTTCCTAAACCAAACTATCCTCGGCATAAAATGCGCAGAGCGAAAGCGATAAGCATTTTATGCCGACATCGTTTGAATGGCGGTGGGATATGAGCGGGGAACGACATTTGCTGTTCTCACTAACATATCCCATCGCCGTTCATATAGCGTTGAAGCTTCAAATCCACTCACTTCGTTCGTGGATTTTTGCTTCAAGGATGGTTCTTCGGGTAAAATAATTGGCGCAATTCACATTTTTGGTTTGCCTTTTTTGATGTGAATTGCGCCTTTTTTAACTGTTAGTGATTTACGCTTACTGCAACTGACATTTTGCTGTTAGTTTAGGGAGTTTCGCTCTCTGCGGAGAGCGACAATGGGGCTCCTCGCCCCCTTGACCCCTCGCAAGCTGTGCTCAGCTTGACCAGCTGGTTGGCTTCGCAACACCGAAACAAAGTTAAGCTATGCAATAATTCCGAATTCCGCATTCCGAATTCCGAATTAAAAATTTACATCGCCGAAACTCCAATGACCGTAATATTGTCCGCACTTCCTCCGTTTTTGGCAAGCTCTACAAGTGCCTTCAGACGCTTAGGCAGCCTTATCGGCAATGCAAGCGTTTCCTCAAAATCACCTCTGGTTATATAGTCCGACAGCCCATCGCTGCATATCAGGATAAGGTCGCCTGCCTGTATGCCGCCTTCGATGGGCGTTACTTCGACCGTCGGTTCTTCGGTCACGTTGCCGAGGACGGGGAAAATGACGTTGCGGTGCTTGTGTGTGCGCTTTTCATCGGCTGTGATCTCGCCCTGCTCATAGAGCATCTGGACGAGCGACTGGTCACGTGAAAGCTGTCTTACGCTGCCGCCCCTGTATCGGAAAAGCTTTGAATCGCCGACGTTTATCATGACGGCTGAACCGCTTTTATCTACCGCAAGTGCGCAGAGCGTTGTCTGCATATTGACGCTGTTGTTTTCGGCACCGTTTTTTTGCAGGGCATAATGTATATCGAGTATCTTTTTTTCATAGTCGATGCCCTCGGCAGGTCTCAGCGAACTAAGCAGCTCCAATGCGAGTCTTGACGCCACCTCGCCCCCGAGTTCGCCGCCCACGCCGTCGGCAACGGCTGTGATGAACGGCGCATTCAGCTCGCTTTCAAGCATTGTTGAATTTATTACCGTTTTATTGATGAGAAAGGCGTCCTCGTTGTGATCTCTCACCGTTCCGACGTCTGTTATTCCGCAGCAGTAGTACATTAAAAGCCTCCGAAAAGGAAAAATCTATCTCGAAATACATTATACCTCAAAACCTTTTCATTTTCAACATCTGCGATATTTTTTTACAAATAAACTGCTGTATCGTCATACAGATTTTTTCTGCCTTAATTTGTGTAAATTGGACATATTGGCGTAAAATGGGCTATAAATGCTTGACAAAAAGGTAAAAACGGTGTATTATATGTATAATAACTATAAGTATAAGGGAATAACTGCGCCTTTGGCGTGTTTCCCTTTCGTTGGAGGGGATCAAATTGGCAATTGCTCTTACAGATTTGATAAGCGTAAGCACACTTCAGTCCATTCAGGATGGTTTTGCAAGACTCACAGGCATGGCTGCGCTCACTACCGATGCTGACGGCAATGCTGTTACAAGAGGAAGCAACTTTACCGAATTTTGTATGGATATTACAAGAAAAAGCCGCACCGGCTCACAAAGATGCGCTCAGTGCGACAAAAAAGGCGGCGAGGACGCTCTCCTTTCAAGAAAATCCGTTTCCTATTCCTGCCACGCAGGGCTTGTTGATTTCGCTGCGCCTATTATGCTCGGCGGTGAGATGATCGGCTCGTTTGTCGGCGGTCAGGTGCTTACCGAAGAACCCGATGAGGAAAAATTCCGTGCGATCGCAAGGGATATGGGCGTTGACGAGGATAAATACATAGCGGCTCTGCGCAAGGTCAAGATCGTTAGCAGAAGCCAGGTCGAGGCTGCGGCTGATTTCCTTTTCATCATTGCAGGACTTCTTTCACAGTCGGCTTATGACGCTTATGTCTCAAAGCAGAACAGCTCGGGACTCACAAGCCTTAACCAAAGTCTTTATAAAAAGGCTGACGAGGCAAGTCAGGTCGTAAAACACGCTCAAAAGTCTCTTAATTCGCTCAAGGACGCTTATGCGAACCTCAGCGAAATGGCTCAAGGCACATCTGCGGAGATCGTAAAGACCAACGATACCCTTAAGCAGATACAGGATATCGCACTTAATACAAAGATACTCGGCTTCAACGCTTCCATCGAAGCTTCAAGAGCAAAAGAAGCAGGAAAGGGCTTCGGCGTTATCGCACAGGAGGTCAGAAACCTCGCCGAGACGAGCCAGAGCTCCGCTGACAGCATACAGAGTGCGATGACAGGCATCGACAGCCGTTCAAAGTCTATCATCGAAAATATCGCAAACACGCAGAACCTTGTATCAAGCTGCTTCAAGGATATTGAACAGTTCGATGCACTTCTCACCGAGATAAAGAATATGAAGTAATACAAACGATCATACGGTCGCTAAAAGGAGGCAGATCTTATGGATATGAGTACATCTATCGCTTCAACCGCAATGGCAATGAAGCAGACGCAGTTCCAGCAGCAGGCAGGCATGAGCATACTCAAAAAGAGCATGGACGTAAGCTCGCAGCTCGCAATGGGAACTATCGAAATGATGAACGATAATGCCAAGGCTTTTGCAGGCGATATCGGCGCATTATTCGATGCAAGAGCGTAAACACAGCATAGGCTGCGGAGACGTTCGTTTCGCACCGTAAATAAAAAGCAGACCTGTTTTCAAAGGCAATTCCGATGAAAACAGGTCTGCTTTTTTATGGCTTTTCGGGGCAGCACTCCCGGATTTTATTTGTGATATTTTCCCCCCGCATTTATCTGAAATGCGCGGTAAAGCTGTTCAAGGAGCATTATCCTCGCAAGCTGGTGAGGGAACGTCATATCCGACATCGAAAGCCGCAGATCGGCAAGTGCTTTTACCTCGGACGCAATTCCGAATGAGCTTCCGATAACGATGTTGACCGTGCTTTTCCCCTCATACGCCGATATACTTTGCAGCTTTTCCGCAAATTTGACTGAGGAAAGCTGCTTCCCCTCTATACACATTGCAATATTATAGCAGTTATTTCCGCTAAGTAATTGAGCAATAGCCTTTCCTTCGTTGGAAAGCGCAGCGTTTATCTCCTTTTCGGACGGAGAATCGGGAAGCCTGCTTTCCGCCAGCTCAACAATATTAAGCTTGCAGAACGCCGAGAGCCGCTTGCTGTATTCCGCCGAAGCCTCACGCAGATAGCCCTCTTTGAGCTTTCCGACCGTGATGATATTAACATTTAGCATAAAGCCACACTCCTTAGAAAGCAATAAATCCGCCGCTCGTTTCGACAGGAGCAACGCTAAGAATGTAGTCGCTGTTGCGGACGTAACCGTCAAGATGGCGCATTACCGTCTCCGCAGCAAGCTCGGGCGTGTTGTTGTCCTGCGAAAGATGCCCGAGGATAAGCTTTGTCGTGCCGCTTTCCACAAGCTTTCGGGCGAATTTTCCGCAGTCGTCATTGGAAAGATGCCCGTTTTTCGAGAATATCCTCGTCTTTAGGTAGTAATCATAACGCCCGTTGCGGAGCATCTCAACATCATAATTTGCCTCGATAAGCACCGCATCGAACCCGAGCAGACTTTCCTCAACGATCGGCGAAACGTAACCGAGATCGGTGCAGACCGCACAACGCTTGCCGTCCTCAAATTCGACCTTGTAGCCGCAGGATTCCTTTGTGTCGTGCGACGTCGGAAAGCAGGCGACTCTCATTCCGCATATCTCCTCAAAATCCTTCATCTCGCAGCCCTCGCTGTTGATATAGCCGCCCTGCGTCAGAATTTCGAGCGTGCAAGCCTGTGCATAAACAGGAACACGAAGCTTTTTTGTGAGCGTCGAAAGCCCCTTTGTGTGGTCGGAGTGCTCATGCGTGATGAAAACAGCCTTTATCGCATCAAGCGGCAGCTCGTTCACCTCAAAAGCCTTTTTCAAACGGGCGAACGAGACCCCGTCATCTATAAGTATGCCCTGCTGTTTGTTCCCGATGTATGTAGAGTTTCCCTTGCTTGAAGAAAACAGCGGATATATTCTTGCCAACCTTTATCCCTCCGAAATAATATTACTTTGACATTATACCACAAAATCCGTCGCTTGTCACGCTTTATTTTTCTCCGCATAGAATAATAATGAGCGGAATGGCAAACGCCCCGGACGGACAGCTGACAGCTCGGGAGCGGCTCACACTATTTCGTTAACATACATTTATAGGAGAACATACAATGAACATAGAAACAAGCCTTTTTTCGCTGTCGGAGGGAATGTGCGCCCGTGTCACGCAGATGAAAAACGACGGCAGTATGCGCCGCCGCCTGCAGGATCTCGGACTCATAGAGGGGACACGGGTAGAATGCCTGCAAAGAAGCCCATCGGGAGACCCGACAGCCTACCTTATACGAGGCGCAGTCATAGCACTGCGTGAGGAGGACAGTTCAAAGATTATGGTCAGGGCGGTCTGAATTAATGCGGAATTCGGAATGCGGAATTCGGAATTATTTGCATAGCTAACATTTGTCGGGCGTTGCGACGCAAAACTAAAGTTTACGTTAATTCTGCAAGAATTTCGCTTTGTTCAAAGGGTGGCAGGGGTCAAGGGGGCAGCGCCACCTTGTCGCTTCCGCAGAAGCGAAACTCCCTAAACTTTAGCTAAAAACTTTGTTGCAATAGCGTAATCACTAAAAGTTAAAAAGGCGCAATTCACATCAAAAAGGTAAAACGAAATATGATAAGTTCAGTTTCGTAAAACCATAAAATGTGAATTGCGCCTATTCTGTTTTCTTCAAACAAACTATCCTCGGCATAAAATGCGCAGAGCGAAAGCGATAAGCATTTTATGCCGACATCGTTTGAACGGCGGTGGAATATGAGTGGGAAATCGGATTTTTGCGGTTTCACGTTCATATTGCGTAGCTGTTTATACTGCGCTTTACCGGTCATACAGCGTTGAAGCTTCAAATCCACTCACTTCGTTCGTAGATTTTCGCTTCAAGGATAGTTTGTTTAGGAAAACAGAATGGCGCAATTCACATTTTAGGTTTTACGGACTTGATTTCTCATAGTTTGGTTTACCTATTTGATGTGAATTGCGCCTTTTTAGCTGTTAGTGATTTACTTTTATTGCAACTGACTTCTTGCTGTTAGTTTAGGGAGTTTCGCTCTCTGCGGAGAGCGACCAAGGGCTTCCGCCCTCTGGACACCTGACGAGCTGTGCTCAGCTCGACCAGCTGCTTAGCTTCGCTTTGTTCAAACAAATTTGAGCTATGCCAATAATTCCGAATTCCGCATTCCGAATTCCGAATTAACCTCAAAGACTTATTATTGCAAAAACAATAAGCAAAGCTCCGCACAGTCCTCTCAGGTCAAGCTTTTTCTCGGACGATGCCTTTTTTCCGAGGATATTCGCCGAAACCACGAAAGCAAAACCTATCACGAATGACAGGACTGCTATCGGCAGCATCGGAACTGCGCCTAAGCCTGCGCCTAAGCCTGCGGCGAGCGAATCTGCCGATAGTGCTGCCGAGAGGACGAGCGCTTCTTTACAGGATATATCCTTTGAGCGGTCGCTGTCGGCTTCCTCGTCCGAGAGGCACACACGCAGCCTTGAACCCTCGGGCAGCTTATCGCAGAGCTTCCCGAACGCTTTATGAAAAATATTGAAAAGTCCCAGCAGTGCAAGGATAGTGCTTGATATCACTGTGCAGACGCCGCTCGGGATAAATCTTACCGCCGTTCCGCCGAGTGCTGCCGAGAGGGTCAGAAAGGCTGCTCCCAATGCGCTTATCACGGCTGCCGACTTCGGCGGTATCGTTATCCCCGAGACGCCCAAGCCGAACGCTGCGCAGAACCCATCGGAGGAAACAGCGATGATAAGCAGCAGAAGTTTTAATATTTCCGTAAAACTCAACATAGCAATTATACACTCTCCAAATCCCCTTATTTACTCTATATTATGATTTAGTACATTAATTGTGATAGAATAGTTCACACTGCCGATGTATAATATTAATAGATGATAATATATAAAAAGGGCAGTGCGTGTTCAGAGCCTGTCCGTATTTTAAGGGTGTAAGTAATGGCGTTAAAAGACAGGGTGCTTGCCGTCCTTGAGGCAAACAAAGGCAAAACAGTTTCAGGCACTAAAATTTCAAATACGGTAGGAGTAACAAGAGGAGCGGTATGGAAAGCCGTAAATACGCTCCGTAGCGAGGGATATTCCATCTCGGCGGTCACGAACAGAGGCTACTGCCTTGAAGAATCGAACGACCTTATCAGCGAGCAGGCGATAAGACCTTACCTTAAAACAAAGGCTCTCGGAAAGAAGCTTGACGTTTACCGTGAAATGGATTCGACCAATTCCTTTACAAAAGAAGCCGCACATTACGGCGCAGTCCACGGCACAACGGTCATCGCAGAGATACAGACAGGCGGCAAGGGCAGGCTCGGAAGGAAGTTCCATTCTCCGCTCGGAATGGGCGTTTATATGAGCGTTATCATAAGACCGAAGCTTTCGCTCGACAGCTCTCTCCTCGTTACAAGCTGTGCGGCGGTCGCAGTTGCGCAGGCGATAGAAAGAGTAGCTCCCGAGCTGGAGTGCAAAATAAAATGGGTCAACGATATATATATCAACGATAAAAAGGTCTGCGGTATCCTCACCGAAGCCGCAGTCGATGTGGAGCAGGGAGGACTGGAGTACGCCGTAATAGGAATGGGAGTGAACGTCCAGAACTCATCCTTCCCCGAGGAGCTTGCAAACATAGCAACATCGATAAAAATGGAAGTCCACCACAATGTTTCAAGAAATCTCCTGGCGGCGGAAATACTGAACTGCCTTGAAGAGCAGCTTGACGCCATAGACAGCGGCGAGTTTATGAAGGAGTATATCAGACGTTCAAATGTTATCGGCAGAAGAATAACCGTTACACAGGGCGAGGATATGTTCACAGCGGATTGTTACGGAATAGATGAAAAGGGCAGATTGCTTGTGCGCTGTGAAAACGGCAAGGAAAAAGCGATAGGCTCGGGAACGATACGCTTTGCGGACGGAGAGGGGAATTAAATTCGGAATTCGGAATGCGGAATTCGGAATTATTGCATAGCTTACATTTGTCGAACGATGCGAAGCCAACCAGCTGGTCGAGCTGAGCACAGCTCGTCAGGTGTCCAGAGGGCGGAAGCCCTTGGTCGCTTCCGCAGAAGCGAAACTCCTTAAACTGACAGCAAAATATCAGTTGCAATAGCGTAATCATTATCAAATATAAAGGCGCAATTCACATCAAAAGGTAAAACGAACTATGAGAAATCAGTTTCGTAAAACCTAAAATTGTGAATTGCGCCAATTCTATTTTCTTCAAACAAACTGTCCTCGGTATAAAATGCGCAGAGCGAAAGCGATAAGCATTTTATGCCGACATCGTTTGAACGGCGGTGTAATATGAACCGAGAACAGCATTTACCGTATGGGCTGTTCCTCTCGTTTCACATTACAATATAAAACAACAGACCTGCTTTCAAGAAAAAGCCTTGAAAACAGGTCTGATTTTTTATTTGATCTTATATGACCTTGAAGCCGATATCGAGGGTGAAGCGTCCGTCACGGCAGGTTATCTCGAACTCGCCGTTGTATTTTGCAACTGTCCTGCGGATATTGTATAAACCGATGCCGTGAGTGCCTTTGTCCTCCTTGTCGGTCTCCACGGCGTTGTTGACGATCTTCACGTCCTTTGCTGTCGGATTTGTTATGCAGATGAACTGGATATGCTTTACATAGCTGCATTTTATCGTTATTATTTTAGGCTCGCTGCCGCCGATCTTCCGGCAGGCTTCAACTGCGTTATCGAGAGCGTTCGCAAATATCGTGCAGATATCGACTGCGGAAATATCCTCATAAACTACGCCCTGAAAGCGTATTTCCGCACCGATGCTCTCGGCGGCTTCGGTCTTATCGGCAAGGATAGCGTTCACAATTGTATTTCCCGAGGAGAAATCCTTGTTCATCGCCGTCTGACGGAGCGTTATGCCGTGAATATACTCCTTCGCTTCGTCATATTCTCCACCTTCGAGCAGCCCTTGAACGCAGAGGAGATGATTTTTATAGTCATGGCGGAAATTGCGCAGCTCGGCATTGAGCTTTGCAGCCTTTTTATAGTGGTCTACCTGTAAATTGACCTGCTTTTCGAGTACCGTTGAGATATTTTCAAGATATGCTTTCGAGATGCAGTTGAAAACGAGTGCAATTATAATGAATATCAGCAGGAAAATACTTATCACCGTGAACGACCTGCTCAATGCGTCCTGAACCTGTGCGTTCGTGAGCGTCAGCTGAGTTTCTATCAGTCCTCCGCCGAAAAATACAGCCAGCAGTATCAGCAGGTAGATATATTTCGGTATGATATCGAACTGCCATATCGATTCCTTTTTCTTGGAGAGCTGTCCGATGGCGATGAAAAGCAGGACCTTGATCAGCAGCGAGATGATCGACGATACATAGCTGTTTGAATATCCGTCATAAAACAGGCTGACAAGATACAGGAACAGCGACCTGAGCAGCGAATCCGATGAAACATAGACCAGCACGATATAGACAGCCTGAAATATCCCTATCCCTGCGGCCAGCTTTACGCAGGCAAAAAGGCACAGATACCGCAGAATGAACAGAGCCAGATCAAGTATCGGATGCGCAATGCCTGTGTAAACAAACATATACACCGCCGACAGCAGAACGAAAATGACAGGCAGGTCGGGGTCTCTGTTCCGTTCCCTATTCATTATCAGCTCGGCGAGCCTGCAGGAATTATAGATGGTGAAAAACGACATCACGGAATATAAAATAACACGGACGAGCATCATCATATAAAGCAGTCCCTTTTCCTGCGTTTGAGGAACGCCATATATTTTTTCTGAAAATCAAGGTGCTTGGTCTTGGTCAGCAATGCCCGTTCGCCGTTCTCGAAAACTATTTCCGAGCGTGAATAATTTTCGATATAATTCAGATTTACAAGATAGGAGCGGTGCGCACGGTAGAAGAAATCCGACTTGAGCGATTTTTCAAACTCGGAAAGAGTGTTCCTGTACAGATAGCAGCCGCCCGAGGTCATCACTCTGCAATAGCTGTTGTCAGCCTCCGCATAGATCACCTCGCACTCGGGAATGCGCTTCATACTGTCGTTTTCCTCATCAAAGGCAAGGACATACGAACCCGAGTTGTACTTGTCCATAAACGAATCGAGAGCCTCGTAAAGCTCCTCGGTATCGGGCGGCTTGACAAGGAAGCGGTGAGCCTGAACGTGCAGACTGCTGAACACGACCTCCCGAAAGCTACTTATGAATACGACAGTTGTTTTATCGTTGCGCCTGCGGAGCTTTTCGACGGTGTCGATCCCGTTGATGCTGCTCATCTGATAATCCATAAATATGAGGTCGAACTCAATATCGCTCGCCAAAAGCTGATCTCCCGAGGAAAATTCCGTGTAGGAAAAATCAAAGCCGAATTTTTCCGCATAATTATTGAGCTGTTCCTTTAAACTGTTTCTGAAATATTTTTCATCATCGCAAATTGCAATCCGCATTATCCACCGCCCCTAAGAGAATGCCTGCGCCGCGAGCCTTTGAGCTTGGTTCCGGTTAAACTTAATTTAAATTATTATACCACAAACGTACATAAATTTCAATACGTTGTTTTAACTTTTTCCAAATTCTGTGCTTATCAGCCTTGCTGCAGAGTAATTTCCCTCGGCGTCCTTCCATATAACAAGTATGCTTTCGGAGAAAATGCGGTACATTTCTGCGTTCCCGTTCGGGAATTTTCCGATATATTTTTTCTCGGAGAAATTCTTCAAAGCCTTTCTGACAAAGCTGCTGCCCGAGTTCTCATATCCGACGGGAGAGCCGTTTTTGTCAAAGGAAAATTCGGTGACGCCCTTCATATCGTAAATATAGTCCGAGCCGTCTATTTCATAAATTCTGCTGTAACTGATGCCCGAGCTGCCGCTTTGCCGCTTCATTCCGACAATTGCGACATTACAGCCGCCGATGCTTGCAAAGCACCCGTTGACCTTTTCAGCCTTTATGCAGGCGCCGCTGTCGAAAACGAATATCAGCCTTTGAGTGCTTTCACCGCTTTTTACAAGGTCGGTGCAGTAGTCGTTTCCGCTCGGGAGAAGCTCTGACGGGGCTTTGACGGTGCGCAGTTCGCCGTTTTCGTATATGTAGACCTCGGCAGCCTTTCGTGAAACGGCGGAGTTTTTCGAGTTCGTTTTTCCTGTGCAGACGATGTTTGAAAATTTATCGAAGGAAAGGCTTCTTTCGGCTGTCGTCCGCATCGTTCCGCCCTTTCCGACAAAGACCGTTCCGCCGTCGCTGACGGTGAGCCTTGCGGCTTTGTTTATCGAGAGAGTTCCGTCCGAAACTACCGTGCCGCTTCCCGATATCGCCGTTTTGCCGCCTGCAAGGAGAAGCTTTCCGCCGTTTTCGATATAGACAGCACCGTTTATATCTGCGCCGCTGTGCAGACTAAGTGTGACATTCTCCCCGATGATGAGCATTTCATCGGCGGCAAGGTCCAGCTCGGCATTTTTCAGCGTTTTGCTCTCGGAAAGGGTAGTGACCTTTATGCCGTCAATGTATTCGGTGAGCGCAGAGCTGTTCAGCGATCTTGCACGGACAGAGTTTTCCTCCGCAAAAGCCGAGACTGCGCCAACCGAGACGGCTGCTCCCACTGCAAGAAGAATTGCGGTAAGCTTTTTCATTGATTTTCTCCTTCGGAACTTATTTGATATTCTACAACGAAGCTCATATCACAGGAAAGCCGCTTGGTTTTGAAGCTGTATTTATAGCCGTAATTTTTTTGATCCCGAGCGTTGAAGTATTTGAAGTCCGAGATACACTTATCGACCCATGCGGTCTCCTCGGAAAGCTTGTCTTTCAGTTTGCTGTCGTAAACAATGTCAAGGCTGTAATTCGTGCGGGATATTTTTGTGCTTTTTCCGCCGACGGTGAAGCTGTATTTGTAGTCCGTCATAATGTCGCCGATGCAGTAGTTCGCCGTTACGGCGGCGGTTCTGCCCTTTGCGCTGACGGAGAGCGAATAGTCCGTGAGGTCAAAATTGCCATCGTACTTTTTTATCTTTTTGAAGAAGCTTTCAAGGCTTTTATCCGATGAAAGGCAGGTGAGCTTGCCGCTGTTTTCGATATTTCCTGCCGCTGTGGATATGAGCGAACCGCTTTTAATTTTGAGCGCACCGTTTTCGCCTATCCTTATCGTGCCGCAGTTCGTGAGCGTTCCGCCGTCTATCGTGAGCGTGCCGTTTTCAATATCAAGCACAGCACCCCGCTCGATGAATATTTCGCCCGAAAGGGTAAATTCCGCACCGCCGACGATCACCATTCTTCCGTCCGTCATTGTATCGGGACTGTTTCCGATAGTGGTTATCCGCAGGGTCTGACCTTCTTTCAGAACGGCGTTTTTGTCGGCTTCGGTCTTTTCCCATATTTCAAGAAAGTCACATAGAAAGATACCATCGCTTATGCTTGATTCAAACGATTCGGCAGGATAGGCGGGGTCATAGTCATAAGCCGATACGCCGAGCATTGCGGCACTTATCGCAAGCATCAGAGCCGTACACAGCGGCAGGAATTTTTTCATACTTTTCCCTCACTTATCTGTCCGAAGCTTTTTTGCAAGATAGCCTGCTAAAAACAGCACCATCGACAGCACTGCACCGAGCAGGATATTTCCGTACTGTCCCTTGATGACAGTTGAAAACGGTAAAATATCTGCAAGCGCAGTATCGTAAATTCTGTATTCGAGGAAAACATACTCCGCAGAAAGTATCAGACCGCAAACCGCAGGCAGAAAATACTCAAAGCTTTTCAGCGCTGTGTTTTTCTGTCCGAAAAGCAGCACTCCGAACATTATCAGCAATGCGGGCATTGTCACCGCTATACTGCTGACAGGCTTTTCCGCTATAACTATAAGCATAATAACTGCGGCAAGAAGATCGGCTGCGCATACGCCGAGGATAATATTGCGTTTGGTCATAACTGTGTACCTCCTATAAGATCTGTGTTTTGTTTCGGTTCGGCTTGGTTCTTTTTTGATAAGATCATCAGCACGAGCGCAGAGCCTGCAATTGCGCCGATGAAATGCTGGATAATGGTGTCGATATCGAAAGCTCCTGCGGCAGTGACGAACTGTATGGCTTCCACCGAGACGAAAAATATCAGTGAATACAGTGCGCATTTTTTAACGGAGAGCTTTTTTAAAGAAAGCGCAAGCAGAACTCCCCACACAGCCGCAAGTCCGATATGCCCGATGATGAGCCACAGATTTGTCGGTAAATTTTCGCCGATGCTAAAAAATGATGCGAAAGGTATCAGATTGAACTGCCGGAAGCCGACCTCACGCCGTCTAAGGATAATATCCCTCGTTATAAAAAAGTCGGACGGGTTCGGCAGAAGCTTAAGATACACCGACAAAAGCAATACGCTGTATACCGACAGCATTACCCTGAATAATTTCTTCATTTTTCTCACCTTACATTAAAAATTTATATCATAAAACTGCACCCATTACACAAAGCGCAGCAAGATGAACGGGATAGTATATATAGAAGAATTTTTTATCTGTACAGCTTTATGCTCTCGGCAATGTTCGTGCATTCTCCGTTTGTGACAGCCGTGCTGTCGATATCGAAGGCGATGTATGCCCCGATCAGGCTGTCATAAGCAAGTATCCCTCTGTTGTATTTTTCGCCGCCCTCGGTGATAACGTCCGAATAATATACCTCCGTCAAGGCGGTCCCGCCTGTTTCCGAGGAGCTTACAACATCGTATTTTTCTCTTATATCAAAGCGGTAGTCGTTGCCTAAAGCTATCTGATTATAAATAGCATTCGGGATAAGCTCCTCACCGCTAAGCTCCTGCGGAATAATGTTATATCCGACAAGACCGACGCAGTTATCGCTTCCGTCAAAAATATAATGGGGCGAAAACACGCTTGCATAAGCTTTGGAATTGTCGTCACTGCCCTTTTCTTCAATATGCCAGCCGTCAGGCAAACGAAAGCTTGCCGTGAATTTTTCTATATCAAGAACTGCTTTGTTGTAGTCCGTAAGCTCGTCATTTCCCGACGGAAAAACGAGCGTGTTTTCAGTGCTGTTCGGAGCGTCCGCCGTTTCCGACAGCATAGCATCATTCGTCGGTGAAGCTTCGGCGGAGCTTTTTCTGCCCGTGACCCAAAATACAGCCGAACCAACGATGACAGCCGCAATAACAGCGGTCATTATAACGATAAGCTTTTTCCTGTTTGTCTCCATTGCAATACCTCCCAATGCTTCCCCTCAACAAATCGTCAGCTTTGTTCCGCAATGTATATGCTGACCCTGTTCTGTATCATTTTGCACGTTCCTTTTATTCCAATGCAAGTATCTCACTTTCGCCGCAGTAAGGGTATTTTTGCTTAAGCTCGTTAAAAAAGGCAAAGCACTTGCTGTAAAGCTGATCTGAATTAAATGCGTTTTTGTCGGCAGCGGTTATCTGACTGATATCCTTTGTGTACTGTACGCTGTAACTCTGACCGTTCATAGATGCGGAGATATCGTATTGTATTGTCGGCTCGGTAAGCTCATATTCATACTCATCGCCGAATTGTGCCGCAGCTTTGAGTATATACTCCTCGTCAAAAACAGTTCCCGAATAATTTTCAATGCCGCTTTCAAGTACCATACAGTATAAGACCTGTCTGTCACGGGAGGAGAGCTTTATTTTCCCCTCGGCAGTGCCTGCTTCGGTGTCGCCGTAAAAAATTTTGCTGTCCTTTGTGTCAAAGCCGCATTTTGCATTCGGTGAAAAGAAAGTCAGCGAAAAATCACTCGGAGCTAAGCCGTCTTTGCTGAGTTTGCCAGTCCATTTGCCGTTTTTGTCAAAAACATAGGCTGTGCCGCATATTTTCGTCCTGCCAACGCTCATATATCCCGTGTATGTATCGAAATGATACCAGCTGTTCTTGATCATATGCCAGCCGTAAGCACGTTCGCCGTTGATGTAATATCTTTTTCCGTGCGAGGACTTTGTAAAGCCCGTATAAAACGACTCACGCTGTCCGTCCTTGTATTTTGCAAGGCGAAGATCTGACCTTATCTCATCGGGAGAAGAAAGATCGGCATAAACAAGACCGTCAAGCCTGTTCATATCCTTGTCGCCGTAAAAAATGCCCTCGGGCTGTTCGTATCTGTATGCCTGAACTATGCCCTTGGTGTCGAACGAGGGAGATTCGCATTTGTCAATAACTCCTGCTTCCGCCGTAAAAGCTGTCATTCCCATAACGACAAAAGCAAGAGCTGCCGAAATAACTTTTTTCATAGGTTTTCCTCTTTTCTGTAATATGAGCAGGTCACTATTATTCAGCCTGCGTTCCTTTTCATAAACCTGAAAACGCTCACCGCCACGACCGCAAGGAACAAAATGCAGTAAACGACTGTGGCAATGACAAACACCGCTTTCGGGAAAATTTCAAACGCTGTCACTATCGAGACCGCCGAATATATCAGCGTGAGGACAGCAGAGACCATAAGCGTCCTGCCGTTCATTTTTGCCGTGCTTTCGGCGGAGGTGTTCTTTTGCTCCTCTGTCATATCGTTGTAGCCTGCAACAAGCTCGGCGCACTTTCCGCTCAGAAACAGAAATGCCAGCAGACCCATCAAAACGCCGAAACAAAGTGCCGTAATTCCCGTTACCATTACGCCCGTCATACCGCATTGCTCCTTTTACGAAAAATCAGTCATCGATAACAGTGCTGTCACCGTATGTAATACTAATCTCTGATGAAGGTGTAGACAAAAAATCGGCGCAAAATCCATTTATTCGAGATTTCGCTTGATTTTTTGTACACCTTCTGATCAGATATTAGTATAATACTATTTTCAGCGATCTTCACAGACTCAGCCATTGCGAACATTTCGTCCTTGCTCACGCTGTGATTCCCGTCAAAAATAGCTTCTATCGAAAAAACATGATCGCCGTTATCCCGAGCGAAGCCGCCGTTTCATTGACGGAAAGACCGTAGAAATATTTCAGTATAAGCACGTCCGCATATTTCGGGTCAAGCGACTTAATAAGCTCCGCAAGCTTCTGCTGTGCCGCCCTGCTTTCAATGTCGATCTCAACGCTTTGCAGTCCGGGAGCAAGCTCCTCCGTCTCCTCAATATATTCTTCCTTTTTGCGCTTGTTGTAGATATTGAAAGAATTGTTTTTCACGATTATTATGAGATAATTCCGTATCTGAACGGGGCTTCTGCCCGAAAGCCTGCCCATATTTTTCGCCAGTGCAAGAAAAGCGTCATGAACAGCGTCCTCCGACAGTGCTTCGTCCTTCAGTATCCGATAAGCTATCGTTATAAGCAGCTCCTTGTGCCGACCGTAAAGCTCCTCAAATTGGCTTTGCCCCTCGGCTGTGTCAATAAGCGTGAAGTACGCCCCCAACATAAAGATCATGTCCTAATTAAAAGCATCAAAAGATAACCCCTCTGTATATATAAACCGTTTTTCTTCGGAAAATGTTACAGGATCTTTTGTGTTTCTCCCTTTTGCACAATTATTTTTTTGCCGATTGGCTATTTTGACGTAAGCTTTTGATACATTTTCATAAGCTCGGCAACACAACTGCTTTCAGTCATTGTTTTAACATCAAAACCATAGGCTTTCATTACGGCACGGTCATTTGCCTGATGTGCTTTGCGGAGTTCGGGCGGCATTGTTACTTCATCGTAAAGGTCTGCAAGCGAACAATCGGGGTATAACGCTCTTGCATCAAGTATCGACTGCGCAGTTTGTTCGATCAATGCTTTTTGTTCGGGGGTTGGGTCACACCATGGGAAGTTGTTGTAAACTATATCTTTTGAGTAGCGATAATCGCTTTTGATTCTTCCGCATACAGCTCTTGTCCATGCCATGTGAACATTTGAAGTCAGAACACCGAAATGATACAATGTTGCATTTGGAATGATTTTAACTAAATTGCTACATAACACCTCCGGCATCATAAACCCCATAGGAATATATCTTCGCTTTTCAGAGGATACCTTTGGTATTACAATATATGTGCTTTGTGGCATATTTTCAACGTGAAACCTTGTTGGATTATCGGCTAATTTTCGAGTGCCCTCGCTTTTACTTGAAAGTCTAAAATTCCTTACATTTTCTACCCTTTTTAAGCATTCAGGCATTGAACGCAGAACCCTTGGTGAACAGTCACCAAGCCAAAGACAGTATCTTGGCTTTCTGTTTATAAACTCCTGTGACCCATACCACAGTTTAAAATATGGTTTTGATAACGGTTCTGTTTTTATAAAGGATTCATATTCCTCCTTAGTAAACAGGTAATTTCCATCATCAATTGGTTTATTTCCAATTCCTATTTGCGGAACTTTACAAAGTGATTTCGTCCGGCTTTCGATCACAATATTATCAGCTTCAACCAAGTAACCGTTTATATTGGTGACTGTTTTGGTCGTTCCGTTATCAAAAAGATGTTTGATACGTTTATTGTATATTTTACTGAACCCTACAATGACACAATGAACGTGTGCCTTACTGCTTGCTTCACTGTCCCAAATAAAAGTTCTGTATGCAAAATCAATATGTACTCCGCTTTGAAAAAGATTTTTCCAAAGTATTGCTACCTGCTCACCTTGTGTAATAGAATTTGTTGAAACAAGCGCAGTTCTTATCTCTGTCCCCGTCATAAGATCAGCGGCTTTTTTATACCAGCAGGAAACATAATCAAGATTGCCATTGTTTTTCACTCCGTCAAAAACAGAAAATACATCGGCTTTCTGTCCGTCTGACATAAGCCTTGCCCCCACAAACGGCGGATTGCCCATAATATAATTAAGCTCTGACTTTGGCACAACGGTTTCCCAGTCAATACGCAATGCATTTGCTTCGACAATATTTGCGTAGGATTTCAGCGGCAGAAAATCAAGGCTTTTGCTGATTATCTCCTCCGTTTCGTGCATCATCTGCGATTCGGCTATCCACAATGCGGTTTTGGCAACGGTCACGGCGAAATCATTTATCTCTATGCCGTAAAACTGCCCGATAGATACACGGATAACATCGCCCGTATCAAACATCAGCTGTCCCTTATCAATTGTCAGTTTTATAGCTTCATTTTCAAGCCGGCGCAGGCTGATATATGTTTCGGTAAGGAAATTTCCCGAACCGCAGGCAGGGTCAAGGAATTTCAGACCTGCAAGTTTATTCTGAAATTTTGCTACCTTGTCCTCAATAGTCTTTGCCTTATCATAAGCTTTTATCTCTTCAAGCTCGGCTTTCAGGTCATCAAGAAACAGCGGGTCAATGACTTTGTGGATATTTTCGATAGATGTATAGTGCATACCGCCCGAACGCCTTGTTTCGGGATTTAATGTGCTTTCAAATACTGCGCCGAAAATAGTAGGAGATATTTTGCTCCAGTCAAAATCCTCGCTTGCATTTTTCAGCAGCAAGTCAACTATTTCTTCATTAAACTGCGGTATCTCGATATTCTCGTCAGCAAACAGACCGCCGTTTACATAAGGGAACTCCGCAACGGGCGTGTCATCGTAAGAATCACGGTCACATTCCTTTGTATCAAGCATTCTGAAAAGCTCGATAAGAGCCTTGCGGACGTCCTTAACATCAAACCTGCTCAAATAATCGTGAAACATCTCATGCCTGCCGAAAATCCCTGCATCTTCCGCATACAAACAAAATACAAGACGAACGCATAGCATATTAAGACTGCGGAGAGAGTCGGGATTTTCGGGGTCATGATACTGTTTAAGTATCGCATTGTAAAGCTTGCCGACAAGCTCGCCTGCCTGCAATGATACTTCCATTTCTTTTTTGATATGTTCACTGTCGGTTTTGGTCAAAAAGCTCAACCGATAATATTCCTTTGGCAGATCGGCAAGCTTTATTTTTTCCGGTTCGCCGTTTGGACGCTCCATATCGTAAACATAAAACTCGGCAAAATTGCAGGTCACTATCCATCGAGGGTGCTTTGAAAGCGGCAGATCGGTCACATACCGCTTTGCTTGCTGAAATGGAGTACACAGAGAACCGTCAGACTGCTTTATAGGCTTGTTAAGGTCTTTGCCAAGGCTTTTCTGTTCGATCATTACTTTTGTTGACGGTATATATCCATCAATAAAGCTTGTATGATCCAGATGCACCTGATCCTCAAAACTGATAAAAGCGGATATATCTTCAACGCCGTACACTTTAGTGAGCAGTTCTATCCAGAATAACTGGCTTTGTCCTTTTTCGTAACCCTTGCCTTTCCAGCTTTCGGCGAATTTTTTAGCGGCAGCCTTTTGCTCCTTATCTGTCATTACACACACTTCCTTATGATTTTTCTGCTAACCATTTATACAATTATATCATCACACCAAAATCGTTGTCAATACATAATACAGCAAAAGCTGCATACCCACAAGGATATGCAGCTTTATTGATCGATCAGTCGAGGCTCTTCATCGTTGGGAAGAGCAATACATCACGGATCGCAGGTGAGTTGGTAAGAAGCATAACAAGTCTGTCGATGCCGTAGCCGATACCGCCCGTCGGAGGCATACCGATCTCAAGCGCACGGAGGAAGTCCTCATCGATATGGTTTGCTTCGTCGTCGCCCTTTTTGAGCAGCTCTTCCTGCGCAAGGAAACGCTCACGCTGGTCGATAGGGTCGTTAAGCTCGGAGTAGGCGTTGCACATTTCCCAGCCGTTGATGAAAAGCTCAAAACGCTCAACGTGATCGGGCTTATCGGGTTTTCTCTTTGTGAGCGGAGAAATTTCAACGGGGTGATCCATTATAAATGTTGGCTGGATAAGGTGTTCTTCAACAAATTCCTCGAAGAAAAGATTGAGGATATCGCCCTTTGCGTGACGTTCTTCAAACTGAACGTGCTTTTCCTTTGCAACAGCACGGGCTTCTTCAAGTGTCTTTATTCCGTCAAAGTCAACGCCCGAATACTTCTTTACAGCTTCGGTCATTGTAAGGCGCTCGAAAGGCTTGCCGAGGTCGAGCTGGTGCTCGCCGTAAGGGATCGTGGTAGAGCCGCAAACTTCATTGGCAAGATAGCGGAACATATTCTCGGTGAGGTCCATCATACCGTGGTAGTCGGTATAAGCCTGATAAAGCTCCATAAGTGTGAACTCGGGGTTATGACGTGCGTCAACGCCCTCGTTACGGAACACACGGCCGATCTCGTAAACTCTTTCAAGACCGCCTACGATAAGACGCTTCAGGTAAAGTTCGAGCGAAATTCTGAGCTTGACATCTTCATCGAGAGCATTATAATGTGTATCGAACGGACGTGCAGCTGCGCCGCCTGCGTTTGAAACAAGCATAGGGGTTTCGACTTCCATAAAGCCCTGAGCATCGAGGTAGCGGCGGATAGAAGCGATTATCTTTGAACGCTTTTTGAATGTATCTGCAACATCGGGGTTTACGATAAGGTCAACGTAACGCTGACGGTATCTTGTATCCTGATCCTTTAAGCCGTGCCACTTTTCGGGGAGCGGGAGGAGCGACTTTGAAAGGAGGGTGATCTTTTCGCAGTGGACGGAAATTTCGCCCTTCTTTGTGCGGAAAACGAAGCCTTCAACGCCTACGATATCGCCGATATCCCATTTCTTGAAGTCAGCGAACTCGTCTGCGCCGATCTCGTTCATACGAACATAGACCTGAATTCTGTCGGAGGAATCACGGACATCGATAAAGTTAGCCTTGCCCATATCACGGCGGCTCATAAGTCTTCCTGCGATGCTGACGTGCTGACGGTTTTCTTCGAGAGCGGCTTTGAGAGCTTCCTCATCATCACCGACCTTAGCCTTTAACTCTGCTTCGAGCTTTTCATAAGCAGCCTTAGCCTCGCCGCAGTGAGCGGTAACATCGTACTTTGTTATTTCAAATGGATTCTTGCCTGCGGCTTTGAGCTCGTCAAGCTTGTCCATACGGATCTTCTTGTATTCGCTGACATCCTGAACTTCTTCCTCTTCGGGAGCAGCGTTAACATTCTGATTTTCTTCAGCCATTTTCATTTTTCCTTTCACATTTTGATGAAAATACCGCTGACCGACTTTCAATCAGCGGCATAAAGTTCATATTTTCCTTACTTGGAAATGCTCAAAATTTTCATCTTGATGATGCCGACAGGAGCGTCAACCTCGATCTCATCTCCTGCTTTCTTTTTAAGGCAGGCAATGCCGATCGGTGAATCTTCGGAGATCTTGTTGTTCTCGGGATCGGCTTCGGTAGAACCAACGATCTGGAGGTTCATCTTTTCATCGAGTTCAAGATCGAGAAGCTCAACATAAGAACCAACGCCGACTTCATCGCTCGAAATATCTTCATCGCTGACAACGATAGCGTTTGCGATAGTCATTTCAAGCTCCTGGATACGGGCTTCAACAATACCCTGTTCGTTCTTGGCTTCATCGTATTCAGCGTTTTCGGAAAGGTCACCGAAACCGCGGGCTTCCTTTAACTTCTGAGCAACCTCTGCTCTTTTGACGGTAATGAGATATTCTTTTTCTTTTTCAAGATTAGCAAGTCCTTCAGCGGACATTCTGACTTTTTTAACTGCCATTATGATCTGCTCCTTTCAGAAATAGGACGGACAAAGCCCTCCTAAAGCATATATACATTTATTATATACTATTTTCGGGAGTTTGTCAATAATTTTGAAAGGGATTTTGGCAAAACCACACCAAGCGCAATTATTATGGAGAAAAAACACGCCTTTTCGTAACATCGGGCGAAACCGGGCAGCTTTTCACACAGACTGCATTTTATAAAGAAGTTTGTCGATAAGTTTTTATTGACTTTTGGGAATATATGGTATATAATTCTTTATATAAGAACTTTTTGTAAAAAAATATCTTTGTGAAGATGTAAATTTGAAAAAATAATGAGGAATGATAAGAATGATCTGTCCAAAATGCGGAAAAACCTACGGAAACAAAATCACCTACTGCATAAGCTGCGGAATACCGCTCGAATCGGAGGCAAATGCTCCGAAAGAAGCCTCGCCCGAGCAGGAGACACGGGCTATCACGTTCTCGCCGAATCTTTTTGCTGCCGATGAACCACTCACCGAGCCCTCGGCGGCTGTGCGTTCGATAAGTATGACCTCGCCGACCGAAAGGGTGCGGCACCGCAGAAAAACAGGCGGCGGATTTATGCGAATGGCGGCATCCGTGCTTTTATCAGCGTCGCTCTTTGCGGCGATGATACTCTTTTTCGGGAGCAGTATAGGGCGTGCTGTGACCGATGGGAGCAATGCTGCCGAAGCTGTGCGGAATATGGATATACTGAGTATTCCTGCAAAGGAGCTGAAGATATCCGCATTCGAGAACGATGATTTCACCGAGGAGTCAACGGTCGGCGAAGCTATTGCGGCAATGACAGTCGGCTCGGGTGTTGATGAGAGCAATATCCGCCGCATTTATGACCGCTCCACGCTTAAAGAATTCATCGGGAACACTGCTGCCGAGTATGCGGAGTATATCCGAAGCGGAAAAAAACCCGAGGAGCTTACACCCGAAAGGGTAAAGTCGCTGCTCGGCGAAAACATTTCCGTCATAAGTTCAAATACGGGAGTTGCGCTGACCGAAAGCGATGTTGAGCTTGCTTACAGCAGGATAGAGCTGTCGAAGGACGCACTCGCAAGCCTCTCCGCTTCCAATCTTGAACAGGGGAGGAGCGGCACCATACTGAAAGCGATACGGGCATATCTTTCTGCGCCGATAATCCTTGCGGAGCTGATATTTTCCGCAGCGGCGGCTTCCGCAATAATCGTCATAAACAAGAACAAAAAGCGTTCGATGGGCTTCTGCGGAGTTCCTGTATTTCTTGCAGGTTTCACAGCCGCACTTTTCACGTTCATGTTCTCGATGCAGCTCGGGCTTTTTTCCGACCTGAGCGGATTAAAAAAGGAGACTGCCGCAGGGATATCCGCCGCCGTATCGCAGAATGCGTATCAGATAAGTGCGGCGATGATGTTTATTGGTTTGTGTATGCTTATAGTGGCAAGGCAGATGAAAGTGAGTGAGAAAAGGACTAAGAGTTCATAATAAAACAGACCGCCCGACAGGATTTGGTTGGGCGGTTTGCTTTGTTTATTAAAATGGTTATTGCATTTGTACCAAATAATAAGATAGTATAGATTTATCATTGTATAAAGCTATACATGGTATGAAAACGACATTTGCTGTCCTCACTGACATATCACATCGCCGTTCATACAGCGTTGAAGCTTCAAATTCACTCACTTCGTTCGTAAATTTTTGCTTCAAGGATAGATTTTTGAGGAAAATAGAATTGGCGCAATTCACATTTTATGGTTTTACGAAACTGATTTCTCATAGTTTGGTTTACCTTTTTTCGTGTGAATTGCGCTTTTTTTAGCTGTTAGTGATTTCGCTATTGTAACTGACGATTAACTGTCAGTTTAGGGAATTTCGCTCTCTGCGGAGAGCGACCAAAGGGCTTTGCCCTCTGGACACCCACCACCCTTTGAAAAGCGTGGACGTAAACTTTAGTTTGTTTTGTATCTTCGCCGCATATAGCGAACCGCCCGACAAGCTTTTGTCGGGCGGTCCGTCTTTAGGAGAATATGGAGAAGTATGAATTATTCCTTTACAGAACCGTTTACAAGTCCTGCATATATCTGCTTTTGCAGACAAAGGAATATGATAAGCGTTGGGATTATACAGATAACGATACCTGCAAAGATTATCTCCCACTTTGCGCCGTAAGGTCCGATGAAGCGGTAGAGTGCTGTTGATACAACGGCGAGCTTTTCGGAGGGCATATAAAGCTGCGGAGTATAGAAGTCGTTATAGATGCTTATCATTTTGATAGTAAGCACTGTTGCGATAGCAGGCTTTAAGAGCGGAAGGATAATTTTAAGATAAACGGTGAAGTAGCTTGCGCCGTCCATAATTGCACTTTCATCGAGCGAATAGGAGATATTATTGAGGAACTGGATGAAGATATAGATCGAGATGATATCCGTGCCGATGTAAAGAATGATCGGTGCAGCCATATGTCCGACGAGGTGGAACGAATTCATTATACGGTAAACCGTTACCTGCATTGCGATGTTCGGGAAAAGTGTTGCAACGAGAAATGCGCCTTTCATTATCTTGCCGAAAAGCGTATTGAAACGCTGAACAACATAAGCTGTCATTGTACCTGTGATGATAGTTCCGATGCAGGAGATGACGAGGATAATACCCGTGTTTTTAAGTCCGAGGAGAACGTTGCCGTCCATAAAGGCGGTCTTATAGTTGCTCCATTCAAGCTTCTGCGGAAGTGCAAAAACATTCGAGGAAAGGAACTCGGTGTTGTTCTTGAACGAACCGAGGAAAACTACGACAAGGGGGATAAAAACGATAAGGCAGGCGATAACAAGCACAGCGTATTTGAGGATAGCGAATATTATACGCTTGGCTTTGCCGGTATTGTAGGTCGTATCCATAGTTACTTATCCTCCTTCAGAACGAGCTTCTGTACAATGGTGACGATAATGATTATCAGGAACAGCACCATTGTCATTGCGGCGGCAAGTCCGACCTTCTGGTACTTGAATGCCGTTTCGGTGGTCTGGATAACGAATGTGCTTGTGTTGAATTTACCGCCCGTGATGATGTACGGGATCTCGTAAACGCTGATAGCGCCCTTGACTGCGAGTATCATCTGGAGAAGAATGATAGGACGGATACCGGGGGCGATGATGTAGCGGAATATCTGGAAACGGTTTGCGCCGTCGAGGTCAGCCGCTTCGTAGATGTCGGGAGAAATAGACTGGATAGCACCGATGAACATTACAAGATCAAGACCGATATAACGCCAGATCGAAACGAACACGAGGCAGACATTCGCAAGTCCCTCGGTCGAGAGGAATTTAACAGGATCGCCGCCGAAAAGCGTGATGATAGTATTGAGCGTACCGTCTGTGTTTGTAACGCCGTCACCTCTCTGGAAGAAGCGGCGGAAGATAAGTGCAACTGCGACTGTGTTTATCATATATGGGAAGAAGAGCGCACCCTTGAAGAAGCTTGCGCCTCTGATCTTCGAGCAGAGGATAGTTGCAAGGAAAAGCGCAAGTCCGAGCTGGATAAATGAGCCGACAAGGTAGTAAACGCTGTTTTTGAGTGAAGCGAAGTATTCGGGAGTTGTGAATACTGTTTTATAATTGTCAAGTCCGCAGAATGTTACATTCTGACCGAACTGATCTCTGTTTTCAAAGCTGTATCGCACCATATTGAGTGCAGGGATATATGTAAAAACGAAAAGAAGAATTGACGGAACGAGCAGGAACAATATTACCGTCAGAAGCTGCTGCGATCGTATCCTGCCGAGCCTGTTCTTTTGTAAAAGATTGTTTTGGCTTTTCATAGTCTGCCTCCGAAAAAAACAGCCGCCAAACATTGTTTTGTCAAAAATGTTAAGACGGACTGCGTAATGAGATTAGGAGAATGTACCGAGAGGATATGGAACGGCGAAAATAGGGGGAAACGCCGTTCCATACGGAAAAGTCCACTCAGTATAAAAATATTAAGAAGGATAGGAAATGGTCAAATGAAATTATCGGTAATCAGCCGAGGATCTTGTCTCTGGAAGCGTCCCAAGCTGCGTTTACATCATCGCAGATCTTCTTGTAAGCATCTTCGCCTTCGCCCTTGAATGCAGCTTCAGCCATTCTTACCTTGAAGTTTGTTGTAGCGTCACCCCATGGGTCAACTTCGGAATCCTTAGCGATCTCATCGAACTTGCCAACGAGGTCATCGGGATATGCAGCTTCAACGAAGAGCTCAACGCCGAGGTCTTCAAATGCGGAGAGTGTTTCAGGCATTGCAGCACCCTTAAGACCGGAGATCATGCCTTCGTTCTGAGCGTATCCGGATTCATCGCAGAACCACTTAACGTAAGCCATTGCAGCGTCCTTGTTAGCGGAGTTCTTGTTTACACTCATCATATAGTCGTTGGAAGAAGCGGAGTAAAGCTTGCCGTTGACGGAGTTAGGGAATGGCATAAAGCCAACGTTTGCAGGATCTTCGCCTGCGTTTACAGCAGCTTCCTGGAACTGGGAGATAGCCCATGAACCGAGTACCATTGTACCGATCTTGCCCTGAGCAAATGCAGGCTTACAGCCTTCCCAGTCAGTTGTGGATGGGTCTTCTTCGTGGAGAGCAGGATCGGAGTAGATGCGGAAGAGTGTGCCGTAAACAGCATCGTAAGGGCTGCCGTCGGAGAAGAGCTCATTCTTTTCTGAGAGGAGCTTTACATTGTATTCAGCATCGCCTGCAGCGGAGAGAACGAGTGACTGCCACTGTGTGATCGTCCAGCCTGCAGCGTAGTTTGTGTAGTAAGGGATAGCGTCTGTTTTGTCAGCTATCTGCTGGAGGCAGTTGATGAATTCATCGGTTGTTGTCGGGAGGCTTGTGATGCCTGCATCAGCCCATACCTTCTTGTTGTAGAGAAGACCGGAAGCTGTGCCGCCTGTGGGAAGTGCGTAAACCTGACCGTCAGCAACATAGTCCTTGAGCCAGTAGTACTTGCTGTCGAGGTCGGAGAAAGAACCGAAAGACTCGAAGAAGTTAGGAAGCTCTGCCTGCTTGATAGCCTGCGGTGTCATAAGTGCATCGCCGTAGTTGTCGGACTGGAGCATTGTTGCGATATCGTCAACGTAGTTTGTGAAAGACTGATATTCAACTGTTACGTTAGGATAAATTGCATTGAAGCCCTCTGTGAGCTTTGCCATTGTGCCGTCCTGATCTCTGTCTGTACGGTGGTGAAGGACCTTAATAGTACCGGAGAGGTCTGTGTCAGCTTCTGCTGTGTCTGCTGTTGTGTTGTCTGCATCGCTGCTGTCAGCGTTTGCGTCTGCTGCCTTGGTTGTTGCAGCTGTTGTTGTGCTGTCTGTGTTGTCTGTTGTCTTTTCACCGCAGCCTGCGAATACGGAGCAAGCCATTAATACTGCTGCTGCAGCGGCTGCTGTTTTTTTCATCTGTGAATTCATCATTGATTCCTCCAAATAGATAATGTACGTTCTTTTTAGCAAGGTTCATAACCTGATGCCATGCAAGTATTTTTAATCGGTTAATGAACTTGCTGTTGTGCTTTTATTATAACAGCTTAGGTTGGTTTGTCAATCAATTTTGCCAATAGCGGCATTTTGTACAACTTGATTTTGTTAACCTAAAGCACTTTGCACAAATAGACATATTCCGTTAAAAAAAGAATCGAAATTATGCCCATAAAACCGTCATTATCATTTGGCTTGCATAAATTGTGAACTAATCAAGAAAACGATTTATCAGAAATCTTAACAACAAAATAAGCCTGCATTCATATTTGCTTAATATAATAACAGATAAATGTTTAAATAATCAAATTAAATTAACTTAACAGCAAGCTTAATAAAATGGATTACATGGTTAATTTTTAAGCAGAATATCAAAAATTAATCAGTTAAAATCTATTGAAAAATCCAAAGTTTTGTGATAGAATAATAGTATCAGAATCAGTACGGAGGGCAGCCATGGGCAAAAGCGTTACAATGGGCGACATCGCCGAACGGCTCGGGATAAGCACGGTCGCAGTTTCAAAAGCACTTTCGGGTCAGAAGGGTGTGAGCAGCACCCTTAGGGAGCAGGTAAAAAAGACCGCAGACGAAATGGGCTACAAGGTCAGGAATACAGCCTCGAAAAAAAGCTCGCTGAGCAATAATATCGGTCTGATCGTTGCCGAGAGGTACGTTTCGGACAATTCGTTCTATTTTAAGTTTATAAGAAGCCTTTCCACCGAGATGCAGAAGCACGGGAACTATGTCTTTTTCCACACGCTGACGAAGAAAAACGAGGACAACGGCGTTCTTCCCGATATTTTCTTCCACCAGCGTGTCGACGGCATCATTATTCTCGGTCAGGTCTCGGACGGCTACACAAAAGCTGCGCTCGATACGAAGATACCGATAGTTTTCCTCGACTTTTACAACGAGCTGACCTCGGACGGCTGTATAATCAGCGACAGCTTCTACGGCTCTTATGAAATAACGAATTACCTCATTGCGAACGGGCATAAAAATATCGCTTTTGTTGGAAATATCCACTCCACATCGAGTATTCAGGACAGATTTCTCGGCTATACGAAGTCGCTTATGGAACATAAAATGCCCGTCCACGATTATTTTATCATTTCCGACCGTGACAGCGAAACGGGGCAGCTCACACCGATAGAACTGCCGATGATAATGCCGACAGCGTTCGTCTGCAACTGTGATGAGGTCGCCTGCCGTCTTATCTCGCAGCTAAAGGAAAGCGGCTACCGTGTTCCCGAGGATATCTCCGTCACGGGCTTTGACAACTCCGTTTACAGCTCGATAAGCACCCCGAACATCACGACGGTGGAGGTCAACACAGAGCAGATGTCGAAAATTGCGGTGGAGTCTCTGCTCATGAAGGTACGCTCGCCGAGGTCGACTGTTGGTATGGTTCAGGTCAAGGGGAAGATCGTTTACAAGGACTCGGTGGCATCGCTCAACTACTTAGACAGTTAACAGTTAATAGTTAATAGTTAACAGCTTTCTTTAATTGATAATTGAGAATTGACAATCTTCGTTAATGGATAATTGATAATTGACAATTGATAATTTTTTCGGTGGGCAGTGGCGACAGTTTTGGCTTTTGATATAAATGAACAAACCCGTTTTTGGTTTTGGAAAAACGGGTTTGCTTTGTTTTTTTATGATATTGTGCAGATTTGAGAACCTTACACAGAAAAAAGACATTGCATTTTTGGCTCTGCAATGTCTTTGGCTTTTCTTATGTAAAAAATTAGTCGTGAGGGGTTTCTTTTATGGCTTGCTGTATTTCTATTACTTTGGGCTGCATTGTGCGGAGGCGTTGTTCTGCTTGGGCGGCGTTTCCCGAGCGCAGGTCCTTCATCACGAGTTCGGCTTCGGCAAAAAGCTCGTCCATTCCGAGGTTTCCGAGGACGCCTTTCAGCTTATGTGCACACATCTCCGCTTTTGCGCTGTCGCCCGTTCCGATCGCTGAATATATTTCCCCGAACCGCTCGGTATTGGAAAATTCAACGAGAAACTTTACATAAAGCTCGTCCAGACCGCCGAAACGGTCGATCGTTTTATCGGTATTCACGCCGACACGCTTTAGCTTATCAAAAAAAGTATCAAAATTTTTTCCCATATTTACAATGTTCCTTTCCAAAACGTTCGTATTTTTATGCGAAGTGCCTCGACGATGCCGGAGCTTTTTCTGCCGATCTGTATTATACTTATTATTAAACTGAAAGTGTACAAAAAATCAAGCAAAAGCTCACATCAGTTGAAAACAGCTTGATGTTGAAAACAGGTTTATATGGATCTTGCGCCGATTTTTTGTCTGCACTTTGATTAAAAATTAGTATTATGACCGCTTTATCACTATTATATATTGTCGGACATTTTTTGTCAACAGAAAGTGCGCTGTAATCTCATTTTCCTCTATTTTTGTGAATTTTTTATAACCTAATTAACATCTTTTACATAATTCGGGAAAAGACTTTTGTGTATATTGCACAACATATACCTATAAAGAATATTTATAAATTCTCTTGAAAAAAACTGTGTTTTATGGTATAATTCTACTGTAAATTTGGTATAGGAGGCGCACCGATGTCCGATACGACAAAAAAGCTCAAGATCCTTATCTGCGATGACTCTGCTCTTGTAAGAAAACAACTCAGCAATATCCTTTCAGATATCGGAGATTTTGAAATATTTTACGCTGAGAACGGCAATGCGGCAGTTACAAAGTATGCGGAGGTTCTTCCCGACCTCTCGTTTATGGATATAGTTATGCCTGAAAAGTCGGGTATTGACGCACTTAAGGATATCGTTTCCCTCAATCCGGAAGCGAGGGTGGTTATGGCTTCTTCGATCGGTACGCAGGGCAACCTCAAGACCGCTATCGAATGCGGAGCTTTTGATTTCATTCAGAAGCCCGTTGATAAAAGCGCAGTTGAAAAGATCGTCAACAAGATAATGTAAGGAGGGTGAGCTGACGTGTTTACTCAATTTTTCGGCAATTATCTTCTTAACAGCGGACTTGTTTCCCCCGAAAAGCTTTCCGACGCTCTCGGACGGCTTTCCGAAACAAAATTAAGACTCGGCGTTCTTGCTATCAACGCAGGCATTATGACCGCAGAACAGGTCGATAAGGTACACGCCGAACAGCAGAGAGTCGATAAGCGTATCGGCGAGCTTATGGTCGATATGGGCTATGCTACCGAGGAACAGATCGAAAAGCTGCTCAAAACACAGCCAAGCGCACATCTTCTTCTCGGTCAGACGCTCGTGAACGACGGCGTTATGACAAACTCGCAGTTTGAAAATGCTCTCAACAGCTATAAAAAGGAAATGGGCATCAGCGACGCCGACCTCGAGGATTCCGACCTTGGCAACTTCCGCCCGCTCGTTGATAGATTCTATAACTTCGACAATGCCGACAACAAGTCCTATCTTGCAGGATATATCGTTCTTCTTTTCAAGAACCTTGTCCGCTTCATCGGAACGGATTTTGCTCCGCTCAGCGCAAAAGAGCTTTACGACAACATCTCCAAGAGCTGTGTGGGTCAGGAGATCAGAGGCGGCGTAAAGGCTCTCACGCTTATTGACGCCGATGATGATACACTTATCGAATTCGCATCGCGCTTCTCGGGCGAACACCTCACTGCAAACGATGATTTCACCCGTGACTGCATCAACGAATTCCTCAATCTCCACAACGGACTTTTCGCCGTAAACCTTTCCAACGAAACCGGTCTCGAGATCGACCTTTCGCCGCAGATGGCTTACAGCGACATCAATCTTGATACTATCAAAAATTCCCGTGTCATTCCTGTATGCTTCTCATTCGGCACGATAAACTTTATCATAAGCATATAAAAATGTGTATTTTTCACAGCCTGCGTATCATTCGGATATGCAGGCTGTTTTTGTTTTTCTAAAGAGTAATACAACTGTAACTGAAATGTAATTGTATTTTCCCGCATAAACTGATATAATATAGTTAAATTATAGAATGAATAATTGTAAATATAACCGGCTGAAAGGAAATCCCACATGAAATACACAGGTAAAAAGCTGACTGTTTTACTGACGTCTTTGTTGGCGACAACTGTTGTACTTTGTTCCTGCGACAGCAAAACGGCGGACAGCTCCGCAACCTTAGCCGAAACTACGATCACCTCCGCAGCTTCGGAAAGCACATCTCCCGATCAGGACGCAGCAAAGCTTATGCTCGGCGCAAGCGGTTCGGACGACCAGCCCGACGCATTTTCGTCCTATACCTTTTCTCTCAACGACGGCGAAAATAACTATATGATAACAGTTTCAAGCGCAGACAACGACTCCGAGCTGAAGATAATCACCGAGGACAACGCTTTCAACTACTCGGAATATACGCTCACAGCTCCCGAAAACTATGCGCTCAATATCCCGTATTCTCAGGAATATGCCTCGGGCGTGTGCAGCGTTATCACGAACACTGCCGATGAGCAGAGCGTTCCCGATATCGTTCAGTTCGTTTTCTATCTTGACAATTTTGACACCGAGGAGGAGCTTCCTTATACCGTAAAACGCTATTACTCGGTCAAGAATAACGAGTTCACCGAAATAGGCATTTACGATGCGGACGGCAGCAAAATGGACTACGTTCCCGAATTTACGCTCCTGCGCACCGAGGGAACGGTGTTTATGCCGACTCCGACCGTGACCTTCGATGACAACGGCGATGCTTCGGTGGAGCTCAACGTTTATGATTTCGATACGAACGAGCTTACGCTGAAAAAGCGCACCCAGTCTGCGGACTTTGAGACCGACAGGCTTTACTATGGCTATGCCGCAAAGGCTGTTGCAGACGATATCGCAAAGTATTTCACCACCACGAGCCTTAACGTCAGCGACTATGACAACTATGTCCAGTTCGATTCGCTCAATTCCGACGGCGGCAGCACGATGTTCTACTTCGTCGATGACCCGAGATTTAAGACGGTCAGCGAGCTTGAAACATTCGTGAAGAAATATTTTGACGCAAAAACGACCAATGAAATGTTTATCAATGCTCCGCAGAAGTACTGTGACGTCGACGGAAAGCTCTGCACCGTTGTCGGCGATGCAGGCATATCTTATATCGGCGACATCACGATAACAAGCTATAATTACAACGAAAAAACGAGCACCGTTACCTATAAGACCAAAGCCGAGCGCTACGATGAAGAGGGAAAATTCGTTGAATTCATCGATGGCGGAGATTTCACGCTTGAAGTAAATCCGAACGACCAGAGCTTCAAAATAACGCAGTATAAACTGAATTATTGACATCCCCAAACCTGCCGCAGTCATTCATCTGCGGCAGGTTGGTCTGTCGAAAAAGTATATTATTGAAAAAAGTTGCACAAAATTAAAGTTTACGTCCACGCTTTTCAAAGGGTGGTGGGTGTCCAGAGGGCAAAGCCCTTGGTCGCTCTCCGCAGAGAGCGAAATACCCTAAGCTAACAGCACCGAGCATTGCCGCAATAGCAAAATATCTATAAGTTAAAAAGCGCAATTCACATTCAAAAAGTTAAACAGAACGTGATAAACCGGTCTGTAAACCCATAAAATGTGAATTGCGCTTATTCTTTATGTTCGGAACAACTATCCTCGGCAAATAAACGTGAGGAGCAAAGCGACGAGCGTTTAGCACCGACGGGATATGAATGGCGGTTCCTCTTTTAGCATCAAGTCATAAAATTCTTTTTCGTCAATATGCATAAATGAATATACTTTTTCGACAGGCTGATCTGCCGCAGTCATTCATCTGCGGCAGGTTTTTTCACAAAATTCACTTTGTTCGGTGAATATTCACTTTTATTCACTTGACATAGGTGAATATAATTATACTGTAAAAAAATAAAGCGAAAATAGGGGGGCATATCCGATGAATAATGAGAACGAACGCACCGAATACAAGCGTGAATTTACAGATGATATCGCAAAAGAGGTCGTAGCTTTCGCCAATACCGAGGGCGGAAAGATATATGTCGGCGCAAACGATGGCGGAACGCCTGCTCCGCTTGAAAACACCGATGATACTTATACCCGAATAACAAACAGCGTTAGAGATTCCGTTGCCCCCGATGTTACAATGTTTACTAAATACTCGCTCAACGACGGCGTTATAAAGGTTAACGTTTCGGAGGGCAGCTCAAAGCCTTATTATCTCAAATCAAAAGGACTGAAGCCGAGTGGAGTATATATCCGTCAAGGCGCATCGTCCGTGCAGGCTTCTCCCGAGCAGATACGCCGTATGATAAAGCTTTCCGACAGGGACAGCTATGAGGAAATGCGCAGTCTTGAACAGGAGCTTACCTTTAAAACCGCCGCCGAAACATTTGAAAGGCACGGCATACCATTCTCGGAGGATAAATACAAGGCTCTCGGGATAGTGAATGTGAATGACGAGCTGTTTACCAATCTCGGGCTTATAATTTCGGATCAGTGCAAGCATACGATAAAGGCGGCTGTTTTCGCTGACGAAGAAAATATAAACTTCGTCGATCACAGAGAATTCGGCGGCTCGGTTTTCAGCCAGATAGAAAATGCTTTTGAATATATAATGCTGAACAATAAAAACCGCTCGGTCTTTTCGGGTATTGAGCGCATAGACATTCCCGACTATCCCGAAGCCGCTGTGAGAGAGGCACTTCTTAACGCAGTCGTACACCGTGATTACGGATTCAGCGGAAGCATTATCATCAATATCAACAGCAAATGTATTGATATAGTTTCTATCGGCGGACTTGTTTCGGGACTTTCCGAAGAGGACATAATGAACGGCATTTCTCAGCCGAGAAACAGAAACCTCGCCGAAATGTTCCACAGATTGAAATACATTGAATCCTACGGTACGGGCATAAGAAAAATCCTTTCGCTCTATTCCGATCAGGAGAATAAACCCGAAATAACCATAACCCCCAATTCGTTCAGGCTTTCTCTCCCAAACAGAAACATCGGCAATAGAGCAAAGCAGGATATCCCGAGCCAGTACCAAGCTGTTATTGACTATCTCAAAGACAATGGCAGTATGACCGAGGAGGAGCTGCAGGAGCTTCTCGGCATAAAAAAGACGAGGGCTTTTAATCTTTACAAGTCTATGGAGAAAGACGGTCTTATTGCAGTCCTGGGAAAGGGCGCAGAGAAAAAGTTTGTTTTAAAATAAAAAACGGCAGCAAACACAAGCGTTAGACCTGTGTTTGCTGCCGAAGCATTATATTTTTGAACCCTAAGTGTGCAGTAGCCGCCACAGTCATGCAGTAGCAGCCTGCGGTGTTTTCTTTACTCCGTTTGTGCCTTTGGCGGAAATACGGAAGCGCAGGCGTAGGTTATCGGTGATGAGCGCAATGAACTCCGAGTTGGTTGGCTTGCCCTTGCCGCCGTTGATCGTATAGCCGAACATTTTTGTAAGTACATCGACGTCGCCTCTGTCCCATGCGGTCTCGATAGCGTGTCGGATAGCTCTTTCAACTCTTGACGGAGAGGTATCGAACTTGTGGGCAATGGTCGGGTAGAGGAGCTTTGTTACGCTTTCAAGCATTTCAGAGTCATTGATCGAGAGCATTATCGCTTCACGCAGGTAATGATAGCCCTTTATATGCGCAGGAATGCCGATGGTATGGATAATGTCGGTGACAACGACCTCCATGTGTGCCTGATCGGAGTCGTCCTCGAAATCGCTGACCGAAGAAGGCGTGATATGCTCGATAAAGCTCAGGAGCGTATCGATCTCGAACGGCTTGATGAGGACGTATGCATTTTTTCTGCTCATAACGGTTTTCTCGACATAGACATTGCGGTAGGGTGAGGTAACGATGAAAAACGGCTTCTTAACGCTTTCTATATCCGTTCTGTGGATGACCTCCATTGCGTCTGCGGCAGGCATCAGCGCATCGCAGATGACAATATCGGGCAGTACGGAGCGGATCTCTGCAAGAACTGCACTGCCGTCGCTCTCGCATTCCGTAACGGAATAACCCTTCGAGCTGAGTGCGGATGCCATTTTTTTGCTGAAATCCATAGAATTATCGGCGATAAGAATTTTAACATTTGCTGACATAATTATACCTCCTAAATTTTCTTCTTCCATATTCTACCATTAAATATTAAAATATTGTGTCGAAATAAGAAATGAAAACAAAAATGATTCTCAAACATTTCGACATAATTTGTTATTATTTTGGCAAAAAGCGGATTTTACGTTGGTTTGCGCATAAATTTGCGCAGTGATCGGGTGACTTGGAAAGCAAAAATAACATTTTAATTTTCAAGTTTCGATCATTCCTTGAAATTTCTTGTCGGTATATACCACATCAGACACTTTTTAAAAGTTTATCCATCATAATGATACACCATTTCAGAGAATATGTCAATGTTTTACAGAACAATTATTTCCAAACATTTCGGCAAAATTTTATCCACTTCTTACATAATTGTTAATTTAATGCACATAGTTAATATATGATAAAGGTAGACTTTAACGCGGTGTAAACAGTTTATTCACCGGTAAACAAAACTATATAAATACAATATAAAATATATAGAGATATACTATTTACAAAAAATTAATAAATATCCCCCTTGACAAAACATTAAAGCGGTGTTATAATTTGGGTATATTCAGAAAAGCAATGATGGGAAAAAAGACCTTCCCGTATTCTTCAGAGAGCCGCTGTGTTGGTGAAAAGCGGTGCTGCGTTAAGGTTATAACTCGTCCCGGAGCTGTCCGCCGAAGCTTTACAGTAGGTTGGATCGGGTTCTCCCGTTACAGAGATACGCATTGGATATCTTTAGATTGAGATGCGGTGAGGGCGGATCGTTTTGATCCGAACAAGAGTGGTACCGTGGAAGTTTACAGCTTTCATCTCTTATTTGAGATGAAAGCTTTTTTTATTGTCCGAAAAACTCTTCGCCACAAACAAAGAGCTATGGAAAAGCCGAAAACAGCGGCTTTTCCGACAGTCATTCTCCACAAAAGAATGACCCTGCCGAGGGAACACAGACCCACGGCGAACAAAAAGGACAGCAGAACACTATTCCTCCCGCAGAAAAAAGCTTCGCCGAAATTCAGGGAAGGACGGCGAACGGTTTGGAAAGGAAATTTGATATGAAAAATTTTGAGAATTACACAAGAAGATACTTTATGCCCCCCGAGCCTTGCTTTGACTGGGTGAAGAAGGATCATATCGACAAAGCTCCGACATGGTGTTCCGTTGACCTCCGTGACGGCAATCAGGCACTCATCATTCCGATGTCGCTTGAAGAAAAGCTCACATTCTGGAAGCATCTTATAAAGGTAGGCTTCAAGGAGATCGAGATCGGTTTCCCTGCCGCTTCCGAGACTGAATATGAATTCTGCCGCACACTTATCGAGCAGGACCTTATCCCAGACGATGTGACCATTCAGGTACTTACGCAGTCAAGAGAGCATATCATTGCCAAGACCTTTGAAGCGCTCAAGGGCTGCAAGAATGCTATCGTTCATCTTTACAACTCCACATCCGTTGCACAGCGTGAACAGGTTTTCAAAAAGTCCAAGGAGGACATCATCAAGATCGCCGTTGAGGGCGCAAAGCTCTGCAAGGAGTACCGCAGCAAGACCGAGGGTAACTTCCGCTTTGAATATTCCCCCGAAAGCTTCACGGGAACAGAACCCGAATTCGCACTTGAGATCTGCAACGCTGTTATCGATATCTGGCAGCCGACAGCGGACGATAAGGTTATTATGAACCTCCCCGTTACCGTTGAAGAAAGTATGCCGCACGTTTACGCTTCGCAGATAGAATATATGTGCAAGCACCTCAACTGCCGTGAAAACGTAGTTGTTTCGCTCCACCCGCACAACGACAGAGGCTGTGCAGTCGCAGACACCGAGCTTGGACTTCTCGCAGGTGCAGACCGTGTTGAGGGTACGCTCTTCGGCAACGGCGAACGCACGGGCAATGTTGACCTTATCACAGTTGCAATGAATATGTTCTCACACGGCGTTGACCCGAAGCTCGACTTCTCCAACATTCCGGAGATCACGGAGGTTTACGAAAAGATGACCCGTATGCACGTTTACGAACGTCAGCCTTACAGCGGCTCGCTCGTATTTGCGGCATTCTCCGGCTCGCATCAGGACGCTATCGCAAAGGGTCTGAAGTGGCGTGAAGAAAAGAATCCTCCGCACTGGAACGTTCCTTACCTTGCCATCGACCCGAAGGACGTTGGCAGAGAATACGAGGGCGATGTTATCCGTATCAACAGCCAGTCGGGCAAGGGCGGCATCGGCTTCCTTATGCAGCAGAACTACGGTATCGATATGCCTCCCAAGATGCGTGAAGCATTCGGATATCATGTCAAGAGCGTTTCCGACCACGCTCACAAGGAGCTTCAGCCTGCCGAGGTCTACGATGTATTCAAGAACAACTACCTCAATATTTGTGATAAATTCACTGTCACCGAAGCTCATTTCACGCAGAAGAACGGTATCTCCGCAGTTGTCACCGTTGTATATGGAGATAAGACCATTACAAAGGAAGCAACAGGCAACGGACGTCTTGACGCAGTTTCCAACGCTGTAAAGGACGCTCTCGGCATCAGCTATTCCATCACAACTTATGAAGAACACGCTCTTGAAAGAGGTTCAAGCTCGCAGGCTTGCGCTTATGTCGGTATCGAGACCGAAAACGGCGTATTCTGGGGTGCAGGTATCCACACCGATATCATCGATGCTTCAGTCAAGGCTCTCGTTTCCGCTATCAACAACAGCGGTCTTGTAAAGTAAGCTTTTTCCAAATAAAAAATTATCCCGTCTTTGAAATAAATCAAAGGCGGGAATTTTTGTGCAAAACATACATTTTTGAACAAATTGATAAGAAATGTTTGACGAATAAATCGAAATATGGTATAATATAGGCGATAAAAATTTCTGCCGTTCAGGCTTTATATTTGGAGGAGTTTTATATGCCACAGAAGTTTTGCCCGAATATTCCGGATAAAGTTATCAGAAATCATCTTATTGCCGTTTTCGGCGTGTGCCTTGCATTCTGCATAATCAACCTTGTGACAGGTTATGCTCTGACAGGCATTTTAACGGCGGCTATGGGTATAATAGTTCCGCTTATCGTACTTATTTTTATGAGAAAAGCCTCAAACCTCACAAAGGGCATCTTTCTCACGCAGGCTACGGCCGTTGTTATAGTTGTCCTTTCGGCGACCAAGGGCGAGCTTCACACTATGGCTGCGCTTTTAGCCGCAAACTTTGCCATTGGCTCAATATATAACAGTGTGCTCAATATCGATATAACGTGGGTGCTTACGAATGTGCTTCTCATTGCAGGTCTTTTTGTGAAGGACAAGGTCTACATAGGTGCGCCGAACAATGTTATCATCAACGGCGTTGCCGGAATAAACGTTGCAGCATTTATGCTGAGGCTTCTTATCAAAAATACCGTTTCGCTCCTCGGAAAAGCAGAGCAGGCTGCCGATGAAACAAAGGGACTTCTCGGTCAGGTCAAGCAGAAAATGGACGAAAGTGCCGCTCTGACCGAACGCCAGGCGGATATTATGCATCAGGTTTCCACTATCGCTTCGTCCCTCGGCGAATCGACCTCGTCCATGCTCGATATTTCAAGCAGGCTTACAGCCGCTTCCGAGGAGCAGGCAAGCACCGTTGCAGATATCCTTTCCAACGTTGAAAACTTTGCCGAGGAATCGGAGAATTGCCTTAACGAAGCCGACGCAGCCGCCGAAGCCGCAGGTGAAAGCGCAGAAAAGCTCAACGAAAGCAACCGCAATATGCAGCAGATGGTGCGGACGATGGAAGATATCAGCGAATCCTCGAATAAGATCAGCGGCATAATCAAGACTATCGAAGATATCTCGTTCCAGACAAATATCCTCGCCCTCAATGCAGCAGTCGAAGCCGCAAGAGCAGGTGCGGCAGGAAAGGGCTTCGCAGTCGTAGCCGATGAAGTCCGCAACCTCGCCAACAAGAGCGCAGAAGCCGCAAAGAACACCACAGTCCTCATCAATGAGTCTATCAGCGCAGTAAACAGCGGAACCGAATTTGCAAGAACAGCGGCGGAACACATGGAAAGCATCATCGAATGTTCGCAGCGCAGCGAGAGCCACGCAAGAAAGATCGCAGAGCTCACAGGAGTGCAGAGAAATTCCGTAGACGATATAAAGTCAAGAATAGCAGCCGTTTCCGACGTTATCACGCAGAATACCGAGACCGCATCGGAAAGTGCCGAAATAGCACGTTCCGTAAATGTAGAGATAGAAAAGATGAACGTTATCGTTGCGGGAAATTAAAGCTTACATAAAAAATAAAGTTTACGTCCACGCTTTTCAAAGGGTGGCAGGGGTCAAGGGGGCAGAGCCACCTTGTCGCTTCCGCAGAAGCGAAACTCCCTAAACTTACAGCAAATGCATTGTTGCGATAAGCGTAATCACTATCAAATCAAAGGGCGCAATTCACACAAATAACGGTAAACTAACTATGAGAAATCAGTTTCGTAAAACCTAAAAATGTGAATTGCGCCATATTATTTTCCTCAAAATTCTGTCCTTGAAGCAAAAATCCACGAACGGAGTGAGTGGATTTGAAGCTTCAACGCTGTATGAACGGCGATGTGATTATGTTGGTAAAAACAATAATTATTCAAAAAAAGCACTTGACATATATGCTCAATGAGTATATAATATAAATATAAAGAGGGCATACCGATAGACGGTCGCTCCCGTTATTGGCTAAAAAATAACCGCCATAGTTGGAAGCTTGATATGTACCCAGAATCCTGGACACAATAAAATAGCTTAACCCATGGATGCTAGCCTGTATAAAACAGGAGGCAT
>CAKSKU010000018.1 GCA_934465295.1 uncultured Oscillospiraceae bacterium
CGTTTTGCGAGGTATCCGAGCTGGATCTTGCCCTTTTCGCTGATATCGCAGTCTATCCTGCCCTGAAAAAATTCCTTAACATTGCCCTCTGCCTCGGCATGGCGGACGAAATATATCTTAGTCATAGTTCAAATTCCTTTCTCTATGAAATTATATCATATCCGCAAGTTTATGTCAATTATGTCAATAAAAAAACGCCCCCAACTCAAACGGTCGGGGGCGTTTCTTATGCAGTTATTAAGCGCATTTAAGCTGCAATGATAAACTCTGGATCAGTATCAGACTTACTGGAGGAGTGAGAGAACACCCTGAGGAAGCTGATTTGCCTGAGCGAGCATAGACTGAGAAGCCTGGCTGAGGATCTGATTCTTTGTGAAGTTCATCATTTCTTCTGCCATATTAGTATCACGGATACGGGACTCAGCAGATGTGAGGTTCTCGCTTGTGGTGTTGAGGTTATCGATCTTGTGTTCGAGTCTGTTCTGAACAGCACCGAATGTACCTCTTACCATGGAAACCTTGTTAAGAGCGTTATCGATCTTGTCGATAGCAGCGTTAGCATCTTCCTGTGTAGCAAGTGAAAGCTTGTCGGTTCCAAGTCCTCTTGCGGAGCAGTCCATATCAGCCTTAAGTTTACCAAGTCCGTTGGAATCGTAAGCAAATGTGAAGTTTACGCTGTCCTTTGTTCTTGCGCCAACCTGGAGAGTGATGTTATTCTTGTATGTAAGAGTTGCTGTAGATGCATCATTCGAGTCAGAAACAGAAACAGAGTTTGTCTTCTTAACCACAGATACATCATAGTTATCAACGCCATCATACTTAGGTTTATCAAGCTGAACCTTGAAATCAAGTGCAGCACTAGCACCATTAGCCTTAGTTGCTGCTTCATGAAGTGTCATTGTGCCGATTACATTAACATCACCATCAGCAGCTACATTAGCCTTTCCGTCTTTCTTAGAAGCAAATGTAACTACTCCATCAGCTGTCATTTTTGCGTAAAGAGTAGAGTCACCGTCGCCAATCTGAACCCATGTATCTTTTACAGATTTACCACCAATTGTTACACCAGTAGTAGTTTTTGTAACAGAACCATCAGCCTCATATGTTGCATTTATTGAAACACCTGATTCAAGTGTTTCAAGAGCAGAACTTGCATTCTTATCAATTTTATCAGCTGTTATTGTGACAGCAAGTTCAGGAGATGCAATACCAAGTGCCTTTTCATCCTTAAATGTATCATCTGTTACGCCAAAATTTTCAGGAGCCTGAGTCTTAGCAGCTCCACCAGTAAACTTTAATGTAATAGTATCTCCAACGATATGATCGGAATTATCCATAACTACATTAGCAATTGTGCCAGCCGTATCACCTTCTACGGTGAAACCACCATTGCCCTTAAGCGTTGTGGAAACACCTTCCTTGCTTGCTACCCAGCCATCAGTCTCGCCCTTGTAAGTAAATGTGATTTCGATTTCATCTGTAAGGTTTGAAGTCTTGGTATCTGTCCAAAGAGCATCAGCAGCAGTCTTGTTATACATACTGTCATCAACAGTACCAAAAAGCTTTGAAGAACCAAGGTCTGTAGCACTTCTTGTCTGCTTTGTGTAATCAATGTTACCAGCAGCATCAGCCTTTGCGCCATCAGACATCTGACCACCGTTGAGAACTACAACGCCGTTGAAGTCAGTATCAGCGATCTGGTTGAGTTCGTCATTGAGCTGATCGAATTCGAGCTGAATAGCTTCACGGTCAACATCGTTCTGATATGTGCCGTTAGCGGACTGTGTAGCAAGAGTTCTCATTCTCTGGAGAATGGAGTCTGTTTCTGTAAGAGCGCCTTCAAAGGTCTGAACCATCGAGATACCGTCCTGTGCGTTCTTAACGCCCTGGTTGATACCCGAGATCTGAGCTCTCATCTTTTCGGAAACTGCGAGACCTGCAGCGTTATCGCCTGCACGGTTGATTGCGTAACCGGAAGAAAGTTTTTCAAGGGACTTAGAAAGCTTGGTATTGTTCATACCAAAGTATCTGTTAGCGTTTATCGCTGTCATGTTGTGCTGTACTACCATAATTATACCTCCTGTATTATAGGCGAAATCCGAATCCTTTCAGATTTCTTAAAAGTATGCTTTAGCGAAATTAGCGTTCACTCTTTAAGCGCTATCAAGAGCGGTCTGCCGTTCGTTCAAGCTTTTTTGAAGCTTCGGGAAAGCCCGTTTCAGGCTTTTCTCTGTACTTTCAATCTATATATCGGTTCTTTACGGAATAACTTTAGCGTTTTTTTATTAACTTTTTATTAAATAAATATTAAATTCAGCTGATTTTACTGTTTTTTTGAAAAAAGCCAAAGAAAAATTTGTCTTTTGCAATAAAAAATCAGGATTCTGCCGTTTTACAAAGTGAACTAACGTATTTTCCCATAAAACGGAATATTAAAACGCCCTGTATAAAATTTTTAAACCGTAAGTGATATCGGAACATATTACTACAATAAGTATGGATCTAATTTCGCTAAAGCATACTTTAACGCAATCGAAAAGGATTTTGGTTGCCAAACATTTACAGGAGGTAAATATTATGGTAGTACAGCACAACTTAACAGCGATAAACGCTAACAGATACTTTGGTATCAATAACACTAAGCTTTCCAAGTCCCTTGAAAAGCTTTCTTCCGGCTATGCGATCAACCGTGCAGGCGATAACGCAGCAGGTCTCGCAGTTTCCGAAAAGATGAGAGCTCAGATCGCAGGTATCAACCAGGGCGTTAAGAACGCACAGGACGGTATCTCAATGGTTCAGACCTTTGAAGGCGCTCTTACAGAAACAGATTCCATTCTCCAGAGAATGAGAACTCTTGCTACACAGTCCGCTAACGGCACATATCAGAACGATGTTGACCGTGAAGCTATCCAGCTCGAATACAATCAGCTCAACGATGAACTCAATCAGATCGCTGACACAGACTTCAACGGCGTTGTAGTTCTTAACGGCGGTCAGATGGCTGACGGTCTTAAGGCTGTTGACGGCGAGTTCGATTATAAGCAGAAAGCTGCACAGGTCACAGAAGAACAGAATCAGGCTCTCGCAAAAGCACAGGAAAATGCACAGTCTGCTATAGACAAGGCACAGAAGGCTTTCGATGCTGCAAAGAAGGAATACGACGGTGTTGCCAACAGAGATCTTTCCAACAAAGGCAATGCAGCACAGTGGAACACAGTTGATAACAGCAAGTACACCTCCTCTAAGGCAAACGCAATGTTCGATGCTATCACCGTAGGCGGTAAAAAACTTAGCGAACTGAATGTATCTTCAATTGATGTAACATTCCAGGCTAAGAATGATGGCACATGGGAAATCAAAGAGGGTTCCTATGTTGATGAAACAGGAACAAAGCAGACACTTGCAAAAGGCGATCTCGAAAAGGCAAACGCAATTGGTAAAATTGTTTCTTCCGGCAACGGTGGTTTTGCTATTTCCACTGATACTACTGAAACTGCAACCAAAACTGAAGATATTTCAGCTGACAAACTCCTTGCAAATGCTGTTCTCGATGCAGCAGAGGTTAAGGCAGGAGATACCGTAACACTTACATTCACAAATTCTTCTGCTAACACTTATGCACCGACCAATATCGCTCTTGATAAGGACAGCTACAATAACGGCACAAACGACAAGAAGCTTTCTTCTCCGACAGTTAAAATTTCCGCTTCACTTACAAGTGATTCTATGACACAGGAAACAGCTGATGCTCTCAAGAAGCTTGATGCTGCGACCGTATCTTATGAATATGACGGCAAGAAGATCAAGAACATGAAGATCTCCGATGAGAGCTTCACTATTGAAGAAGATAAGAAAAATGCAGGAACATACAACATTTCCTACAAGAATTCTGAAGGTAAGGATATCGTTCTTGCAACTGTAACTCCTACTGCAGGTCAGAACAAGGCAGCTGCCGGTAATGCGACAAATGTTAAAATTGCAGCAACAGCAACAACTGCTGCAAATGTTACTGCTGATACACAGGATTTCTACTATCAGGCAGATGGCACTTGGAACACTAAGGAAGACGGCACTGGTACAGAAATCGCGGCAACTAAAGTCGGCGGTGCTGATATAGTTGCACCTACAAAAGATGCCGGTACAGATTTTGCTGTTGGTGATAAAATAACTGTTACAACGACAGCAAAAAAACAGGACATCGGTGTTACATACGCTCCTGCTGCCGCTAAGGAAGCAACAAGCGGCACTATATCCTTTGGCATCGCCGTTGATGCATTCAACTATGATTCCGAAACAGCTAAGCCTACAGTTAAGCCGGGTGCAGATGCTGGTATTGATAGTTCCAAGACAACAGCTATCGACAAGGCTTACTATGAAGCTAAAGAAGCTCTCAACACTGCTAAGGCTGCATATCCAAAAACCTATGAGGATCTCGGAATTGAAGAGGGCGTTTCCAAGTCCGATTCCAACAATGCTTCAACAGCAACCCTTACATACAAGGATAATGTAACTCTCCAGGTTGGCGCAAGAACCAAGGACAGCGTAAACTTCACATTCAAGTACGATTCCAATGGTCTTGGTGAACTTAAGGCTGATATGGACTGCTCCGCAAGAGGACTTGGAACTGACAAGCTTTCACTTGCTACACAGGAAGATGCTAACGTTGCTATCGACAAGATCGATAACGCTCTTAACAAGGTTTCCATGGTAAGAGGTACATTCGGTGCTGTTCAGAACAGACTCGAACACAAGATCGATAACCTCAACACCACAAGCGAGAACCTCACATCTGCTGAGTCCCGTATCCGTGATACTAATATGGCAGAAGAAATGATGAACTTCACAAAGAATCAGATCCTCAGCCAGGCTTCTCAGTCTATGCTCGCTCAGGCAAATCAGCTTCCTCAGGGTGTTCTCTCACTCCTCCAGTAAGTTTGATACTGCTGATTCAGAGTTTATCATTGCAGCTTAAATGCGCTTAATAACTGCATAAAATTATCCTCCTCGGCTATCGCAGTCGGGGAGGATTTTTTTTAATATATTATAGTATACCCTTTAAAATTTGTGTAACAGCTTTTTCGTTGACAAAACTTGCCGAAAGTGATATAATTGTCTCGAATTTTGGGTTTATGAAAAAGAGGTCTGAAAAAATGAAGTATCTTAAACAATTCGGCATTATACTTGCGATCTCGTTTATCGGCGAGATACTCAACGCAGTTCTGCCGCTGCCTATCCCTGCGGGAATTTACGGGATAGTGCTGCTCTTTATCCTGCTCGAAACAAAGGTCATAAAGCTTGAAGCGGTCAGGGAAACGGGAAATTTACTTATCGATATTATGCCCGTTATGCTCGTTCCGCCCGCTGTTGAGCTTATGGACTACTGGGGCATCGTCAAGCCGCAGGTGCTCAAATATGTCATTGCAACGGTCGTTTCGACTATTATTGTAATGATAGTTTCGGGACTTATAACAGAGGGCATTATACGTTTTGGAAAGAAGGCGAAGTCCGAATGAAAGAAATGCTGACAAATTCCGTGTTTTTCGGGGTATTTATAAGCGTTGGCTCATACATACTTGCCGACATACTCAAAAACAAGTTCAAAACTCCGCTTTTAAATCCGCTGCTCATTTCAACGGCGGTGACAATTGCTGTTCTTGCACTCGGCGGAATGGATTATGAGAGCTATCAGACGGGCGGAAAGTACCTCAATTACTTCCTCACGCCTGCGACGGTCTGCCTTGCGATACCGCTTTATGAGCAGTTTGAAAAGCTGAAAAAGAACGCAGCTGCGATAATGATCGGAATAATCTCGGGTATGCTGACAAGCTTCTGCTCGGTACTCGTTATGGCGCTGATAATGAAATTCTCGCACGAAGAATATGTAACGTTCCTGCCGAAGTCTATCACAACGGCGATCGGCGTTGGCGTTTCGGAGGAGATCGGCGGTTATGTCGGCGTTACGGCGGCTGTTATCGTTATAACGGGTATCCTCGGAAACATCATTGCAGATGGCATTTTCAAGCTTTTCCACATCAACGAACCCGTTGCAAGGGGAGTGGCGCTCGGAACATCTTCGCATATCCTCGGCACGGTCAAGGCGCTTGAACTCGGCGAAACGGAGGGAGCTATCAGCTCGCTTTCCGTTGTTACGGCAGGACTTATGACGGTTATTTTCGCACCGATATTCGCTAACTTTATTTAAGGAGATAGGCTATGTACAAACTTGCGGTTTTTGATATGGACGGAACGATACTTGACACGCTCGAGGACTTAAAGGACAGCACGAATTTTGCGCTCGAAAAGTGCGGTTATCCGACGAGGAGCTATGACGAGGTGCGCAGATTCGTAGGAAACGGCATCAGAAAGCTCATCGAACGTGCCGTTCCCGAGGGTTTGACCACCGAGCAGATCGACCGTGTACACGAGGTTTTCACGGAGCATTACAAGGTGCATTGCGCCGACAAGACCAAGGCTTATGACGGCATCAAGCCGCTTTTGGAAAAGCTTCGTGCAAGCGGCGTAAAGACGGCTGTTGTTTCAAACAAGGCTGACTACGGCGTTCAGGAGCTTTGCAAGGAATATTTTGACGGACTTTTCGATTATGCTGTCGGCGAGCGTGAGGGCATACGCAGAAAGCCTGCGCCCGATGCTGTGAACGAGGCTCTGAGGGTTCTCGGTATCGACAAGAGCGAGGCTGTTTACATCGGCGACTCGGACGTGGATTTTGAAACGGCGAAAAATGCGGAGCTGCCGTGTATTTCGGTGCTTTGGGGCTTCCGTGACGAAGAATTTCTGCGTGAAAAGGGAGCAACGCTGTTCGTTCGTGACCCTGCGGAGATATATGACATTATAATGGCTTGAAAGGCGGTATAAAATGTACACACCTAATGAAAAACGATACGAAAAAATGGTTTACAACCGATGCGGAAAGAGCGGCTTGAAGCTTTCGGCGGTTTCGCTCGGCTTATGGCAGAATTTCGGTCACACGGGCGTTTTTGCGAACATGGAAGAAATGGTCCACACGGCGTTTGACCTCGGCATTGTGCATTTTGACCTTGCGAACAACTACGGAAATCCTTACAACGGCAGCGCTGAGGAAAATTTCGGCAGGATACTGGACAGAGGAATGAGAGAGTTCCGTGACGAGCTTTGCATTTCGACAAAGGCAGGCTATGAGATGTGGGAAGGCCCTTACGGTGACAAAAACGGCTCGAGAAAGTACCTCACCGCTTCGCTCGACCAGAGCCTTAAACGAATGAAGCTTGACTATGTTGATATTTTCTATCATCATATTTTTGACCCGAACACGCCGCTTGAAGAAACTGCGCTTGCGCTTGACAATGCTGTTCGTCAGGGCAAGGCACTTTATGTCGGCATTTCCAACTACAACACTCAGCAGACAAAGGAGATCACGGCTATTTTCAAGGAACTGCACACGCCGTTTATCGTAAATCAGCCGTCCTATTCGATGCTCAACCGCTGGATAGAGCGTGACGGATTGGATAAATATGCCGAGGAAAACGGTATCGGACTTGCGGTATTTTCGCCGCTTTATCAGGGTTTCCTCACGGGACGCTATTTAAAGGGTATCCCTGCGGATTCCCGTGTTGGCAAGGGAGCGACATGGATAGGCAATGAGCTTGACGATAAAATGGTTGACCGTCTTAACAGGCTCAATTCCATTGCGTTGAAGAGGGGACAGACCTTATCGCAGACAGCGCTTTCGTGGGTGCTTCACAACAAGGCTGTTGCGACTGTGCTTATCGGTGCGAGCCGTCCCGAGCAGATAAAGGAAAATGCTGCTTGTATCGAGCATCTCGACTTCACCGATGCGGAGATCGCAGAGATAGAAAAGCTCATATAAAATAAAAAAGTTTACGTCAGTGTTTCGGTGCAGACGTAAACTTTTTTTCATCAAATTCAGCTTATCCACATAACGATAAGTCCTGCGACGACCGCAAGCACCACGACCATGAAGATGACCTTCGCTATGTAGTTCTTTACGCTAAGCTTTTCCCTTTTCGCTTCAAGCCCCTGACTTCTGTAATACTCAGCCTGGATCTCGGGCGGATAGTCCGTTATCATATTCACGGGGTCTTTGTTGAGAAGTATCGTTACCATTAACGAAAACGGTATTGCGAGTATAATACTAAACACCAAAAAAATAAAGGAAAAAATCTGCGCCGAAATCGCATATATTCGAGATTGTCGGCTTGATTTTTTCTAAATTTTAAATGGTGTTTAGTATAAGGCACTCGATAATAATTGTTAATACAGACATAAATATATCTCCTTGTATAAATGGTTTGCCGATGTCGGGAACGGTGTAAATGACTGATTTCGATTTGGGTCATTTATATATTAGCACAGGCTAACGCATTTGTCAGGATTTTTTTATAAAAAAGACCGAACCGCTGTTCCGCAGGACGGATAACGGTTCGGTATTCGATCGGAATTTAATATATCAGGAGATGATATCGGCGATTATTTCAAAAAGATGAACAGGCGAAGCCTGGTATTTGTTCAGCTTCGTTACGATATCGGCGGCATATTCCCTGTTGGAGCTTACATCGTTTATAACGTTTCCGTCCGCTGTGTTCCTTATTCCATAGGCTGTGTAGCTTCCGATGATATCATCGCAAAGCGTCTGTTCAAAGCATTGATAGTTGTAACTCATAGTGATATCCCCTTTTTGGCTCAGATAAGGTGCATCGGCGGTTTTTGTGCCTCGGGAAAAGCCGATACGGCGGAATTCTGACGCAGTATCACAGCTTTTTCGGTTGCTGAACTATTTATTTAAAATTATTATTAATTATAAGCCGAAAAATGAATTTTTAAATAATTTTCAAGGGAGACGCCTGTTTTTTTAGGTAAGTCGAAAAGTCTTTCATATAATGCTTAAAAGGGGCAAAAAATGACAGGATAGTATCATATTATAATGCATTTATACTTGAATTATGCCGCAAATCGTGATATCATATCAGTATAGTTCAATTGCAAAGGCGTTTCTGCCGAAAGGAGAAGTATTTATGTTAAAATGGCTCGACAATGCGGTTTTTTATGAAATATATCCGCAGTCCTTCAACGATACGAACGGCGACGGTATCGGCGATTTCAACGGCATCATCGAAAAGCTCGATTATATCAGGGAGCTTGGCTGCAATGCGATATGGATAAACCCCTGCTTTGAGTCGCCGTTCGGAGACGCAGGCTATGACGTTTCCGACTACTGCAAAGCCGCTCCCCGATACGGCACGAACGAGGATCTCAAGCGTGTTTTTGAGGAGGCTCACAAGCGGGGTATGCACGTCCTGCTCGACCTCGTTCCGGGACACACGAGCGTTGAGCATAAATGGTTCAAAGAGTCGATGAAAGCCGAAAGGAACGAGTTCACCGACCGCTACGTCTGGACGGACAGCATCTGGGAAGAACCTCAGGGAATGGGCTGCATAAGGGGCATCTCCGACCGTGACGGTTCGTGCGCAGTCAACTTTTTCTCGCATCAGCCTGCGCTCAACTATGGCTTTTACCGCTGTGACCGCCCCTGGCAGCAGCCAATGGACGCAGACGGCCCTAAGGCGACGCTTGAAGCGATGAAAAATGTAATGCGCTTCTGGCTCGGAATGGGCTGCGACGGCTTCCGTGTCGATATGGCAGGCTCGCTCGTGAAAAATGACGAGGACGGCAAGGGTACGATAAAGCTCTGGCAGAATGTCCGTGAATTTCTCGATAAGGAATTTCCCGAAGCTGCAATGGTCTCCGAGTGGGGCGAACCCGACAAGTCGATCCGGGGCGGCTTCCACATGGATTTCCTGCTCCATTTCGGTCCGTCGCACTATAACGATCTTTTCCGCTGTGAAGAACCGTTTTTCTCCGACAGAGGAAAGGGAGATATCTCCGAATTTGTAAAAAAGTATAAGGAAAACTACGAAAGGTCGGAGCGCAAGGGACTTATCTGTATCCCCTCGGGCAACCACGATATGGATAGACTCGCCCGTTCTGTCCACGGCAACAGCCTGAAGGTCGCATTTGCATTTCTGCTGTCAATGCCGGGCGCACCGTTCATCTATTACGGCGACGAGATCGGTATGCGATATGTTGAAAACCTCACCTCGGTAGAGGGCGGCTACGGCAGAACAGGTTCACGCTCGCCGATGCAGTGGGATAACTCCACAAACGCAGGCTTCAGCAGCGCACCGACCGAACAGCTCTATATCAAGCAGGACGAAGCCCCCGACCGCCCGACAGCAGCCGCATCAATGGCGGACGAAAATTCGCTCTGGCACGAGATACAGCACCTTATCGCAATACGCCGGTCGCACGAAGCACTACTCAGCAAAGGCGGGATAGAGTTTGTCTATGCCGAAAAGAACGAATATCCGCTTGCATATATAAGAAGCGCAGAAAGCGAGAAGATACTTGTTATCATCAATCCTGCCGCAAGAGAAGTCGCATTTGACTTTGGCGGAAAGCTCGGCGAAAGCATTTATACATTCGGCGGCACTTCGGTTCAGGACGGAACAAAGATAGCTGTGCCGCCTTGCAGCGCAGGATTTTATAAAATTCGGAATTAGGAATTCGGAATGCGGAATTATTTGCATAACTCAACTTTGTTTGAGTGATGCGAAGCCAAGCTAAAGTTTAGGTCAAGCCTTTTCAAAGGCTTGCAGGGGTCAAGGGGGCAGAGCCACCTTGTCGCTTCCGCAGAAGCGAAACTCCCTAAACTAACAGTTAAATGCATTGCCGCAATAGAAAAATCATTAACAGCTAAAAAGGCGCAATTCACACTAAAAAGGTAAACGGACTATGAGAAATCAAGTTCGTAAAACCTAAAATGTGAATTGCGCCAATTCTATTTTCTTCAGACAAACTGTCCTCGGCTTGAAATGCGCAGAGCGAAAGCGATAAGCATTTCTCGCCGACTTCGTTTGAACAGCGGTGGGATATAAACGGGATAACGACAAAAATCCACAGTGGCGGATATTGAACCCGCCACTGACGAAATTTGTTGTGTTTACTTACATACTCCATCGCTGTTCATACTGCGGTTTTATCATTCATATAGCGTTGAAGCTTCAAATCCACTCACTTCGTTCGTAGATTTTTGCTTCAAGGATAGATTTTTGAGGAAAATAGAATTGGCGCAATTCACATTATAGGTTTACGAAACTTGATTTCTCATAGTTCGTTTAACCTTTTTTGTGTGAATTGCGCCTTTTTAGCTGTTAGATATTTTTTGTTGCGGCAAGCTTTAACTGTCAGTTTAGGGAGTTTCGCTCTCTGCGGAGAGCGACAATGGGGCTTCTCGCCCCCTTGACCCCTCGCAAGCTGTGCTCAGCTTGACCAGCTGGGTTGCTTCGCAGAGCTCAACTTTGTTGAGTTTTGCAAATAATTCCGAATTCCGCATTCCGAATTCCGAATTTAAAATTTAAAGCTCCTCTCTCCATTTAACTCCCTGTCTGTCCCACTCGTCCGTGAGCCATTTCGGATATTTTTTCTCCTCGGAATAGTAGCCGAGCTTGGAGGAGCGCAGTCTATGGTCTTTATGCCAGATTTGATACTGTTCCTCTATCCAATCGAGCATTTGGTGGTAGCCCTCCCTGCTTTGCTCGAATATTTTTCCGTCTATCATTTCCGATAGGTCATAGCTTTTCACTCCGTACCACACATCTGCTTTTATTTCTTCCTTCGGCACGATATGAAAATTGAAGTCGTCAAAGTTCATTCCCCTTTTTGAGCCGCTGTAATGTCCGCCCATTTCAAAATACTCATACTCGGGAATTTTTATCGAATAGTTATTTTCCGTCAATTTTCTTCCTCCTTATCGGCTTTCGGGTCAGGTGAAAGCTGTCGTCGATCATTCGCTTTATTTCCTCATCGGGGACGTCCGAACTCAAAATGACCGAATTCCAATGCGTTTTATTCATATGGTAGGCAGGGATAACGCCCTTATACACGGAGCGCAGGAAGTCTGCATTCATCGGCTCGCATTTCAGGTTGATGATATATTTTCCCCCGAGCAGCATTATCAGCCCGAACCATTTTCCGCTGTCCGAATGGCGAAGCACGGTCGTTTCGCTGTCGCTGTCAAACGGCTGATCTGCGGCTGCTCCCGAGAGTGTGAGTGCGTATTCGATGGTCTCCGATCTTGTCATAGTCTCACCTTTTATGAAAAAAATACAGGCAAAGCTTTGCAAAGATCAAGGTTCTGCAAATTCTGCCTGTATTATTATAGCACAGGAGAGTATTTTTTTCAAGTATTTTCTTTAAAGCGTGATTCGTGCGAGATAAAGACGGCGTGGGAGATGGAGGGGATGCTTTCGCCCTGCTGTGAGGCTGTTGTTGACATAAGTGCGCCCGTTGCGCAGAATAGGATATTTTTCAGCGTGCCGTTTTTCACCTTATCGAGAAAATATCCGCACAGCACCGAAGCCGAGCAGCCGCAGCCCGAGCCGCCTGCGTGGACGTCCTGATTTTCACGGTCGAACATCATCGATCCGCAGTCCTTATGCTGTTTACTGATATCGATATTTTCGTTTTGGAGAAGTTCGATCAGAAGCTTACTGCCGACAAGTCCGAGGTCGCCTGTGATTATTGCGTCGAAGTCGCCCGGCTGCATTGCGGTATCGTCGAGGAACTGCTTTATAACATACGCTGCCGCAGGTGCCATAGCTGCGCCCATATTGTTCGCATCGGTCACGCCGAGATCTACGATCTTTCCTATGGTGACTGCACGGATATACGGTGCGGAGGCTTTTTCCGAGACTATGACTGCGCCCGAGGCTGTACATGTCCACTGGGCGGTCGGGGTTCTTACTCCGCCGTAGGAGAGCGGAAATCGGAACTGGCGTTCTGCCGAGCAGAAATGCGATGAAGTGACGGCTGCGACCTTTCCGCCGATGCCGCTGTCGGTCATGAGCGAGGAGAGTACGAGACCTTCCGACATTGTGGAGCAGGCGCCGTATATTCCGAGCAGTGGTATCTCAAAGTCACGCAGTCCGTAGGTCGAGCCTATGCACTGGTTGAGCAGGTCGCCTGCAAACATATAGTCGATATCGTGGGTGGAGAGGTTTCCTTTTTTTATCGCAAGGGCAAGCGCACGCTTCACAAGCTCGCTTTCGCCCTTTTCCCATGTCGACTGACCGAGATAGCCGTCCTCGACACATTCATCGAAGTATGAGCCGAGCGGCCCTTCCGACTCCATTTTGCCGACTATCGAAGCATAGCTGTGTATTGACGGCGAGGATTCCATAATAAAAGTATTGCGGGAAATTTTTTTAGCCATAATGACCTCCGAAAGAATTTATTCGGGATTATTATGAGAAAAAATGAGGAAATTATTCAAGGTGCGGTATGCGAAAAAGCGGAGCAGAGTCACTATGTATTCATCAGAATTTTCAGCCATGCCACTGCGAGGGTGATATAGAGTGCGTCGGCGGCGAGGGCGTAGATGACGGCTGAAATTATCTTGACCTTAGTGCTGACGGGCGGCTTTTCCTTTACTCTTTTTACGTTTGGCTCGGGGTTCGGTTTTGAGATGAGGAAAAGCAGGACGGTCACGAGGATATGCACGGCTGCGGTAATTATCCAGAGGTAAGGCATACTGTAACGGAATGCTGCGAAAAGGAAGAACATTCCTATCTGGAACGCTGCGTTGCTGACGAGGGTGAGGAGTGCGGAGATATTCTGTCTTGTCAAAAGGCTGAACAGCCAGCCGAACGCACAGCTCAGGATGATGGAGATGAGTGCGAGGGCGACATAGCTTCCTGCGGTGGAATCGACAAGAAGTGAGAAAACTTCCATCGGGTAGGCAATTCCTGCGGCTGTGAGCAATGCTGCGATGATGACTGCACCGAGGGCGATGAAGCCTTTTTTTCTTACGGTGAATTTGCTGTCGATATTTTCGATTGGTTTTAACATAGTTCCTCCGATTATTGCTGATCTTATTTTAAACGGCTGCCGATTTTTTATGCTCGGCAGCCGTTTGGGTTTTATATTTTTAAGGGGTAAAGCTGCGGTGCTGCGGCAAGCAATTTTTTTCTGAAAATTGCAGGGAACGGTCACTTTTTTGCTTTTAAAAACAGCATCGATGACTGCGGGACGGGAGACCCGTCCCCTACGGTAAAACACGCCTGTGCAGCTTTATCAATACAATTCTTTGAGCGCATCACGGACACGCTTTACTTCTTCGAGGAAGGCTTTATCGAGGTCGGTCTGCTTATAATGCTTCGGCATAACGAGGAGATCCTTGCCCCTTGAATGGTCGTCCGAGCAGCATCGCTGTACAAGGCGGAAATGGTGGAGCTGGCTGTCGGTGAACGGTGAGACCCACATATACGAACGGGGAACGTTATCGAGCAGGTCGAACTGGCTTCCTCGGTCATAGACGAAGATACGGCTATGCTCGGCTTCGTTATTCTTTTTGAGATAGCTTGCCGAGAGGTACGGTACGGTGGAGTCGCCCTGCACTATTTCGATATAGCCGTTGAGGTCGGCGGTGCAGAAGGTCTCGGCTTTGGCAAGCTCGTCCTTTTCGGCGAGGAGTGCGACATACGGGAAGTTCCATATCTCCTCATAGTAGAGGTCCTTATCGCGGAGAAGCGAGAGGAAGAAGTCCTCGAATTCCTCCCTGAATCGGATAACGGCGTAGGAATACTCGCCGTCGGCAAGGCCGTTGAGGGCGCTGATAGCGTTCGTTTCACGGAAGTTCATTGCGAGCTTTTCGCTGCGGTCGAGCGAATTTATGAAGTTTGAAAAGGCGTGTGCGATATATGATGCTCGGGGGATAGCTATTTTAAAGGTCGTGAGCTCGGAATCCTCGGGTTTGAGGATAGTTTCCATTTTTTCAAGCTGTGCGATGATGGTTTTTGCACACTCGAGGAAGGCCATACCCTTTTCGGTGGGTTCGACGCCCTTTGAGATGCGCTTGAAAATGGGAGAGCCGAATTCCGTTTCGACTTCCTTTATTGCTTTGCTGAGGTTCGGCTGCCCCATAAAAAGGTTGGAGGCAGCTTTTGTGATAGAGCCTGTTTTTTCGACTTCTACCAGATATTTCAGGTGCATAAGATTCATATTTTTACACTCATTCCCCAATATTTTTCCGAAAGTGATATTCCTTTTTTGTTCGCAAGTACACACAAATTATATATATCATATTATAGCATTTAGCAAGATAAAATTAATTAAAAAAAGATAAATTAAATATTAACAAATTATAATTCGAAGCAGTGAAAATTGCTCAGAAAAGGGCGAATTTGGCTGTTTTTGTAGCATATAAACAAAAAAGTTGGTTTTCAAGGGTAAAAGTGGGGACGATTCTTGTGCAAAATGCAATAAAAAGATGTGATTGTATGTTAGTATGGGTTTGTGGTATGCTGTAAGCACAGAGAGGGGGTGAGGAAAATGAAGAAAAAGAAAGGCACGAAAAACTACCCGATATTCCGAAGTGCGGAGGAGGTCAATGCGAAGATAGAGCGTTATTTCCGCTCGTGCGAGCCTGTGCAGGCGGTCGATGATGAGTGTGCGCCGATGTTTGACAAGAACGGTGCGCCGATTTACGCTGTGCAGGAAGTTCCGCTGACCGTTTCGGGGCTGGCTATTGCGCTTGGGTTCGGGTCGAGGGAGGAGCTTTTGTCCTATCGGGGCAAGCCCTTTGCGGAAAATGCGATACGTTCGGCTTTGCTTCGCATAGAAAATTATGCGGAGGAGAGGCTGTTCGACAAGGGGCAGTCCTCGGGGGCGAAATATTTTCTTGAGGGGAATTTCAAGGCTTGGAGCGAGGATGGTGACGGTGAGAACGACACGATACGCCGTCTGGACGAGGTGCTTGAAACGCTCGACAGGACGATGATGGGAGGTTAGCGTTATTTTTACGGAAAAGCAGCGTTATGTATGGAAGCACACGGTCGGCGAATTCCACCGCTGGAACATTTCCTACGGGGCGACGAGATCGGGAAAGACGTATCTTGACTACTACCGCATACCGTACAGGATCCGCCGTGCGCCCGAGGGGCTGATACTTCTTATAGGCAACACGCAGGGTACGCTTGAACGAAACATTATTGAGCCGATGAGGAATATCTGGGGCAGCAGCTTAGTCGGGAATTTATCCGCTTCGGGGAAGATAACCTTATTCGGGCGTGAATGTTATGCGATAGGTGCTGACAAGGTGGGGCAGGTATCAAAGCTTCAGGGTGCAGGTGCGGCTTACTGCTACGGTGACGAGATAACGACCTGGGCAGAACCCGTATTTCAGATGCTGAAATCCCGTTTGGACAAGCCTAACGCCTGCTTTGACGGGACGTGCAATCCCGATTCGCCGTCGCACTGGTTCCACAAATTTCTGGAGAGTGACGCTGACATTTTCAGTATGCGCTTCACGATCGATGACAACAAGTTTCTGACGGAAAGCTTTGTGGAAAACTTAAAGCGTGAATACTCGGGGACGGTTTACTACGACCGATTTATTCTTGGTTTATGGCGTGCTTCGCAGGGAGTTATATACCGCAGCTTTGCGGATTCGCCCGAGAGGTTCATCATCGATGAAGAGCCGAGCGATATTATGTACTGTGTGGCAGGACTTGATTTCGGGGGAAACGGGTCGGCTCATGCGCTCAACCTGACGGGGATAACGAAAGGCTTGGGGAAGGTCGTGACGCTTGGCGAATGGTACTCAAAGTCGGAGCTTACGCCGAATGAGCTTGAAAATTGCGTATGTGATTTTCTTGAAAAGGCTTTGCAAAAGTATCGGATAACGGAGCTTTTCTGTGACAGTGCGGAGCAGGTGCTTATCCGTGGGATCGCAAGGGAATGTGCGCACAGACATCTGCCGATAGCGGTGCGGAATGCAAAAAAGGGCAGGATAACCGACCGTATCCGTTTTTACTGCGGATTGATGGGAACGGGAAGATACGCTGTGATGCGCTCCTGCGTTCACACTATTGAGGCTTTCTCCGAGGCGGTATGGTCGGAGGAAGGGAGCGGTATCCGTCTTGACAACGGCAGCGTCAACATTGACAGTCTTGATGCGCAGGAATACTCGACGGAGTCGCTTATGAAAAGTATTATTGACAATGGGGGGATTTGATGAATGTATCGGAAGATATAAGCAGGGTCTTTCAGAAGAACGGAAATGCGGAGCTTCGGCGTTACTATGCTTCGGCTGAGAGCTGGCGGAGCATTTACAGCGGTGAGCCTGAATGGAAAACTGTGAAAAAGTCGGGCTTATACCGAGGCGGCACACGGCGAATGAATATGCTCGGGACGGCAAAGGTGCTTTGCGACCGTTTTGCATCGGGGGTAATGGCGGAGAAGCCGAGCCTTGTTTTCGATGATGAAAAAGTCGGCGGTTATGTTGAAAAGGTGCTTGATGAGAGCGGCTTCTGGGCGAAGCTTACGGAGTGTTTGCCTTATGCATTTGCGATGGGAGGCTGTGTATTCCGACCGTACATAAACTCGGGGAAGATCGGCATTGACGTTGTTATCGGCGGCAGCTTTGTTCCGATCGAATGGGACGGGAACGGTATTGCGGCGGCTTGTTTCCGCAGTTCGTTGGTGAAAAACGGTTCACGCTACACCTTGCTTGAAAAGCGTGGAAACGAAAACGGCGTGGCTGTTTCGGAACACAGGCTTTTCTGCGCAAAGGACGGGTCGGCATACGAAGCTTCGGCGGAATGTTCGCTTTCGGAGGTTTATCCCGAGCTTAAAGCAAGGGTGAAATATGACGGCGTTGACGGGAATTTATTCTCGGTATTCAAGGTATTCGGGGCGAACAATCTTTATCCCGAAATTCCGCTCGGCATATCCGTATTTGCAAATGCTTCGGACACGCTTCGGGCGCTTGATGTTGCATTTGACAGCTTTGCGAGGGAGTTCATTCTCGGCAAGAAGAGGATAATCGTACCGAGCAGCTGTGTTCAGACGGTGGTTGACATTGCAACGGGTGAACAGCGGCAGTATTTTGATGCTGATGATGAGGCTTATGTTGCACTCAAATGCGATGAGGAGAGCGAGCTGAAAATAACCGACAACACGGTGGAGCTTCGTGTGGACGAGCATATCAAGGCGATAAATGCGCTGTTGAACATACTGTGTTTTCAGACGGGGTTATCGTCGGGGACGTTCTCCTTTGATGCGAACGAGGGTGTAAAGACTGCTACGGAGATAATCTCCCGTGACAGCAGGACGGCTGAAACGATCCGTGTTCAGCAGGGTGCGCTCGGCGGTGCGATAGCGGAGCTTGTGCGTGAAGTTGCGGAGCTTGGGGTATATCTTGGGGAGCTTGACAAAGCCGAAACGGCGGTTCGGGTGCTTTGGCAGGACGGCATCATCACGGACGAGAACACGCTCATCGAGAACAGTGTGAAGCTTGTGCAGAGCGGCTTGAAGTCGAGGGTAACGGCGATAATGGAACTGCAGAGATGCAGCTACGAGGACGCTGTGAAAGAGTACGGGCGCATTATAAAAGAGGAAAGGGGCAATTAAAAATGGAAGAAAACATTCTTGAAAATGTTGTGGAGGAAGTTCCCGAAAATGCGGAAGAAAGTGCTTCGTCCGAAACGGTTTTGAATGGGGAAAATATTCCGAATGAGAACGTTCCGAGCGAGCGTGAGCAGGCTTTGGAGGACAAGCTTTTCTGCATACAGAGCGGCGTTCCCGAGGAGAACTGCGATGTGGTCATTGCGGCGGCTTCGGCTATGGGGAAGTCGGACAGAAAGGCGGCTATTGCGGAAGTTCTGGAGAAGTTCCCGTTTTTCAAGCCTATGCGTGAGGAACGCAGCGGCATTACCACAGGTGTACACATTGAGGGTGTACAGAGTTCGGTGCTTTCGGGTGTGGAAGAGGCATTTTTTGCGGCTAATCCCGATTGCAGATAAACAACACAACTATTTAAATCTATGGAGGAAAAAATTATGGCAGAACTTATTACAAATCGTTATTCACAGCTTGTTGATGCGAAGCTTCGTGCTACGCTCGTTACGCAGGACAACTACATTTTCAACACGGTTCATGAGGGCAACGGCGTTGGCGGTGCGGTGATAATCCCCGTTCGTGACACTGAGGTCGAGGTGAAGGCTTACGACAAGGCGAACGGTGCGGCGCTCTCTTCGGGTGCGACAAGCTATCACACGCTGCTTATGTCCAATGATGAGGCTGTGAACGAGCTTATTGACGGTTACGATGCGGCGGCTCTTCCCGATGATGTTGTTGCGGAGCGACTTGCATCGGCAGGCTACACGCTTGGACTTTCGATGGACAGAAAATCTGTTAAGGCGCTTGAAACTACCGAGGGTGTAAAGGTTTGCGATGTCAAGACAGCCTGCACAAGCTCAAACGCTTACAGCACTGTTGCAAAGGCGAGAACCTACCTTTCGAGAAAGGGTGTTCCTGCGGCGAACCGCTGGCTCATCGCTTCGCCCGAATTTATGGAGGTCATCATGCAGGACGAGAAGTTCATCCGCAGCGGTGATCTTTCGCAGGAGCTTGTAAAGGCAGGCTGTGTTGGCAGGATCGCAGGCTTCAACGTATTTGAATCGAACAATCTTATGTTTGAGGATACAAAGACGGTGGCAGGCAAAAAGACGACTACCGAATTTATCTGCGGTCACCCGAACTGGTGTCATCGTGTATGCGAATGGGCAGTTCCCGTTGCGGTAAATCCGATAGCGGACGGTGTTCACATCGGTGCGGCGGCTGTTCAGGGCAGAAAGGTTTACGCTGTTCATATTTCTAAGCCTGAGACGGTTTATGTAAAGAGAACAGAGGCATAAAAAAGCAAAGTTTACGTCCACGCTTTTTAAAGGGTGGTGGGTGTCCAGAGGGCAAAGCCCTTGGTCGCACTCCGCAGAGTGCGAAACTCCCCTACACGAAGGCGCTCTGCAAGGGGTGAATTAAAAAACAGTCCGGTGGACTGTTTTTTAAGAGGGGACGCTCTGCAAGAGAGAGCGTCCCCTAACTTGGGGAGAACTTGTATTTTAACGAACAAGCAATAACTTTTGGCAATTAAGGCGTAAACGTAAAAATACGAAAGGAGGTGATCCATACGGCTTATGCTGACGTAAACAAATACATGGAGCGGCAGTCGGAGATCGGCGAAGATGAAGCGAAAAAGCTCATAGAAAAAGCGGAGGAAGCGGTCGGATTTATGACAGGGTTTGCCGCAGAAAAGCGAGGTCCGGAGAGCTTTTCCGCATTTGAAAAGGATATGCTTGAAAGGGCTGTATTTGCGCAGGCAGACTACATTCTTGAAAATGGGGGAAGCGTTGAGGACAGCTCGGGCGAGCCTGTTTCGGTGACTATCGGGAGCTTTTCATACAGCTACGGGACGGCATCGGCGGCTAAAGGCTCATCGCAGAGCGGATTTTCAAGGGCGGCTTTGGGGTATCTTGAAGCGGCAGGTTTTTTATCGAGAAGAATTGGGGTGATGTAAAAATGAGAAGGATCCCGAGATTCCTGCTTATTCACAGGGCGAAGCTTTACGAGGGTAAAAGCGGCGGATTTTTTGCGGCGGAGCAGGCTGAACCGACGGAGCTGAGCTTTATCCGCATCGACTATGCGGCGAAGATAAACCGTGACGGTGTAAGGGGGTTCAACGACAAGGCATCGGGGGACGCAAAGCTGTTTTATGACTGCGGAAACAGCCTGCCTTTGGGTGTGGAATTCCGCATCGGGCAAAGAGTTGTTTTTTCGGGAAAAAGCTTTTCGGTGAGCGGTGTGAGCGTGCTTTACGGGCGAAATTCTCCGCATCACATTGAGGTGACATTGGAGGAGGTTGGGATATGAGCATTGCGGAGGAGATCGTTTGCAGGATAGGCGAAAGGTGCGGAAAAGAGCCGTCTGTACGGCTTTCGGCATCGGGCGGAACTGCGTTTTATCCCGTTTCGGACAAGCTTAAGGCGGCATTCCTTGACGGCGGTGAGCTTCGTGAAATGGCAGTGAGGGTGAAGCTCAAGGGTGAAGTTCCGAGTGGGCTTTTTTCTGCGGCGGAGAAGTTTTGCGGTGACATTTGCGGTATTGGGGACATAGTTGGGGGAACGTACCGTGTTGTAAGGCTTGCGCCGTCTGAGCGTCCTTCAATGGAAAGCTGTGCGGAGAACGGAATGAGCATTGTTTCGTTCGTGCTGGCGGCTGAATACATACTTGAAAAGGGGGCGGCGGAATGAGGATAGTTTACACGGCGGCTTCGGGGGAGAGCATCGATCTTTCGAGGGGGCTTATCCGTGCGGTTTCGGTGAGCGGTATCTTCCCCGAGAGAAGCATTGACATTGAGGAGAGCGGCACGGTCGGGGGAAGCTTTATTTCCGAGCGGCGAGGTGTCAGGAAGATAAAGCTTCGCACTGTGATATGCGGTGATATCGGTCGCTCGCAGGAAATAATTTCGGAAATTTTCGGCTTTTCGGGAATGGGAAAGCTGACGTTTTCGGACGGTGGAAAAAGCATCGGGATCGGCTGTTATTCCGAGGGAGTTTCGGCGGAAAGCACGGACGGGACGAACTATGCTGAGATGAGCTTTTTATGCCCGAATCCGTTCTTTGAAAAGAGCGGCGGTTCGGAGGTCTATGTTCAGCTTTGCGGTTCATCGGGGGTATGGGAATTCGATGACTGGGAGCTGAGCGAGGGTGATGAGACGGAGCTTTCGTCAATACTTTCGGGGAACTCGGCTTTTGTACCGAATGACGGCGGTTTTGAGACGGGGTGCATTATCACGGCGGAGGTATTGAGTGCTGTTTCGGAGATACGTGCTGTGAATGTCGGGACTAAGGAATTCATCGGTGTCAAAGGTGATTTTTCGGCAGGGGACATTGTGATCTTCCGATGCATTGACGGTGAAAAGGGTATTTTTCTTTCGAGTACGCAGGACAATGCGAAGTCAGAGGACATCACGCATCGGATAATATGGGGTTCGGGCTTTTTTAAGATAGCGCCGAACGGTACGAGGATACGTGTCCTGACCGATACTGTCGGAATGAACATATCGGCGCACATCAGCTTAAAGGAATATTCGGAGGGGTTCTGATTGGACGTTTATATTTATGAAGTCAGCGAGGGGGAGTATCTTCGCTTGCTCGGGGTGACGGACAGGATCATAAAATTTGAGGTGGAGAGGCTTTTATGCGGCGGTGACAGGCTCGGGGCGGTTTTTGCTTCGGGCGGGAGCGGTGAAAAGCTGATAAAGCCTGAGAGGATAATTGAGATACCCGAGGTATTTTCGGGACTTATCACGGGGATAAAGATGTCGGACGGCGGTGGAAAAATTGAAGTGAGTGCGGTATCATTTTCGGGATTGCTTTCACGGCGCATTCTTTCGGAGTATGCGGGCGGTGACAGCTTTATGACTATCATTGAGAAGAACTGCGGAGCTTCGGCAGGCGAAAAGAGGGCTTTTCCGAACACGTTCGTTGACAAGACGGCGGACTGTTTATTTGTGCCGACGGATGCATATTTAAAGCGGAGTCTTTCACGCTCTGCGGCGGCTGTTATCGGGAAGGATTTTCGGATATGCTCGGAGATAGTTCACGATGGAGTTGGAGCGAAGATACGTTTATACGGGCGTTATGCCATTGACAGGAGCGTTGGTTCGGGAACGGCACTGCCGATGATACTTTCGTCCGAATATGAAACGCTCGGACGGCAGAGCTATTCTTACAGCGAATCGGGTGAGGTCAGCGGAGCGTACATTTACACTACGGAAAGGCGCAATTCGGACGGCAAAATCGGCTGTGAGGAATGGTCGGAATATTTCGGCGAAGCTTCGGGTTTCGGGCGATGCGAGGAGGCTTACGAGATCGAGCCGGTGGTATATTATAAGGCGGTGGCGGCAGGCGAGAGCATCGTTTACAAGGTGGAGCTTGACTATCCTGCGACAAAGGCGGCGGCTGAGGATATGTTCGCTTCGAGATATACGCCGCCGAGCGAGGTGATCTCAGCTTCGCTCGGGAAAGGCTTGGCGGCGGCTTTGCACTCGGGTGAATTCGGGGTCGGCGACAGGGTGACACTTTATCCCGATGAGGGCGGAGAAGGCACGAGGAGGATAATGAAGATCGCTGAAAAATATGAAGGCGGCGGTTTTACGGTATCGGTCAATCTTGATAAAATTTAAGGGGGAATAAAATGTCAAACGAATACGGATTTTTTGCTTCAAAGGAACACGACAGACGCTACTCGGCTGATGATTTCAGCGCATTTTTCGGGGACTTTTTTACGAACGGTGTTCTGGGTTCGGACACGAATTCGCTTAAAGTTTCGGCGGTCTGTGATATGAACATTTCGATAGCTTCGGGTACGGCTTACATCAACGGGCACTGGTACCGCAAGTCGAGTGCGCAGGTGCTTTCGCTCGGTGATTCGGACACTGCTTACGGCAGGGTCGATGCTGTTGTGATACGCTGCGATCTTGAAAAGAGAATGGTTTATCCTTTCATTATTGAGGGTGAGCCTGCGGAAGCGCCTGTACAGCCTTTGCCCGTGCGCAATGAGAAATGCTATGATCTTGTGCTTGCGTATATTGATGTTGCGGCGAACTGTGTTGAGGTGACTGCGGCTGATATTACAGACAAGCGTGGTTTTGACGATGTTTGCGGATTCGTGACGAGTGCGATAGATCATATTGACACAAGGGGACTTTTCAAGCAGTATGAAGCGCAGTGGGAGCTTTTAAAGGCAGGCTGTGCGCAGGATTCGGCGGCGGTGATAGCGGCTTGGAGCAAGCTTATTGCTGTGAAAACCATCAACGGAATTGTGCCGACAGATGGTGAGGTAACGCTTACGCAGAGTCTTATCCCGTCGGACGGAACAGCTTATCAGATGCCGTACTATGTACAAAAGGGATCAGTTGCAATGACTACCAACACATTCAAAGGTATTCAGATCACGTTTCCCGTTCCGTTTAAAACACCTCCGCTGCTTTTATTGTCGGTCGAGGATAGCAAATATACAAATGATTACAGAAGTGAAGCTGTTGCTTTTGATGCGCTGAGTGGAACGGGGGCTAAGATACGAGCTTGGGCTGTGAACAATGACGGCATTAGAGATTTGAAATGTACGGTCCACTGGATGGCTTTCGGAGAAAAAGAGGTGTAAAAATGGTAAAGCAGATAAAGATCAATGAGGATAATGTTGTAGAGCTTTGCAGCATCGGCGGCTTTATTGAGGGCGGGATCGATGTTGATGCAATTCCCGATGAGGTGATGGCTTGCCCTGCGAAGTGGAAGTTTGAGAGTGGAGATTTTGCTCCGAATGAAGCTTACGCCGAGCCTGCGGAGGAGGAAGAATTAACGCTCGGCGATCTTGCTCTTGCGGTGGCGGAGCTTGCGAAAATGATATGCGGAGGTGAATAAAAAATGGTGAAAATTTATGTTATGCTCATACTTTCGGGGACAAAGTCGCTTGATAATGTTCCCGAGAAGTGGAGAGATGAAGTAACAAAGGTTCTGGAGGGCAAAAATGAGGATAGATGACGCTTTGCTTACGCCGAACAAATTCAGCCGACCTCAGATACCGCTCAAAAGCGTGAAAAAGGTGGTTCTGCATTACGTCGGAAACCCGAAAAGCTCGGCTATGGCGAACAGGAATTACTTTGAAAATCAGAAAAACGGCGGCAGGTATGTTTCTTCGCATTATATCGTGGGGTTAGAAGGGGAAATACTGCGGTGTGTGCCTGAAAACGAGGTTGCTTACTGCTCAAACTCGGCGAATTCGTACAGTATCAGCATTGAATGCTGTCATCCCGATGCTACGGGCAAATTTACCGATGCTGCGACTGCTTCGGCAGCGGAGCTTTGCGCTTATCTGCTTAAAAAGTACGGGCTGAAAGTAGATGACCTTATACGGCATTATGACGTGACCGGTAAACAGTGTCCGCTTTGGTTTGTGCCTACGAAGTATCAGTCGGAAGCCGTTGCGAATGCTCGCTGGGCTGGTTTCAAGGCTTTGGTTTCGCAGAAAATGGGGAGCGAGTTTCTTATACGGGTGAAGGATGAGGAGCTTAATATTCGTGCGAATGTCGGCATCGGAAGTGCTGTTGTGGGGAAGCTCAAAAAGGGTGAGGTTTACACGATAACGGAGGTTCGGCTTTACGGGAAGGTGCCTTGGGGGCGGCTGAAAAGCGGTGCGGGCTGGGTAAGTCTTTTGCCGAAATATGCGGAGGAGGTGAAAAAATGAGTGATGCTGTAAAGAGTGTAACTGCGGCGGTCTGTGCGCTGTTCGGGTATTTATTCGGGGCGTTTGACGGAATGATGACGGCACTGATAACGCTTATCGTGCTTGACTACATAACTGGGATAATTGCGGCTGTGGTCGAGAAAAAGCTGAGTTCCGAGGTCGGGGCAAGGGGCATTGCGAAGAAGGTTATAATGCTGCTTGTGGTGGCTGTGGCGAACATTGCGGACAGGGACATTATCGGTGAGGGAAATGTTCTGCGGAGCGTTACGGCGATGTTCTACATTGCGAACGAAGGGATAAGCCTGCTTGAAAACGGTGCACGGCTTGGCGTTCCGATGCCGAAGAAGCTTATTGATGTTTTAGCGCAGCTTAAAAAAGAATAAAAGGCTTAGAGCCGCACTATTCCGAAAGATGACGGAATAGTGCGGCTCTTATTTTTTGTGCTGGGCGATCTCCTCGTACTTGTGCTTTGTTGCCATTCCACCTCGGATATGGCGCTCCTGTTTATTTATTTCCAGAACTTTTTTTACTGACGGGTATAACTGCGGTGCTATTGCCGGCAGTTTTTCGGTGAGGTCTTTATGTACTGTAGATTTGGAAATCCCGAATTCTTTTGCGGCGGCACGGACGGTCGCATTATGCTCGATGATATACTCGCCGAGGACAACGGCTCGGTTCTCCGTATCCGCTTTTGGTGCAAACTTCATTACTCTCACTCCAATGCAAATTTGTGGTTATGTTATTTATATGCATTTGGAAATGGGAAAATGAACGGGTGGAGAGTTGGGAAATGAAAATATAGGTCAGCGAAGATGAGTTCCGCAGCTCGGAGAGCTTTGTTCGTTGGTGCAGGAGCGGAAGTTAACTGTGGGAATACCTTTTTCGGATTTGAGTCTGATATAGTTATTTATACTAAACACCATTTAAAATTTGGAAAAAATCAAGCCGGTGATCTTGGATATATGTGATTTCGGCGCAGTTTTTTTCTTGTATTTTATTGGTGTTTAGTATTAATCATAATACAGCAAACTGTGTTTGTCAAGGCTATTTTGACAGTTCGCTGATCTTTGCTTTGAGTATATCAAGTTTTATTGCGAGGACGGTATATTTCTGCTCGTTTATCTGCAAAATATAGTCAAGCTTTGGCGGTGTTTTGTCGCTGCCATTATATCTTGGTTTGAGTATTTTGTTATCATAAAGCAGTCTGTTGAATTTCTGCTTTGAGATTGAATAATGAAAATTCTGCTTTTCGAGGAAGAGTTCAAAATGTTCAAAATAGCTGTGAAAATCGAGGAAGATCAAGCCTTGTTTTGTATTTGCGGGTTTTATGATGATATTTGAATCCTCGTTTATGAGCTTGGTTATGAAGCTATCGAAAAGCTGTATTAGTTTATCGTCGTATGATATGTTTATATCGGCGTTATTATCGATGGCGCAGCGCTTTTTGAAGATCTCTACTGTTTGGTCGAAGAGGGCATACGTTATTGGAACAAAATACATTTAGAAATAATGGGGATCAATGCGGTATGATCATCATACGAGAGTATGGAAGCTTCCAGTACCTCGTCTTTAGTGCATTTGCTCCAATCGAGTATTCGATCATTATACAAACATAGTTGACGAATAAATTCTCTGATAGTTCGACCGTTGCCTTCTCTGAAAGGGTGGATCGCATTAAGTTCAGCCATATAGTAGGCTGTTCTGTCTGCAAATTGATCATTATCCATATTTCGCAGAAATCTATCCGTTTTTAATCTATCAAGAAGTTTTTTCACGGTAGGTTCAATTGCATTTGGAGGATAAAACCAAGTATTTGATTTGCCAATTTGCTCGGTTCTGTATTTTCCTGCAAAAGAGTAAATATCTTCAAATAATGTTTTATGGATACTTTTGAGATGAGTTACAGAAAATCTGCCTGTTATTCCGTAATCAGTCAAAAATTCCTGTTTTAAAAAAGTTAATTCTGTTTCAGCAGTTTTTAGTGCGGCACTGTCACGAATATTAAGCTTATTGATCAGAATATTGGTGCCTTTATAACAGTAGACGGAATCACAAGAGGTATAGATCTCATATTTAGAGAAATCAGATGTCATTAGCGTTCACCTTGTATTTTTCGCAGACTATAGAAATAGCTTGTTTCTTGGAAAGAGTTCCTGCAAATACCTTATCGGCAAGGCGTAATGTATTGTCAGATGGCTTTATTCCTTCAATTTCAAAGGATGCGAGAGAACTTCTGCGCAAGCTTTGACGGGAAACCTTTCTGGTTTTCATAGTAAATGATCCTTTCGTAAAATCAGAATAATTTATTATTACTATATCATAATTTAAAAGAAAAATCAATAGAAAGAGGTGCATTTTAATGAAAGTAGGATACATAAGAGTATCGACAGAGGAACAGAACACGGCAAGGCAGGAGGTTTTAATGGGTCAGCTTGGCGTTGAGAAGATTTACATAGACAAAATGTCGGGAAAGAGCAAGAGTGTGTTTTTACAGAAGAGTGGCAAAACAGTAACGAACCTGTCCCGAAAAATGTACAGCTTTTTCAAAGGAAATGAGAATGACAGTCGTTGTCACTCTTTGTATATATAATAAAATCAAAGAAGACAAAAGGAGGTCTTGATATGAGTGAGAACGGTTCGGCTTTTCGTGAGATGCGTGAGGCTTACAACGAGGCTATGGAGGCCATCGGCTATGAGCTTGAAAGTATGAGCGAAGATGACAACTGCGGCGGTGTCAGTGATGATGAGATCGAAAACGCTGTTGCGGAGGAAAATCATCGCATAGTTTCAACGGTGATGAAGACGGCTGTACAGACGGTCGGAAAGTATATTGATGACACGATCGAGGCTTATGACGGCGGTGATGAATTCAACGGGGCTGATGATTTTCACAAGGGTGACAGGCTGGTCGTTTCATCGGGAAAGAAGAATTTTTACTCTATTTATATTGGCTGCGGAAAGGTCATTTACTACTCGAAAGGGTACGAGATCTTCCCCGAAGTCAAGCTTGTGCCGATAGGATATTTTGCAAAGAAAGGTCAGGTACGGGTCGGGATGAACGGAGCAGGGTTTTCGCCCGAGATAGCTGTTCGGCGTGCAATGTCACGGCTTGGTGACGATGATTTTCGTAACAGTGAGGATTTTGTAAAGTGGTGTTTTGGCGAAGTGGAGGACAATGACGATGAGTGAATTTGAAGAAAAAGAAGTTAAGGATTATGAGCATTATCTTGATGATGAGCATGAGGGCGCAGGCGGCTTTCTTATCAATATGAGGAACTACTGGCGCGGATTTGCGAACGATATGTACAGCGGAATGGACTGCATGATAGATGATTATCACGAGCTTACGGACGGGCTTGAAGATATGACGGACAATAAAGAGATAATGGATATGGCTGTTGAGGCAGGCAGAATGAGGACGCTTGCACTTGTGTCGGAGAGTGCGATAGGAGCGATCGGAAACTGTCTTGAAGCGGCTGCGTCGATGTTTGACAAGGAGAGCAAGGCGGCTGAAAATGTCAGTTTCAAGGTCGGGGATCATCTTTACATAAGAAAAGGATTGAAGGGATATCACGGCATTTACGCAGGAAATAGGACTGTGGTTTTCTTCTCAAAGGGATATGATATGCAGCCTGCGGTGAGGACGATAACTTTTGCGCTGTTTGCGAAAAAGGGCAGAGTTGTTGTTATGCCGTCCGACACGGACAGCGCTGCAAAGTACACACCCGAAAAGATAGTTGAACGTGCGCTGTCACGGCTTGGTGAAGATGAGTTCCGCAGTTCGGAGAGCTTTGTTCGGTGGTGCAGGAGCGGAAGTTAGCTGTAAGCATACCCATTGTATGAATTTTTGTGTTATAATATAAGCAAATTTTAGGGGGAATAATTATGAAAAAACATTTTGCTGCGGTAATTGCTTCAATCATAGCTGTTATTATGCTTACAGCCTGCGGAAGCGGTGAGGCTTCGGATAACTCTGATGAGAATATTGAAACAAATCAGGAGGTGACAGAAACTTACACGGATACAGAGGCGGTGGAAAACAGTATCGATCCTGAATATAATGACAAGACTGCTTTTGCAGCATTTGAAACGTATATGAGGGCGCTTGTTAATGATGATTACAATACTTTTCTTGCAATAACCCGCAAAAGCGACAGCGATGAAACCAAGTCAGATTATAACGATAAGAAAAAAGGATATGTTGGCATTACTTTATCTTCGATAGAATATTTTGAAACATCTCTTAATCCTTTGCTTAGCCGTGCGGCAAATTATAGGGTAAGTGAATTTGATTCGGAAGGAGATGTAACAATTGATATAAACACTATGGGCAAGGGATATGGTACTGTAATTGTAGACAAAGATTACAATACAAATACATTCTATGTTACGGCGCACTTCCGGTATAGTCCATTCATAAATGTAAACTAAATAAGAGCCGCAGGATATGGTGAAAACGTATTATTTGTTTTCAGCATATTCTGCGGCTTGGTTTATTTCTTATAAATTTCAGCAATACTTTCAACAATATCGGCGATTTTTACAGCAGTTGTTTCGTCGGTTTGCGAAAGAACTGTGGCGATGCGGTGCAGGGCTTCTTCCGAGGTGGGTTTTACGTCTATACTGAAGTCGAGCAGTTCGGACATTGAAATTTTCAGACCCGAGCAAATTTTATAGAGGGTATCGATGGTGGGACATTTTTCCCCTCGCTCGACCTTTCCGAGGTAGGCGGGGTGTATTCCCGAATTGAGGGCGAGCGCTTCCTGACTTAATCCTCGGCGGCTGCGGAAGTCACGGATACGCAGTCCGACGTTATATGCTATCTTTTCCCGTTCAAAACTCATAATGCACCTTCTTTTATATAATTGCGAAGCGGCTTTTTTCTTATATTATAACTTTATACTATATTTTATGCAGGTTCAAATATCTTTAAGGTATAAAAAATATTCTCCAAAGGGTTGAAATTTGGCTTTTTTTGTATTATAATAAAAAAGGTAAATTTTTTCGAGATAGACAATGGCTGTCACCGCTGAAGTTATATAATTATATTGCAGGAAAAAAGCTGCACAAGGTTTATACTGATTTTTAAACTGAAAGTGTACAAAAAACCAAGCAAAATCCCGTAGCTGTTTAACAGGTTTAAATGGATCTTGCGCCGATTTTTTGTCTACACTTTGATTAAAAATTAGTATCATTGCCTGTTTTTAAGTATTTTACAGAAAATTACACAAAAAGGTTGAAAAAAGTATAATTTTGGAGTAAAATGAAAATATGACTATGTGATGGTGGTATAAGATGGAAAATATGAGCAATGGATTCAAATACAGCAGGGTACTTTCGATATACACGAAGCTTATGGACGGCGAAGTGATAAACAAGGCGGCGGAGGCGGAGTATTTCGGTGTAAATCAGAGGACGATACAGCGTGACATTGACGATCTGAGAATGTTTTTCGAGGACAAGGCAGCTGAGGGTGACGTTCGGCGTGAGCTTATTTACATTCGTGAGGAAGGCGGATATCGGCTTGTGACGAAGGGTGAAGATGCGCTGACGAACAGCGAGGCGCTTGCGGTATGCAAGATACTTTTAGAGAGCCGTGCGTTCACGAAGTCGGAGATGGAGCCGATAATAAGCAAGCTGCTGAGGGGCTGCGTGCCGATGAAAAATCAGCGGACGGTGAGGGAGCTTATCACGAACGAGATGTTCCACTATGTTGAGCTGAATCATCACAGAAAGTATCTTGATTCAATGTGGGATATCGGCGATGCTGTACAGAAGCAGCTTTGCATGAAGATAGAATATGAAAAGCAGGATGGCACTGTTGTGGAGCGAGTGATCGAGCCTGTTGGGATAATGTTTTCGGAGTTCTATTTTTATCTGACGGCGTTTATCGAGGACATTGACAGGGAGAAGGAGTTCCGCAACAAGGACGATATTTTCCCGACGATATACCGCATTGACAGGATAAGGCGTTTTGAGGTACTGGACAGGCATTTTGACATACCGTACAAGGACAGGTTTGAGGAGGGCGAGTTCCGCAAGCGGATACAGTTTATGTATGGCGGCAGGCTGCGGAGGATAAAGTTTATCTACAAGGGCAAAAATGTTGACGCTGTTCTTGACCGTTTACCCACGGCGAAGATCCTGGAGGAGACTTCCGATGGATTTATTATTTCTGCGGAGGTTTTTGGGGATGGGGTTGATATGTGGGTCAGGAGTCAGGGGGAGAATGTTGAGGTTGTGGAATAGAACTTGGGAGGTGAGTTTTATGCCGGTTGTGCCTGCGATCCATTGTCCTGTATGTGGTAATCAGATCTCTTTGTTGAATATGATTGCAAATACTCTTTGATTTTTGGAGTAATATCACATTTGATTTTTGATATGCTCTAATTTGGACGAGTGTATATTTGGAGGTGATTATTTGGAATACAAAATTGGGTCATTCAACTTAAAAAATTTTAGTGCAAATTCAAAAAAAGACCTTGAACGAATTGCGCGGATCATTACAGAAGAGCAACTGGATGTAGTGGCGTTGCAAGAAATATTAAGTGAAGGAAAGGGGGTAAAGAATCTTCTTGAACGATGCACAAAATATGAGCTGTATGATTGGGATTATTGCTGTGCATCTCCCCGTGAATCAATAGATCCGGAAAAAATATCTGATATGGTTTTAAATGATACTCGAGGAGAGTGTTATGCATATTTATGGAATAAAAAGAAATTTAAATTAGCTGAAATGACAAAGCTTGGTCAGAAACGAATATTTGAACCCAGAATTATTAATTCACTATCAAATGATGTTCAAGTGAATTGTTCTATCTTTGCAAGAACGCCATATTACATTCGATTGCAACCTTGTTTCGGTGGATTTTTTGAGCTTAGGTTTATTAATATACATATATACTATGGTGATAATAAACTTACATCGATAGCAAAACGAATAATCGAATATAATATTCTTACACAGGACATTTATCCGGACATAAGCACGAAAAGATACGGTAATTTCAGAACAGCATACACTGTTGCTATGGGAGATTACAACTTGAATATTTTCACCCCGGGTATTATGACAACAAATGAAAATTATCTAATGCCTGTTTATTCTTATTCCGATGGGAAAAAGACCGTTAATGTTTTAACTGAACAAACAGAACTTAGTACATTAAAATACCCAAGTAGTGAAAATCAAGAACAACAATTGAATGGTTATGCTAATAATTATGATCACTTTACATATAGTCCGGAACTCTCTGATTTTAATAGAGTGTCATTTGAGGCTGTTGACGCAGTTACAAAATATTGTGACGGAGATTTTGAATACTATTATAAAAACATATCGGATCATTTACCAATAGTGATGACTATTGACATATAATATAGGAGGAGAAATGTATGAATTTTTCAGATAATGAAAAGCTTATGGCAGCATATGCACTAAATTTGTGGAGTGTATCTATCAAACAAATTATTGATTATAATGATATCAATATAATGCAGCAAGAATACGATTCCATTATGAATAATCTTAATTTGGAGCGAATGCCCAAGGATGCTGCACTTTTAGATGTTATCAAACAAATTATGGATGAGATTACATGCTCGCTTACGGAAATTGGTGACAGGAAGTTTATTGAGAAAGAGTATCAGCATCAGATGAAGAATGCTGTTTGGTCTGCAGTTCCTAATGTAGGAGCAATTTTTGCTACATCTGATCCTGTGGCAATGGGACTTACTCTTGCAACACAGGTTGGCATAGGTTACATGAACTATCGCAGAAATAAAGCCGAAAATGATTTGAAATATGAAAAATCAAAATGGGAAATTCAAAAGAATCGAATGCAGCATCTTAACGGTTTACGAAAACAGTTGTTTGAGACCGCATGGCTATTGGCAGAAAAGTATGAATTTCCTGATCAATTTAGATTGACAGAAAAGCAAATTGAGGAATACAATATGGCATTGATCGAAAGCAATCCTATAAAACGATATAATTCGTTGGATTCTATGCGTTCAATTTTTAATGCGTATCCTTCATTTTGGTATCAAATTGGCAGCACTGCCAACAGTATCTATCAAAGCGAAAAATACTCTCAGGCAATACAATCAAGGTACCACACGTTTGCTTTAGAGTGCTTTGCTAAGTATGAGAAGCTAAATGTTTTTAACCTCTTGCGCCATGATATAATAACTTCAGCTTGGGCATTGGAGTACATTGAACTTTTGGATCTGAATCAGAATAATAATCCTGAAAAAGCAAGAGAGCTTATTGAAACGGCTGCAAACTATTCCGGCGGACAACATGATATTATTGAACTATGTGCATTTGCCAGCTTGAGGATCCAAGACCATGATAACGCAATTAAGTATTTTTCTCAGCTTGTAAATCAGAATTATAATTGCGATATTAACACGCAGATCCTTAGTGGTCTTTATATTCAAAGAATTTTAAACAAAGACCCAAAAGCGGAGGAAGCGGAGTTTGGTTATGATCAATTAGAATATATTTTGAAGGACGAAGACAAACAGTTTATCCTTCCTCTTCCGCCTAAAGACACAAGACCCGAGGATTGGAAACCGTCTTGGAACCAAGCAGAAACCTTTGAAGAGTATATGGATAACCAAGCTGAGCAAAAAAAGCAGGATCATAAAAAAATGGAAGAGGCTAAGAACAATGCAAGACCCTTTTACCAAAAGCCTATGATCCTTGTATATAAATCATCGCTATCGGAAGTAGCGGAATACATGAAAGGAGTTATTGAGGAATATAGAAATAAAGTCGATAGTTCTTTACCTTCGGTTACTTTGTGTGAGTATAAAGAGTATGAACGTAATCGGGAGGACAAAGAAAATAGCGGCAGCCGGATTATTTTAATTGGTGATTCAAGTATTGCAAGTAAGTTTGTAAAAACTGTTAATGACAACAAATTTGATTATGACTATTGCGGAATAAAGCATGTCACAATCGGAAACAAATCAGTGATCATTGCATCACCGCCAAAGAACTCTGAACTGGATAAACTGATCCTTTTAGCCAGAAAAATAAATGAACGACACCATGTTATAATTCCTGATGATGTTGCAAGTATTGACGTTACATTTATGAAAGATTTATTTACCGATAGTGTTTATGATGTATCCTCATTTATTGCAACAATTTTGGCAACGATAATAGGTGCCCCATTAATTGTTATTTATCAAATTCTTGGGAGTACCCTAAATGGTATTCAGCTTGTGCAGAATATCTGCGCAAATAAAAAAATCGAATTTCTTCAGTACTCTATGGGATTATATCTTTTCTTAGAGAGTAATAAGGCGATAATCAATTAAATGTATATAACCCATAATATATAATTATTTCTATCCCCCTTGCGATAAAATAATCACAGCGAGAGTTGAGTATAAAAGCAAGGGGAATTTTTTGGGAAACGAAAAAGAGAACGGTTATGAAAATGGGTCTGTCTTACTTTGCGCTATAATACTAAACACCAATAAAATAAAGAAAAAATCTGCGCCGAAATCGCATATATTCAAGATTGTCGGCTTGATTTTTCTAAATTATAAATGGTGTTTAGTATAAAAACTCCTGCAAACAACGAAAATGTGTTGTTTGCAGGAGTTTAAAATTATTCCGAAAAGTAAATACTGTATCGGCGCATTTGTTCAATGGCAATAGTTGTTACTCTGCTGATGATGTTGACGGGGTACAATTCAGTCAGATCATCAATGAGATCCCGTATATGATCTTTGTTTGTGCGGACCGTTAATTGCGTTTCGTAAAGATGTTCTAAAATATCTGTTTGAGTATCAAAATCCGTGCTGAATGGTTTAGCGTTTATTTTTGATATTGCCTGATAAATATCAGTTCCCAACGGATAATCTATTCGTGTATCTGAAAGAAAGGATAGTCCGTTGTCAAAAATGGGGGATAGACGAAATTCGTTTTTCTGGTTTCGTATCACGCTCAAATTATTAAAATGTCTGTCCTCATTCAGAAAAAGCATATCAATTTCAGCAGTTGCGGTGAGGTATTCTCCGACATTTTTCAGATCGGTTACTTTTTCGATAAAGTCAACGGTGTAAACAATGCGATCTTTAACATCATTCATCTGCCAGACTGTTTTATACAATTCCTTACCTGTATATGCTCGGTGAAGACGTTCAAAAGTGAAAAGCTCTTCACCTTTTTTCAGAAAATTTTTGCTTTCGCAGCAGACAAGCTCCTTGCCGTTATATTTTATAGTGACGGGAGTATATTCGACAAAGTTTGTGATGTTAGAGTTCTTGAGCAGTTCAGAAACAAGGTACTCCGAAAGGCTTTCATATCCCATATGGTCTGCTTTATAGTATTGATTCTTTATCAGCCATTTGGGTTGGTCGCCTTTTGAGAAATGATTAAGGTTTTCAATTTTCATCCGATCATCTACAGTTATGATTTTCATAAAGATCACGTCCTTGTTGGTCTGTATCGGCATTTTATCCACATATCGTCATCAACGCATTTACCTTTTGTGCGTTCGATAATGCTGATCGGGTCATAATCGGGGACGGATAATTCTTTCAGTATATCTTTTATGTTTCCTCTGGTTTTGGGAGGGCATCTTTCCTCGATGAAATACTCAAAGTCGCTCCAAGTTGGCTGTTCAACGACCCCAAATGCTCGGTGGAGAATATCGTTTGTTTTGTTTTGGATATATATTTTTCTGTTAAGAAAATCAACGTCTATTTCAGTGCATGGCTTTTTTTTATACATATATGTCATTCGCATTGTACAGCCGCTGTGGATAGGTTCGGTAAGGTATTTGCTGACTATCTGACGGGAGGTATTGTATTTTTTAGCTATCATTTCAATTGTCATACCGCTGCTGTACAGGTTGCGGAGTTCGGCAATATCATTTTCGGTGAATTTCTTTTTTCTGCCCGAGCCGTACTTTTTTATTGCAGAGGCTTTTCTTCGTATTTCGTTTTCGTCATCTGTTCCGAATATTTCAATACATAGTTTTCTGTAATCGACAGCCATATTTTCACTTCCTTTATATATGTAATTTATTATTTAATTACATAATATATGATTTGGCGTAGTTTGTCAAGTGAAATCGGTCGAAATTTGGCTAATCAATAAAACCACCCTGCAAACGGCTTTATACGTTGTTTTCAGGGAATTATCCTATATCAAAAAATCGGCTGCAAATGTGATTTTCACCTGCAGCCGATTTATATGTATATTATCCAATGGCAAAAACGAATTTATTTATCCCAGACTTCTTCCGCAATTTCCTTGACGAGGACGACTGTTCATCTTGGTGTGCATATATCCCCTAAACTCACTTATCAAACGGAGTAAATGAGATCTTTTCATACTCAGCAGTAAGCGGCATTTTGCTGTCGTCAAATGGATTGAGCCAGCTGTCAACGCCCGTTCCGCACCATGCGTTCATCATAATTTTGCTTTCGGTGACGGGGATATTTTCCGTTGCTGTATGAGCCTCTTTGCCGTCAACGAACCACACTATTTTATCTTCATACCACTCAAAAGCGTAGTCGTGGAGATCTTCCGATGCGTCAAAGCCGAGGTCATACATAAATTCGTGATTGCCCTGACCGTTGGTGAAGTAATTGAACTGGACTTTCGTTGTGTCCTTGCCGAGAATTTCAATATCTATCTCGTCCCAAGGGTTATTGTCGGACGGCCCTGTATATGTAAAAAATGAGGAAACAACGCCGTCATTTTTTATCGCTTTCATTCTGACTTCGTATCTGCCATAGCCGTAAAAATCCTTGGAGCGGTATTCTGCGCCCGAATACGGAACTGTTCCGACTTTGCTGTCCTTATCAATGGTAAGACCCATTACGCCGTTCTCAAATGTGCAGTTTTCGGCGCGCCAAGTGACATTAAACATATTTCCGTTTGTCCAGCCGTCCGAGCACTCAAAGAGCGAAGAACTGCCGTTTTCAAAGGTCACGTTTGAGATGTTTTCCTCTTGTGGCTTTTCCGAAACTGTGTTTGATGATGCGCAGGAGCATAACATCACTGCGCAGGAGATAAAAATTGCGGCTGTTTTGATCTTTTTAACAATATTTTTCATAGGTGAAGTTCCTTTCGCTTTTTTCTAAATTTTCTATATTATAGTAGGAATTCACACTTCTATATATCAAAAATTTGCTGTAAATATCATTTCTTTGCCCTTTTGTGTGTATTATCGCCCCAATTGTCACGGTAATATTTTTTACGGAACTCATTCGGGGTCATTCCCGTATATTTTCGGAAAACGCTTATAAAGTGACTGTGCGAAGTAAAAGCGAGGTAGTTTGCGATATCTGCTGACGAGAAATCGGAATATTTGAGCATATTCTGCGCAGTTTCAACACGCTTTATTGCGATATATGCTGATATCGTCACGCCGACTTCGCTTTTAAAAAGCCGTGACAGATAGGAAGTGCTCAAAGAAACATGATCGGCAATGTCGTTTTCGCTTATTTTTGAGTGGAGGTTATCATAGATATAGTCCATTGTCATTATAACGGGCTTGGAATAGATATTTCCGTGGGCAAGCTTGTTCATAAGCTTGGTGAACTCGATAACGGCTTCTTTATGGAGTTTGTGAAGCTCTGCCTCGGTCGAACACTTATCCGCTTTCATTATATAGAGGTCGCTGAGGGTATAGGCGGTTTCCATTTCCATTCCGCCCTCGACGCAGAAGCGTGTTATAAGTGCTATCGTTACGATAAAATGATATTTCAGGTTGCGAAGCGGGTCTTCGGAAAGCACACCTGCGCCGTTTCCGCCGAGCGGTGTCATAACCTTTTCAACTGCGCTGACATCGCCTTTCTTAACGCAGTCATAAAATTCAAATTCTTTTTCAAACGGCGAATGTCTGAACTCATACTCTCGGTTCAGAAATGCTTTATAGGAAAGCTCCTTTTCATATTCCGACATATTGATTCACCTCTTTGATTTTATTATATATTATTTCGATCAAAAAAGCAACAATATTCTGATATAAAAAGCAAAAAAATGATATTTTTATTCTTTGCGATATGTTAAATTATAGGTACAGTAAATCGTGACACCGTTAATCAAAAAGGAGAATGAGATCATGAAAAATTTTAAGAGGGTACTTGCTTTTACAGCTGCGATCGCACTTATCGGTTCAATGACCGCCTGCGGAAATTCATCAACACCTGCCGAAACAACGGCAACGACCGCGCCAAAGGAGCTTGACGAAGAGGACAAGGCTGCTGTTGCCGAAGTTGACATCGGCGAAGATGAAAAGCTTGAAAACGGAACTATCAAGTGGCTTGCGACTTATGACATCAACCCCGACCTTGGAAAGCCGAAGTTGTTTGCACTTGAACTTTTTGAGTCCAAGTACGGCGGAAAGGTTGAATGGATACCGACCACTTGGGATAACCGATACAACGATCTTTCGACGAACGTTCTCGGCGGCTCTTCGCCCGACCTTTTCCCTGCGCAGGAATTCGATACATTCCCGAGCAAGGTAATTGACGGAATGTTTGAACCTTTTGATGATTATCTTGATTTTGACAGCGATCTCTGGTCGGACGGCTGCAAAAAGCTTGCGGAGCTTCACACTATCGGCGGAAAACACTATGTTGCGCCTGTTGCTACCGATTCAAAGTGTGTAATGATCTACAACAAAAAGACTATCGAAGAAAACGGTCTTGCCGATCCTGTTGAGCTTCTTGAAGAGGGCAACTGGACTTGGGACACATTCAGGCAGATGTGCCTTGACTACTGCGACCGTGAAGAGGACAAATTCGCTTACGACAGCTGGTATTTTGAAACGCAGTTTATTCTCACAACGGGAACTGCACCTATCAGCATGGAGAACGGCAAGGTCGTAAACAACATTTCGAGTGCTGCTGTTGAGCGTGCGGAAAACTTTATGTACAACCTCAAAAAAGACGATCTCCCACTTCCGAAGGCTGAATTCAACTGGACTGAACAGCCTTTCAGGATCAGCGAGGGCAAGACGCTTTTCTGGCCTTGTGCAACATGGGCGCTCTGGGAGGCTGATCTTTCCAAGTTCGGTGAGCAGGGCGAGATAATGTTCGTTCCGATGCCGAAAGACCCAGAGGCTGACAACTACTATCTCCCTGCAAATATGGACGCTTACGCACTTTGCAAGGGTGCGCCTAACCCCGAGGGTGCGGCTGCATTCATCAAGTGCAAGCTCATCGCAGAGCAGGACGAAGGTGCGCTCGCTATCACAGAAAAGCAGTACCGTGAGGATTACGGCTGGACAGATGAAATGATGGATATGTGGCACAAGGTAAGAGAAATGACCGACGCAAACCCTGTTGCAAGCATTCACATGGGACTGCCCACCGAGCAGGCAAACATTATCGACGATGCTATCAAGCAGGCATCATTCAATGGCACGGACTGGGCAGTAAAGAGAGAAGAAATTGCAACGCTTTGTCAGGAAACCGTTGACGAACTCAACAAAAAGATCGAAGAGAATTTCTAAAAAGGAAAGGAATTTTATGACTGAATTCAAAGGCTATAAAAAAGGTGTTGACTTTGGCGGCTGGCTTTCGCAGTGCGTTCACACCAAGGAACACTATGATACATTTATCTCCGAAGAAGATGTAAAAACGGCTGCATCATGGGGCATAGATCATATTCGTCTTCCAATCGACTACAATCTTCTTGAAGATGAAAACGGTGCTCCCACCGATCACGGTTTCGGTTATATTGACAATGCAGTAAAGTGGTGCAAGGCGGCAGGACTTAACATTATCCTTGATCTTCACAAGACGGCAGGCTACTCTTTCGACAAGGGTGAGGGAGAGTTCGGCTTCTTTGACAGCGACCCTCTTCAGGAGCGCTTTATGAAGCTTTGGGACGGAATTGCGGAGCGTTACGCTGTAAGTGACGGAACTATCGCATTTGAACTTCTCAACGAAGTCACAGATCAGAGTTTCAGCGAAAAATGGAACAGGCTTATCCGCAGCACTATTGAGAGAATACGCAAGATCGCTCCCGACACTTACATTCTTGTCGGCGGTTACTGGAACAACAGTCCCGATGCTGTTCCCGACCTTGATGCTCCTTATGATGACAAGGTGATCTACAACTTCCACTGCTATGATCCTCTCAACTTCACGCATCAGGGTGCATACTGGGTAGACGGTATGGACACCTCGTTCAGAATGAAGATCGAGGACAGCGAGCCTGCGATAACTCCCGAATATTTCATCGGAAGATTTGATCGTGCTTATGAGGCTGCAAAGGCTAACGGAACGATCCTTTACTGCGGCGAATACGGAGTTATTGATCTTGCCTCGCCCGAGGACACGGTAAAATGGTTCAAGGCTATACACGAAGCATTCGAGCGGCTTGGCATCGGCCGTGCGGCTTGGAACTACAAGAAAATGGATTTCGGTATTTCCGATACAAGGCTTGACGGTGTGAGGGACGAGCTTATCAAATATTTATAATATACAAACATAAACCGCCCTGCAAACGGCTATAATACGTCGTTTGCATGGCGGTTTTGTTTTATCTTATTATCCAAATAATATTTTCTAAATAGTAACTACCGTATGTACCGTAGATTTGGAAATTCCGAATTCTTTTGCGGCGGCACGGACGGTCGTATTATGCTCGATGATATACTCGCCGAGGACAACGGCACGGTTCTCGGTATCCGCTTTTGGTGCAAACTTCATTACTCTCACTCCAATGCAAATTTGTGGTTATGTTATTTATATGCATTTGGAAATGGGAAAATGAACGGGTGGAGAGTTGGAAAATGGAAATATGGGTCAGCGAAGATGAGTTCCGCAGCTCGGAGAGCTTTGTTCGGCAGGGTGGGAGCGGGAGTTAGCTGTGGGAATACCTTTTTCGGATTTGAGTCTGATATAGTTATTTATACTAAACACCATTTAAAATTTAGAAAAAATCAAGCCGACAATCTTGGATATATGTGATTTCGGCGCAGATTTTTTCCTGTATTTTATTGGTGTTTAGTATTATAGCCGTGTGTTTGCCTATAGGCAGATCAAGAGTTGGTGTTTGGCATAATATTAAAAATAAACGAAACAAGACGGGCATCGTGTGGTGTACGTCTTGTTTTTTTCATCAGTATAATTGTAGATATAAAAACGGCACAAAGGCTTTATATGCAAGCTTTTGTGCCGTTTTTGCATAGTTTTTCAGTATAAAATGGTGTAGGGGTGTTTTTAACGATGGCGTATTTGATTACTTGCCCCCGGTTCAATAGTTTCAATCACCTAATGGTGTAGGGGTGTTTTTAACAGAAATCTCAAAAAATCATCTGTCGGATTTGCTCGCTGGTTTCAATCACCTAATGGTGTAGGGGTGTTTTTAACGACCAGATCCGTAAAGAAAGAGATCGGCGAAATCGGTTTCAATCACCTAATGGTGTAGGGGTGTTTTTAACTTCATCCGTTCTGGTCTATTTTGAGTTTAACTATGGGGGTTTCAATCACCTAATGGTGTAGGGGTGTTTTTAACTCCGAGCCTGCAATCAACGCAGGGATGGGAAAAACTCGGATTCTGACGTCAGAAATAGAGTTTTTGTACCCCTAAAAAAGAGCTGATTTTGTTAATGACACATATTCGTAACATAAAAACAACAATTACGATCCGTGTATTTATAACAAAATAAATGAAGTTATTCATTTGCTTTATGGTTATTATATCACTGATCTTTGTATTTGTCAAGATAATATAGAATAAACTGTGCCAAAAGGTTTCGGCTTTCGATAAGTAAAAGGATAATAATATCAAAGCTATTATCACATTGCGAGGTTTTATCCTCAAACTGTATCAGTATTGATTTCGGGAATATACCTTCATTAAAAGATTCTGATGAAGAGTTTCTTGTTATATAAAAAAACAGCCGTATATCGTGGCTCTTGATATACGGCTGTTGTTTATTATTGATAAATGATATGCGAATAACTATCGTACGACAAGACCACCCATACCCTGACCTGTTTTTCCGCCGACGCCGCTGTATGAAGCGTAGGCTATCATTCTGCGGAGGAGAGTATTTTGGTGTTTAGCCTTGGGAAAATACAGTTTGCATGAGCCGAGCATACCGGGGAAAATGTTTCCGCTGACGTTATACTTAGTGCTTTCAAGGTGATATTCTGCGATATCGGCATTATCAAAGGCTTCTTTGAACTCGTCAAAGGTGAGGTTAGCGTTTTCAAAGGTATTATACTTATTGATGACCGAACGGAAATAGCCGCAGATATCGGGGGCGGCTGACGGTCTGCCTTTGGTTTTTACCATTGCGGGGGTGACGAATTCGAGGGTACAGCTTCGTTCGTTTATATAGTTTTCGGCATCGGCTGCGTTTATAGGGTCAGCGCTTTCAAAGCCGGTAAGTTTTACAGGCTCATTTGCGCCGAATATTTTTATGCTGTCGAGTTTGCATAGAGCTTCGGGAATGACCTTTGCTTCGTCGCAGAGGGCGGAAACTCTTATCAGCAGACCGCTGCCCGTATCGATTGTAAAAACGGAGAAAGGGTGGTAGCCTTTTTCGTGCATTTGGGCGGCGTAGTCTTTGGGTATGGCGTTCATTGCCGCACCGTGTATCTTTACCGATATACCCGACATTACATCGGATATATCGGCAGGTGCGGTATAGATATCGGTTTGATAAAGCATTTTTTCTCCCGTATCAATAGGTTTCGTAGAATGTTTTTTTGCATTTTTTGCAGACTATGGGAGAATTTGGTTTTGCAAATGGTTTATGTTTCCGGACCTCATTCCAAGTCTTGCACTTCTTGCACATAAAACGTGCAGTATCACTGTTGGCAGGTCTGTTGTCACCGAATGATGTTGGACCTGAATATCCTTCTTTTGACTTATTTTTGCTGCCCGATGATGAGGCTTTTCCATAGTCATCGCTTGCGGTCAGCGCAGGGAGGACAAGATTCTTTTTATCCGTGATCTTTGGCAGGCGGTAAGAGATAGAACAGGACTCGCCGGGCTTGACCATTTTGCCGTCGTTATGGTTGGCTTTGAACCAGGTGAGTGTACCGACAGATGTATCTTTTCCCATTTTATCATCGCCGTAAGGATAAGCAACGGGTCTGCCTTCGAGATAGTCAAAGTCTGTGACAGCCATATACTCCTTGAAATATTCAGCCGAGGTATCGAACGGGACATTTTCAAAGAAAAGATCAACGTTCATTTCTTCGTTTGTGAATATCATTCTATCGGGGTCAAAGCTTCTTTTTGTGACGGAATCAACGGTTATTTTCACGCTGCCAAGTCCGAGCGGCTTGCCGTGACCGAGCTTATGCATTCTGTGGCTGTCGGGAGAGTTTTCTCCGATGGCAAGAGTCCAGACAAGTCTGTTCAGTTCGCTTTCGTTAAGCTTATCGAAGAAGATATCAAAGCTGAATTCTGCGCCCTTTTCAAGAAGTTCTGTGGTGAGATTTCGTCCCGTTTTCTCGGTCGTTGTGCAGTCGCAGTTATGGTGAAAATAGAATTTTCTGCCGTTGAGTTTTACACCTTTTGTATCATAGTTCCACTGAAATTTCATATTCGGGGCGGTCGAGTAGAATTCGATCGAAGAAAGGCGTGGGGAGGAAAGTTCTTTCAGAGTTTTATATGTCAGCTTGGCGTCGTTTTCAAGCTTGGCATCGGTAAATCTTAGTCTTGATGCTATCGCAGAAGTGCTGCCTTTCTTTCCTATCATTCCGAACAGACCGCAGGCTTCGCAAACGTTGTCTGTATCTTCACAATGGCGGTATGTACCGAGCAGGTTATCGACCTTGTTCCTGAACACCGAGCGTGATATCTGGGCAGGGGAAAGCCACACATAATTTTTTCCGTCGTCACTGAATTCACGGTAATAAACGGGGTAGCATTTTCCGTCTTTTAAAGGCTTAATGATACAATTGCGTAAATCTGTATTTGGGTTTTTGTTTTTGGCATTTTCCAAGCAGATATCACTTACCGTGTTGTAGTCGTCAACGGCAAGGTCGAGATCATCTGCTTTAATTTCTTCAAAGCTTGTACTGAATTTATAGGAAACGGGTATTTTGCCACCCTTATAGTCGGCTCTTGATCTTCCTTTGTCATCTTTTGTATATTTATAATTTTTCCATGTCCTTTTAAAGGTGTCTGCTGTTTCGTCAAAGTCTTCCGAGCCGTCATATTTCAGCTTTTTGGTATCGGCTTTATAAAGATGCCATTTTTTATCCTCATTTTCAAAGCGGATAAGACCCGGTGATCTTACATCGGCGCTTCTTGCAGAGAGAATGTTGTTATTATTTACTGAAAGGCAGCTGTTGCTCAATGTTTCGTATGCCGAGCGGATAACACCCCGTATCTCACTTCCTGTTATGACAGGTTTTCCGTCTACTTTGAAGAAAGGTGCTTTTTTGTGTTCATCAAGCTTTCCTTTTGGGGTTTTTACAAGTTCGGTTTCAGCTTTGGGAAGGTCGGGAAGCGCAAGCGGTGTTTCGTTTTTCATCGAACAATGGATAACGCCCGAAAGATCACCTTTAGCGAGGGGACTTCTTTCAACTCCGCTGCCGAGAGAAACGAAAGTATATGGGTTTACTGCGCCGTTTCTGAAGTCTGCAATATAGTTGCTCACTTATCCTCACCCTTTCCAAGATATTTTACAGCACGGAAATCCGTGATCTGTGCGATGCCCTGCTCGTCGTATGAGATATAGTTATGGATACGGAGCTTTTCAGCATTTTCAAGCGGAAGAGTGTATTTTCCACCGCCGATCGCAGTATATTCAAAGTTGTTGCTTTCTGTTCCTTCGGCTTTGATTTTTCCATTGATATCGAGATACTGCTCCTCGATCATATAGTCATCGGGGGAAAGCTTTGTATCATCGATGAGCCGCCATGTGAATTTATCTGCGATAGTCGGGCGCATAAGCTTTATTTCGGCGTTTTCCGTAAAGACACGAGCCTCGAGGAGATGCACTGTATCTTCGATATTCTGCTGAGGACAGCATTTGAATTTATCCGTGAACATCAGTATCATATTTCCGCCGTTTATGTTCTGCACAATGACAGCGTTCACATCTTCCGCAGAACCGAAGTCGGCGATATAGTTTTTATCCGTCATTACAAAGCCTCCTTTGCCATAGCCGAAACGTTGTCTGCTTTAAGTGGATCTGTAACGTCTGCGCCGTTGACAGTAATGTTTTCTACCGTGAACATACCTCTGCCGACCGATGTAAGACCGCCGACGGCAAGATATCCTTTGTCTAGGTCGCATATTGCGGCGCATATCAGAGCGATATTCCTTTCGGCATCTTCCAGTCCGTTTTTGTTGATGAAAATTTCAAGACCGCAGCTGCCGTTATAGCAGGTCTTTTCGGTATAAAGTGCACCGTCTTTTGTTCCTGCGGTGAATCGGTCGATAGAGTTTCGGGTGATGACTTTCATTTCGCCTCCGACTATCTCACTTTCGCTGAAATAGATGAGTGATTTTTTCTGTGACAGTTTTACGGTGTCTACATATCCGAAAAGTTCTTTTGTGAGTGTTTCATTGGAAAGCTGTCTGAAACGATCGCGGAAAGCACCTGCCCATGATGTTCCCGGGATAACGGGCGTTCCGTCGCTGAGCGAGAGCTGGATATAATCGGCGGAGCTGATATCGTCCGCATTTTTTACGGTATAGCTTCTTATCGAAATAGCGCCGTTCTGTTTGAGTTTCATTTTTATGCTGATAAAATTGTCAGTGCTGTCGGGAAGAGCTGTTTCCTTATAGCATTTATCCCCGGAATTGAAAAGGTCGAAGTCAAGCCATTCTGCTCTGTTGTCGGGGAGAGTGAATTCGGCTTTTTTGAGTGAAACGACTTTAAGTCTACCGTATCCCCGTGAGGTTTTTGAACCGATGCGCAAAAAGCCTGCATCTATGGCATTCAATGCATCGAGAATATCGTTTTCGGATCCATCAGCATTGCGAAGTTCGATCACGGTTGCAAAGTCTATGCCTGTTTCAACTGCTTCAATGTCAAACTTTGCACCTTTTACGCCGACCTTGTTTTCCAGTTTTACTGAATCCCTTACAGTTGTAAAGAAGCTGTCGGAAATGAACTGTGCATCGTAAAATCTGATCTTGCTTTCGGCAGGATCATTTCCGTTTATGTTTCCGAAAATATCTTTTTTATCAAGGTAGTGGCGGAAAACGCCTGCTATTGCAGTTGCCGGGATAGTTGGCTTTCCGCTGCTGTCGAGGATAATATCGCTGTCGGTATTGGCGTTTTCGCCCGAACCTATTGCAAGCGGAGAAGCAAGCTCAAAAACTATGCTGAAATATTTAATCCTGTTCATTGTTCTTCTCCCCTCTGTTCTGATACTTTATAAGCGTAAGGATAAGCAGGAGGTATTCTCTCCAGTAGTTATCGCGGTAGTGTTCTGCTTCGCTCCTTTTTATGATATTATCGATGTAATCATGAGAACTTTTGCTTTTGATGTTTTTTATCATAATGTGTTGGAGTTCGCCAAGGTCGTTTGCCTGCTTTACCATCATAGTATAGCGTCCGATCTGTGAAGAGTTCATTTCCCTGCCGAATGATGCAACAAAGCTTACTGCTTTTGAACGCATTTCTTCGATAGCTTGATTATTGGCAATGAGTTTGCAGAGAGCACCGTTTTTGTCGGCGGTCTTTACGGTTTTTTCGTTCTTGACCGATCTTGCGGCGAAATCTTCCGGACGGCAGACCATTACCTTGCCGAAGCCTTCGTTCATCTTTGCGCCGACAGTAAATTCGGACGGAAGCTTCATATCCGATTCTGCACGGAAAACGAGAGTCGAGCCTGCGGCGATAGTTCTTATCTGCGGCTTCTGAATGTTCCACTTGCTGTTGTAGCCTGCGATTATCCTGTAACGGAGAGCGGAACGCTTGACTTTTTCTCCCCTGTCACATTCGAGCTTTTCAATGCCGTGACCGATAGCTTTCTGAAGTCCAAGAACGGAGATATCGTATCCGCCTGCTTCATCGGGAATGAGAACATCGGAGAGAAGCAGGACGATGAACTGCTCGCCCGCTCTTATTGTTTTAACGCTGTCCGAAACGGGTGATATATCGGCTTTGACAAGCTCGCAGGCTGAATACTGTGCAGTTTTGCTTCTGCCGAAACGAAGTGTAGAGTGGGTAAGGATATCGTAAATTATCTTTACATATTCTGATTTTCCCGTTATCGTTCCGCAGAAATACTGACCGCTGCAAAGGCTTGTCTGGGTGTAGAGATTTGCTTCATCTCCTCTTGTATGGTGATATACCGTTTCCGTAAGTGGCTTTTTTATCACCGAATCAAAGCAGGAATAGCCGCTCTTTACGGGCTTTATGATAGTGCTTTCGTCCTTTTCATAGGTGACGATATTGAATGCGCCGTCCTCGCCCTTGATCTTGCCAAGGATAACGGGAGCGGGGAAGTATTCCGTCATTTTTTCATCGGAGATATAGAGATTTGAAAAAGCAACATTATTTTTGAGGAAGATGTTTTCAAAGCTCTCATCTGCGGTATTTGATCTCAGATATTCGTTTGCGAAGAAACCCATTACCGATGTTCCCGAGATGTAGTCGGCGGTTTCGTCCGATGCTGATGACGGGAGCATAACGTTATCTTTCAGCCTGATAAGGTAGGTGATGCTTGTGGTATCGCCATTGATGTTTTTGCCGTCCGAGGGGAGAGCTTTTTTCTTTTCAAATTCAAAGCTGCATTTTACTGCGCCATAGCCTCTGTTGCGCTTATAGCCGATGTTTCGGAGCGCTTTGCAGATATCGGAAAATTCTGCGGCGTACTGCTCATCAACATCGACATCAGCTTCAAATTCGGTTTCGGTCATGCTTTCGGTAAGAGGTGAGAAGTGCTTTACGACTCTTGTGAAGCGCAGGCTGTTGTCCTTGGCGGTATCGTCTTCGATAGCTGTTGAGGCTCTTGTATATGTGAAAAGGGAGATGACCTCTTCGGCGTTAAGTCCTGATGAGACTGCTTCCTGCTTTAATTCCTCATAGCCTTTTATATGTGCATCGGAAATTTTCAAACTGCCCGACTTGTCACTTCCCGAAGTGCCGAATATCCCGTTGATAGTTTCATCGGAAGTGCCGATAAGCTTTGCGGCGTCACGCAGGCAGCCTTTCAGTCTTCTTGCGCCGATAACGGGGAAACCGTATTTATCATAGCTGACATCGGTATCGATGACTGACGAAAAACCGTCGCCGCCTGCTGCGCAGAGGTCGGACTTGAGTATGATATTAATTCTGCTCATTGATATTCACCTCCGTATCATCGAACCACAGATCATATACTATTGAAATATCATAAATGAATTTTTTGATCCGGTCGTCGTTTTCGTCTATTTTTTTATTGAATAAGCTGTCCTTTTTTTGACGTGACTTTATTCTTCTTAATTCGGTCTTATAGTAGGAATCGCCCTTGACTATTGCTTCGGCGAGAGCCTTTACATCGGAACGGTTGATGCTTTTAAGAATATTTCCGTGATCGCAGAACTGCTTCCAATCGGTGCTGTACTCATACGGACGGGCAGTGAATTTTGCTTCCTGACGGCTGCGTATCTCGTCAAGCGAATTGGTTATGCCTGCGTGGCAGTAGTGGAAATCGATGTAGTTTTTATCCCTGTTTTCTTTGATGTGGGAACGCTTTTTGCCCATTTCGCAGCTTTGCTCGGCGATCTCATAAACATCGGCAAAGGGAGCGTGGCTGTGGAAGATCGCAACGCCTGCGCAGGCGGAATTGCTGCTTTCGGCGGTAAGCGTTTCAAAATAGGTGTTGAGTATCGCAGGTACGGCGTGAGCATTGCAGATAATGGTTATTTCATCGCCGCCGCTTATGACTTTGCGGTAAAAACAGCGGTTCTTATGCTCATTTTCCGAATTATAAAGCTCGGTCAGCTTTGTTTCGATAGCTTTTATGGGATTTTCAACAAAGTCGCGGTTCGTTTCTTCTGAAAAGTTTCTGAGAGCGTTTACGCCCGAAGTATAATCGGTCAGACCCTCGGTAGTTGTTATGTTACAATAGATAGGTGACACAAAGTATAGAAAAACAACTTCCAAAATGATATAATGTTTAAGAACCACC
>CAKSKU010000019.1 GCA_934465295.1 uncultured Oscillospiraceae bacterium
GGCCCGATAGTTCAGTTGGTTAGAACGCCGCCCTGTCACGGCGGAGGTCGAGAGTTCGAGTCTCTTTCGGGTCGCCAATATGCGGATTTAGCTCATCTGGTAGAGCGCCACCTTGCCAAGGTGGAGGTAGCGAGTTCGAGCCTCGTAATCCGCTCCAACGGCGCTATAGCCAAGTGGTAAGGCGTAGGTCTGCAACACCTTGATCCCCAGTTCAAATCTGGGTGGCGCCTCCATAAGATCCGTTTTCATTCTGAAGACGGATTTTTTTTATTCACAGAGCGGAAATTTTCTCGTAAAAATACTTGATATGTCGAATGAAATAGTGTATAATAAAATATGTTATCGCAGTAGAAAGGTGTATTCCTAAAAATGCCACGAAAAAACTATTATTATTCTGAAAAACCGAGAACACCAAAGGTTCTTGTGGTGCTGAATGTTATTATAATCGTACTTATCGTTCTCGTCCTTTCCGCACTTGGCTTGTATAGCTATACTTTTTTTACAGGCAAAGACCCACTTGCAGCTATTGGCATAAAAATGCCTTGGGACGATGAATATGTGGTTTCCGAACCTGTTGTGATAGAACCACAGCCGACGGAGACTATAACACAGATGACAACAACAACCGAGACCTCACAGGTCACAGCCAATATCGTACTCACAGATACAACGGACTTAAACGAAAGTGCCGCTGAAACAAGCGAGACCGAATCCAAATATAACTCCACAGATTATGACAAGACGTTCTTCTCCAACAGCCTCTTTATCGGAGATTCGATATTTACGGGTTTTTCAGGATTTGGGTATCTTGAACCCGATAATGTTTTCGCACAGGTCGGACTTAATCCCGAGTCTGCATTGACAAAGGAGATCAACGGCGTTACTGCTGCTAAAAAAGCAGAAGAAATGCAGCCCGATCATATCTGCATTATGCTCGGAACAAACGGACTTGCTTTTCTCAGTGCGGATTATATGGCTGAGGAAATGTCAAAGCTCGTAGACGAGCTCAGAAATGCTTCGCCCGATTCGGAGATCGTTATCCTGTCGATACCGCCTGTTACGGCAGCACACGAAAGTGAAAACCCCGAGAAAATACCGCTCATAGCCGATTATAACAGCAAGCTCCAGAAAACAGCTGAAAGCAAGGAGTGCAAATATATCGATATTTTCACAATGCTTCAGGATGCTGACGGCTATCTTTCGGCTGACTATGCCGAAGCTGACGGACTTCATTTCCTCGGTAAAGCTTACGGCGTTGTCTTGAGCAGGATCCAGTTCGAGCTTACCAATGAGGGAGAGACCGCTTCGGAAACAGAAGCTTCCTCCGAAACAGCAAGCGAGACCGCAATATCAGCAGAGATCGCTGTAACAGCCGTTGAGCCTGTCGCCGCAGAAAGCGAAGCAGCCACAGCCGCATTCAGCGAAAGCAATACAGAGATAACACAGTAAAGGAAGGAATATTATGAGATTTAAAAATTTTGCAGCAATGTTAGTTTTGCCTATAATTATGCTCACCGCTTGTTCAAAGGGTGATACGGCTGAAATGAAGGAGCCTGCACCTGCTGATATCACATCGGCAATAATGGCAGAGATCGAGATACCTTCTGCGGTTGAGAAAACCAAGGAAGATGTCGGCGCATATTATGATATTGATGTTGAAGCGGCAGATGCGCTTTCAGTATTTATCTGCGGCTCGGGTGCTTACCCCGATGAGCTTGCCGTTTTCAAAATGAACTCTGCTGAACAGGCAGAGAATGCCCGTGCAGCTGCGCAGAAGCGTCTTGATAGTCAGATAGAGCTTTACACCGACTATACACCCGACGAAATGTATAAGCTTGACGGCGCAAAGGTCGTTGTAAAGGGCAACTATGTTATGCTCTTTGCCTGCTCGGACGATGACAGAGCTTATGAGATCGCCGACAGCCTTTTCTGATAAAGAACCAAAACAAAACTTTTGTTTCAAAAAATATAAAAAAATACTTGCATTTTTGCACCAAATATAGTATAATATAACTATTAGAGAATCCATTATAGAAGGAAGGTCATATAAAATGAATAACGACCAGACAATGACGTTCACGGTTATTGAGGAAAATGAGGGAGAACTCAAAAAAAATCTCACATTAATATATGACGCTCTCAGCGAAAAGGGATATAATCCCATTAATCAGATCGTTGGATATATCTTATCGGAAGACCCGACTTACATAACAACGTATAATAACGCAAGAAATCTTATCAGACATATCGACCGTGATGAGCTTTTACAGGAGCTTGTTAAGTCCTATCTCTCAAAATAAGCTTATTTTGCAAAATGCGCTGTGATGTAAAGTCACAGCGCATTTTTTGTTAATTTGCGGAAGAATTTTGTGATAAAATTGTAACCGCTTTGTAGTGTTATTTTCCGTAAAATTGTGATATAATATACTTGTGATAAGCTATAACAAGATATGCATAATAAATGCTGTACGGTTTTATCCGTAAATCTTGTTATGGAGGGATCAGATGAGACTTTCAAAGCTTATCACGGCTCTTACAGCAGCGGTAATGTCTGTAAATGTCTTTGCTTTTCAGGCTTCGGCAAATCAGCTCTCGGCACAGGATATCTCCGAGCTGAACGGGCTTTCCACCGAATCCCATGGTTACGGACAGGGCGTTGAATGTGATGAAAACAACTGTCCGACGGGCGCAAAGTTGTTCAACGATGAGTTTGAACAGTATGACAGCTATGCTGTGTTCAGCGGAGCAAAAGGTATCTGCCTGACGTTCGACCAAGGCTATGAGAACGGCTATACCGAGAAAATTCTCGATACCTTGAAAGAGAAAAACGTCAAAGCGGTATTTTTCCTCACCGGCGACTACGCAAAGCGCAATAAAGAGCTTGTAAAGCGTATGCTTGCAGAGGGACACGTCATCGGCAACCACGGTATGAAGCATGAATCACTGCCAACGCTTTCGCCCGAAAGTGCCGAGGAGGAGATAATGTCGCTCCACGACTTCGTGAAAAACGAATACGGGGTCGAAATGAAGTATCTTCGCCCACCGTGCGGAGAATATTCGGAGCGTGCTCTCGCCGTTTGCAGTAAGCTTGGCTATAAGACAATGCTTTGGAGCTATGCATATTGCGACTGGAACGTAGATAACCAGCCCGACCCGACCGCCTCGCTTGAAAAGGCAAGGAACGCCGCACATGACGGTGCGATCTACCTCTTGCACAGCGTTTCATCGACCAATGCGGAAATCCTGCCGCAGCTTATCGATGATATAAGGTCGGACGGATTTGAATTCTGCCTGCCGCAGCTTTAATTTTTGATTTCACAACCGATTTTTCGGTTATGATTTACCGCACATCGATGCAGACGATGTGTATTTGTTTTGGAAACGGCTCAAAGGTCATTCTGTAAGTCTTTGATCGAACCAAAGGCATAAAAGACCGACCGAATGATCGGTGAATGTTTCCATTTGGCGCATTCTTTTTCGTGCCTCCTATTTTATTTCATTTAATTTGAGCAGTCTTTCGCTAAAAAGACTGCTGTTTTTTTGCAATAAAAAGCTGTTCAGCTTCTACAAAGCCGAACAGCTGATTTTTATTCGTTTATTTCTTCAACAACAATGCTGCTTTCGTCAACATCGTAATCATCGTCGCTGTAAATATTTTCGCTGTCATCAGCATCTGCTTTGAGATGCTTGACCGCAAGCGAATCGGTGTCAATGGCTTCTTCGTCGGGGATATCATTCATATTTCCGTGGTAAAGCTCATCGTTTTCATAGGATTTATCACGAAGTCCGTCTGTTGCAAGCGTGGAAACATCAAGTCCGTTCATACTGCTTCCGACCTCGGGGAGAGGTTCTTCACGGAGAACAACGGGTTCAGCCGCAGACTTCGGAGCTGATTTGCGTCCCATATTGCTGAAAAAGTCGTCCGCTGTTACAGCACCGCTCGGGTCAAAGACCTTTTCTTCCTTAGGCGCTTTGGGAGCGGTGTATGCATCGTTCATATTGCCGTGGTAGTTTCCATCATCGCCGAGAGTTTTGTCGGTGAGGTTTTCCGCAGCGATCCCGTCAGTCTCAACATCGTTCATACTGCTCTGAACCTCGGGCAGAGGTTCTTCACGAAGTCCGACCACATCGGGAACGTCGATATCTGTTTTTACGGGCTGTTCGACAGGCTTTGGCTTTTCTTTTTTGTCAAGATCGGCAAAGAAATCATCTGCGTTCGCAGGCTTTGCTGTCGTGGTGGGAGCAGGGGATACGGGTGCGGCTGGTTTGGGTTCATCTTTGGTTTTGTTTTTGTTGAATAAAAACATATTCTAACACCTTTCTTTTGTTATTTATCCATATCTGAAAGCCGGATCGAAGCCGGATCCGCATCAAATGTATATTCATCATCGCTGCTGTAAATATTGTTGTCGGCAGGCTCATCATCGGAGCTGCCATCTTGATAGTCATCGAGTGAGCTTAAGTCGAGTGCGCTTACATCAATACCGCCCATTCCGCCGTCATCGTAGTTGAATGTCGGCTTTGCGGAGCTGTCGTCGGGGAGATTGTCAACATCCTCTGCGGAAACAGCAGCCGAAAGCATACCGCTTTCATCGGGAACTGAAGCTGCATCTGCTGTTTCGGTCTCGGTGATTTTCTGTTCAGCAGGAGCAGTGACCGTTTCCTCAGCATTTGGAACACTGACAGCAGCAGGCTTGACCTCCTCAGATGATACTGTCGGAGCAGACGGTCTGACTTCTTCCTTCGGTACAACAGGAACAGCAGCTTTTTCAGCATTGAAAGCAGGTGCAGATACAGATACGGGAACAGCTTCCTCCGTTTTGTATGATGCACTCTGGCTGTCGGGGTAATTTGTATTTGTATCAAATACAGGCTGTTCAATATTCTGCTGCTTATTTCTTTTATAAACGGTAACAAGAATGGCAGCACAGACAGCAACTATTATAATTCCGATGGGGATAAACATTTTTGCGGAGCTGAAGTGATTTTCCAGATTATATTCTTCAAGCTGATACGGAAGAATATATTTGTCTATTGTTGCGGTGGAATTATCCTCAAAAAGTTCGACCTCAGTCAACCAATCTACAAGATAGCTTTTTACTTCGCTTTCAAGAGGCTTGACCTTTCCTGTGAAAAACACATCGGTAAATTCAACGTCAGCATCGCTTGAAAGATAGGTATAGGTATCATCAACAAGCTGTTCACAAAGTGCTGTAAGATCCTTGTCCTTTACAAGCACAGTTATGTAGTACATTTTATCATCATCTGAGTTTATGATTGGCATAAGGTAGTAGCTTCCCGATACTCTTGAAGACGTTTTTATACCGTTAACTGTATTGGTTGTGGTCTCTTCGCAGAAGCATTCGTAGAGGTAGTTTATATATCCGCATACATTTTCATTGAGCTTGTATTCAGATGGATACATAAAGTCGATAATGTTTTCTTCACGTTCGATATTCTTTTTGATATCACTGCGAAAGCTCATTGCACCGAAAAGCGATGAAAGTCCAACCCCGATCAAAATGACACCGACAATTGCAAGCATCAAAAGTCTCATTGTAAATCTGCTATTGAAGATCCCCATAATTACTCCTTATCATACCTGAAAACAGGCTTTTTTATATAAATAAATTTTACCATATATATTGAATTAAGTCAAGAAAAAAGTTGACATTATTAAAAAAATCTGCTATAATACAATTTGGTAATTTAGTTTATTATTGCGGCTTCTTTTTCGGCAGCAGGGAAGTCGGTGAAAATTTTTTGCTGTCGGGAAACGGAGTTCTCTATGGCTGCTAATATTGTAATCGGTACTCAGTGGGGCGATGAGGGCAAGGGTAAGGTCATTGATATCCTTGCTTCAAGAGCAGATGTTGTTATCCGTTCACAGGGCGGTAACAATGCAGGACATACTGTTGCAAGCAACGGTGAGACCTATAAGCTTCATCTTATCCCTTCGGGTATTCTTTATAAAGATACCCTCTGCCTTATCGGCGCAGGCGTTGTTCTCAATCCTCAGGATCTTCTCGGTGAGATCGATAACCTCGAAGCAAGAGGAATTTCCTGCGATAACCTCAAGATCGACCCAAGAGCGCATATCGTTATGCCTTGGCACATAATCCTTGACGGACTTTCCGAAGAATTCAGAGGAAACCTTGATATCGGCACGACCAAGCGCGGTATCGGTCCGACTTATATGGACAAGTATGAGCGTTCGGGCATTCGTTTCTATGACCTTATCCATCCCGAAGTTTTCGCTGAAAAGGCTCGTGCAACGGGCAAGCTCAGAAATAAGATCATCACCTCAGTTTTCGGCGGCGAAGCTGTTGATATCGAAGCTGTTATCAAGGAATATACCGAATACGGCAAGCGCCTTGCCAAGTACGAAGCTGACGTTTCCGTGCTTGCTTATGAAGCTGTAAAGGCAAACAAGACTATCCTCTTTGAGGGCGCACAGGCTACACTTCTCGATATCGACTTCGGTACATATCCTTACGTTACAAGCTCGCACCCGCTTTCCGCAGGCGTTTGCGTCGGCACAGGCGTTGGTCCTACGGTCATCAACAATGTTTACGGCGTTGCAAAGGCTTATACAACAAGAGTCGGTAAGGGTCCGTTCCCGACAGAGCTCAACGATGCAACTGGCGACTATATCCGTGAAAAGGGTCATGAATTCGGCACTATCACAGGCAGACCAAGACGTACAGGTTGGTTCGACTCGGTTATCATTCGTCACGCAGTCCGTGTAAACGGTCTTAACTGCCTCGTTGTAAACAAGCTCGATACCCTCGCAGGAATCGACACACTCAAGATCTGTGTTGCATATAAGAAGCCTGACGGCACTATTATAAAGGATTTCCCCGCAACTCTCGAAGAGCTTGACGGCTGCCAGCCTGTTTACGAGGATTATCCCGGCTTTAACGATGATATTTCAAATTGCAGAACATTCGATGAGCTTCCCGAGATCTGCAAGGGCTATATCAAGCGCCTTGAAGAGCTTTGCGAATGTAAGATCGCGATGATCGGCGTTGGCCCCGACCGTGAACAGCAGATCGAAATATAAAATTTATAATTGACTATTAGCAAAAAATCAGCTTGCGATATACTCGTTAAGCTGATTTTTTTATTGACAAAAAATTGATTATATGATATAATATCCAAAAGTTTGATAAATTCTGTAAATATAAGGCTTTTTGCGTAATTGAGAAAGGGTGGCTTTTGTGATGAATATTGATGAGATATTGCAACGTACTGACAGCGAAGTTGTTCCGCTGCCTGTTCTGCGACTTATACCTATAAAAGGGAAGGGTGGCTTGTTTGACAGCAAGCTGGGCGGAACACCGTATTTCCCGAAAAATATGGGATACCCGAGGGGAATATCGGGCGATTATGCAGGAAAGCCGCTCAGACTTCTGGTTCAGCTCAATTTTGGACAATTACCTCATATAGACGATTTTCCCGAAAATGGAATTCTACAGATCTTTCTTGCTTGCGAAAATGATGGCCTTTATGGCTTTGATTATTATAATAAAGAGGAACAGACTATTCAGAATGGTTTCAGAGTCATCTATCACCGTGACATTATCACTGACGTTTCCCAACTGATGTCAGACGAGGATGTTCCGACAGCGGAATTTAGTGATGATGAATATGATTTTCCGATTCGTGGTGAATTTGTGCTTAAATATGAAGAACCAATTTTGGGATATGGAACACCTGATGATTTCCTTTTTAAAAAGACATTTTTGAAAAATTACAATGAAATGTCGGGTGAACCGATTGAGGATATTTATAAGCTTGATGACGAAGTGGAAGATCTGATCTATGAAAGAAACCCAAAATGCGCTGCGATGATCGGAGGATACCCTGTCTTTTCTCAACATGATCCAAGGGAAGGCAGTTTGCGGCTTGGATCATTCAACAGAGTTCTTTTTGAGCTTTTTGATCTGGAAAGCGATGAGGTAAACTCTTGGGGAGGACACGATTATGAAATAATTTGGGGAGATGTGGGAACAGGATCGTTCCTCATTCCTGCTGATAAGCTGAAAGAATGTGATTTTTCGGCTGTACTTTATAATTATGACTGTGGCTGATCGAATATCTTATAAAAAAGCCATAATTGCTGTGACGAAATTGCAGCAATTATGGCTTTTGGTGTCTTTCTATAAAAAGTTGTTTGCGTAAAAGAAAAAACTGCTTAAACAAAAGTTTAAACAGTTTTAGTGGGGTGGGAGATGGGATTCGAACCCACGATCTTCGGGACCACAATCCGACGCTTTAACCAACTAAGCTACACCCACCATATTGGTGCGTCATACTGGATTCGAACCAGTGGCTTACTGCTTAGAAGGCAGTTACTCTATCCAGCTGAGTTAATGACGCACATAAAAGCGTTAGGGAAAAGTGGAGCGAGTGATGGGAATCGAACCCACGCAACCAGCTTGGAAGGCTAGTGTTCTACCATTGAACTACACTCGCATTATGTCTTCCCTAACGACGATATTTATTATACCATATACAAAATCAAATGTCAATACCTTTTTTGAAAAAATTTATTCTTTCGGGAATTTTTTCAGAGCATAAATTATAAGGAAGTTCCAAACTGTTTGCCTGTGGAGCGTCAGACCTTAAAGCTCATCATATCTATCAAGAAAATTATGAATACCGTTTTTGTCTTTGTACTGTACGACTGCGTTAAGATCGACATTTTCAATGCTGCGGAATATGTTCATCTCGACCTGCGGATTTACCTTTTTCAGATCGGCAATAAGATGCTTTATTTCCTGACGCTTTGAAACAGGACCCGTCGGATTGCAGGAAGTGCAGGTGTCCGTGAAACGGCAGGCGCATTGTATAAAATGCAAACCGTTGTAGTCACGCCAACGCTTGATGTCGTCCTCACGGATAAGATACATCGGACGGATTATCTCCATTCCCTCGAAATTATCGCTGTGAAGCTTTGGCATCATCGTCCTGACCTGACCGCCGTAAAGCATACTCATAAGTATCGTTTCGATAACATCGTCAAAGTGATGTCCGAGCGCAATTTTATTACAGCCGAGAGCCTTTGCCTTGCTGTAAAGATGACCTCTTCTCATTCTCGCGCAAAGATAGCAGGCGTTCTTGTCAACGTTATAGACCGACTGAAAAATATCCGACTCGAAAACAGTTATCGGTATCGACATCGAAGCCGCATTTTTTTCAATAATGCTGCGGTTCTCGGGACTGTAACCCGGATCCATTACAAGAAAAACAAGCTCAAACGGGAACTTCTGATGCCTCTGCATCTCCTGAAAAAGCTTCGCCATAAGCATCGAATCCTTGCCGCCCGAAATGCAGACCGCGATTTTGTCATTCGGCTGAACAAGCTCATAAGTGATTACAGCCTTTGCGAATTTGCTCCAAAGCGAGTGGTGAAATTTCTTCTGTAAGCTTTTTTCGACCTGATCGGTGATCTCTCGGTTTTCCAGTTCTATACGAAGCCAGTCTACATATCCGCCTGCAAGATTGTAAGCGTCAAAACCCTTTTCGCAAAGTGCGTCGGCAGCATCACGGCTTATAAGTCCGCTCTTGCAGCATATTACAAGCTTTTTATCGGCAGGAAGTTCCGCATTTTCAAGCTTTTCCTGCGGAATATTCACCGCACCGTCAATGTGACCGTAAGAAAAAGCGTATTCATCACGCATATCGATAAGCATATATGAATCGGCTGAAAGCTTTTTCAGCTCTGAAACAGTAATTTCGTTGTTCATTTGCTTCTGATTTCCTTTCAAAAAATGTTCGAGGAATATTATATCACATAAACCCGATTATGTCTATATGCTTTGTAAACAAAAACTGACTTATCAGCACCGATTAGTTTATATTGAAAGGATACCGCACAACGATGTCCTTTTCACATATTATAAACTCGAAATAAGTACAATTACCGAAACAACAGCGATCACCGCACCGACAGCGGAAATAGTACCGTAAATTTTTTTGGCATTTTCCTCTTTGTCAGTCTTTAAATAATAAATTCCTGCACCGAGAATACCAAGTCCTATCAAAATTCCAAGAATTCCAACTATCATTTTCTTTTCCTCCAATTTAATATCAAAGCTGAATTGATTATAACAAGCACCGAACCGCAGTTGTGAACAAGTGCGCCGACAACGGGGTTCAGGACTTTAGTTATCGCAAGGATTATCGCAACAAAGTTGAGCAGCATCGAGAAAGTAAGGTTTATCCGTATCGTCGTCATCATTCGCTTGGAAAGTGCGAAAAGGTGGGGGAGTTCCTTTACCTCGTCATCGACAAGCGCAATGTCAGCCGCATCGACCGCAATGTCACTTCCTGCACCGCCCATCGCAATGCCGACATCTGCACGTTTGAGCGCAGGAGCGTCATTTATTCCGTCACCGATCATCGCCACACCGCCCGACTTCTGGCTGTCCGCTACGAAATTCAGCTTATCCTCAGGCAGACAGTTCGCCTTTACCTGCGTGATTCCGACCTCACGGGCAATGTTCTGCGCCGCATTTTCATTGTCACCCGTCAGAAGTACAGGCTCGACACCAAGCTCTTTCAGCTGTGAGATCATATCACGGCTCTCTGTGCGAAGCGTGTCCGAAAGTACGATGAAGCCTGCAAGCTCGCCGTTTGCCGCCGTGAAAATTACCGTAGAACCCTTGTGGATAAATTCAGCCGCTTTCTCTGTCACTTCCTTGGGAACAGCTATCCCGTTTTCGGTAAGAAGCTTTACATTTCCCGAAAGAATTTCTTTTCCGTCAACGATTCCCTTAACGCCTTTTCCTGCTGTCATTGAGAAGCTTTCAGCCTTGGAAAAAGCAAGTCCCTTTTCCTTTGCAGAGCGAAGTACAGCCTTTCCGAGCGGATGTTCCGAATAGCTTTCCACAGCCGCAGTCAAAAACAAAAGCTCGTCTTTTTCCATATTCACAGCGTAAATGTCAACGACCTCGGGCTTTCCGTATGTAAGCGTTCCCGTCTTGTCGAAGCAAATTTTCCTTACCTTTGCAAGACGTTCAAGCGCATCACCCTCACGCACGAGAAAACCGTGTTTTGTAACGTTACCGATGCCTGCCATTATAGCCGTTGGTGTCGCAAGCACAAGCGAGCAGGGGCAGAACACAACAAGTATCGTTACCGCTCTGATTATCTCGCCGCTTATCGCCCATGTAAGTCCTGCCGCCGTCAACGCTATAACAACAATCCACGTTGCCCACCTGTCTGCAAGTCCGACTATCTTCGCCTTGCCTGCGTCTGCCGATTGAACGAGCTTTATCATTCGCTGTATCGATGAATCTTCGCCGACCTTGGAAGCTTTCATTTCAAAAGCACCGAACTGGTTCACCGTTCCCGATGAAACTTCGTCCCCGACGGTCTTGTCAACGGGGAGAGATTCGCCCGTCATAACAGCCTGATTGACGCTTGTCTCGCCTGAGATTATAATGCCGTCAACAGCTATCGTTTCGCCCGGGAGAACACGGAGAATATCGCCGACTTTGACCTGCTCGGCAGGAATTATTTCTTCCTTTCCGCCCGAAATGACCCTTGCAGTCTGCGGAGTAAGATGCACAAGCTTCTCAATTTCTGCTCTCGCTCTTGCGACCGTGAGATCCTCAAGCAAACCGCCAAGCTGCATAATGAACGCAACTTCGCCTGCCGCAAAATCTTCGCCGATGCATACCGAAGCAATGAGCGCAAGCGAAACAAGAACGTCTGCTTTTATGTCGAACGCCGTTACAAGACCAATCACAGCTTCAAGTATTATCGGGACACCGCAGAGGATAATAGCCACCCACGATAAGTTGAACGGCAGTACGCCGTTGGGAACTGCAAGGCTGACAACAAGCGATATTGCCGAAATTATCAGCAGAGCAATGTCCTTTTTCGTTCCGCCGAGTTCAAGCAGCTCTTCAAGCTTTCCCATAAGCTTTTTCATTTTCATCATTCCTTTCAAAAAGATCATCAAGAAAGTAAACTTTGAGCCGATGTAATAGGGGAATACAGTCAATTTGCTCTTGTTTGATAAAGTATTGTTTATCAAAACTACCTATGGGGGTATATGTACTTCAACTGCATTATACCATAGGGGGTATATGTTGTCAATAGGAAAATGAAAATTATTCTATAAGCTATGCTAAAGCCCTAAATCTGCTTTTCGCACAAAGCATAAAAAAAGCAGCCGTTTCCGACTGCTCATTATACTATATAAAATTTACTGCATATTTGCAAAGCGCTCAATTGCCTTGGTGAAATTGGCTATCTCTTCGGAATCGCCCCGTTCAACAGCGTCCTTTATGCAATGATTTATGTGTCCCTCAAGAACGACCTGACCTGCCTTGTTGAGCGCAGATTTCGCCGCATTTATCTGCGCAAGGATATCTTCGCAGGGAACGTCCTCATCTATCATACGGTCGATCGCATTCACCTGACCGATTATTTTTTTCAGACGTCTGTGCAGATTAGCTGCGTCCATACATTGTTTCATAGCCGTTTCCTTTCCGATCATCTTTTTCTATATTATATCAGATGAAAATACGGTTGTCAAGGAAGCGCAGAAAAACACATCTTCCGACCTTGAATTATTCTGCATATTGTGCTATAATTCTAATATTAAAGGAAACACCGAGCATATCAAAGCGATTGGCGGTTTACCTTAGACAAAATGTGAGGTAACAATATATGAGGACAAAAAAACTTAACAAAAAAGCAGTCATAATAATAGTATCGGCAGTGGTCGTTGCTGCGGCTGTGCTTATTTCGCTGGCGGCTTACGGGAACTACCGAATGAGCCTTATTCCGCAGATGTCGGTCGAGGAGATTCTTGAATATGCGCTCAAAGACAATGACAGCGGAGTTATTACGATCGGTACGATAAAGGACGGGCAGACCTCCTATTTCGTTTATGGAAAAAACGGAGATATGATTGAAAATGACCTGCATATTTATGAGATCGGCTCACTCACAAAAACAGTTACCGCCTCACTCATCAGCAAAGCCGTATGCGAAGGAAAAATAGACATCGACAGCCCCGTTGATAAGTATATCGAGCTGCCCGAGAAAGAGCATTATCCGACAATAAGAGAGCTTTTGACGCATACCTCGGGATATAAGCCGTATTATCTTGAAGCGCCGATGATAAAATATCATTTCAGCCACAAAAATGACTTTTACGGTGTGGGCGACAGCGACATTATAAAAAGGCTCGGGAAAACCGATATTGCGGACAAGGATCATTTCTATAATTATTCAAATTTCGGATATGCTGTTCTTGGACTTGTGCTTGAAAATGTCTATGCGACCGAATATACAACTCTTGTCAACGAGTATCTTCATAACGATCTCGGTATGCCGAACACCTAAATCTCCGAAATAGACGGCGACCTCGGAAATTACTGGGACTGGCAGGCAGGCGATACCTACCTTTCCGCAGGCGGTATCACATCGAATATTGAAGATATGCTGAAATATGCACAGCTTCAGCTTGATGAAAACGGCTTTATCGCAAATTCGCATGAAGTGCTGAAGCTTTTTGATGCGAACAACAAATCTTATGAAGCAATGGGGATAAGACTTGACGGTGCGGCTTACGGCTGGGTATATGACAGCGAGAGCGGGATATTATGGCACAATGGAGGAACTTCAAACTACAATGCTTACCTTGCTTTTTCGGTCGAGGATAACACAGCAGTCGCAGTTCTTTCAAATCTTGCGCCGAGCGAAAAAATTCCGGCTACCGTACTGGGAAGAAAAATTCTCGGCGAGCTTCTTGAAGATGACGCATAATTAAATTTTGACCGTCCTTGTCAATTAGACAGGGGCGGTTTTGACGTATTGACAAGATAAACACAAAGTCGTATAATATCAAAGTGATTATAACCCAAAAGAGGGATACTTTTGAAAAATGATAGGATAAAAAAAGCCTTTAAATTCGCCTTTCCGAAAACTCTGCCTATCTTCGCAGGCTTCTGGTTTCTCGGAATGAGCTATGGTATATTGATGCACGTTAAAGGGTTCAGCTTCGTGTATCCATTGTTGATGAGCATAACGATATTCGGCGGTTCGCTTGAATTTATCGCAGTTTCAATGCTTTTAAGCACGTTTGCACCGCTCCAGACCTTTCTTGTCGCGCTTGTTATACAGTTAAGACACCTTTTTTACGGCGTTTCGATGCTCGAAAAATACAAAGGTACGGGTTGGAAAAAGCCTTATCTTATCTTCGGTTTGTGCGATGAAAGCTTCTCGATAAATTACAGCACCGAGATACCCGAGGATATCGACAAAGACTGGTTTTACTTCTTCGTAACGTTTCTCAACCAGATATATTGGGTAACGGGCGCAGCGATAGGCGGTTTGCTCGGCAACCTCATAAAGTTCAATACCGAGGGACTTTCGTTCGTAATGACGGCGATGTTCGTTGTGATCTTCCTCGACCAGTGGCTGAAGGAAAAACAGCATATATCGTCCGTTATCGGTTTTGGCGTTTCGCTTTTGTGCCTTGTGGTCTTCGGCAAGGACAGCTTTATGATACCGACAATGATATGCATTGTCGTGATGCTCACATTGTTCCGCAAGCCTATTGAGGAAAAGGAAGGAACGGTATGACCTTAACTCAGGAGATAGTTACAATTGCCCTCTGCGCATTCGGCACAATGATAACAAGATTTTTGCCGTTCATAGTTTTCCGTTCGGATAAGCCTACACCGAAATATATACAGTACATAGGAAATGCTCTTCCGCCTGCGATATTCGGTATGCTCGTTATCTATTGCCTTAAAGATGTTTCGTTCCTCGGCGGAAGTCACGGGATCCCCGAAGCTATTGCGATAATCGCAGTTATTGCGCTTCACCTATGGAAAAAGAATATGCTCCTCTCAATCGCAGGCGGAACGGTCTGCTATATGCTTTTGGTGCAGTTTGTCTTCTAAGCATTTCACGCCGAATAATTGCATTTTACATATCAAAAGCTTGAATCTTCCTTTGTTTGTGATATGATGTGAATATCAACAAAAAGGAGATTCAGCTTATGAATATCGTATTGCTTGTTTTATTATGTGCCGCAGAAGCGGTTTTTGCAGTTTTGGCGATGAAACGCCGACCAAATAAAGAAAAGTGGCAGATTGAACGCCTTATATGCGATGCGGGTCAGCTCGGAGTATTTCTGATAATGCTCCTTGCGCCGAGCATTGATATGAGTTTTCGGTTCAAGGGTCTGTTCGCACTTCTCCTGCTTCGTATTATAATTGCTTTTGCAGGTTGGCTAATTGCGAAATATACACTGTCAAAGCCAAAGCGTCCGTCAATGATGATACTGAGCGCCGTTCTGTCGGTAATGATCATTTTCGTAAGTCTTATACCGTCATTTATGTTCACTGCGTATGACGGCTTGCCGACCTCGGGCGAATATCCCGTTGCAATGTCAAAGGCGATACTTGTTGATGAGAGCAGAACAGAAGAGTTTGAAACGGACGGCTCTAAGCGTGAAGTTCCGATCTATTTCTTCTACCCCGAAAATGCCGCAGACGGTGAAAAGTTTCCGTTAGTTGTATTTTCGCACGGCGCATTCGGATTTTACGAGAGCAATTATTCGACTTATGAGGAGCTTGCTTCAAACGGATATGTTGTCATTGCGACCGAACACCCGTATCATTCGATGTTCACCGAGGATACAAGCGGAAAAACTATCACCGTTTCGCCCGAATTTATGAACGGCATTGCTCTAGTCAACACAGACGGCACATCGGAGGAGACTATCTTCGAGCTTTCCTCGGAATGGTTAAAGCTTCGCTGTGATGATATAAACTTCGTCATTGACTCCGTAAAATCGACAGCAGGGGAACTCCCCGAATATTGGCACACGGACGAATCGGAGAACATCATCAAGGCGCTTTCAATGACCGATACCGATAAAATAGGCGTAATGGGACATTCCCTCGGCGGTGCGGCGGCTGTGTCTGTCGGAAGAACGAGAAGCGACATCAGCGCAGTTATCGACCTTGACGGAACTATGCTCGGCGAGGTAACCGGTGTTGAAAACGAAATAAACATCGTCCGAACCGAACCTTATACCGTGCCGCTATTAGCTGTGGATAACGATGAACATCACTTCGCTGCGGCTGAACTTGAAGAAAAAGGTATTCCTTATGCAAACAATATCGTCTGCGATAATGCTGTGTGCTGTTACAGAACGTATTTCGCAGGAACGGGTCACATGAACTTTACCGATCTGCCGCTGTTCTCTCCGCCGCTTGCAAAAATGCTCGGAACGGGCAGTGTTGATGCAGAAAAATGTATGATGACCGTGAATAAAATGACAAGAGAATTCTTTGACAGCTATCTGAAAGGAAAGGGTGAATTTGTTGCACAGGACTGTATCTACACATAATATGGACGTAAAAATAAGTATGATACCCGAAAGCGAAGCGGAGCTTGTCGATATCCGCTGCCATGAGGAGACCGACTCTGTTCGTGAGATCGCATCCTTTGTCCGCTCACGTCAATGTCAGCTCTCGGGCGCACTGGACGGCAGGCAGTATAACATTCCCGTTTCGGAGATAATGTATATCGAATCGGTCGATAACAGGACCTTTATCTACACCGTGCAAAAGGTCTATGAATCCAGACAGCGTATCTATGAGCTTGAAGAAAATTTAAAACCGAAGCATTTTCTGAGAATATCGAAGGCTTCGCTTGTTAATCTTATGAAAATTTCTTCCGTCAAGCCTGCACTCGGCGGAAGATTCAGTGCATTACTTTCAAACGGCGAGGAGATAATCATTTCACGCAAATATGTGTCCGAGCTGAAAAAAGTATTGAGAGGTGATGAAGTATGACGTTCAAAGAGCATTTCAAATCGGTGATGTCGATGTATTTCATTATTGTGACGCTTGTAAACGCCGCAACGTTTGGCCTCGGCAGTATTTTCCGCCCCGACCAGACATTCGGCTATGAAGCCTTTCTCTCACCGCTTATCTATGCGGCGATTGCTCTTGTCCCGATGCTTTGTATGTATTCAAAAAGGGAGCTTACATTCAGGCAGTATATATTGAGGGAAGTGTTCCAGCTTTTTGCGATAGAAGCCGTACTTATCATTTTCGGACTCGGCACGGAGAGCCTTTTGCCCGAGAACCGCAAGCTTACAGCCGCATTTGCATTCTCCGTGTTTGTAATATATGTTCTCGTCGTTATCATATCGTGGCTGCTCGATCTTAAACAGGCAAAGACGATAAATTCCGACCTGAAAAGCTTTCAAAACAGATTTTCGGATAAAAAAGATAGTTCGGAATAAGGTAAACAGAAAACCGCTGCATTTTCAGACGAATTTGCAGCGGTGTTTTATTGGTGTTCGGTATTAGATGTATTGTTTTAGCAGTTCGATAAGTTCCTGATCAGTTCCGTTTTCGATCGTGTAGCGGATAATATTTTCTTTTCGTAAAGCTTTTTTAATAAATTCTTTGTCAAGTCTTTCCAAAAACAAAGTGAAGCCAAGCTGTGAACGGCTGCGAATGTTTTTCAGTAAAGCCGTATCTTGGAGTTTGCGCATTGCTTCGCCTTTGGGATAACCCTGACCGAACGGCTCGGAAAAAAGCATTTTTACAGTCTGACGCAGATTTTCTTCACCCATGTAGGTGTAATTTTCGCCTAAAGGGAACGATATTGCATTGCCGTTGTTGATCTGCGCAAATAAAAAAGCGTCCTTTGGCGTGGGAGCGTATCCGCATATAACCTTTGGCATACTGTTGCAGGCGAGCATCATTCCCTGCCCCGATGAACAGCCCGTTACAGCGAAGTCAATAGAGCCACTTGCAAGCAGTAAACCGACCCAAAATGCAGCTTCAATATAGGAAAATTCATATTTGTCATCGTCTGTGCAACCAAAATTTATTACCTCGTGCCCCTTTGCATATTCCTTTACGCTTTCATAAATAATGCTGTTTTTGTTTATTTGTGAGCTTGCCTGAACAATACCGATCTTCATTCTATCACCCCGTTTATTTTATAATAGCATTGCAAAATTGCATTGTCAATAACATAAAAAGCAAATATTCTGCATCTTGCCCTCAAAAAATGCATCTTGCAAATATTTCCGATAAATTGGTTGACAAACATGACCGTCAGTGCTATAATATCAAAACCGTCATGCGCAACTGGCGGCTTTTTCGATAATTGACATAAGGAGGAGCATTTATGGAGAAAAATATCTATGAGCTTGAACAGGAAATGTGGAACGCAGCAGCAAACAGGGATAAAGAAGCCTTTTTGCAGCTCGTTTTGCCCGAAGCGGTAATGGTCTGCGGAGGTTTCCGATGCAGTGGAGCGGATTACGCCGAGCTTGTAAAGGACTTCGGCATCTCATCTTGCGGGATAACGAATTTTGAAACGGTCGCCGAAACGGAACAGCTTATCCAAGTCCATTATATCGTGAAAACAATTGCCGATTCACCCGAAACTGCCGACCTTGCGGGGCTTTTCCATATCACCTCGAGCTGGAAAAAGATAAACGGAAGATGGACGCTCATTTTCAATATGGATCAAAGAGTTATGGGCGAGTGACGGAGGAAAAATAATATGGTAAGGAAAATGAAAAGAGCGGATATACCATTCTGTGCGGATATCCTTTGTAAGGTATATAACAATGAGCTTTGGCAGTGCCGTTGGACGGCAGAAACAGCCTGTGCATATCTTGAAGATTACTTTGATGAAAAGAAATTTGTCGGTTTCATTATTGAGGAAGATAATGTTGTCATCGGCGCAATGTTCACTCATGAAAAGATTTGGTGGAACAACAGTGAACTTTTTATCGATGAAATGTTTATTATTCCCGATATGCAGCGAAAAGGCTATGGAAAAATGCTCATAAAAGCCGCCGAGAATTATGTGTCTGAGCACAAGCTTGCAGGCTTTACGCTTTCAACGAACAAGTATGCACCTGCACCGGATTTTTATAAGAAGAATGGCTTTTCAGTATGTGAGCATATTCTCTTTATGTGCAATGAAGTGTAAGGAAAGGAGCATAAAATGATACTCGAAACAAAACGGCTCATACTTCGTGAGCTTACAGAAAAAGATTTCAGCGACCTATACGAAGTTTTGTCCGACTCGGACGTAACGGCGCATTATCCCTATACCTTTGACGAAAAGAGGGTAAAAGGCTGGATAGAGCGCAACATCGAACGCTATAAAACGGATGGATTCGGGCTTTGGGCAGTCGTGCTGAAAGAGAACGGCAGAATGATAGGGGACTGCGGCATCACGATGCAGAACATCGACGGTGAAAAGCTCCCCGAAGTCGGTTACCATATACATAAAGATTTCCGCAGAAAAGGTTATGCCTCGGAAGCCGCCGCAGGGTGCATCGAATACGGCTTTTCAAACCTCGGCTTCGATAAAATTTATTCCTATATGAAATATACGAACGAGCCGTCCTGCCGCACTGCCGAGAAAAACGGAATGAAGTTCGTCAAGCAGTATCCCGACCCCGATAATACTTTCACAAATGTCTATGCGATAAGCAAAACGGAGTGGGAAAACAGACTTCGCTGATATAAAAACCGCCGTTCCCCATAAATCGGAGAACGGCGGTAATTTTATGCCAAAATTACTTTTTCTTAGTTGTAACAGCAACGGGAGCGGACTTTTCGCCCTCCTTGTATTTGCCGTTCACCTTGTCAAGAGCAACGACCTTGAACTTGTACTTGGTGTTCTTCTTGAGCTTTTTGATAGTGCAGGAGTTGGTCGTTACGGTCTTGTACTTTTCATACTTGCCGGTTGTGCTGTTGTACATATAGACTGTGTAAGCATCAGCACCGGAAACCTTGTCCCATTTGAGAGTGATGCCGGTTGCAGTTTTTGCGGAGGCCTTGACGCTGCTCGGAGCAGAGAGAGCCTTGGTGTCTGCCTGCTCGGTATAATATTTATAATCAATTTTGTTCTTTTGAGCGAAGGTTTCGGCATTTGAACCCTTGACTACGCTGAGTGTTATCTTTCTCGGAAGATATCTTTCATGTATTCCATAGAGATCGTAATAATCGCTCTCATAAAAATAAGACAAGGTCGTTCCGTTTGCAAGAATATCGGAAGAAAAATAATCGATATACATGGGCGTTATGCCGTCATTGAAAACATACTTCAAAGAAAAGAGCTTGTTGAAGTAAGAATTGCTGATATCTGTTGAAATATCATCAAGGTCGAAATCAAGGTCATATTCATATTTGTCTTTTATTTTCTCAACATCAGATGCAAGCAGACCGACAGTATAGCCGAACGGTCTGGAGCTTGCTGCTATCTTTGTCTTTGCGGGGATAGTAAGGCTGCCAAGACTTGGGCAGTTGAGGAATGCTTCGTCACCGATCTGGCTGCATCCGTTTGGGAGCGTCACATTGGTAAGGTTTATGCAGTTGAAGAAAGCTCGCTTGCCGATCTTATAAGTAAAATCAGAGCCTTTGACCTTGATCGTGCGAAGCTTTGTGCAGTTTGAAAAAGCGTTTATGCCGATCGACGTATCGATGCTGCCGTTGATCTCGACTGTTTCAAGGTTTACGCACTTGTTAAAAGCATAATCGTCAAAGCGGGCATTTCCTTTTACAACTATCCTGCTAAGTCTGGTGCAGCCCTGAAAACCATTGTTTAATACATACAGATCGCCCTCTGCGGTGATAGAACTTATCTTTGAAACGCCCTCAAAAGCTTCGCTGTTGATATAACTGATATCTTTCGGGATAACAATATCTCCGCCCGAACCCTTGTATCCATCGATATACTTTTTGCCGTCAATATCGGTGTCAATGATAAAATCATGTACCGAAGCTTCAGCTGTGATAGCAACGCCGATCCTGTCGTTTAACTGTTCGGGCAGAACAGTGAGTGAACCCAGCGAAAGCATAACAGCAAGGGAGCAGGAGATGATTTTTTTACATTTCATAAATTTTGCCTCTTTCTGTTTATTCTTGTCATAATTGTATTTATATTGTAGCACTGAATTTCTACTATGTCAAGATGTGTTTTTATAAAAACCGCCGTTCCCCGAATTCGGAGAACGGCAGTAATTTTATGCCGAAATTACTTCTTCTTAGTTGTGATAGCAACAGGATCGGACTTTTCGCCCTCTTTGTATTTGCCGTTTACCTTTTCAAGAGCAACGACCTTGAACTTGTACTTGGTGTTCTTCTTAAGCTTTGTGATAGTGCAGGAATTGCTTGTTACGGTCTTGTACTTTTCATACTTGCCTGTTGATGCATTGTACATATAAACTGTGTAAGCATCAGCACCTGCTACCTTGTTCCATTTAAGAGTTATGCTGTTCTTTGTTTTTGCGGAAGCTCTGATGTTTTCGGGTGAAGCAAGTTCTTCATCGGAAGTGGCTGATGCATACTTGTAAGCGATACCGTTCTTCTTTGCAAAGCTTTCAGCATTTGAACCCTTGGTTACAGTAAGAGTGATCTTTCTTGGATTAAATCTTTCAAGGTTTCCGTACAGACCATAAAAATCTGTATCCCAGTATCTGCCGAGAGGAATATCAAAGGAGGGATAATAGATATAAACAGGTGTTGAGCCATTGTTGAAGAAATACTCAAGATTACCGTCATAGAAATCATCTTCGGTCTTGTATGCGTATGTATAGCCAACATGTTTTGAACCCTTGGAAGAGTAGAACTTTGTCTTTGAAGGGATAGTAAGCCTGTCAAGGTTTACGCAGTTAAGGAAGGCTTCATTGTATATATTATTGCAGCTGCTTGCAATGTCAACGTTTTTGAGATTGATGCAGTTGTAAAATGCCTGTTCGCCGATATCATAATCGTATTTAGAACCATTTACCTTGAAGGAACGGAGCGAAGTACAGTATGCAAATGCACTTCCGCCGATGACTTCATCGATGCTGCCCTTGATCTCAACGGATTCAAGGCTTGCGCACATATAGAAAGCACTCTGTTCAAAATATGCATCGCCCTCAACTACGACCTTTTTGAGCTTGGTACAGCCTGTAAAAGCACCGTTCCAAACATAAAGGTCGCCCTTGGCTGTAATGGAAGTGATATTGGTAACGCCCTCAAAAGCGTTGCTGTTTATATAGCTGACATCCTTAGGGATAACAACATCGCCGCCTTTTCCCTTGTAACCGTCAACGTATTTGTATCCATCGGAATCTTTTACAATTACAAGATCGTTTGATGCAGCTTCAGCAGTGATAGCTATGCCCGGCATTCCGCTGAACTGTTCGGGGAGTACTGTGAGCGTACCCAGCGAAAGCATAACAGCAAGGGCACACGAAATAATTTTTTTGTTTTCCATAATTGATCCCTCTTATTATTTATAATTTTGTCATAATGACAAGATAATTATATCACTATTCATTAACAAAGTCAATGCTATCCAATGCGCTAAATCAACAAATTATATAATATTTTCCAATAACTTTATGTGAAAATGAATAAAAATATTTGTTTACTTCAAATTACACGAAAATGCCGAAACGGAATATCAACCGATATCTTCAAGCCAGCGCACAGCACAATGGCAAAGTGAAGCTGCGCCTATCGGAAGAACATCTTCATTGAACCGAACCTTCGGGTTATGCGCAGAATAGTCGCCCCGTTCGTCCTCAAAGCCTGCCGAAAGGTACATAAACGCCGACGGAACAGCCGAAGCTATCACCGCAAAATCCTCCGAAGCATTCGCTTTCATATCGGGGATAGGCTTCAGACCGCCAAGCTCGTTCATATAGCTGACCATCTTTTCCGTCAGCTCACGATCGCATATAAGCGGTGGGACATCCGAAAGCTTTGTGACCTGCGCCGTGCCGCCGTAAAGCTCGGCTGTCTTTTCTGCAATTTCAGCTATCCGAGCCGAAAGCTTTTCTTTCTGTGCCTTGTCATTCGTGCGAAGCGTTCCCTCCATAAATGCGGAGTTGGGGATAATGTTCGCAGCCTTTCCTCCGTGAAGCTGACCGACTGTTAAAACGCAGACCTTTTCGGGATCGGCTTCTCGGGCGATGAGTGCCTCTAAGGCAATGTAAGTCTGCGCCGCAATGTTGAGCGGATCGACAGTTAAATTGGGGTAAGCTCCGTGACCGCCTTTGCCGCTTATTTCAATGCGGAAGCCATCCACCGAGTTCATCATAACTCCGCCTGCGTTGTACATAAACAGTCCGGGCAGCATTTTCCCCGGAGCAACGTGGAAAGCGAGCGCCGCATCAACGTGCGGATCTTCCAGAACGCCGTTCGCTGTCATATCACGGCTGCCCTCAAAGGTTTCCTCAGCAGGCTGAAACATAAGCTTTACCGTGCCTTTGAGCAAGGCTTCATTCTCCTTTAAAAGTTTCGCCGCACCGAGCAGCATCGCAGCGTGAAGATCATGTCCGCAGGCGTGAGCATACCCGTTTGTGCAGGCAAAAGCTTCACCGCTCATCTCCTCCATAGGCAAAGCGTCCATATCCGCACGGAGCAGAAGTACAGGCGAACCGCTGCCGATGAGCGCAGTAATGCCGTGACCGCATTCTTTTGGGGAAAGTCCGTATTCCGTCAGCTTTTTCATAACAAATTCCCGTGCAAGCGGCGTTTCAAGTCCGATCTCAGCATTTTGGTGAAAATATCTGCGGTTTTTAACGATCTCGTCCTTTATTTTTTCGGCTTCTTTGTAAAAATTCATCTTAAAGCTCCTTTTTTACAGTGTAAATCTATCTGATAAGCAGAATTTTGTGCGATAAAAGCTCATACAAGAGCGTTTCTGATATTTATTATACCATTATTGTATGTGAAATTCAATAAAGCTGAAGTTTTTCTTAAAATTTCAAAATATAACATCAGATAAATCAGATAAATTTTTCCGAAATACTTGAAAAAAGTCTGATAATATAGTATAATTAATATAAATATACAAATTTATGCTTTTAGAAAGAAAAATAAGCTTTTTGGATAAAATTGAGGAGAATCAACTTGAAAAAAATAAGGACGAGAATACTTGGTGCATTTCTTGCCGCTGCGCTTGCTTTGACCGCAGGCTTTGATCTGTCAGCCGCTATTACGGCTTCTGCCGAGGAAACAGACGAGCCTATTGTCATCGCTCCGCAGGAGGATATAAACCGTGATGAGGAGCTTCCCGCATTTGAAGAGCCTGTTTACACAGCGATGTTCAGCTTTCCTGCTGAAATGAGGGGAGTATATATTACCCCGACTGTCGATTATGCAGCCGAGGACAGCACGGAAGCTGTTGCGGACGAGGTCGAAGCATTGCTCGACAGTGCCGAAGGCAACCGTCTTAATGCTGTTATAATCAATACGGACTGTAATGGCGAAATGCTTTACAACTGTGACCTCAACGAAACGCTCGGAGAGGATATTATCACTTCGCTTGTTGACGGCGCACGGGACAGGGGAATGTACGTCTATATGAATTTCAGCATAGACGCTGTTCTTACTTCGCTTGAAGATATGACCTTGCAGGAGAAGATAGATTTCTTAGCACTAAGGGTACATACCTTTACAGTAAAATATCCCGTTGACGGCATAATCCTTGACGGCTACTATTCATCAAAAACGAATCTCAGCCTGCACGACTATGTTGAAAACGGCTCGGGAATTGGTTTCGATAACTGGCTGCTCGATAACGGTGCTTATGTTTTTGCACTCGCTTCGGACGCAATAAGAAAGACGAACAACACCGTTCCCGTCGGCATTTCGATAAACGATGTATGGGCAAACTATGAGAATAACGAAAAAGGCTCTGCCACATCTGTAAAGTTTGAAGCCTTGACAGATGGCTATGCTGATACTGTCGGCTATATACAGAAAGGCTGCGCCGATTTCATTATGCTCAAAGCCGAGGGTTCACGTTCAAGCAGCAGCGAGCCTTTCGGTGAGATAACAAAATGGTGGAACGATATCGCCGATGAAGCAGGAGTACCGCTCTTTGTCCACCACATGAATGAGTATATATGTACCGATACCGAGGGATGGGGTTCGCCCGATGAGCTTGTCAAGCAGGTAATTGACGCATCGGAGCTTTCTTCCTACGGTGGAAGTGCTTTTGATTCACTTTCCGCACTCGTAACAAACAGTATGGAGTCAACGACCGCCCTCACCAAACATTACGATGATACTATTGACCTTGAGGGGCTTAACAGCGAGCTTGAAATGACCCTCCCGAAGAAGACCACGTTCAAAACCGAAGAACCTACCGTCATATTCGCAGGTTCGTTCGACCCGAATTTCCCCGTATATTATCAGGGAAAAGAGATCGTCCTCAACGAAGCAGGAAGATTTTACTTCACAGAAGATCTTGATGTCGGCGTGAATACTTTCAAATTTCAGAATAAAGCTAAGGTCATCACATATAAAATAACCCGAACCGTAAATATCCTCAAAAGCGTTTCGCCGTCCGACGGAACGATGTATGTTGACGGCGAATCGACTATCGCAATAAGTGCCATCGCATATAAGGGCTCGGAGATCACTGCAAAGATAAACGGAAAGAGCATACCTCTTAAAGAGGTCGAAGACCAGCTTGACGAGCTTGACCCGAACTCATACTATACTAAATATGTCGGAAGATATACCGCTCCGCAGGGCAAAAAGGGCGAGGAGATAAACCTCGGCTCTATTGAGTTCTACGGCGTTTATCATACCAAAACGGGCGATATGACCGAATCGAGAACAGGTTCGTCTGTCATTGTCAATGCTCTTCCCGAGGTCGCTAACGACTTCACGGGCAGTATTCTTATGGTGAATAATGACAATACTATGGTCTATAACGCCAAAAGTACCGATACAGCACCGACTCCCGATATGGCACGTCTGCCTGCAGGAACGCTTGACTATATCGTAAATACCGTTACATACAGCGGCACTGATTATTATATCACAAATTCGGGCAAGAGGATCCGTACAAACGCAGTTTCTATCCTCGAAAATAAGCCGCTCGGCACAAATCCTATCTCGGTAAATTCCGTTTATAAGGACGGCACGGACACCGTAATAAAGCTGAAAACCTCCGTAAAAATACCGTTCTCCGTAAGTTATAACGGTATAAACTACAATGATGGCGACAATGGCTCATATTATATCTCATCGTTTGATTCGGACGGAATAACTATAACCTTCAGCTATATCACAAACATCTCCGCAGGCGATATCACCTTCCCCGACAGCTCCGTTTTCACCTCGGGAACGTGGTCTGCTGTTGATACGGGCGAGATCAAGTCCGCAAAGCTCAGTCTTAAATTCCGCCAGAGCGGTGTCTACTCGGGCATAAAAGCGACATACGACAGTGAGGACAATCTTACGCTCCGCTTTAACGGCTGCCGAAGCTCAGTAAACGGTGCGACTATCGTTATCGACCCTGGACACGGCTACACAGGCGGAAACTTTGACCCGGGCGCTATCGGCCATATCAAGGAGCAGGAAGCTAACCTTGCAATAGCAAAATACCTTGAATCTATTCTTGAAGCCGAGGGTGCGAATGTTGTCAGACTTAAAACCGAAAGCGAAAATTACGACACAGACCAGCGTGCTTCCATAGCAAGGCAGTATTCGCCCGACCTTTTTGTTGCCATCCACTGCAATGCCGCTTCCAACGAGAAAGCAACAGGCGCAGAGGCTTACTACTTTACACCGTTCTCACAGCCGCTTGCAGATGCAGTTTCCTCCGCAATGGGCAGCTACCTCTATAATAAAGTTGACAACGGCGGACTTGGCGACAGAGGGGAGAAGTACAACTATTTCTTCGTAACTCAGCAGCAGGAATTCCCGTCTATTCTCGTTGAGTGCGGCTTCGTTACGAATTATACCGAAGCAATGGCACTTGCAAACTCGAAGCATCAAAAGGGTATCGCAAATTCCATTGCTGAGGGAATAAAGAACTATTTCGCAAAATGCAGCTATTCATGTTTTGGCGACGGCGTTGGCTCTGTCGGCGGTCAGGAACTTCAGACTCCGACTGAAAACACACAGCCCGAGCAGCCGCTTGTCCCCGAACAGACTGACGATATTATCGTTACAACAACGACGGACGATGAATATGACGAGAATGACCCATACTATCAATATTTCGGTTGGGGATAAGTTTGTGCAAAATAACTATAAAATGGCTGTTTTGTCTATGATTTTTTGAACATGGATAGGTTGACGAATCACGCTTTTTATGGTAAAATAATATTGATATATTTTTAACAAAGGGTCAAACCCCTTGACAGACTGTCAAAGTACAGTCGTCAGAAAGGATAGGTCATTCTTATGCAGTTATTCAATGTTCCTGAAAGAATTTACTTTATGCCGGGTGCTGTTCAGTATCTTGAAAAGATACCCGAACTTCACAGAGTTGTTGTCTTTACCGACAAGGAAACTATCGGTGCAGGTATCTATGAACATCTTAAATATTATCTTGAAAGAAACGAGTGTCACCCCGTTGTTGATGTTTTCTATGATATCAACCGCATAGCTGACCTTGATTCGGTGAATAGAGGAGCTGCTATCCTCCGCAATTTCAAGCCCGATACAGTTATCGCTCTTGGCGGCGGAAATGTTATCGATACAGCTAAGGCTGCCGAAACAGTTTTCTCCAACCCTGACCTCACTATCGAACAGCTTGCCGACAAGTATGCCTGCAATAAGTGCGAAAAGACAATGAGGATCGTATGTATCCCAACGACCTCTGGTTCAGGCGCAGAGATCACTTCAACAGCGGTTGTATTCGGTCAGGACGGCAAGAAGTACCACCTTGTTGACTGCAATATCAAGCCCGATGTTGCTATCGTTGACAGTGAGCTTGTTTATGAAGCAAGCGATGAACTCTCCGCTGCGCACGGCTTTGAAGTCCTTGCACACGGAATTGAAGCTTATGTTTCCGTTATGCACTCCGATTATACCGATTCATTTGCACTCTCGGCTGTAAAAACAGTTTTTGATTATCTCCCGAGATCGTGCAGGAATGGCTCTGACGACCACGAAGCAAGAGAGAAGATGCACAATGCCGCAGCTATCGCAGGTATGGCTTATGAAAGCACACTCTGCGGACTCAACAGCGCACTTTCTCACAGCGTAAGCTCGGAAACAGGCGTTTCAAAGGGCATTGCAGATGCAGTTCTTCTTCCTTATACTATCGAATTTAATGCAGCAGGCAAGGTAAGCGAAGCTTGGCCGAAGTACGGCAGAGAAGGCGCAGCAGAAAGATACCGTCAGATCGCTGCATACCTCGGACTTGATGCAGAAACTCCTGCAAAGGGCGTGAAGAGCCTTGTTTCCGCAATCAAAAAGCTTGCAAAGGAGAGCGGTGTTGCGACAAACTTTGAGTCAGTGGGTACAAGCTTCCTCAACAGCGTTCCGTTTATGGCTGAAAAGGCACTTGAAGATCGTGATATGGCAGGAAATCCAAGAGCTGCTGTCGCTTCCGAGCTTGAAAAGCTCCTCAGAAGCGCATACAGCGGAAAGTAATTTATTTTATCAAAAAATGAGCGGTGTCCGTTGATTCGGATACCGCTTTTTGTATAAGTAAACTCTTATAGGCATAAAAAAACCGCATAGAAAAACTATGCGGCTGAAATTTTATCTGTTTTAGTTGTTAAGGAACTTTTCGATCTTGTAGCGCTTGTAAGCAGCTTCATTGATCTCAACATTCTGTGCTTCAGTCCATGAATCAACGGTCTGATCAAATTCATCGTCCTTGAGCTGATGACGGACTGTGCTTTCATTGTCGGTGTAGTAATTTTCGTCAGCGTAAAGGTCAAGAACCGTTACAACATAGTAAACTTCATCTTCTTCAACGAGGAAAACATCGCCGACTTTGGATTCAAATGCTTTTGTTACAACAGCTTCGGAGGGGGAAGAGCCGTCCTTTGAAACTACGGTCTCATTGTCGGTATAGCTGCTCTCGTTTTCCTCTGTGTCAGCGGAATCATCGGAAGCTTCATCATCTGTGCTTTCGGCAGCATCTGCAACAAGCTTGTCATAGTAGTCGCTGTATTCCTTGCTTACAGCAGCAAAATCCTCGCCGCCCTTGATGCGATCGATGTAGCCCTCAGCCATTGTCTTGATCTCAGCCTTGCCGTCGGACTTAAGAAGATTTCCCTCGCCGTCCTTAAGCTCCATCTTGATGTAGTTGATGCGCTTGTTATTTTCTTCAAGGTAAGCCTTGATATCAGCTTCGGAGATCTCGTCCTGACCGCCCTCGGCATAGTAATGATCGAAGATCATATTCTTCTTGGTAGAGTTGAGCATTATGAGAAGCTGTGAATCCTCGCTGATACCTGCGTCCTCATAGTTTGAACCGTAGTATTCCCAGATAGAATCGAGGTAGACCTTGGTCTTTTCCTTTTCGTTGTCCTCAAAGGCAAGTCCAAGTTCGTCAAACTTGTTTTCAATTGCAACAAATTCCTGCATACTCTTTGTAGCTTCATCGTTGATCCATTCACGAACAGGCTTGTCCTCAATGACTTTATCGGTGAAAGCTGTTGTCGTTGTAGCCTCTGTTTCGGAAGATGTGGTTTCAGCAGTCTCGGTGGAAGCGGTTGTTTCCTTGCTCTCGTCGGTCGGCTCTGTGTAGTAAGCCGCATCGTAGTAGGAGTTCATCTGCATTGCGATGAAAACACCTGCAGGAACTTTGTAGCCGTCTATAACAGCGGCATAAGTAGTGTCGGGACCTGCGATATTGTTTCCGCAGGCACCAAGAGATAAAGCCATAGCCGAGCAAAGCGCAACGGCGGACATTTTCTTGAAGTTAGCCATAAATATCATAAACCTCCAATGTAATGATTCAATTAAATACATTATATTATACCATATAAAATACGATTTGTCCAGTATTTTTACTTAATTTTCAAAAAAGAAAACATCGGCAGGCGTTCCGTCCCCATAATCAGCCTTGCGGTCGGGGTAAGATCGGATAAGCTCATAATTTTCGCCTGTCAGTTCGTCTATGACCTTGTCCCAGAAGTGGACTGAAGCAAGATTGTGTGGGTGACGTTTAAGCTGCCATTTTCCGTGATGCTTGTCCAGAACCTGACGAAAAGCCTCACGTCCAACGCCGTTTCTGCGATATTTATATAGTATAAAAAATTCGGAAAGACAAAAATCGGTCTTTCTGCCCTCGACCTCGGGATAATCATTCACAAGAACAAACCCTGCAAGCTTTCCGTCAGCCATTATAAAATACGGAAAGCGGTTTTCCTTCGTGAAATAGCAGTCAAGGTATTCATAGCCGTATAGACCGTCCTCACCGATATCCGTCTTTTCATACTGTGAAAATTCATACAGATATTTTTCTGTAAGATTGTTTAAAACGTCCTTTTTGTCAGCCGTGACTTTTACAAGTTCAACCATTTTTATCCCTCCGAGTACATTATAATATAGTATATCGGAAAAGTCAAGAATAGGAAAAATTTTATTAACTATTTACATATTATGCGTTTTGTGATATAATGAAAAAAACGAAAAATCTGTTATAGGGGAGAGTGATAGAAGTGGGTGTTGTGTTCTTTATAACAACTGTTGTGTTTTTGGCACTGTTTGCAATTACAAAATCGGACAATTCCGAACTCCGCAGGGAAATTGAACGTCTCAGAAATGAATTGTATAAAAAGCAGGCCGACTCCGAGGTCAAGGAAAAACAGCCGCCTGAAGGTGAACCTGTAAAGCCAAGCACCTTCGCAGAAAAAGCTCAACAGCCTGCAATGAAAAATCCGGCGTATGATACGTCGTATATGCACAGTGAATCAGTCGAAAAGCTCGCTGCCTTTACAGCTGCTGAACCGACTGTAACAAAAGCTTCCGAGCTTGAACGATCGGTATCGCCAGTATCGGAGCAAACGACCGCCGAATACAGCCCTAAATCGGAAAAGCACCATGTAAGCTCAATAAATGTCCTGCTTATCATCGGTTCGCTTCTTATAATTCTTGCAGGCTTTATATTTGCAACTACGACCTGGGCAACGCTCGGAAATATTGTCAAAGCAGCGATCATTCTGTCATTTTCGGCGATTCTTTTTGCCGCTTCATCGGCAGCGGAAAGAAAATTCGACCTGCCGAAAACGGGTAAGGTTTTCTATACACTCGGCTGTGCATTTCTGCCGATAACAGTCTTTGCAATCGCTTATTTCAAAATTTTCGGCGAATGGTTCTCTATCAACGGAAACGGCTCGGGAACTGTTTTGGCAGCTGCCGCCGCACTGACCGCCGCAGTCTGCTTCAAGGGCAGCATTGACTATAAAAGTAAGAACTTTGCTTGGGTATCACTTGGGAGCGTTTCGGTAATGGTGGTAGGAACGGCGTACCAGATATTTGACAGTCCCGATCATATTGAACTTACATACGCCGTGTATTCGCTCGTTGTGATATTCGTAAGCCGTCTTATTCAAAAGAAAGCTGTAAAGTCTGATGCCTTTGCATATATAATTGATGTCCTGCCGTCATTTGAACTTGGCAATACCGCAATGTTGAGCATTGCATCGCTTATAGTCCCTGCCGCTTGGCTCGGTCACAGTGTTATCGTAACCATCTCCTGCGGACTTTTTGCCGCCGCATATCTTTTCAGCGGATTCTCGAAGAAAAACGGCTTTGCAGGTGCAATACCGTTCCTGATATTTGTCAGCATTGCATCGTTTTACGGCTTCTCGCCCGAAAACTTTTCCGAGGGTACTTATGTTGTTGCGGCAATTGCAACGGTTACTGCGGTTCTTTCGCTTCTGAAAGTTCTTCCCGAAAAGCTTGCCTTTGCACTCAAAATACTCTCCGATATCTGCATTGCTATATCTGCGCTGGCACTTGCGGCGGCAGCAATTTCCTCGGAAATAACGCTCGCATCGGTTATCGTGATGGCTATTCTGACAGCGGAAATTCTCGTCCTCGGACTGTTCCGAAGAAACGGATCGTCAGGTAAGATAATGTTCGTTCTGTTTTCATTTGCACTTTCAGTTACTGTCCTGTCGGCGGTCAGCTTGATAACATCGTCCAACAGCGCATTTGCAATAGCTTCATCGGGCGTGCTTCTCGCAGTTTCAATAGGCTATGCGGTCACAGACTTTATTCTTGCGAAGAAAGGCAAGAGCTTTATCATTCGCTCGGCTTTTACTGATGTAATGTTTGCAGCCTTTACAGCAGGAATTCTTATTTCACAGTTCGGAGAAATTAAAATTCCGACTGTGCTGATACTTTTTACAGCTTTGACACAGCTTATTTATGTTGTTTTTCCAAAAAAGAACTGGGAAAAGCTTGTATTCTCGCTTACAGCAATGCTTTCGCTCGGCATATTTGCTTCAAACGGAAAGCTTTTTGATGAAACGATAGTTTTTACAGTTGTTTCTGCTGTTCTTGCGGCAATAGTCATCGCTGTTATATGCATACGAAAGGACAAATTGATCGAGGCAGGCTCTTTTACGGGCTTTGTGATAGTCACATCATTCCTGATGCTTATTTCCTCTGTGAGATTTTTTTCAGAACCCGATCCTGTATGGCAGCTCTGGCTCATAATTGCGATCGTCTGCACAGTAAAAGGCTGTATCAGCAAGCATAAAGTGCCGATCTCCGCAGCAATTATCCTTTTCTGCATTACATTCGGCGGCTTTGCTTATGAAGTTCTGGATCTCGGCACGGAGGGTGAGCTTGTTGCAGCGGGCGGTTTTGCATCGCTTTTGTTCGCTGCATTCCTTTTTGCACCTAATAATGATCTGATAAAATATTGTCAAAAATTTACGTTCCTTTGCCTTGATTTTATCTCGTTCGTGCTGCTTTGTACGATCGCTTCAGGGAATGAAGTAGGTGTTCCCACGGTCGCAGGTGCAGTTGTTATCTTAGCGATGACAGTCACGAGCGGCATAATGACATTCGGCTCGGCACTCCTTATCCCGCCGCTTTCAGCCGTATATTTTGCTGCGGCAAATCTGCTCGAAGATACTTCAAATACTGTAATTGTACTTACCTTTACAGCGGTGATAGCCTTGTCGATCGCTGCAAGCTGTATCCTTTATAGAAAAAGAGTCATCGATAAAGCACGCAGAGACTGTGACGGTTTTGCGTTTTCAAGAATTATAGGTTTGCTGGCATATTTTCTGTATATAAGCGGTGAAATTCCGCAGTGGTTCGGCTTATGGCTGATAGGTGCAGTCCTTACTTCATTCCTGCGCAGGGGAAATAACCCGATAGCAAACCGAAGCATTATTTCTGCGGCGATGCTTATCCCTGTTATTGCATGGTGGATGCAGCCGTTCTTTGAACTGCCGACAAGTTATTTCCTTGAAATAAACATTGTTCCGATACTGCTTTATCTTGCGGCACTTCGGCTGCTCAAATGGGACAAAAAGCATATTGACTCAATGACATTTGTTACATATATAATAGTATATGTGGTGCTTTTCTTCCATGCACTCAGTGGCACGACAGGCAACGCTCTCATAGTTATGATAAGTGCGTTTGTGATACTCGCAGTCTCGTTCTTCATCAGGATGAAACGCTGGTTCGTACTCAGCTCAGCGGTTATCGTGACTTCGGCGATATTTATGAGCATTAAACAGTGGGGAAGTCCTGCTTGGTGGGTGTATCTTCTTGCGGCAGGAATTATTCTTATCGCAGTAGGTGCTGTTAATGAGCAGAAGAAAAAGTCAGCTGACGGCGGTGCTGCAGGGAAGATAACACGTTTTATGTCCGAATGGACTTGGTAAATTTCAGCGCAGTTCAAAAAGGTGTGAACTGCGCTTTTCTTCGTGTAAAAGTTGAAAGCTTTACGGTTGTCTGCTTTAAGAAAATTAAAGTATAAAAATTAGTTTGTTAAAAATGCATAAGAAATTGCGAAATAATTTTATATCAAGGATTCAAAAATCCTATTGATATTAAACGTTTAATATGGTAAAATTGTATCAATGATATGCTTTCGGATAAGCGTGTCAATAAAAATTTAAGTGAGGTTAGTTGAATGAAATACGGTTTCTACGATGACAAGAACAAAGAATATGTCATTAACTCTCCAAAAACTCCTTATCCTTGGATAAACTACCTTGGAACTCAGGACTTTTTCGGACTTATTTCCAATACCGCAGGCGGTTATGATTTCTATAAGGACGCTCGTCTTGCAAGAATCACACGTTACCGCTACAACAACGTTCCCGCAGATGCAGGCGGACGTTATTTCTACATCAACGACAACGGTACTGTCTGGAACCCCGGCTGGGCTCCTGTAAAGACAGACCTTGATTCATACGAGTGCCGCCACGGTATGGGCTATACAAAGATCACAGGCAAGAAGAACGGACTTTCCGCAGAAGTTACTTTCTTCGTTCCTCAGAATTTCACAGGTGAAGTTCAGAAGCTCGTTCTAAAGAATGAAAGCGGTGCAGCTAAGTCCTTCAAGCTTTTCTCATTCATCGAATGGTGCCTTTGGGACGCAAACGACGACAGCACAAACTTCCAGCGTAACTTCAACACAGGCGAAGTTGAACTCGAAAAGAACGGCGCTGTTATCTACCACAAGACAGAATATAAGGAAAGAAGAAACCACTTCGCTTTCTATGCTGTAAATGACACTGTTGACGGCTTCGATACCGACCGTGAAACATTTATGGGCAGCATCTACAACGATTTCCACAATCCTCAGACTGTTCTCGACGGCGCTCCTAAGAACTCCGTTGCTGATGGCTGGTCACCCGTTGCTTCACATTATAAGGAGATCACTCTCGCAGCAGGCGAGGAGAAGACACTCGTTTTCATTCTCGGCTATGTTGAGAATCCTTATGACAAGAAGTTCAACGCTGACGGCACAATGAATAAGTCCAAGGCTTATGAAATGATGGCTAAGTTCGATACAGCAGAAAAGGTCGACGCTGCATTTGCAGAGCTTGCTAAAACTTGGGAAGACCTCCTTGCTAAGTACAACCTCAGATCGCCTGATGAAAAGCTTAACAGACAGGTCAACATCTGGAACCAGTATCAGTGTATGGTTACATTCAACCTCTCACGTTCCGCATCTTACTTTGAGAGCGGCATCGGCAGAGGTATGGGCTTCCGTGACTCCAACCAGGATCTTCTCGGCTTCGTTCACCAGATCCCTGAACGTGCAAGAGAAAGAATCCTCGATATCGCAGCTACACAGCTCGAAGACGGCGGAAACTACCACCAGTATCAGCCTCTCACAAAGAAGGGCAACGATGCCGCAGGTACAAACTTCAACGATGACCCGCTTTGGATGATCCTCTCCACAGCAGCTTATATCAAGGAAACAGGCGACCTCGGTATCCTCGATGAAATGGTTGACTACAAGAACGATCCTGCTCTTGCACAGCCGCTCCTCGACCACCTCAAGAGATCGTTCTACCACGTTGTAAACAATAAGGGACCTCACGGACTTCCTCTTATCGGACGTGCTGACTGGAACGACTGCCTCAACCTCAACTGCTTCTCCAGAGTTCCCGGTGAAAGCTTCCAGAACACAGCTTCCAACATCGCTAAGGAAGTTAATCCCGAAACAGGCGAACCTCTCAACGAGCAGACAGCCGAATCCGTAATGATAGCAGGTATGTTTACATATATCGGACCAGAGTATGAAAAGCTCTGCCGCCTTAAGGGTCAGACCGAGAAAGCTGACAAGGCAAAGGCAGAGATCGAAAAGATGAAGCAGGCTATCATCGACTTCGGCTGGGACGGCGACTGGTTCCTCCGTGCTTACGATGCATACGGCAAGAAGGTCGGCTCACACGAGAATGACGAGGGCAAGATCTTCATCGAACCTCAGGGCTTCTGCGTAATGTCCGACATTGGCGGCAAGGAATTCACCGAAAAGACAATGGACAGCATCGACAAGTACCTCGGCACAAAGCACGGTCTTGTTCTTAACAACCCTGCATTCACAAAGTATGTTGTTGAATACGGCGAGATCTCCACATATCCGGGCGGATATAAGGAAAACGCAGGTATCTTCTGCCATAACAATGCATGGATCATGTGCGCTGCTGCTTATGCAGGCATGGGCGACAGAGCATTCGATTACTATACAAGAATCGCTCCTGCATATCAGGAGGACGAGCAGCTCCACAGAACCGAACCATACGTTTATGCACAGATGGTTGCAGGTAAGGACGCTAAGCGTTTCGGAGAAGCAAAGAACAGCTGGCTCACAGGTACAGCAGCTTGGAACTTTGTTGCAATTTCGCAGTATATCCTCGGAATTATCCCTGATTACAGCGGATTGAAGATCGATCCTTCCATTCCTAAGGCTTGGGACGGCTATGAGGTTTCCAGAAGCTTCAGAAATGCTGTTTACAACGTAAAGGTAGAAAACCCGAACCACGTTTCAAAGGGTATCAAGTCTATCACCGTTGACGGCAAGGCTATCGAAGGCAATATCCTCCCCGTATTTGCAGACGGCACACACGAAGTTGTCGCTGTAATGGGTTAAGCTTTATAAAAAATCAGCGTCGGGCAGAAATGTCCGACGCTTTTTTGTATATAATTGTATCGGAAGCAAATTTTGCCGCAGAAAATATAATTTTTTGCTGTAAAATTATTTACTTTTCGACAAAATATGGTATAATTAACTTATAGAAAGTTTTCGGACTATTTTATTTGAAAGGAAGCGAATGTATGAATTTTCTTTTGAACCACACAGGCGTACTTTTGGGGATAATTATTGCAATCGTTGTGATAATTATTCTGGCTTCGGGTTATGTCAAAGCGCCGCCCGACAAGGCTTACATCATTTCGGGTATCGGCAAGAAAGCAAGGGTCGTTATCGGAAAGGCTTCGGTAAAGATACCGTTTTTCGAGCGTCTTGATAAGCTTGACCTCAGCCTTATGTCCGTTGACGTAAAAACAGCCTCTGCCGTACCGACCGCAGACTATATCAACATTATGGTCGATGCCGCTGTTAATGTTAAGGTCGCACTTGACCCTGAAGGATTGAGTCTTGCACAGCAGAACTTTCTTAACAAGGATAAGGTTTATATCGTTGGTGTTGCAAGAGAAGTCCTCGAGGGTAATATGCGTGAGATCGTCGGAACTATGGAGCTTCGTGATATGGTTTCCAACCGTCAGAAGTTTGCCGACAAGGTAAAGGAAAACGCTGCGCCCGACCTTGCAAAAATGGGTCTTGACGTTGTTTCGTTCAATGTTCAGAACTTCACCGACTCGCAGGGAGTTATCGACAACCTCGGTATCGATAATATTTCCAAGATACAAAAGGACGCTTCGATCGCCCGTGCAGTCGCTGACAGAGATGTAGCCGTTGCAAGAGCAAACGCTGAAAAAGAAGCCAACGATGCAAAGGTCGCTGCAAATCTTGAGATCGCAACAAAGCAGAATGACCTTGCCATCAAGCAGGCGGAACTCAAAAAAGCTTCCGATATCAAGAAAGCCGAAGCCGATGCAGCTTATACTATCCAGCAGGAGGAACAGCGTAAGCAGATCGAAATTACGACCGCTAATGCTAATATCGCCCGTCAGGAAAAGGAAGTTGAGCTTGAAACGCAGAAGATCGCTATTCAGGAACGCCGTCTTGATGCAGAGGTAAGAAAGCAGGCGGAAGCTAAGAAGTTTGAACAGCAGCAGCGTGCCGATGCCGATCTCTACACCCGTCAGAAAGAGGCAGAAGCTAAGAAGTACGAGGACGTTCAGAACGCCGAAGCCGAGCTTGCAGTCAAGCAGAAGGAAGCCGAGGCAATGTACTACCTCGCCGAGCAGTCCGCAAAGGCTACAAGGGCACAGGCTGACGCTTCAAGATATTCCGCAGAGCAGTCTGCTGAGGGTATCAGAGCAAAAGGTTACGCCGAAGCTGAGGCTGTCAGAGCAAAAGCACTCGCCGAAGCAGAGGGTCTTGACAAGAAAGCCGAAGCTATGCAGAAAATGCAGGAAGCTGCTATCCTGCAGATGTATTTCGAGAAGCTCCCCGACATTGCAAAAGCTGTTGCAGAGCCTCTTGCAAATATTGATTCCATCACAATGTACGGCGAGGGAAATACCTCAAAGCTTGTGAGCGACATTACAGCGTCAACAAATCAGATATCGAACGGCTTGCTTGACGGAATGGGTATTTCGCTCAAAGACCTTATGAACAGCCTGCTTGCAGGCAGAGCTATCGGCGCAGGAATAGGTGCATCTATGCCTGTTCAGACGACCGGTACTGTTGATGAACCTGGCAAGATCAAAAGCGAGCTTGCAAAAGAATCTCCGAAAGAACCCGTAACTACGGCAAATTCGGCTGAATAAATACATAAAAACCGCTCCACAATTCGCATAGAAGTGAATTGCGGAGCGGCTTTGTTATTTGGTTGATTCACTCGGAATATCATGTTCGGTTTTTGCGATTATTTTTTTATCATCAATTACAAGAATATCATCATTTACTCGATTGTTTCGGGCAACGCCTGTGAAATACGGTGAAGCGAAGATCCTGTCCATATTTTTCTTGCCGCTTACGGGAGTTATCCTGTCGACTGCAAGCACCTTGTCCACAACGATCGCAGTATTTCCTGCCGATGAGTTGAACGTTACCATAGTTTCACGGAAAAATGTTTTGTATCTGCGTTTGGACTCGTCCATAATATTGACAATTTCGGGAACGTATTCATCAAAGATCATATTCATAAGCTCGTTGAGCTTGCGTGTCTTGTCGGGGGAGTCGGGACGCTTGCGTATCTCTGCGATCTTTTCGGCGGTGCGGTGAAGCTCCTCGTGCGGCTTTTCGATCTTGTGCAGAGAGTAATCGGAATTGTAAGGGTTTTTCTTAAATTCGTCATACCATTTTCCAAATGCGCATTTGTGAGGGTCGGTAGTGAGCGTGAAATCAACATCAGCTTCAACACAGCGCTTCAATTCATTCGCCCAGTTGAGATGATCCTGCTCACGGGCATCAAGCATAGCTGTAAATTCGGCACATTCTTTTTCAAGCGGCTGATAGCCGAATAAGCTGCGCATATCAATAACAGGGTAAACTTCACCTCGGATGTCGGCGATACCCCTGTATTCGGGCGGCGCATCGGGAACAGGCGTTAAATTATCGGGTGGAACAAGTATCCCCGTAACAAATTCAGTGTTGATGGCATATGCAAAACCGTTGAGTGAAAAAATCAGCCAGGGAAGGTCATTGCTGAGAATTACGTTTTTGTCTTCCATTTCAGATTCCTCCAAAAAATATACTATATTAATTATAGCAAAAAATGTTTAAGTTTGCAAATACTTTTTGAAAAATTCACAATATATTAACATTGAAAATGGCTAATTTGATAAAATTGAGGTTTTAGATTGACTTTTATTAAAAAAAGATGTAAAATTATAATGTAGTGTTATAAATTAAGACGAATATACAAGTTTTTTAGGAAAATTCTGAAAAAAGCTTGACAAGCCTGCCTAAATCTGATATAATACTAATGTTATCCTTGCTCATACTAATTTAATGTGTGAGTAAATCCAAGAGGAGGTGTATTTATAATGGCAAAGTTAAACGAATCTTACGAGGCCATGGTAATCTACAGCTTGACAAACGGTGAGGACGCTGCTAAGGCTCTTATCGAAAAGTTCAAGGGTATGATCGAAGCTAACGGCACACTCGAAAGCGTTGACGAGTGGGGCAAGAAGAAGCTTGCTTACGAGATCGACGACCAGGCAGAGGGCTACTATGTTCTCTACACATTCAATGCAAAGCCTGAGTTCCCTGCAGAATTCGAGCGTGTACTCAAGATCACAGATGGCGTTATGCGTTGCCTCGTTACTGTAAAGTAATGAGCTTTTGAAAGGATAGGTTATTATGCTTAATAAAGTTATCCTCATGGGCAGACTTACTGCAGATCCTGAGCTTAGACAAACTCCGAACGGAGTGAGCAATTGTCGATTTACAGTTGCTGTTGACAGAAATTTTGTTCAGCAGGGTCAGGAAAGACAAGCTGATTTTATCACAGTTGTTGCATGGCGTCAGACGGCTGAATTTGTAAGCAGGTATTTTTCTAAAGGAAGAATGATCTGTGTTGAGGGAACTCTCAGAACAAGCAGCTACGATGACAGAAATCATCCGGATGTTAGGCACTATGTAACCGAAGTATTTGCCGATCAGGTCTATTTCGCAGGTGATAAGAATCCAAATGCTCAGCAGGGTGGTTATCAGAACCAGCAGTACAGCCAGCCACAGCAGTTTGCACCGCAGCAGAGCTATCAGCAGCCTGCACAGCCACAGCAGCCGCAGAATAATCAGCAAGGTTTTTCTGTTGGTGACCTTAGTGATTTTGAAGAAGTGATCGGAAACAATGAATTGCCTTTCTGATCGCATCACTAATTTTTGATCATATTTTAAACAGGAGGTTATTATCATGGAGAAAGATAGAGAGAGATCTCCTCGCGGCGGCATGAAGAGAACCCGTAAAAAGGTTTGTATGTTCTGCGCTGACAGAGTAGAGAAGATCGACTATAAAGATGTTCAGAGACTTAAGAAGTGCATGACTGAAAGATCTAAGATCCTTCCAAGACGTGTAACAGGTACTTGCGCTTATCACCAGAGAGAGCTCACAAAGGCTATCAAGAGAGCGAGATACATCGCACTTGTTCCTTATGTTTCTGACTAATTTATGTTAAAAACAACGAAACCGCTTCTGTTTTTTTCGGAGGCGGTTTTTTATGTTGATAGATTAACAATATGGGATTATAATGAGTAAAGACTACATTAAAAATGGGGGATAAGGTTGAGTAATAAAAAGGAAAAAATATGCAATATTATTCTCGGGATAACTTTTATAGTATATCTTCTTATACTGTTTGCAAGTTTATTCTTGAAAAAGGACTATTCATGGGCTGTTTTTCTTTCAAAAAGGGAAATAAATATCATCCCATTTAAAACAATATGTCATTATATTACTTTATTGTCTGCCGATGATATAAAGCTGCGAATTCAAGCAAAAATTAATTTTTGGGGAAATATAGGACTGTTTTTACCGCTTGGCGTTTTCTTGTCATTTTCCAAAAACAGTAGGCAGACAATCATAAGGGTACTTTGGTTTTCTTTGGTGGTTGAAATTATTCAGTTGATATTAAATATTGGCACATTTGATATTGACGATATAATTCTGAACACAATTGGAGGGTTTATTGGAACAGTAGCAATGATTTTTTTAACACGTTTGATAAAAAATCCTGATAGAGTTAAACTAATTGTTTCAATCACAGCACTTTTGATGTTTGTTATTGTAATATTGAACATATAAAAAGGCTGTACAGCGAAAAACTGTACAGCCTTTATAATTACGAATTACGCATTAAGCATTACGCATTAATACATTCCGCCCATGCCTGCTCCAGGAGCAGCTGCAGGTGTTTCTTCCTTGATGTCAGCAACAAGGCTCTCGGTTGTAAGAACCATAGCTGCAACGGAAGCTGCATTCTGGAGTGCAGAACGTGTAACCTTTGTCGGGTCAACAATACCTGCAGGGATCATATCACCGTAGGTCTCGTTGTAAGCATCAAATCCGTAGCCAACCTTCTTGGAACGAACGATCTTGTCAAGAATTACGCTTCCCTCAAGACCTGCGTTTGCTGCGATCTGACGGATAGGTTCTTCAAGTGCCTTGAGAACGATGGAAGCACCTGTCTTTTCATCACCGCTGAGTGAGGAAACAAGCTTTGTTACAGCAGGCATTGCATTGATGAATGCTGTGCCGCCGCCTGCTACGATACCCTCTTCAACAGCAGCCTTTGTAGCGGAGAGTGCATCTTCGATACGAAGCTTCTTTTCCTTCATTTCGATCTCGGTTGCAGCACCAACTCTGATAACAGCAACACCGCCGCTGAGCTTTGCAAGTCTTTCCTGAAGCTTTTCCTTGTCGAACTCGGAAGTTGTTGTTTCGATCTGTGCCTTGATCTGGTTGATTCTTTCCTTGATGTCCTGCTTGTTGCCTGCGCCGTCAACGATAACTGTGTTTTCCTTTGTTATCTTGACCTGTTTAGCCTGACCAAGCTGTTCCATAGATGTGTCGGAAAGTTCAAGTCCGATCTCGGAGGAAATTACCTGACCGCCTGTGAGAATTGCGATATCCTGAAGCATTTCCTTACGTCTGTCGCCGAAGCCGGGAGCCTTAACAGCTACGCAGGTGAATGTTCCTCTGAGTTTGTTTACGATAAGGGTGGAAAGAGCTTCGCCCTCAACATCTTCTGCTATGATAACGAGCTTCTTGCCTGTCTTAACGATCTGTTCGAGAAGCGGGAGGATTTCCTGGATAGAGGAGATCTTCTTGTCTGTGATAAGAATGTAAGCGTCATCGATAACAGCTTCCATCTTGTCTGTATCGGTTACCATATAAGGTGTGATGTAACCTCTGTCGAACTGCATACCCTCAACAACCTCGGAGTATGTTTCGGCGGTCTTGGATTCTTCAATTGTGATTACACCGTCAGCAGTAACCTTTTCCATAGCTTCTGCAATGAGCTTGCCGACATTTTCATCAGCAGCGGAGTTTGCGGCAACGCTTGCGATATCATCAGAGCCTGAGATCTGAACGGAGTTAGCCTTGATAGCTTCAACAGCAGTGTCAACAGCCTTTGCCATACCCTTACGAACGATCATTGGGTTTGCACCTGCTGCGATGTTCTTCATACCCTCTCTGATAAGTGCCTGTGCAAGAAGTGTAGCGGTCGTTGTACCGTCACCTGCCGCATCGTTTGTCTTGGTAGCAACTTCCTTAACGAGCTGTGCGCCCATGTTCTCGAATGGGTCTTCAAGCTCGATCTCCTTGGCGATAGTAACACCGTCGTTTGTGATAAGGGGAGCACCGAATTTCTTGTCGAGAACAACGTTTCTGCCCTTAGGTCCGAGTGTGATCTTTACTGTATTTGCAAGCTTGTCAATACCTGCCTGAAGCGACTTTCTTGCTTCTTCGCCGTAAGCTATATTCTTTGCCATATAAATCAATCTCCTTGTAATAAAATATCAGGTGAAATTATTCAACAACTGCGAGGATATCGTCCTGACGGAGGATAGTGTATTCCTGACCGTCGATCTTTACCTCTGTGCCGCTGTACTTGGAAATGAGGACTTTCTGACCCTTTTTAACGATCATCTTGACTTCCTTGCCGTCAACAACGCCGCCCGGTCCAACTTCAACGATCTCTGCGATCTGTGGCTTTTCCTTAGCCGAACCTGCGAGGATAATACCGCTCTTGGTGGTTTCCTCAGCCTCGGTCATCTTAATTACAACTCTGTCTGCAAGTGGTTTGATAGTCATTTAAGACTCCTCCTTATATTATATAGTATTAGCAATGTTATCATCACTCTGTTAGCACTCTTACTTCCTGAGTGCTAAATATATTTTACCATATTCATATAGAAAATCAAGAGCTTTCACATATTTTTCTCAAAACTTTAGCAATATGCACAATTAATTATATAAATATGCTCTGTAAATATAAAATATGTCAAAAATTTGGGTCTTTTTACGGTTAAAGTATCATTAGCACTCAATATAATGCCTGATTTTTGGCAGATAATACTATTATAGAATAAAAAAACCGCCGCCCGAGATTAAACCCGAGCAGCAGTCCTTATAAATTCATGTTTCAGAAGCAATTACTTCTTGTCAGCAATAACATCAACGCCTGGGAGTACCTTGCCTTCGAGGTATTCGAGGGAAGCACCGCCGCCTGTGGAGATGTGGCTCATCTTGTCGGAGAAGCCGAGCTGGATTACAGCAGCAGCAGAGTCACCGCCGCCGATGATCGTTGTAGCGTCTGTATCAGCGAGAGCCTGAGCAACAGCGATAGTACCTGCTGCGAGTGTTGGGTTCTCGAATACGCCCATAGGTCCGTTCCAAACAACTGTCTTAGCTGTCTTTACAGCGTCAGCGAAGAGAGCTCTTGTCTTTTCACCGATGTCAAGACCTTCCTTGTCAGCAGGAATCTTGTCGGAATCAACAGTCTGAACTTCGATAGGAGCATCGATAGGATCAGGGAAACCTGCAGCAACAACTGTGTCGATAGGAAGAAGAAGCTTCTTGCCGTTCTTTTCAGCCTTAGCCATCATTTCCTTGCAGTATTCGATCTTTTCATCGTCAACGAGGGAAAGACCAACTTCGTAGCCCTTAGCCTTGAGGAATGTGTAAGCCATACCGCCGCCGATGATGAGTGTGTCGCACTTTTCGAGGAGGTTGGAGATAACGTTGAGCTTGTCAGCAACCTTAGCACCGCCGAGGATTGCAACGAAAGGACGAACAGGGTTCTCAACTGCATTTCCGAGATACTGGATCTCCTTCTGCATGAGGTAGCCTACTGCTGTTTCCTTTACGAACTTTGTAACGCCTGCTGTGGAAGCGTGTGCACGGTGAGCAGAACCGAAAGCGTCCATAACGAATACCTGATCGTCAACGAGATCAGCGAGTTCCTTGGAGAGGTTTTCGCCGTTCTTGGTTTCATCAGCGCCTCTGAATCTTGTGTTCTGGAGAACAACGATGTCGCCGTCAGCCATTTCAGCAACAGCCTTCTTAGCGTTTTCGCCAACTACTGTATCGTCAGCAGCGAAAGTAACCTTAGTGCCGGGGAGAAGTTCTGCAAGTCTGTCTGCAGCGGGCTTGAGGGAGAACTTTTCCTCAGGACCGTTCTTAGGCTTGCCAAGGTGAGAGCAAAGTACAACCTTGCCGCCGTCAGCTACGAGCTTCTTGATTGTAGGAAGTGCAGCTGTGATTCTGTTATCATTAGTGATCTTGCCGTCCTTGAGAGGAACGTTGAAGTCAACTCTTACGAGTACCTTCTTACCCTTTACGTTAATGTCGTCAACCGAAACTTTGTTTAATCCTGCCATTGGTATGACATCCTTTCGTAATAAATTTGATTAGAGCCTAAGACCGAACGCTGACGTATTAAAACGTTCACGCTCAAAAGTCCTAAACTATACAATACTATTTTATATCATTTCGGCAGATTTTTCAAGCCCTTTTGCAAAATTTTTATATAAACGGCTGATAATTTTATCTATGATCGGTGTAAACTTCGTAAAATCAAGCTTTGTTAAGCTTTTCACAAAGCTTTTTTATAACCTCGGCGAAGTAAAGCTTCACTTCATAGTTCTCGGGATCCTGCATAAGTTCAAGCTCCTCGGTCGATATAACACCGTTTTCGGCAGCGAGCGAAAGAACCTCGTCTGTGTTCGTCACAGCAGGCAAACAAAGAGCAGGGAACATCACGCACCACCAATTTTTGCCCTCACCCTCGCCTATGATGACCCTGAGCGCAGAGTAATCACCCTCGGGAAGCTCCGCACTGCCGTAAACACGTCTGTCAAAATGAACAGTTCCAACTTCGCAGTGTACAGGGTAATCATAACCCGACGCAGCGATCTCCGCAGCCGCAGCAGTTTCAAAAAGCCGGATATTTTCCACCGAAAGACGCTTTGCATCATCTGCCGAATCAGCTCCGCCGAAAATATCGGCACTCGCTTCAAGTACAGCATTCCTTACACGGAGCTTCAAAGCCTGATCTTCGTCCGAATCCGAGTTTGCGATAACGTGCAGGCGGAAGACGTCCTTGGTGATTCCATGTCTGCTCTCCGCAAAAGCGCATATACCCTCGCAGAATACCGCCGTGATAAACCCAATAAGTAAAGCCGCCTGAATGATAAATTTTTTGCTCATGAATAATGACCGTCCTTTTGCATATCATATTTGTTTGAGCATATATTTGACGCAAAATCGCAGTTTTATTCATTTTGGAAAATATTTTTTCAAAAACTCTTGACAAACGTGCTTTTTTGAGCTATAATATATAAGCGTTCTGAAATTGTGAACGTGCTAACTTAGCTCAGTTGGTAGAGCACATCCTTGGTAAGGATGAGGTCGTCAGTTCAAATCTGATAGTTAGCTCCATTTGAGAAGTCGTCCCGAGTCTGCATAGGGGCGGCTTTTTCTTTTTATTTGTCTTAAAGTTGTGCAGAAATATAGGTATTTAAGGCGGTGCAGTGTGAAAAAGGTATTGAATATAGCTTGGAAAATAATATTGATAATCATTGCAGTTATTGTTTTGTTTGTCATAATATCGTTGGTTCGTCATAAAATATGCAGTTCGAGGGAAAAAGATCTGCTTACACCCTTAGGCGAATTGGTTGAAGTGAACGGTCACAATATGAGCGTTTATACAGAGGGTGAGGGTGACAAAACTCTTGTGTTTATGTCAGGCAGCGGAACTTGCTCTCCGATATTGGATTTTAAGTCGTTGTATTCACTGTTGAGCGATGAATACAAAATTGCGGTCGTAGAAAAATTCGGTTACGGCTTTAGTGACGTTGTAGATGAAAAAAGGGACATAGATGCAATATTGAGTGAAACAAGAACAGTGCTCGATAAAGCAGGCGTAAAAGGTCCGTATATACTCTGTCCTCATTCAATGTCAGGATTGGAGGCTCTGTATTGGGCGCAGAAATATCCTGATGAGGTCGAAGCAATCATAGGTTTGGATATGGCTGTACCCGATCATTATGATGAAATGAATATCAGTATTCCTTTAATAAAGCTTGGTCAGTATGGCGCTAAATTGGGTATCACAAGATGGATACCAAGCCTTTCCGAAAGCGATGCTGTCAAATTCGGAACGTTGTCCGATAAGGAAAAGGAAATTTACAGAGCTGTGTTTTATCAAAGAACTGCAACTGTAACAATGATAAATGAGGCAAAAATAGTGAAAGATAATGCGAAAATTGTAAAAGAAAACGGTATCCCGCAAGTGCCGATGCTGTTGTTCATATCTGACGGATCGGGCGGAACGGGATTTACCGAGGAAAGGTGGAGAAGTATTCCGAAAGAGTATTTTTCCGAAAATGATAATGTCAATTTTATTGAATTGGATTGTCCGCATTATGTCCACGATCATAAATATCGGGAAATAAGCGAAGAGATAAAAAGCTTTGTTAATTAAATACATAATAAAAATGCGCACCATTTGTAAGCTGTACAAGTGATGCGCATTTATTATTTGCTGTATTTGTCTGAAAGGAAAGTTCCTTAAAATTACTTGACCTTAACAGTCCAGTTGAACTTGTCAGGAAGCTTGCCCCACTGAATTCCGGTGAGTGTGTCATAAAGCTTCTGTGAGATCTCGCCGATCTTGCCATCGTTGATAGTCATGATCTTGCTGCCGTATTTGAGTTCGCCGACAGGAGAGATAACAGCAGCCGTGCCTGTGCCGAATGCCTCGTCAAACTTGCCTTCGTCATAAGCCTTGATAAGCTCGTCAATTGTGATATCACGCTCTGTAACCTTGTAACCCATATCCTTAAGTATCTGGATGCAGGACTTTCTTGTGATACCGCCGAGGATAGAACCTCTGTCAAGGCTCGGTGTGATAACTTCGCCGTCAACAACGAAGAATACGTTCATAGCACCAACTTCGTCAATGTACTTTCTGTGTACACCGTCGAGCCAGAGAACCTGAGCATAGCCCTGCTTCTCAGCTTCTTCCTGAGCCTTAAGGGAGATAGCATAGTTTGCAGCAGCCTTTGTGAAGCCTGTACCGCCCGTAACTGCACGAACGTAGTTTTCTTCAACATAGATCTTAACGGGAGCAAGTCCGTTATCATAGTAAGCGCCGACAGGGGAGAGGATAATAACGAAAAGAAGATGCTTTGCAGGGTGAACGCCTACCATAGGATCAACTGCAAAAATGTAAGGTCTGATGTAAAGTGAAGTTCCCTCTGCGTGTGGGATCCAGTCCTGATCTACTTCAACAAGCTTCTTGATAGCTTCAACAGCGAATGCTTCATCGATCTTAGGAATGCAAAGACGATCGTTTGAAACGTTAAGACGAGCCATATTCTGGTCGGGGCGGAAAAGGTTGATGTGACCATCGGGAGTTCTGTAAGCCTTAAGTCCCTCAAAGTCAGCCTGACCGTAGTGCAGACACATTGCAGCAGGATCAAGAGGAATAGGACCGTAAGGAACGATCCTTGCATCGTGCCAGCCCTGACCCTCATCATAGTTCATCATGAACATATGGTCTGTGAAAATATGACCGAAACCAAGCTTTGTTTCGTCAGTTGGCTTTGCTTTCGGTGAAGTGGTTTTAGTGATTTTTATTTCCATTGTAAACACCTTCCATATAATTTATATTTCTATCATAGCACATTTTTTTCATATTTTCAAGAGCATTTTATATAAAAAACAGCATTGTACTATATATATTTGTGATAAGAAATATAACATCAGTTTATAGAAAAGGCAAATGATATAACATTTTTGGAAAAATGTTATGTTACAATAGATAGGTGACACAAAGTATAGAAAAACAACTTCCAAAATGATATAATGTTTAAGAAC
>CAKSKU010000020.1 GCA_934465295.1 uncultured Oscillospiraceae bacterium
AGAAACGTTTTGCGAATAAAATTCCTGCATTATATTTTTTTGTGAGAAAGTGTCACCTATCATTGACAATTGAACAAGCGTTTCCGTGAAATTTTTCTGTCCGCTCTTGACAAATGGCTTTTTTTATGATAAAATAGCAAAAGTCAGTTCAGAATAGCTTAGGATCCTGACTTTTGCCGGTGTGATGGAATTGGCAGACGTGCTGGACTCAAAATCCTGTGGTAGTGATACCGTACCGGTTCGACCCCGGTCACCGGCACCAATGAAAATAACCGTGTTTTCGAGAGTTTATCGGAAACACGGTTATTTTTTGCTCAAAATGTATTGTTTTTTATTCCGCAAAGTGGTATAATGTATGTATATTATTCTCCGAAAGGACAGCTTTTTCTATGAACATACTTGTTGTCGGCTGCGGAACTCTCGGCTCGAATCTTTGCAACAGGCTTTCGGGGCTTGGGCATGAGATATCCGTTATTGCAGGCTCACACAATGAATTTTCCGCTTTATCCGATGATTTTACGGGCTATACAACTGTCGGCGTTGCGATAGATATGGATACTCTCCGTGCGGCAGGTATCGAAAACTGTGATGCTGTTGCGGCTGTCACCTCCGACGATAATGTCAATCTTATGGTCGTTCAGATAGCAAGCCAGTTTTTCGGCATAGATCAGGCTTATGCAAGGGTGACTGACCCGACCAAGAGCGAGGTTTTCGCAAAAATAGGCATCAAAACGATATGCCCGACAAACACCGCCGTTGAAATTTTCACCGCCTCTCTCACCGAGCCGACCGATTCGCAGAGCATTGTTGTCAACGGACATTCGGTCGTTATAAGCTGCATCGAAGCTGACAAGAAGATGATCGGTCACAGACTTAGCGACTTCACGCTTGAACCGAATGAAACTATAATCGCCATTGAACACGAAAACAGCTCGGTAAGGGGAGTTTTCCTCTCGAACTATGAGATCGCCAAGGGTGACAATCTTATCTGCGCAAAATTCGTTGACTGAACAAGGAGAAAGCTCTATGAAAATTATTGTTGTAGGCGGAGGAAAGGTCGGTTACTACCTTATCAGGGCGCTTATCGAAAAGAAGCACGAGCCTACCGTTATCGAAATAAACAATGAGGTCAGCAAAAAGATAGCTGACACAATGGATATCCCCGTTATCCTCGGCGATGCGACCGATCTTGAAGTTCTCCGTGCCGCAGGTGCGGATGAAGCCGATGCTTTTGTGAGCGTTACGGGAAACGATCAGTGCAACATGATCTCCTGCCAGCTTGCGAAGAATGAATTTGGAATAGCAAAAACCGTTGCAAGGGCGAACAACCCTAAAAATGTCGAGGTCATCAAGGCTTTCGGCATCGACACGGTAATAAACAGCACCGACAGCATCGCTTCGCTCATCGAACGTGAAGTTGACACGAACAAGATAAAGCAGCTTTTGCAGCTCAATGACGGCAAGGTCTCACTTTTCGAGGCAACTCTCCCCGATAATTACGTTTATAACGGAAAAATGCTCATGGATATGGATCTGCCGTCGCTTTTCAACATCGTTTCCATAACACGCAACGGAAGCCTTATCATACCGAGAGGTCAGACCGTACTTTTAAGCGGAGACAAGCTTCTCATAATCTCCGACCCGTCCGTTGTCAAAGAGATAAAAAGCACACTAAAAATCAAGGATTAAAGGACTGATAAAAATGCCGAAAACAGCTCCCGAACACACCGAAGAAAAGACAGCAAAAACAGAAAAAAAGGCTGCGGCTGAAAAAGCAAAGCCTGCCGCTGCAAAAACCACACGTTCAGGCACAAAAAATGCCGCAGCGAAAAAGCCTTCGGAAAAGGCTTCGTCCAAGACGGCAAAGACGACTAAAAAAGCCCCTGCAAAAAAGCTCCGCAAGCAGGCTGCGAATGAGATATTTGCGCTCGATATCGGAACACGAAACGTTATCGGCGTTCTCGGCAGCATCGTTGACGGAGTTTTCTCCGTGACGGCTTACAGCGAATATGCGCACACCCAGCGTGCAATGATAGACGGTCAGATCGAGGACATTGCCGAGGTAGCAAGGGTCGTAAAGCTTGTCAAAAACAAGCTTGAAGAAAAGACAGGCATTGCTCTTTCAAAGGTCGCTATCGCAGCAGCAGGACGTGCGCTCAGAACTCAGCGTACCGAGCTTGAATTCGACATTGACGACAAAGAAGCTATCACCGAAGAAGCTGTAAAGTCGTTCGAGGTCGAGACGGTATTCAAGGCACAGAATGAGCTTGACGAGAAAACTAAAAACGGCAGTCTTGTATTCTACTGCGTCGGTCACACGGTAGTGAACTATTTTCTTGACGATTACAAGATAAAAAATCTCATCGGACACAAGGGCAAAAAGGTAAAAGTCGAGCTTATCGCAGCCTTTCTCCCGAATGTTGTTGTCGAGAGCCTTTATTCCGTAATGGATATGAACAAGCTCGAAGTTACGAGCCTTACGCTCGAACCTATTGCGGCAATGAATGTTATAATCCCGCCCGAAGTCCGTCTCATCAACATTGCGCTCGTCGATATCGGCGCAGGAACGTCCGATATTGCGATATCGCAGAACGGCAGCATCGTCGCTTATGCAATGTCCACCGTTGCGGGCGATGAGATCACCGAGGAGGTCATCCGCAGCTACATAGTCGATTTTGAAACGGCGGAAAAGATGAAGATCTCCGCTTCAAAAAATGACACGATAAAATACACCGATATTCTGGGCTTTGAGAAAACCGTCACTGCGGAGGAATTTTTCAAAAGCCTTGAACCTGCCGTCGGCTCACTTGCTTCAAACATTTCCGAGAGCATCGTGAACGCAAACGGCGGACAATCACCTGCCGCTGTATTCCTTGTCGGCGGCGGAAGCCTTATCCCGAATCTTTCGGCAGCCGTTGCGGAAAAGCTTTCAATACCCAAAGAGCGTGTTGCTGTCGGCGGAAAGAACGCTTACAAGAACATCGACCTTGGCAGGACGGGCATCGGCGGCCCCGAATATGTAACGCCTATCGGCATTGGTGTGACAGCCGTTGTCAACAAGGGTTACGACTTCTCCGTCGTAACTCTCAACGGCAAGAAAATGCGCATCTTCGACACACGTTCCGTAAGCATTGCCGATATGCTCGTTATGGCAGGCTTCAAAACAAATCAGATAATCGGACGCTCGGGCAGAAGCCTTACATTTACACTCAACGGCGAACGCCAGCTTATGAAGGGCAGCCTTGCCACCCCGGGACAGATAACCCTCAACGGACTTCCCGTGGCGCTCGACCAAACCGTCAAGCAAGGCGACGTTATCGAATTTGTTCCAGCGGAAAGCGGAATTGATGCGAATGTAAACATCTCAGATATCGCAGGCGAACTTTCCGACAAAACGGTAATGGTTGACGGTGTGAAGTACACTATCGGCATCACTGCAACGGTCAACGGAAAGCCTGTCGGTAAGGACTATGACATACAAAACAATGACAAGGTCATCATCAACGAAACGGACACGCTCGGCGACCTTATGGGACTTCTGCCGTTCGATTCGGAGGCTGTCGGCTTCTTCAAGGGAGGAAAGCAGCTCAGCTTCGATTATATCCTCCGTACCGATGATGATATCATAACGGGCGACAAGATCATCACCGACAGCGCACGTGAGGGCAGGATAGCCAAAGCCGTTGCCGAACGCAGCGAGGTAAAGATCGATTACTCCGTTCCCGTTGATGCTCCGATACAGAGCGAACCCGAAAAGCCTGCAACGACCGAACAGAACGGGAATTTCTACGTTGTTCTCAACGGAAAGAGCGTTATTCTCCCTCCACGTCCGAACGATGCGCCGCACGAATTCATCGAGCTTATGTCGATAGCCGACATCGACCTTGACAATCCTCCTCCGAGCGGTGATATGATAACAACCGTCAACGGCAAAAATGCAAGCTTTATGGATAGGATAAACGACGGAGATATCGTTGTTATCCGTTGGGCTGACAAATAAAAACAAAGCAGTGCTGCTCATTCTGAACGGCACTGCTTTTCTGTTTTGCAGAATTTTTTCGGAATTTGTTATCTGAAGTTTCTGTTCTGCTGCTGATTGTTCTGCTGATTCTGCTGCTTGTTGTTCTGCTGCTGATTCTGGTTCTGATTCTGCTGCCGGTTGTTGTTCTGCTGGTTATTCTGCTGGTTCTGCTGATTATTCTGCTTGTTCATAAAAGTTCTCCTTTTGCGATGATTCGCATAAAATTGATATGTTTTTGCAGTAACGGAAAAATTTGCGCCTTATCCTTGAATTTATGCCAAAGATAGTGTATAATATCTGTAAGCGACAAACTCTAACTGCGAAAACCATAAAATATTATTTTCAAAGGATTGATTTTTATGCATAGCTGCGGAATTTTACTTCATATTTCCTCACTGCCGAGCAATTACGGCATAGGAACTCTTGGCAAAGAAGCCTACGAATTTGTGGATTTTTTGAAAAAAAGCGGTCAGGAATACTGGCAGATACTCCCCGTTGGCCCGACAGGCTACGGCGACTCGCCCTATCAGAGCTACTCCGCTTACGCAGGAAATCCTCTGCTCATCGACCTTGATATGCTCATTGAGGACGGTCTGCTCAACTCGGACGATCACGACCTTAAGGTGCTTTTGCATAAGGAGCATTTTGCCGATTATGCACAGCTTTTCAGCTTTAAATATGTTATTTTGCAGAAAGCTGCCGCAAGCTTTTTCACAAACACAAACTCTGCGGATATGCTCGACTTCAAGCGCTTCTGCTCGGAAAACGGCTTCTGGCTCGATGATTATGCGCTCTTTATGTCGCTCAAATATCTGAACCGTCAGGTGATGTGGACGGAATGGGACGATGATATCCGTCTGCGTGAAGCCGAGGCTGTTGAACGCTGTTCAACGGAGCTTTCGGACGATATTCTCTGCTGGAAATTTATGCAGTATGAATTTTTCAGGCAGTATTTCGCACTTAAAGCCTACGCAAACAAGAACGGAATAAAAATTTACGGCGATATGCCGATCTATGTTTCAATGGACAGCTCCGATATCTGGGCAAATCCCGAGCTTTTTATGCTCGATGAGGATCGCCGTCCGACAAAGGTGGCAGGCTGTCCTCCCGATGACTTTTCCCCTACGGGTCAGCTTTGGGGCAATCCGCTCTACGACTGGGACAAAATGGAGAAAGACGGCTTCGTTTGGTGGATATCGAGAGTCGAATATTCCGCAAAGCTTTTCGACCTTACCCGAATCGACCATTTCAGAGGCTTTGAAAGCTTCTACGCAATTCCTGCCGAGGATAAGACCGCCGAAAACGGCGAGTGGCTCAAAGGGCCTTCAATGAAGCTCTTCAATGCAATAAAAGCAGAGCTTGGCGATGTAAAGCTCGTTGCCGAAGACCTCGGTTTCCTCACGGACGAGGTAAAGCAGATGCTCAAAGACGCAGGCTACCCCGGAATGAACGTCCTCGAATTTGCATTTTACGGCAAGCAGGACAGCAACTATCTTCCGCACAACTACGTCCGCAACAGCGTTACATATATCGGCACACACGACAACGATACCGCAATGGGCTGGTACGATTCGCTCGAAAAAGCCGACAGAAAGTTCGCCAAAAAGTATATGGGACTTAATAAAAAAGAGGGCGTCTGCGGAGGACTTATCCGTACAGCGTTCGCAAGCATCTCCGACCTTGTAATTATCCAGATGCAGGACTACCTTGAACTCGGCTCGGAAGCAAGAATGAATATCCCCTCGACCATAGGAGGAGGAAACTGGGCATGGCGCTTAAAGGACGGAGACCTCTCGCCCGAGCTTTCAAAGCGTATAAGAAAGTATGCGGAGAACTTCTTCCGAATCCCTGCGGCGAAAAAGGTCAAGGTCAAAAAGGCTTGATTTTAAGCATTGATATCAAATAAAAAAGGCGTGATCTGCGCTAAAAAGGTCAGACGGGATATGAAAATGCTTCCGTAAGACCCTAAATGCAGATCACGCTGTTATTTTTTGCTCTGTTCCCGAAATTTTTATGCAAAATGAAAAGCAACGAGCCTTTTTATACTAAATGCCATTTAAAATTTAGAAAAAATCAAGCCGACAATCTCGAATATATGCGATTTCGGTGCAGATTTTTTTTCTTTATTTTTTTGGTGTTTAGTATTAAAGCGTAAACGAGTGCGGAAGAAGCTCCGAAAGCATAAATGTGTGCAGTTCGCCTTTTTCATCTTCAAGTATGACCTTTATCTCGGGTGAAAACTCGGAAAGTACCTGCCTACAGATTCCGCATGGGAACGTCAAGTCTTTGCCCGATGAGGTAATTGCAATAGCTGTAAAATCACGCTTTCCCTCGGAAACAGCCTTGAAAACAGCAGTGCGTTCGGCACAGTTGGTTGCTCCGTATGTCGCGTTTTCGATGTTGCAGCCCGTGTAAACGCTTCCGTCACGGCAGAGCAGAGCTGCTCCCACCTTGAATTTTGAATGGGGCGCATAAGCAAATTCCTGCGCTTTTTTCGATATTTCAATAAGTTCTCTGTCTGTCATAAGAACCACGCTCCTTTTGATAAAATTATAGCATAAAGTGCCGAAATTTTCAATATGTTCATTGATTTAATACATTAACACAAAAAATAAGAAAAGCTTTGATAAATTCTTGACAATCGCAGTCATTTAAAGTATAATGTAATTATAATTATTTTTTTTATAAGGCTGATATGTTCGGAATATGTCGGTATCAGCTTGGAAAGGAAGTTTTAACAATGGGACTTACTCTTGCAGAAAAGATCCTTAAGGCTCACGTTGTTGACGGCGAGTTCGTAAAAGGAAAGGAGATCGGTATCAGAATAGACCAGACTCTTACTCAGGACGCAACAGGCACAATGGCTTATCTTGAATTTGAGGCAATGGGTGTTCCGAGAGTTAAAACAGAGCGTTCTGTCGCTTATATCGACCACAACACTCTCCAGTCGGGCTTTGAAAATGCCGACGACCACCGCTTTATCGGCTCTGTCGCAAAGAAGCACGGCATCTATTTCTCCCGTCCCGGCAACGGTATCTGCCACCAGGTACACCTTGAACGTTTCGGTATCCCGGGCAAAACGCTTATCGGCTCGGACAGCCATACTCCAACGGGCGGCGGACTTGGTATGATCGCTATCGGCGCAGGCGGACTTGACGTTGCAGTTGCAATGGGCGGCGGCGCATACTATATTACATATCCTAAGATCGTCAATGTCAAGCTCACGGGCAAGCTTTCCCCTTGGGTTGCTGCTAAGGACGTTATCCTTGAAGTTCTCCGCATTATGTCCGTTAAGGGCGGCGTTGGCAAGATCATCGAATACACGGGCGAGGGCGTTAAGACGCTTTCCGTTCCCGAACGTGCAACTATCACAAATATGGGCGCAGAGCTTGGTGCAACAACTTCTGTATTCCCGTCCGATGAGATCACAAAGCAGTTCTTAAAGGCTCAGAAGCGTGAAGAAGTATGGACAGAGCTTTCCGCTGATCCCGATGCAGTTTATGACGAAACTATCGAGATCAACCTTTCAAAGCTCGCTCCTCTCGCAGCTTGCCCTCATTCTCCCGACAATATCAAATCCGCAGACGACCTCAAGGGTATGAAGATAGATCAGGTCTGCATCGGTTCATGCACAAACAGCTCCCTTATGGATATGATGAAGGTCGCATACATTCTTAAGGGCAAGACCGTTCACCCCGACGTTTCCCTTGCTATCGCTCCGGGTTCAAAGCAGGTCCTCAATATGCTCGCTGAAAACGGCGCACTCGCTGACATCATCGACGCAGGTGCAAGAGTTCTCGAAAGCGCTTGCGGTCCTTGTATCGGTATGGGTCAGTCACCTAACTCAAAGGGTATCTCGCTCCGTACATTCAACAGAAACTTCGAGGGCAGAAGCGGAACAAAGGACGGTCAGATCTACCTCGTATCTCCCGAAATGGCTGCTTACTCCGCTATCAAAGGCGTTCTTTCCGACCCGAGAGAGCTTGGCGAAATGCCCGAATTCAAGCTTCCCGAAGAGTTTGTTATCAACGATAATATGATCGTTCCTCCTGCTTCCGAAGCTGATATGGACAAGGTTGAAATTCTCCGTGGTCCTAATATCAAGCCATTCCCCAAGACTGCTCCTCTTGCTGACAGCATCGAAGCTAAATGCTCGCTGAAAGTCGGCGACAATATCACTACCGACCACATTATGCCTGCAGGCGCAAAGATTCTTCCTCTGCGTTCAAATATTCCTGCAATTTCAAAGTTCTGCTTCACCGTTTGCGATGAAAAGTTCCCCGAAAGAGCAGAAAGCTACGGCAAGAGCATTATCGTCGGCGGTGCAAACTACGGTCAGGGTTCGTCCCGTGAACACGCTGCACTCGCTCCTCTTCACCTCGGCGTAAAGGCTGTTCTCGTAAAGAGCTTTGCCCGTATCCACCGTTCAAACCTCATCAATGCAGGTATTCTTCCTCTTACATTTGTAAATGAGGCTGATTATGATAAAATTTCTCAGGACGATGTTCTCGAGATCGCAGACGTTCGTGCGGCTGTCGAGAGCGGCAAGTCCGAGCTTACAGTTAAGAACAAGACCACGGGCGAAGATATCCCCGTACTCTGCGAGCTTACAGGCAGAACTAAGGATATCATCCTCGCAGGCGGACTTCTTGACTACACAAGAGAAAGCTTAAAGTAAAAAATGTGCTGTTCAAAATGCGGCATGGATTGTGACAGGTGCAGCCGAAAAGAAGAGTTCGGCTGCCTTGGCTGCAATAATATGCAGAGCGGATATTGGGGCGAAAAGTGTGAGATAAAGGAATGTTGTGAGGGTAAAAAGCTCGAACATTGCGGACTTTGCCCCGATTTTCCCTGCGAAATGCTGCGTGAGATATCCTTTGACGAAGAACTCGGCGATGACGGCGAGCGGCTTCTCAACGCCAAAAAATGGGCAGACGAAAGCAGAGAGCTTTCCGAGAAAAAGCTGAAAAATATCCTGCTCGGAGTTTCACTCGGAGCGGTTTTCGGAGCTATCCTTGGCGCTTGGCAGGATATGCCTGCGGCTTTTGTTGTCGGCGGCGTTGTGATCGGAGTCGGCATTGCTTTGCTTTTGAATTACTACAAAAAATACTGACGGGAGTTACATTAAATGAGTGACATAACAACGCTTGAAAAAACATCTGAAGCAGCACAGCTTCAAACACGCAAAGGAACTTTTTTATCGGCGAATATGATAAAATATATAGCTGTCTTTGCGATGCTTATTGACCATATTGCGTGGTGCTTTGTTGATACAAATTCCGTCCTCGGCAGCATAATGCATCTTATCGGAAGAATGACCGCTCCGATAATGACATATTTTATTGTTGAGGGTTTCCATTACACAAGGAATGTGAACAAATATCTGGCAAGGCTTGCGATATTTGCCGCTACTTCGTGGATACCGTTTCTTTTTATGGAATATGGTACTCTGCTGCCGTTCACATCTGTTGACGGAAATCTGTATTTCAACCCTGCTCAGGGTGTTATCTATACGTTTTTCCTCACATTGCTTGCGCTGAAAACAGTTCATTCGAAGGAGCTGCCAAAGCCTGCAAAGGTCGTGCTTGTGATAGGCTTGTGCCTGCTCTCAACGATAGGCGACTGGTTCTTTTTCCCGATAGTATGGGCGCTGCTGCTCGATAAGTACAGAGAAAGCTTCAAAAAGCAGGCTGCTGCGTTTGCAATATCATCTGTTGTGCTTATGACGCTGATGATAGTGTTCCTCACGGACGGCTTCGGAAACAACTGGTTCCAGTACGGCGTTCTGCTTGCGCTTATCCCGCTTCATTTCTACAACGGTGAAAAGGGCAGGGGAGGCAGGTTCGGCAAGTGGTTTTTCTATATTTTCTATCCTGCGCATTTATTGATACTCGGAATACTCAGATGGTATGTTTTTAATTAATATAGGAGGCTTAAAAAATGGCTGAAAAAATCAAAATGACTACTCCGCTCGTCGAAATGGACGGCGACGAGATGACAAGAATTATCTGGAAGATGATAAAGGATATCCTTATTCTTCCTTATGTTGATCTCAACACCGAATACTATGACCTCGGACTTGAAAACAGAAACGCTACCGATGATAAGGTAACTGTTGATTCCGCAGAGGCTACAAAGAAGTACGGTGTTGCTGTAAAGTGCGCAACCATTACACCAAATGCTGCCCGTATGACCGAATACAACCTTAAGGAAATGTGGAAGTCACCTAACGGAACTATCAGAGCTATCCTTGACGGTACGGTTTTCCGTACACCTATCATCGTTAAGGGTATCACACCTTATATCCCGACCTGGACAAAGCCTATCACTATCGCACGTCACGCTTACGGCGATGTTTACAAGAATACAGAGCTTCGTGTTGCAGAGGGGGCAAAGGCTGAACTCGTTGTAACGAACAAGGACGGCAGCGAGGAACGTTCGCTTATCCACGAATTCAAGGGCACAGACGGCATCATTCAGGGACTTCACAACACAGACAAGTCCATTTCAAGCTTCGCAAGAGCTTGCTTCAACTTTGCCGTTGACACAAAGCAGGATCTCTGGTTCGCAACAAAGGATACTATTTCCAAGAAGTATGACCACCGCTTCAAGGATATTTTCGCTGAGATCTACGAGAATGAATACAAGGCTAAGTTTGAGGAACTCGGCATTGAATATTTCTATACGCTCATCGATGACGCAGTTGCAAGAGTTATCCGTTCAAACGGCGGCTATATCTGGGCCTGCAAGAACTACGACGGCGATGTAATGTCCGATATGGTTGCTACCGCTTACGGCAGCCTTGCAATGATGACCTCCGTTCTCGTTTCCCCAAGCGGCGTTTACGAATACGAAGCTGCACACGGCACTGTTCAGCGTCACTATTACAAGCACCTCAAGGGCGAAACGACCTCCACAAACAGCGTAGCTACGATCTTTGCATGGTCGGGTGCGCTCCGCAAGAGAGGCGAGCTGGACGGCAACAGTGAGCTTATGCGCTATGCTGACAACCTCGAAAAAGCTACCATCAGCACCATTGAAGACGGCGTAATGACAGGCGACCTCGAAGCACTTTCCTCTATCCCGAACAAGAAAAAGGTAGACACAGAAGCTTTCCTCGTTGCTGTAAATGAGCGTCTTGCAAAGCTTATGTAAATCGGGAGAGAAATTGTAAATGCAGAAACCAAAGAGATCCGAGATATCATCATCGGTAATCAAGCGCCTGCCGAGATATTACAGATTTATCGGCGAGCTTATTAAACAAGGGATAGTTCGCAGTTCATCGGGCGAGCTGGCGGAAAAAATGTCGCTCACAGCGTCACAGATACGTCAGGATCTTAACTGCTTCGGCGGATTCGGACAGCAGGGCTACGGCTACAATCTGGTCGAGCTCCGCACCGAGATAGGAAAAATTCTCGGCATCGACCGAGGCTACAAGGCTGTGCTTTTCGGCGCAGGCAACCTCGGAAAAGCCATCGCAAGCCACATGAACTTTGGCGAATATGGCTGGGAGCTTATCGGTATTTTTGACAGCGACCTGCGCAAGGAGAACGAAAAAGTCGCCGATCTTTCCGTAATGCATATAAGCCGTATGGAAAGCTTTATCACCGAAAATAAGCCCGAAATTGCGATACTTTGTATTCCAAAGGCAGCCGCACAGGAATATGCGGATAAGCTGGTCTCGCTCGGAATAAAAGCGTTCTGGAATTTCAGCCATTATGACTTGAAGGTTTCGCATAAGAATATCGTTGTACAGAATGTCCACCTTGGCGACAGCATAATGACCCTTTCTTACGGTCTAACGACCTTTGAGGATGAAGAATAACATAAATATCACAAAGCTGCATTATTTTGAACGGATAATGCAGCTTTTTATTGCCTTATGTGATAATTAGGTGTAAATTTTGTTCAATTTATAAAAAATTCTCCTTTTGACTTCCATTTTTTTAGAGATTGTGATATAATAAGCTTATTGCAAAATATATGCAAGCCACGAAATCAGGCTTTGTTCAATTTATTACGGAAATGTCGGACGGCATTTCTCAAAAAGAAGTGATTGCTTTAGGAGATCAGATCGTGAGCATTAAGAAATTATTGTGTACACTTGCCGCAATTGGTCTTATCGGCGGAGGGTGTTCAGGCATTTATGAAGCTTATAAAACCGATTACGAACCGGAATCCGACCCTGCGGCTGAAAGCAGCGGCAGCGGTACAGACCCCAATGCCGAGGGCGAGAAAACCGTTACCGAATTTATGGACGCTCTTGTTGCACACGATACGGAAACCGTTGCACGGCTCGGCGGTTCGCAGTCATACAGCGCATACAGCTTCCTTGACGGCGTTAAGTTTTCGAACTGGGAGCCGATCGATTCACAGACCGATGACGACATCATTACCTATAAGGTAAAAATGAACATTTCCGATAGCTCCGTGGATGATTTTCCCGTTGGCGAAAGTATCTGGACGATAAAAATGTCGGAGCAAAAGGATAAATATTTCATCTCGTTCCAAAGAGAGGGCGCAGAGGAGAAAACCGTGCTTGCCGACAATGTTTCCAATCTTGATGCAAGCGGCGCAGTCAAAATGTGCTATGCTTTCACGTCTGAGTTCGGCTGGATAAGCAGCGATGAAAACATCATCGATGTAAGCTGCGCCGAAAAAATAGTGGAAAAGGAACGCTTTATAAGCGACCTTATCAAATTCTGCTCGTATTTTTCCAACGATGAGGAGCTTTCAACAAGCATTGTTGATTATCCTGCCGAAAAGCTTACCGAAAGCGCAGAAAAGCTTCTCGGTATAGGCAGCCTTGATTTTACCTCGCTCCCGACATACAACAAGGCAAAAAAGACCGTTTCAAGCAAGCGTTCAAAGTACAGCTGGGGATATGCCGCACTTGCCGATGAGCAGTACGACAGCGAATCGGGAATACACCATGTTTCGCTAGACTGGTATTCCGATACGATATTCCTCGCAAAAGCACGAAGCATAGACTATGTCCTCGTCGATAACCCCGACGGCTCGATAAGACTTTACTCGACCGAAATGACCTTTGACAGCGGCGAGCCTATCGCTTTTCTTACAAGATCAAGTTATTAGTATTAACGTCTCCGAAAAATCGGGGGCGTTTATTTTTTTCTGAACAGTATAAACAAATAAAACACCGCAAATTTATAGAAAAGGTTAATTGAACAGAACTGCGATGTATGGTATAATGATAACGTTTACATAACATTGTACCAAACCATTTTGAAAGCAGGTCAGGAAATGAAATTTAAAAGAATAATTGCAGCTTTTCTTTGCACAGCAATGACATTGGCGATGGCAGGCTGTTCAGGCTCGGGCAAGGCAGCCCCCGGAGCAAAGGCGTGGACAGAACCGCCGACAGCACAGCAGGTCGCAGAGGATATGCGCCTCGGACTTAACCTCGGGAACACAATGGAAGCCTATGAAGCGACCGACTGCGAGAAGATAACGTTCGAGTGGATACCCGAGGTCGGCGAAAACACCCCGTCCGACTATGAGCAGTGTTGGGGTGCGGAGATCACAACGCAGGAGATCATCGACGGCATAAAAAATTCGGGCTTCAACACCGTGCGAATCCCCGTTTTCTGGGGCAATATGATGAAAAACGACGGCAATTGGGACATTGACCCCGACTATATCGCCCGTGTTAAGGAGATAGTTGACTACTGCCAAAATGCAAACCTCTATGCGGTCATAAATATCCACCATTTTGACGAGTTTATTATCCGCAGAAATACTGTTGAGGACTGCGAGCAGATTTTTACGCACCTCTGGACGCAGATAGCCGAGTATTTCAAGGACTATCCAATGACAGTGATCTTCGAGGGCTACAACGAGTACCTCGGCGGAAATCAGTTCAACTCAAACGGCGAGCTGAAAGAGCTCCCGAAAGTCCTTGGTTACAGAATGACGAACAAGCTTAATCAGGCGTTTGTTGACGCTGTAAGAGCAACGGGCGGAAACAACGCAGAGCGTGTGCTTATCGCATCGGGCTACTGGACGAACATCGACCTTACAACCTCGGACAGCTTTGTAATGCCGACCGATACCGTTCCCGACAGGCTTATGGTCTCCGTCCACTATGTCGATAACAGCTGCTACTGGTCACACAGCATCGGCGGAAAGAGTTGGGAAGATTACATCGTTGACCAGTGTGAAAAGCTGAAAGCTGCATTTACCGACAAGGGAATCCCCGTTTTTTTCGGCGAAACGACAGCGTTCTATCCGAGTGAAAATTTTGCAGCCGATGCTGCGACAAAGGACAGCTCAAAGTGCCTTGAACACGTTCTCGGCAAGCTTGGCGAATACGGCTTCGTTCCCGTTATATGGGACACTCCCGATGATTTTTATTCACGCACGGAATACAAGCTCACCCGTGAATCGGACAGCAAGGTCATCGAGAAGATGAACAAGAAATATTACAGATAAGATAAAAGCCTGAGAAGTGCAGAACCTCTCAGGCTTACTTTTTTATTCAAGGTTGTTTTTTTCAACACGGGCATTTATTTTCTTTATCTTGGCTTTCCACGAAAAATATTGCGTGAGCCAAACGGTAACGAATATTGCAGCGAAAACACCAATGTATGAGATAACGCCTGCCGCGGAGTGCTTCATCCAGTTTGCGGAGTAAGCGATGGGGAGCATTACGGCGCTGATAATGACGAAATATACCGCACTCTGCTTTGCAAGACTCCACGAGTCTATCTCCCATATCATAGAAGCCATAGCAAAGCCGATACCCATTATTCCGCAAAGAACTGTTTGCAGGATAACAGCGTTGAGCTCGTTTCCCATTGAAGCCGCCAGTTCGGGTGTGACTGCATAAAACTCGCCGTCACCAACGAATGTTGATATTATGATCGTGATTATAAAACCTATGGAAATTCCGACAGGCAATCCTAAAAGTCCGCGCAGGATAAGCTTTTTTTTCATTTTGACCACCTCATATTCCTAAGATCTGTTTTATCTTGGCAACATAGCGCCGAGATACATAAGTAACTGTTCCGTTTGAAAGCTTAACGCAAATCGTTCCGACAAAGCTAAGATCAAAGTTCGTGACCTTTTTCAGATTTATGATCTCCGAGTTGGATATGCGGACGAAAATCTGATTGTCAAGCCGCTGTTCCGCTTCGTATAAACGCAGGCGCAAAGTGAATGTTCCGTTAGCCGTTTCTGCATAGACTTTGCCGTTTGAAGCGTAGATGCGGAAAATATCATTATGCTCCAGCAATTCAGCCGTGTCGTCTTTGAAGCCTGCGATAATGCTTGATCTTTCATCGGAAAGCTGCCGAACAAGCTCGGTTATCTCATCAGTAACTTTATCGGTGAAAATTACCGCCTTTGGTTCTTTGAATCCGCTGTCGATTTTGATCTCAATTTGCATTTGCTCACCTCCTTCATTACAGTTACAGTATATCAGCACTCGGCAAATGTTTCAACAGTTTGCCGATAGGTGGTCGATTTTGATATATAAACGGTAAAAGCGGCTTCTAATACTAATTTTTAATCAAAGTGTAGACAAAAAATCGGCGCAAAAGCCATATATGCGAGCTTTTGCGCCGATTTTTTGTACACTTTCAGTTTAAAAATTAGTATGAATTTCAAAAGCCGCTGATGTTACCATTCATATTGTGTGAGCTTACCCTCGGTGGCAAGTTCGGGATAATCCCATTGGCGAAGCACTTCATAAGCCGCAATTGCGACCGAGTTTGAAAGGTTAAGGCTTCGCAGGCGAGGGCGCATCGGTATTCGCAGACAGCTTTCGGGATTTTCGTACAAAAGCTTCTCGGGAAGTCCCTTATCCTCACGTCCGAAAACGAGATAGCAGTTATCGGGGTAAACTGCGTCGCTGTGGATATTTTTTCCCTTTGTGGTGAAGTAGAAGAATTTTCCGTCGCTGTTTTTGGCAAAGAAATCGTCAAGGTTCTCGTAATAAGTGATGTCAAGCTCGTTCCAGTAGTCAAGTCCCGCACGTTTCAGCTGCTTGTCCGTGACCTCGAAGCCAAGCGGCTTTACAAGGTGCAGACGTGCGCCTGTGACAGCGCAGGTGCGTGAGATATTTCCCGTGTTCTGCGGAATTTGCGGCTCGACAAGCACGATATTCAAATTTTTCATTTGCACCGCTCCTTAGAATTGCTCATAATCGCACAAAACCGGATCATTGATAAGATAATCAAGACAGCTTTCGAGCATGATACCGTCACGGGTGTCGGTGTAGTAACTGCTTGTAGTCTTTATCGCAAGTTCAAGAAAGGCTGTTGCACGGTTCATGGCGATGGGCAGGCTGTCACCTCGGAGTATCGAACCCGTGAGAACTGATGCGAAAATATCGCCCGTTCCGGGGTAGTTTGCGTTGATATGCTTATAGCGGACACGCCAGAATTTGCTGTGTTCACGCTCATATCCGATGTTGCAGTAAGTCCCGTTCGAGAAAACGCTCGTTATAACGACTATTTTCGGACCTTTTTCGCTCAGACGGACGAGAAAGCTCTTCGCCTGCTGTGCCGTAAGTTCGGGCTGATAAGGCTCTTCGCCGAGAAGAATAGCCGCCTCGGTAATGTTCGGCGTGATAATGTCAGCGACCTCAACGAGCCTGCCCATGCCGTTCTGAAGCTCGGCGGTGCAGGTCTTGTACGGCTTGCCGTTGTCAGCCATAACAGGGTCAACGACTTTGAGCGAATCCTTGTAATGTTCAAAAAAGTCCATACAATGGTCTATCTGTTCGTTTGAAGCGAGAAAGCCGCTGTAAACGCAGTCAAATTTGTAGTTGAGCTGTTTGTAATGTTCAAGTGCGGGGAGAATATAATCGGTGAGGTCACGCATTACGACTTCGCCGAAGCCGCCCGTGTGTGCGGAAAGAATAGCCGTCGGAACGGGGCAGACCTGTATTCCCTGCGCCGAAAGGGTCGGCAGAATGACCGTGAGCGAGCATCTTCCTATTCCCGAAAGATCGTGTATAGCGGCAACTTTTACCGAGTTATGATACATAAAAATACTTCCTAACAATATTACTTCAGTTTAATTTTATCATAAAAAAGCAACGCTGTCAAATGATTTTATGTTAAGTGTTATTCAGCATTTCGTTAAGCTTGACAAAATTCCTTTCAGAGTGTACAATTTATAGGAAAGGAATGGTTCTAATGAAAAAACAGATAAGCGCACTTGATATTTCAAAAAATGTTATTTCACAGGTCGTTAAAAGCGGCGATATATGCATAGATGCAACGGCAGGACGAGGTTTCGATACTGCATTTTTATGCGAACTGGTCGGCGAAAGCGGAAAGGTCGTTTCGTTCGATATACAGAAGTCGGCTATTGACAGTACCGCACAGCTCCTTGCGGAACGGGGACTTTCCGACAGAGCGGAGCTTGTCCTCGGAAGTCATACGGATATGGACAAATATGCTTCGCCCGAAAGCGTTTCCTGCATAACGTTCAACTTCGGCTGGCTGCCGGGCGGCGACCACAATGTTCACACAGAAAAAGCATCGAGCCTTGAAGCGGTCGAAAAGTCACTTTCACTTCTCAAAGAGGGCGGTCTGCTTTCAATGATAATTTATTACGGCAGAGAGAACGGCTTTGAGGAGCGTGATGCTCTGCTCGAATATGCAAAGTCGATAGAAAGCTCGGAATTCACCGTTGTGACTGCGGATTTTTCCAACAGAACGAACTGTTATCCGATCCCCGTTTTCGTTTACCGAGGATAAATTTTTAAAACAAAATTTTCCATTGATTATTCTTTCAAAAATTGTCATACTAATTATGATAATTTTTCTGAAAGGATAAGCTTTATGAAAGATAAGATATTCAGCGTCCTGCAGAGAGTAGGGCGCTCTTTTATGCTCCCGATAGCTCTGCTGCCTATTGCAGGACTGCTGCTCGGAATAGGCAGTTCATTCACGAACGCAACAACGCTTGAAACGTATCACCTGACCTCGGTGATAAAAGAGGGCGGCATTCTCTATACGATACTTGAAATAATGAGCAAAACGGGAAGTGTCGTTTTTGACAATCTTGCGCTGCTGTTTGCAATGGGCGTTGCTATAGGTATGGCGAAAAAGGAAAAGGAGGTCGCCGCTCTTTCGGGTGCGATATCCTACCTTGTGATGAATACGGCGATATCTGCACTTATTACCGCAAAAGGCGGTGTCGATGCGATGCCTGCAAACTCAACTGCAAGCATTCTCGGAATAACAACGCTCCAGATGGGTGTTTTCGGCGGCATAATCGTTGGACTTGGCGTGGCGGCTCTCCACAACAGATTTTACAAGACCGAACTGCCGCAGGTGCTTTCGTTCTTTGGCGGAACAAGATTTGTGCCGATAGTTTGCAGCGTTGTCTATCTCATTGTCGGAGCGGCGATGTTCTTTATCTGGCAGCCTGTTCAGACGGGGATCTCACAGCTCGGAACGCTTGTCCTTGAATCGGGATACGCAGGAACTTGGATATACGGAATAATTGAACGTGCGCTGATACCGTTCGGACTTCACCACGTTTTCTATATGCCGTTCTGGCAGACGGAGCTGGGCGGTTCGATGCTCATTGACGGAACTCTCGTTTCGGGGGCGCAGAACATTTTCTTCGCCGAGCTTGCTTCAAATTCGGCAGAGCATTTCTCCGTTTCCGCAACAAGATTTATGACGGGAAAATTCCCGTTCATGATATTCGGACTTCCTGCGGCGGCGTTCGCAATGTACAGAGCCGCCCGTCCCGAAAAGAAAAAAGCGGTCGGGGGACTGCTCCTTTCGGCGGCTCTCACTTCGATGATAACGGGCATAACCGAGCCGCTCGAATTCACGTTTCTTTTTGCCGCACCGCTGATGTACGGCGTTCACTGTGTTCTCGCAGGACTTTCTTATATGCTTATGCACATTTTCAATGTCGGCGTGGGAATGACATTTTCGGGCGGACTTATCGATCTTACCCTGTTCGGGATCTTGCAGGGCAACGCAAAGACGAACTGGATATGGATAGTTATTATCGGGCTTATCTACGCTGTTGTTTACTATTTCGTTTTTTATTTTATGATAACAAAGCTTGACCTTAAAACGCCGGGACGTGAAGCCGACGGCGGCGAAGTGAAGCTTTATACCCGTGCGGATTACAACAAGAAAAGCGGCGACAAAACAAGCGAGCTTCTGCTCAAAGGACTTGGCGGCAAGGATAATATCAGCGACCTTGACTGCTGTGCGACAAGACTTCGTGTAACGGTCAAAAACACCGACCTCACCGATGAAAGCACCCTCAAAGCGAGCGGAGCATCGGGCGTTATCCGCAAGGGCAACGGTATACAGATAGTTTTCGGTCCAAAAGTTTCGGTAATAAAGTCGGCACTTGAAGATCATATGGATGATCCGCTTTCGGACAGCTTTGACGATGCTCTTGTGCGTGAAGAAAAGGCGTTCTCAGCCGATCCCGAAACACTGTGCGCATTCACAAGCGGCAAAGTTATCCCTCTTTCGCAGGTCAGGGACGAGGTTTTCTCGACCGAAACTCTCGGCAAGGGCTGTGCGATAAAGTCGGACTGCGGACGGATATATTCGCCCTGCAATGGCACGATAGAAAGCGTTTTTGACACCAAGCACGCTGTAAATATCATCTCGGAAAGCGGTGCGGAAGTCCTTATTCACGTTGGAATAGACACGGTAAAGCTCGGCGGAAGATTTTTTGAAGCGCACGTCAAGGATGGTGACAAGATAAAGGTCGGTGACACGCTTCTGACGTTCGACAATGAGGCAATTTCGGACGAGGGCTACGATACCTCTGCGGTTCTGGTGGTCTGCAACTCAGACGATTACAGCGAAATAACGCTTCTCGGAGAGGGGAAAGCTTCGCTCGGTGATGAGCTTTTAAGGTTAAACAAAGACGAATGATAAAACGGAAAATGCACCGAGAGCGCAGATATTTTTATATTTAAATGGTGTTTTGGTTAAAAGATCCTGCTGTGAACAGTTCGCAGCAGGATTTTTTTATGCAGTGTTAACGGGTAAGTAAATAAAATGTTCATAAATGAATGTAATATGAATACGAACGTAAAAAAGGCAGTTTATGTAAGCTTATTCTGTTAATATTTGACTGTATTGTTAACGAGATTGTTAACAAATTATACGCAGTGCGTGTAAGTGAACACTATGCTTCGTGAATATGAGATAATAAATATATAATACTATATTATATTAGGCTTAAGGAGCAGTGGTTGTTTTTATGACACTTAGAATACGTTCGATCAGAGAAGATAATGATCTGAAGCAGAAAAATCTTGCAAATTATCTCGGCTGTACTCAGCAGACGTATTCGAGATATGAAACAGGTGAACTTGAACCGTCTTTGGTTATAATGGAAAAACTTGCTATCTTTTATCAAACAAGCATAGACTATCTTATGGGTCTTACCGATGACAACACTCAGAACTGGTCGAAAGAAGCTATGGAAAAGGCTAATTTTGATGAGCTTGCCAAGAAGCGTGATGATGAATTCAACGCACCAAAGGCAAGACGCGGAAGACGCCCCAAGTATCCCATTGATTATTAAAATATCAAAAGCTCTGCATAGTACCGCAGAGCTTTTTTCATAGTAAATTTTTTATAAAAAAAGCAGGCGTATGTTTTGTTCATACGTCTGCTTTTTGCGGTTTTATACTAAACACCATTTAAAATTTAGAAAAAATCAAGCCGACAATCTCGAATATATGCGATTTCGGCGCAGATTTTTTCCTTTATTTTTTTGGTGTTTAGTATTATTATCAGAATTCAAGCTTCTTGTCAAGATATGCAACGAGGTCTTCGATCTTAACACGTTCCTGCTCCATTGTGTCACGGTCACGAACTGTTACGCAGCCGTCCTTTTCGAGCGTGTCAAAGTCGTAAGTGATGCAGAAAGGTGTACCGATCTCGTCCTGACGGCGGTAACGCTTACCGATCTGACCTGCTTCGTCATATTCAACGTTGAACTTCTTAGCAAGCATTGAGTAGACTTCCATTGCAGGTTCTTTGAGCTTCTTTGTGAGCGGAAGAACTGCTGCCTTTACAGGTGCAAGGGCAGGGTGGAGGTGCATAACCGTTCTTACATCGCCCTCGCCGATAGTTTCCTCATCGTAAGCGTTGCAAACGATAGTAAGGAAAAGACGCTCAACGCCGAGTGACGGTTCGATAACGTAAGGAATGTACTTGGAATTGTCATCTGGGTCGAAATATTCGAGCGACTTGCCGCTTTCGTTCTGGTGCTGTGTGAGGTCGTAGTCGGTTCTGTCTGCGATGCCCCAAAGCTCGCCCCAGCCGAATGGGAACTTGTACTCGAAGTCAGTCGTTGCCTTGGAGTAGAAGCAAAGCTCTTCGGGATCGTGGTCACGGAGACGGAGATCCTCTTCTTTTATGCCGAGGCTGAGAAGCCAGTCCTTGCAGTATTTTCTCCAGAAGCTGAACCATTCGAGGTCTGTGCCGGGCTTGCAGAAAAATTCAAGTTCCATCTGCTCGAATTCACGTACACGGAAGATAAAGTTGCCCGGTGTGATCTCGTTTCTGAAGGACTTACCGATCTGACCAACGCCGAAAGGAACCTTCTTACGGGTCGTACGCTGGATATTTGCAAAGTTTACAAATATACCCTGTGCGGTTTCGGGGCGGAGATAGATTTCGGACTTGGAATCCTCAGTAACGCCCTGGAATGTCTTGAACATAAGGTTGAACTGACGGATATCTGTGAAGTCCTGCTTGCCGCATACAGGACACTTGATGCCCTTTTCCTTGATGTAATTAACGAGCTGCTCGTTTGACCAGCCGCCTGTGTTTGTGCCGTCAAAATCCTCGATGAGCTTGTCTGCACGGTGACGTGTCTTGCAGGCTTTGCAGTCCATAAGAGGGTCGGAGAAGCCGCCGAGGTGTCCCGAAGCTACCCAAGTCTGAGGATTCATAAGTATAGCGGAGTCAAGTCCTACATTGTAAGGGCTTTCCTGAACGAATTTCTTCCACCATGCTTTTTTGATGTTGTTTTTGAGTTCAACACCGAGAGGACCGTAATCCCAAGTGTTTGCAAGACCGCCGTAAATTTCGGAGCCGGGGTAAACAAAGCCTCTGCCCTTACAGAGCGCAACGATCTTGTCCATTGATTTTTCTGCCATTTTTATAAACCACCTTATCTTTATTTTTCACGTTGGAAAAATAAGTATTTCCTAAAAACTATCACTTATAATTATAGAATAAAATGCCTGCAAAGTCAAGGCTTTATATAAAAAAAGAGCAGCTCCTTTTTAAGAAACCGCTCTTTGATATTTTGAAAAATTATGCTTTCTTTGCAGCAGCCTTCGGAGCGCCCTTGCGAGTGTCCTTTTTGCCCTCGAGGTATGACCAGAGTACAGCTACAAGACATACAGAGGAGTATGTGCCTGCGATCATGCCGACCATAACAGGGAGGGAGAACGAGATGATGGAAGTAACGCCGTAAACAGCAGCAACAATAGTAACTGCGAGCATTGCAGCAACGGTCGTCAGCGAGGTGTTGATCGAACGTGTAAGGCTCTGATTGATACTGAGGTTTACGTTTTCCTCTCTTGTCATCTTTCTGCCGTAAAGCTTGGAGTTCTCACGGATTCTGTCGTAGATAACGATCGTGTTGTTGATCGAGTAACCGAGAATCGTAAGAACAACTGCCATAAAGTTTGCGTTGATAGGCATACCGCAAACGATGAAAGTACCATAAACGATGATACAGTCGTGAAGAAGTGCGATGATAGCACAGATACCTGCGAGCCAGCCGCCGATCTTCTTGAATCGGATAGCAATATAAATGATAAGCACGATAGAAGAAAGAATTACGGCAACGATACACTTAAGGAAGAATTCACGTCCGGAAGACGGTGAAACGTCCGAAGATTCGATAAGGTCGATGTTGTTTTCTGCGTACTTTTCTGTAAGGGCATTTGTAAGCTCAAACTGCTTGTCGGAAGAAAGTCCCGAAGTAGATGTGAGGGAGAGCTGAATGTTGCTCTTGCCCGAGGAGAAGTCAACACCCGTTGTGTACTGCACGCCGATACCGCCGAGGATATCTTTAGCGTCCTTTACAAAGCCGTCACAGTCGAGGTCACCGTCATAAACGTAGGTGATGATAGTACCGCCCTTGAACTGAATGTCAAGGTCAACGCCGAAAATAAATGTGGAGAGGATAGAGAATGCGACCAGCACAATTGAAATTGTGAAGAAAAGCTTTCTTTTTCCGATAAAATCAAAATTAAAAGTTTTATGCATTTTTCTTACCTCCGTAAAGAACAGGATTTCTCAGAGCTTTGAACTTTGAGAGGGAAGAAATCATGAGTCTTGAACAGAATACGCCGAAGAACAGGTTGAGGATAACACCCGAAACGAGCGTAAAGCCGAACGAGTAGATCGTACCTGCTGTTGACGGACCGAACATAAAGAATGCGAAGTGGAGTATCTTTGCGAACACGCTGTCCGGAGTGCCGAATGCACCCATAAGGATGATAGCAACGAGAACCATTGTAACGTTGCCGTCGAGGATAGCGGTGAATGCAGTCTTGAAGCCCGATTCGATAGCGCCGTCAAGCGTTTTTCCCTTGTCAAGCTCTTCTTTGATACGTTCGGAAGTGATAACGTTCGCATCAACGCCCATTCCGACTGCAAGGATGATACCTGCGATACCCGGGATAGTGAGGATAGAGCCGTTCAAAAATCCAAAGTAGCCCGAAACGAATGCGAGTGTGCCTGCTACCTGACCAACAAGTGCAATAACAGCAACAGCACCGGGAAGTCTGTATATTGCAGTGATATAAACTGCGATAAATGCGAATGCGATGATACCTGCAACTACCATTGCATGGAGTGCGCCCGAACCAAGGCTCGGAGAGATAGTTGAGAAGCTTGCTGTGATAAGCTTGAACGGAAGTGCGCCCGAATTGATCTTGTCTGCGAGTGCCTTTGAGCTTTCTGCGTCAAAGTTTCCGCTGATCTGAGCCTTGCCGTCTGTGATAACAGCGCTTACCGTAGGGTAGGAGATACAGGTCTCGTCCATCCAGATGGAGATAACGCCGTTTTCTTTATAAAGTCTTGCCGTAGCATCGGCAAACTTTTCCTTGCCCGAATCCGTAAGCGTAAGGCTTACAACGTACTGGTTGTCCTGGCTGTTGTATGCTCTGTAAGCTTCCTGGATATCCGATCCTACGAGGATAACATTTTCTGCAGTGATGCCCGAAGGTGCGCCAAGCTCATCGACTTCGTGACCCTCACGGAATGTAAGCTCAGCCGTTTCGCCGAGTTCCTTTACAGCAGCCTCGGGGTCGAAGTCGGTTTCGCCGTCTTTCCACGGGAATCTTACGATTATACGGCTGTTATCATAGTCGATATAGCATTCATAGTCGGTGATACCGAGGTTTACCATTCTCTGTACGATAACTTCCTTTGCTGCGTCCATATTCGCATCGGTGGCTTCAACGTCCTCCGGCGGGGTAAATGTAACATCGACGCCGCCCTTGATATCGATACCGAAACGGATATTATCCAATCCCTTGATGTGGACTGTTTTCATATCTCCGTAATATGTGCTGAATCCGAAGAAAACGGAAAGAGTGAAAAGCACTATCAGCAGTAATACAACGAAGAAGACAGGTTTTTTGACCTTTCTCACGTTTTAACCTCCTACATTGTCGGATAAAAATACTCCGACACAAATTATCGTTTAATTATAACATTTTTTATACAAAATGTCAATGGCAAATCGCACAATTTCACAAAAAATAAGCTGCCGTAGCTCGGCAGCTTATCGATTTACTTGAACATTACGTTGATATAGTCGAGGATAAGCTCTGCGCTCTTTTCAAGTCCGTGTTCGCTGGTGTTTATGCAGAGGTCGTAGTTGCGTGCATTATCCCATTCAAATCCCGTGTGAGACTTGTAGTAAGCACTCCGCTCACGGTTGATCTTTTCGATCTGCTTTTCGGCTTCCTTACGGTCATAGCCGAGTATCTCCATAGTGTTCTTTATGCAGTTTTCCTTGTCTGCCCAGATAAAGAGACGGAGGGTGTTTTCTCTGCCTGAAAGCACGAAGTCAGCGCACCTGCCAATTATTATGCAGGGCGAATTTTTCTCGGCAAGCTCCTTTATCACCGTTGCCTGATAGTTGAAAAGATTTTCCTCGGAGGTGAATTCGGGGCTTTTCGGAGAAGTGATGTCTCCGCTGTAAACCTTAGGCTTTTTGAAAAGGCTGCTCTTTGCTCGCTCATCGGCAAGTCCGAAAAGATTTTCGTTGATGCCGCTCTTTTCCGAAGCAAGCTTGATAAGGTCTTTGTCGTAATAGGGGATACCGAGCTTTTCACTCAGCATTGTGCCGATCTTATGACCGCCGCTGCCGAATTCTCTTGAAATAGTTATGACAAGATTGTTCATTTCATATCCTCCCTTATTCGCCGAGATAAGCTTTTTTAACGGAATCATCGTTTATAAGATCCTTAGCATCACCCGAAAGCGTGATGTTTCCCGTTTCGAGAACATAAGCACGGTTTGCAATGGAAAGAGCCTTTTTAGCGTTCTGCTCAACGAGAAGAACCGTCGTTCCTGCGCTGTTTACCGACTGAATGATATCAAAAATTTCCGAAACATAGAGTGGAGAAAGACCCATTGAAGGTTCGTCCATGAGAATGATGGACGGGTGGGACATGAGCGCTCTGCCCATTGCGAGCATCTGCTGTTCACCGCCCGAAAGAGTACCTGCGATCTGTGTGCGGCGTTCTTCAAGACGCGGAAAACGCTTGAAAACGGTGGAAAGCGTGTCCTCGATCTCAGCCTTGTCTGTTCGTGTATAAGCACCGAGCATAAGGTTCTCAAAAACGGTAAGCTCCTGAAAAATACGTCTGCCCTCAGGAACGTGTGCCATTCCGAGGCTGACTATCTTGTGCGCAGGCGTTTTGGTGAGGTTTACGCCGTTAAATGTGACGCTTCCCGAATGAGCGGGAACAAGACCTGTTATCGTGTGAAGAATGGTGGTCTTTCCTGCTCCGTTCGCACCGATGAGAGCGATGATCTCGCCCTGCTCAACATCGAAGGAAACACCTTTTATTGCGTGGATTGCGCCGTAATAGACCTCTAAGTTTTCAACGTGAAGCATTGACATAGGGTTTTCCTCCTTATTCTCCTAAATATGCGGTGATGACCTTCGGGTCGTTGAGAACATTGGTAGTAATGCCCTGAGCAAGCTCCTGACCGAAGTTGAGAACGGTAACTTCCTCACATATTCCCGAAACGAGTTTCATATCATGCTCGATAAGAAGGACAGTCATATCAAATTTTTTGATTATAAAGCGGATATTATCCATAAGCTCCGCTGTTTCGTTAGGGTTCATACCTGCGGCAGGTTCGTCGAGGAGCAGAAGCTTAGGATTTGTTGCAAGCGCACGGGCAATTTCAAGCTTTCTCTGCTTGCCGTAAGGAAGATTGGAGGAAAGCGTGTCCTTTTCGTCGTCAAGTTCAAAGACTTTGAGCAGTTCAAGAGCCTTTTCGTCCATCTCCTTTTCTTCCCTGAAATAACGGGGAAGACGGAGAACACCCTCAATTGCGGTGTATTTTTTCTGATTGTGAAGTCCGACCTTAACATTGTCAAGAACTGACATATCCTTGAAAAGACGGATATTCTGGAAAGTACGGGCAATGCCGTGACGGTTGATCTGTGCAGGGGACTTGCCCGTGATGTTTTCGCCGTCAAGGTAGATCGTGCCCGCTGTCGGCTTGTACACGCCTGTGAGCATATTGAACACGGTCGTTTTTCCTGCGCCGTTAGGACCGATAAGACCGTAAAGCTGATTCTTTTTTATCGTAAGATTAAGGTTGTCAACAGCTTTAAGACCGCCGAACTGGATCGCAAGATTTTTGATTTCGAGCATTGGTGCTGCTTCACTCATTTCGATTCACCTCCGACAGCCTTTACTTTATTTTTAGATCTTAACTTTTCAAAAACGGGGAGAGCCTTGATTTTTTCAAAGAGATCTTTGAAATAAGGAGCGTTCTTGAAGATCATCATTGCGATAAGAACGATAGCGTAGATGAGCATACGGTAATCTCCGACTTCACGGAATATTTCGGGAAGTGCATAGAGAACGATAGTTGCGATGATGGAACCTCTCATGCTGCCAAGTCCGCCGAGAACGACGAATACGAGAATAAGTATTGAAAGATTATAGTCGAACTTTTTGGGAGCAAGAACTGCGAGCGAGTGTGAGTAGAGAACGCCTGCAACACCTGCGATAGCTGCGGAAACAACGAAAGCAACAAGTCTGTACTTTGTAACGTTGATGCCGACAGACTGCGCAGCGATGTAGTTATCTCTGATAGCCATACAAGCACGGCCTGTTTTTGAATCAACGAGGTTCATTATAACGATAAGGCTTATCATAAGGACGATAACAACGATAACAAGCGTTGTATCCTGCGGAGCTTTGATGCCCTGCGCACCCTTGAAAATATCAACGGCAGTTGCAGCGTCCGTTCCCGAAACCGGAGAAGCGAACGAAAAGTGAAGTCCGTTTACATCTTTTACAAGGTAAATGTTGTTGGAAATGCTCTTGATGATCTCGCCAAAGCCAAGCGTAACGATAGCGAGGTAGTCGCCTCTGAGTCGGAGAACAGGGATACCGATGAGAACGCCGAATATTGCAGCGGCAATTCCGCCGATGATGATAGCAAGCGTTATTCTGAGCCATGAAACGGTCACAACATCCTGAACAAGAATTGAAAATACGCCGCCGACATAAGCGCCGACACACATAAAGCCTGCATGACCGAGTGAAAGCTCACCGAGAATACCGACTGTGAGGTTGAGTGAGATCGAAAGGATTATGTAGATTCCGATAGGAATGAGCAAGCCGCTCAATTTGCTGCCGAGAATACCTGCCGAGGAAAGGATCCCGCATACAATGAAAAGTACAAGTACCATTCCGCAGGTTATCAGGTTGTTTAATGTGGTTTTTTTCATATCCTGCGCCTCCTTATACCTTTTCATTTATCTTCTTGCCCATGATTCCCGTAGGCTTAACGATAAGAACAACGATAAGTACAAGGAATACGATAGCGTCGGAAAGCTGCGAAGAAATATATGCCTTTGAAAGGTTCTCGATAACGCCGAGGAGAATTCCTCCGATCATAGCTCCCGGGATGCTTCCGATACCGCCGAAAACGGCTGCAACGAATGCCTTGATGCCCGGCATAGAACCCGTGTAAGGGCTGATCTGAGGATACGATGAGCAGAGAAGCACGCTTGCAACGCCTGCGAGTGCAGAACCGATGGCGAATGTAAGCGAAATAGTTGCATTTACATTGATGCCCATGAGCTGTGCAGCGCCCTTATCTTCCGAAACGGCGAGCATAGCCTTTCCTGCCTTTGTTTTATTGATGAAGAATGTAAGGCATATCATGATAATGACCGAAACAACGATGGAGATTATCGTTTCCATTGAGATGGTAACACCGCCGACAGTAACGGGAGCAACGTTCTTTACAACAGAGGTGAAGCTCTGCGAAGCAGAGCCGAAAATGAGCAGAGCAACGTTCTGGAGCAAGTAGCTGACGCCGATAGCAGTGATAAGTACAGCGAGCGGAGGAGCACTTCTTAACGGCTTGTAAGCGACCTTTTCGATAACTATGCCAAGGACTGTGCAGACAACGATGCCGATAATGACTGACAGCCATACAGGACACCATGCGGTGGACATTGCGGTAAAGATCGTAAATCCTCCGACCATAATGATATCACCGTGAGCAAAGTTGAGCATTTTTGCAATGCCGTAAACCATTGTATAACCCAGTGCGATAAGTGCGTAGATACTTCCAAGGCTTATTCCGTTTACAAGGTAAGAAATGAAACTCATCATAAGAGCTTCAGCTCCTTTCTTTTTTATTTTCTGCTGCAAGTTAAAGCATTTTCGCTTTTGAAGATGCTTTAATTTACAGCAGCTTATCCATTATAGCATACTTTTCATAAAATTGCAAATAAGGTCCGCACAAAATTTATACGGACCTTATGATGCAATATTAATTAACTTCTTAATTAAAGAGCAGCGTAAGAACCTGTCTTTGTGCCGTCTTCGTTTTCAGTGATAACGATCTCCATAGCCTTAGGATCCTTTGTAGGTTCGCCGTCAGCTGTCCATGTGATCGTACCTGTAACACCCTCAACTGTGATCTCTGTCATAGCAGTCTTAAGAGCATCGCAAAGGTCGGAAGCGGAAATGGAAGCATCTGTGATGCCTGCCTTTTCCATAGCAGCCTTTACAGTGTAAACAGCATCGTAGCCGTCAGCAGCGAACTGGATCGGAACTTCGTTGTTGTAAGCAGCCTTGTAAGCTGTTGTGAAAGCAACTGTCTTTTCGTCCTGAGCATCAGCAGCGAAAGGAGTAAGGAGCATTACGCCCTCAGCGATCGCAACGTCATCACCGAGCTGATCGATAAGTCCGTCAAGACCGTCGCAGCCGAAATACTTAACATTAAGACCTGCCTTAGAAGCCTGCTGGAGGATAAGAGCTGCTTCCTGATAGTAGATAGGGAGGAAGAGAAGCTCTGCACCGGATTCCTGAACCTTCTGGATCTGTACGGAGAAGTCAGTCTTGGAGTCGGAAGTGAATGCTTCTGCAGCAACTACATCGATGTTCTGATTAGCAGCTTCTGCAGCGAACTTTTCGTAAATACCTGTTGAGTAAACGTCGGAGCTGTCGTAAATTACAGCGACCTTGGAAGCAAGTCCGTTCTGAGCGATATACTGTGCGGAAGCAACACCCTGGTTAGGATCGTTGAAGCAGATACGGAATGCATTGTCGTTTGCAACGCAGTCAACAGCAGAACCGGAAGGTGTGAGCTGGAACATATTGTCCTTGACTGTTTCAGCAGCAACAGCGATACAAGGATTGGATGTAACTGTACCGATAAGGAGCTTCATGTCCTTGTCTTTAAGTGTGTTGTAAGCGTTTACAGCCTTTTCTTCGTTGTGCTCATCGTCCTGGAAGTTGAGTTCGAGCTTGATGCCGTTTACGCCGCCTGCTGCGTTGATCTCATCGATAGCAAGCTGAACGCCGTTCTTTACAGCGTTTCCGTAAACTGCAGCGCCGCCTGTTACAGGTCCGATACCGCCGATAACGAGTGTGCCTGTGAAGTCGCCGGAATCAGCAGTGCTTGCAGCGTCAGCTGTGCTGTTATCGGTTGTTGTTGTATCCTTGCTTGAACAGCCTGCAAGGAAGGGTACTGTCATGCAAGCAGCGAGGCTGAATGCAAGAATTTTCTTGGAAAATTTCATAATAAACTCCCTTTTCTCCGCCAAATTTTAAGTGTTTTTCAGCCGCTCGGCGGGTATGCGGCAAAGGTCGGGAACTACTTAATTCAACTTTGCCCCGAGCCTATTTATACCAATATCTGCACTTTTATAGGATATTGATATTCACTATATAAATGATACATTTTTAGACCGCAAAAGTCAAGGTAAAAACAAGATGAAATTAACATATCATTTTGACGATATTTAGGCATTTTTAACATAAAAAGTGTGTTTTAATGCCAAAGAAAGCCAATTAATGAATTATTATCGCACGAAACTTGCAGAAATCAGTTGTTCGTGTACATCTTTCTGACGATATCCTCGGTTTTCTTTCCGTAAATTGAAAAACCGAGCTCCTTTTCCTTCGTAGGAAGGAATGTGTACCAGTCCCACCAGAAGAATCCGCAGAACCAGTCCTCGTTCCACATTGTTTTCATAGCGGATTCGTAGAAATTCGCCTGCTCGTCCTCATCGTAGGGAAGATCCGGGTGGGTGAAGTCCCACGGCATCGATGAACAGCCGCTTGCGCTTCGGCAGCCTATCTCCATAAATATTATTTTTTTGCCAAGCTCGGCGGAAAGTGCCGCAAGGTCTTTTTTATGGTATTCCCAAGCCCTGCACATATCTTCAAGCGAAGCACCTGCGCCGTTTGAAACAGGGTAATAAGCCGAAGTTCCGATGTAATCGACAGCATCGAACCACTTGATGTTGCGTTCCTTGCCATGATTTGCGTTGTAAACGAGTTTGCCGTGGTAGATCTTGCGGACCTCTGCAATGAGTGAACGCCAGTGTTCCTCCTTGCGCTCCGTTCCGAGCATTTCACAGCCTATGCAAAGCATCTCGCAGCCCGTATCTTCGGCGATCTCGGCATAGTGGCATATAAACGCCGTGTAGCAGGAGAACCATTCTCTCCAGTAGTCAACATCGCCCCAGTCAGCTTCGGGGAAGCCGATGTTCGCTCTCCAGGTTCCGTCAGCGCAGTTGAGCATAGGCTTAAGGCATATCTTCTGACCGAGAGCTTTTAGCTTGTTTATTGCAAAGGTCAGCTCCTTGTCTGTCGAGTGCTTTCGGTAGTCGAAGCCGAATTTTGTCGAGTAAAAATGATCCTGCTCGACAGTCATTGCAAGGCATACCCAGTTCGTGCCGAGTGATGCGAGCTTTTCCATCGATTCAATTGCACGAGGGTCGGTGAACATTCCCTTTCCTGCACCGTAACCGTAAGTAAATCCTTTTATTTCCATAATTTTATTCCTTTCGTTCCTTGTTTTTGATTGCTTCTTCTCGTTCTTTCATTGAGAAAACGCAGCCGCAGTAGTTCTGGCGGTACATTCCGAAGCTTTCCGAAAGCTCCGTCGAGCGTTTGTAGCCGTTCTTTTTCTTGAAATCCGATGTAAGATATCGAACGCCGTATTTCTGCGCAAGGGCTTCGCCGATCTCGTTGAGCCAGTCGGCGTTTTTGTAGGGACTTATTGAAAGCGTTGTCGTGAAAAAGTCAAATCTGCGCTCCTTGGCGAGTTCTGCCGTCTGTTCAAGACGAAGCTTGTAGCAGGCATAACAGCGTTCGCCGCCCTCTCTGATATGTTCAAGTCCCTTTACAGCGGCGTAAAACCGCTCGGACTGATAACCTATTTCGGTGAAATCAACGGGGTTTTTGAATTTCATAAGCGAGATAAGACGTTTCTGCTCGGCACTTCGCTTGTAAAATTCCTCCTCGGGATAAATGTTTGGGTTAAAGTAGAATACCGTTATCGAAAAATAATTTGAGAGATATTCGAGAACGTAGCTTGAACAAGGCGCACAGCAGCTTTGAAGAAGAAGTCTCGGCGGAGAACCGGGGTCTATACTATTTAAAATGTGTTCAAGTTCAAGCTGGTAATTTCGTTTCTGTGCCATTGTTATCCCTTCTTGTTTTTATCGCATTTCCGGCCGCAGCTGCCCGAGTATGGACAGCCCGAGCAGCCTTTTCCGCTTTTCCTGCTTTTTATCATATATACAACAGCGCAAACGACAGCAAAGCCTATCAGCGCAAGTGCTGTCCAATCGGCAAGACCCATATAAACTCCTTTGACAAGATAAAATAGCTGTAAAGTGAAATGATTTTACAGTATGATCTTATACCAATAAACCGCCGATATTATAAACGGCGAACGAAACGCCCCAAGCCACGCAGCACTGGAACAAACAAAGCGCAAAGGCTGCCCAGCCGTTTCCAAGTTCACGCTTTGCCGCCGCAATTGCAGCAACGCATGGTGTGTAGAGGAGTGTAAAGGCTAAGAAGCTTACAGCTGTGAGCGGCGTAAATACCGTTCCGAGAACTTCGCTGAGGTTTGAAATGTTTGAACCCGTGAGAACGGCGAGCGTTGAGACCACCGATTCCTTTGCCGTGAAGCCTGAAATGAGGGCAGTGGAAACTCTCCAGTCGCCGAAGCCGAGCGGTTTGAGTATCGGCGCTATCAACATTCCTATTGCGGCGAGAATACTGTCCGAGCTGTCGGAAACAACATTGAATCTGAGGTCGAATGTCTGGAAAAACCATATTATAATAGTTGCAACGAAAATAACGGTAAATGCTTTCTGCAGGAAATCCTTTGCCTTTTCCCACATCAGCATGCCAACGCTTTTCGGTGACGGCAGACGGTAGTTCGGCAGCTCCATTACGAACGGAACAGGGTTTCCTCTGAACAGCGTTTTGTTCATAATAAGTCCGCAGAGGATCCCGACGATTATTCCGCCGACATAGAGCGATATCATCACAAGTGCCTTATATTTCACGAAGAATGCCTGCGTGAAAACTGCGTAGATAGGCAGCTTTGCGCTGCAGCTCATAAACGGGGTGAGGTATATCGTCATTTTGCGGTCACGCTCGGAGGAAAGCGTTCTTGTAGCCATTATCGCAGGAACGCTGCAGCCAAAGCCTATCAGCATCGGTACGAATGAACGTCCCGAAAGACCTATCTTTCGCAGAAGCTTATCCATAACGAACGCAACACGAGCCATATATCCGCTGTCCTCGAGCATCGAGAGGAAGAAGAACAGCACGACAATTATCGGCAGGAAGCTCAGAACGCTGCCGACACCCGAGAAAATGCCGTCGATTATAAGGCTGTGTACAACGGGATTAAGTCCGTAAGCCGTCAGAGCGGTGTCAACAACGCTTGTAACCTTATCTATGCCAAGGCTCAGAAGATCGCTCAGAAACGAGCCTATAACATCAAACGTGAGCCAGAAAATGAGCAGCATGATCATGATGAAAACGGGAACTGCAAAATATTTTCCCGTGAGGATCTTATCTATCTTTACGCTCCGTGCGTGTTCCTTGCTTTCGTGACATTTCACGACCGTGTCTGCGCAGACTTTTTCTATAAAGGTGTAGCGCATATCGGCAAGAGCGGCGTTTCGGTCAAGTCCCGTTTCCGATTCCATTTCGGAAACGCTGTGTTCTATCATATCACGCTCGTTTTCGTTGATGCGAAGCTTTTCGATTATGTAGGGGTCTTGCTCGACAAGCTTGGTCGCAGCAAAACGGGGAGAGATGTCTGCGGCAGCGGCGTGATCTTCAATAAGATGAGTAACTGCGTGGATACAGCGGTGAACTGCGCCGCTGCAAAAGTCTTTCTTTGTCGGGAGAAGCTTCTTCACGGCGGTCTCGTAAACGGTCTGTATAAGCTCATCAACGCCCTCGTTCTTGGCTGCGCTTATCGCAACAACGGGAATACCGAGGTTTGCCGAAAGCTTTTCAACATCGATAGTTCCGCCGTTGTTTCGCACTTCGTCCATCATATTCAGCGCAAGCACTGTCGGAATGTTCATTTCGAGAAGCTGGAGCGTGAGGTAAAGGTTTCGTTCGATATTCGTTGCGTCAACGATGTTGATTATCGCATTCGGCTTCTGCTCGATAAGAAAATCACGGGTGACGATCTCCTCGCTTGTGTAAGGTCGGATAGAGTAGATGCCGGGAAGGTCAACAACTTTACAGTTTTTCAGCCCCCGAACACTGCCCGATTTGCTGTCAACTGTGACTCCGGGAAAATTTCCGACGTGCTGATTTGAGCCTGTGAGCTGGTTGAAAAGGGTGGTCTTTCCGCAGTTCTGGTTTCCTGCAAGTGCAAATATCATACCGATGCCCCCTTATTGTTTGTTTCGGGAATAATATCGATAAGCTTTGCATCGTCAAGGCGTATCGTAAGCTCATATCCTCGCAGAAAAAGCTCTATCGGATCGCCCATCGGTGCGACCTTGCGTATCATTACCTTTGTTTTCGGGATAAGTCCCATATCGAGAAGTCGGCAGCGTAAAGCACCGTCGCCTCTCACTGCTGTTATCACCGCAGTTCTGCCTGTTTCAAGTTCATTAAGCGTCATAAGATTTTCCTCTTCCATAAACATAAGTTAGTTAGCTATAACTTTTATAAGTAAGCCTATTATAACTTTTTTCTGCGGTTCTGTCAATCGATTATTATACAAAATCATCGTGCGATTTGCTGTATTATCTAATCGAATTGACGTTGTTTATGAAAAAGTTAGTTTCGACGAACGCAGATACGTCGTTTTTTGACAATGAATACTTTATCATAAACATACGCCGCCGTCAAGTGGATTTTTGCAAAATTTTGTGTTGAAAAAATATATTTAATATGGTATAATAAAAATATTCTAACCGTGGAGGTCTGCGAAAAATGAAGCTGTCCGTTTTTTATCATCATATCTGCGAAGCTGCACATCAGAGCGGCAAAACTGTTCCCGAAGTCATTGATATTGCTAAAAGCTTTGGGATAAACTATCTTGAATTCGATATCGCAGATCTGAAAAGCGATGAAACAGCGGCGCTTCTTGCCGATTCGGGTATGAAAATTTCGTCCGTCTATGGATTTTATGATTTTGTTCATTCGGACGACCTCAGCGGAGCTTTTTTTCACTGCGACAGAGCGGCAGAGCTTGGCTCGGAGAAAATTATGCTTATTCCCGGATTTTATTCTGCAAATGATAAGTCTGTTATGAAAAATGAGCGTGAAAAAATGATCTCTACGATGAAAAATGTCTGCAAATATGCACACGAAAAAGGTATTACACCGACTATCGAGGATTTCGATGATTTTCTAAGTCCGATATCGACCTCGGATAGAATGTTGGACTTCGTAAATGAGATACCATATTTAAAGGTAACTTTTGATACGGGTAATTTTATGTACAGCGCAGAGTCGGAGAACTATGCTTTCGAGCGTTTGAAGCCTTATATCGTACACGTTCACTGCAAGGACAGAAGTATGACACCCGATGAACGCTGTGAGATGAAATGCGCCGTTGACGGAACGGAAATGTATGCTTGCCCGACGGGTGAGGGCTGTATTGCGGTCACACATATAGTCAGGGAGCTTGTGAAAAACGGCTATGACGGCATTTATACGATAGAGCATTTCGGGGCTTATGACCAGCTTGGCTTTATTGAAAGATCCGCTGAAAATTTAAGAGGTATGCTTGAATGATAAGAGTAACTGTATGGAACGAATATGTTCACGAACGTGAATATGAGGGGATAGCCAAGGTCTATCCAAAGGGAATACACGGCTGTATAGCTGATTTCCTTGACACCGATGAAGAAATAACCGTGCGGTGCGCAACTCTTGATATGGAAAACCAGGGTATTTCCGAGGAAATGCTCCGAAACACCGATGTTCTTATATGGTGGGCGCACGCCCGTCACGAGGATATCACCGATGAAAATGTGCGGCTTATCCGTGAAGCTGTTCTCGGGGGAATGGGGCTTATCGCTCTCCACTCAGCGCACTATTCCAAGATAATGAAAGCGCTTATGGGAACAACGATGTCGCTGAACTGGCGCAATAACGACAGCGAAACACTGCAATGTGTAAAGCCTTTACACCCGATAGCGAACGGAGTTCCTTCGGTGATAGATATCCCGCACGAAGAAATGTACAGCGAGTGGTTCGATATACCTAAGCCCGATGATATCGTGTTCGAGGGAACTTTCAGCAGGGGAGAGAAATTCCGCAGCGGAGTAACTTTTACCCGAGGCTATGGAAAGATATTCTATTTTCAGCCCGGGCATGAGGAATATCCCATATATTTTATGCCCGAGATACAAAGAATAATCACCAATGCCGTTCACTGGGCATATTCGCCCGAGTCGCCGAGAAAGCTCCCCGAATGTCACGAAATAAAGTGAGATTTGCTTGATCGTAGAAAATAATGAGAAAAAATTATTGAAAATTACGAAAAAACACTTGACAAATGACCTCTGAATGTGGTAGAATAAAATTACCTCTTGCAGAGGTCTATTTTTTGTGCCCGAAAATATGGGACATGACCTCTCGACAAAGTGTACAAAGACGTTAAAAGCTTTGTATCGGAAATTGCCACAGAGGGAGGCACAGGGACATAAGTTCCTGCGAAATCGAAACGTTCTCGCAAAAGAGGACATTTAATAGGAGGTGCCGATATGAGAGTAAAGGTAACATTGGCCTGCACAGAGTGCAAGCAGCGCAACTACAATACCAAGAAGAACAAGAAGAACGATCCGGACAGACTTGAAATGAATAAGTATTGTAAGTTCTGCAAAAAGCATACTCTTCACAAAGAAACCAAGTAAGGAAGAGGTGTGAAAATGGCTGACAGCAAAAACAATCAAGCTAAATCGCCGTCCAAAAAATCCATTGTTGCTCAGGCGGAAGCTAAAGCCGACAAGATCGTGAAGGATAATGCCAAGGCTAAGGCTAAGGGTCAGAAGAAAGCAAACCCTGTTGCCAAGTTCTTCAAGGATTTGAAAGGCGAGATCAAAAAGGTTGTGTGGCCTAGCAAAAAGAAGGTCATCAACAATACTGCGGTCGTACTTGTCGCAATGTGCGTCTGCGGTTTAGTAATCTGGGGAATCGACAGCGGACTCGCCGCTTTGCTCAAGCTCAGTCTTGGAGTATAAGCATTTTTGCGAAAGGAAGATAGAGAATGTCAGAAACAGCAAAATGGTATGTCATTCACACCTATTCCGGTTATGAGAATAAGGTAAAAGATACTATCGATAAAGTTGTCGAAAACCGTAATCTCCGTGACCTTATCCCAATGGTAAGCATTCCGACCGAACACGTTAAGGAACTTACCGAAACGAATAAGGAACGTGAAGTTGACAGAAAGATTTTCCCGGGATATGTTCTCGTGAAAATGGTTCTGAACGATGATTCTTGGTACGTTGTACGAAATGTACGAGGCGTAACGGGATTCGTCGGACCTGCGTCAAAGCCTGTTCCGCTTTCCGATAAGGAAGTTGCCGCACTCGGCGTTGATACTAACGAAACTATCGTTGAAGTCAATATCAAGGAGGGCGACAGAGTCAAGATCACTTCCGGTACAATGGAAGGCTTTGTCGGAGAAGTTAAGAATGTCAATACCGAAGATATGACTGTTGACGTATCGGTATCGATGTTCGGCAGAGAAACTCTTGCAACTCTTGAAATTTCAAAGGTTGTAAAAACTGACGAGTATTGATCTTGTCGGTAAAAAACATAAACTGTATGGGTCTTTTTAGATCCTTCTATATTACGGAGGTGCATTCAATATGGCACAGAAAGTTGTTGGCTTAATTAAGCTTCAGATCGCTGCAGGTAAGGCTACTCCTGCTCCCCCTGTTGGTCCTGCTCTCGGTCAGCATGGTGTAAATATTATGGCATTCACAAAGGAATTCAACGAGAGAACTAAGAACGATATCGGTCTTATCATTCCTGTTGTTATCACAGTATATGCAGACCGTTCTTTCTCATTCATCACTAAGACTCCTCCCGCAGCCGTTCTTATCAAGAAGGCTATCGGTATCGAAAGCGGTTCCGGAGTTCCTAACAAGACCAAGGTTGGTAAGATCACTAAGGATCAGATCCGCAAGATCGCAGAAACAAAGATGCCTGACCTTAACGCTGCAACCATCGAAACTGCTATGAGCATGATCGCAGGTACTGCACGTTCCATGGGCGTAGAAGTTGTTGACTGATTGAAATTTTAACTGAATTTTCTTCGCAGCTATGGTGGGAGGAACATTCCGCTACACGTCCCGATCTGTTATGGGACAGCCCTTTTGATAAGGGCATTACCACTTAAAGGAGGATAAATTAATAATGAAACACGGTAAAAAATATAATGAAAGTGTAAAGCTTGTTGACAGCGCAAAGCTTTATGAAACAGCTGAAGCACTTGACCTTGCTTGCAAGACAGCAAAGGCTAAGTTCGATGAAACAATTGAGGTTCATATCCGTCTGGGCGTTGATTCCCGTCACGCTGACCAGCAGGTAAGAGGTGCAGTTGTACTTCCTAACGGCACAGGTAAGAAGGTAAGAGTTTGCGTATTCTGCAAGCCCGAAAAGGAAGAAGCTGCAAAGGCTGCAGGTGCTGATTATGTTGGCGCTGATGATCTCGCACAGAAGATCCTCAAGGAAAACTGGATGGATTTCGACGTTCTTATCGCTTCCCCTGATATGATGGGCGTTGTTGGTAAGCTCGGTAAGGTTCTCGGTCCCCGTGGACTTATGCCTAACCCCAAGGCAGGTACAGTTACTCCCGATGTTGCAAAGGCTGTAACAGAAGCTAAGGCAGGTAAGATCGAATACCGTCTTGACAAGACAAACATCATTCACTGCCCGATCGGTAAGGCTTCTTTCGGTCCTGAAAAGCTCGACCAGAACCTTAACACACTTCTTGAAGCAGTTGCAAAGGCTAAGCCTGCTGCTGCAAAGGGCACATACTTCAAGTCCTGCGTTGTTTCTTCAACAATGGGCGTTGGTATTGCTGTAAATACTGCTAAGTACGGTGTTTAATTTATAAGATATAACGATAAAGCTCCTGATAATTTCGGGAGCTTTATTTTTATATAAAACAGCCTTGCATTTTTGTACAAAACGTAAATTTTTTTATACCCCTTGCAATTTTTTTAGAAATGTTGTATCATTAGTTTTAGAAAGTTGAAAACGTTTTCAACGATTGCTGATTTTTTTATATAATACGGAGGAGAAGTTATGGCAGATAAAATTTACGGCGTTCATATGGGCGCAGCAAAGTACGCAGTTGATATCGGCGACGGTTCGGAAAGAGGAGAATATGTAAATCAGGATTATATAATCAATAAGCTCGGCAGACCCCACAGAGCTGTTTCGCTTATGTATTGCTATTATCCGCTCGATAAGGAGTTCCCGGGAAGAATTTCCGAAGTCATGAAGGATGCAAATGTAACATTCCAGTGGGACTATCCTTACGATGACTATTTCACATATAAGGGCGGTCTTGAGGGTGACAGAACGGGCGAACCTTTCACATATATGCGTGATGTTCGCCGTCACGGTCAGGACGTAAACCTTACACTCACCGTTGACCCTAACGTTTCCGATGAACAGCTCATCGCTATCGCAAAGGATCTCCGCACATTCGGCAGAATGTTCCTCAGAATCAACCACGAAGCAACGGGCAACTGGTTCTCTTTCAACAAGAGAGCAACATACCAGCAGGTTGCTGACTTCTTCGTTCATTTTTCAAAGATCATTCACGAATATGCACCGAATGTTAAGACGGTAATGTGCATCGGTGGTATCGAACACCCCGAAAACGGCGAAGAAATGGAAAAGGAAAAGGAGTTCGCTCAGTGCGTTCCCGAGGCTGATGTTTGGTCTGTTGATAAATATATGGCTCTTCACTGGGGTTGGCCTTTCGACGTTGCAGAGCCGGGCGGAACATCTCACTCACGCAGCAAGGTCGAGAATACCTACAACCTCACAAAGCTCAGCTACGAAAGATTTAAGTATCTCAACGGCGGCGTTGGCAAGCCGATGACAATGGCTGAATTCAACGCTGACGGTGACGTTACAGGTCCTTACGATCAGGCAAAAATGGTTCGTGACTTCTGCGATATCCTCGAAAAGGAGCAGCCAGACTGGTTCAGTGGCTTCACAATGTATCAGTTCCGTGACCGAGGCAGGCTCGGACTTGAGATCCAAGACCCGAACAATGAAGATGTCGGCATTGAGCAGCCGCTTATGAAAACCTACAAGGAGATCATTCACAGCAAGCTTTTCAGCCCTGAAATGACACAGAATGATGAAGCACAGCTCCCCGTGACACTCCGTTGGGGCGGCTCGGAAGATGCTGACGGTATTGCAATTCCCGTGCATTTCGACAGCGACCCTCACTTCTGCGAAGTTGTTTTCGATAAGGAAGACGATGGAAACTATATGCTCGAGATCAACGGCAAGTGGTTCTACAAGTCACCCGAGGCTCGCACTATCGACCTTATGCCTGCATTCTTTGAGAATCATCTTGACGGAGCAGCTGATATGACTATCAAGCTTTTCGCACCTCCTGCAAGCGGCGAAAACGACAGCACTCAGGGCAGCGATTGGGATACAAACTATTACTACACGCTCAAAACTCTTCCAAAGGTTCGTGTTCTCTGCACACCTGTTGAAAAGTAATTTTATACAAATTTTTAAACTGAAAGTGTACAAAAAATCAAGCAAAATCTCGAATAAATGGATTTTGCGCCGATTTTTTGTCTACACTTTGATTAAAAATTAGTATTAAGGGTATCGATGAAATATCGGTACCCTTTTTGCATACTCTTTCGATTTTCCGACTAAAATATAGGGGGAGAACTGAAAGGCGGTGCGGAGTTGGAGCGAAAGTATAAAATTATGATATTCGGAGGAACGCTTCTGCTCGCTGCGGCAGTAAACCCCGAGCTTGCTTTTCGGCTTATCAGCGGTGCATTTCAGGTGTTTCGTCCGATCATTATAGGAATGGCAGCAGCGTTCGTGATAAACCGCCCCGTCTGCAAGATATATGAACTTTGCGGTAAGCTTTCGGACGAAATTTTGTCACGCTCGGCAAAGCGGCATTACACAGCTTTCAACAGCATCGCAAGGATAACCGCAAGCTCCCGAAGCGAAAAACACAAGGCTCGCTGGGTGCTGTCGGTCACGCTCGGGTATATTCTTCTTGTTGCGATAGCTGCGGCGGCTGTCGGGATAATAATTCCGCAAATTCTGGACAGCGTTAAAATTCTCGTTTCAAACAGCGACATATATTTTGACAGGATAAATTTTTTTTACAGTAAGCTTTCGGAAAATGACAAACTCGGAATAATCCCTGCTGTCGGTTCGATGATCGAAAAGGCAGGGGAGAAGCTGCCCGAGATAGCGGCTGATTTTTATGGAAAAACCGCAGGATTTGTCGGATTTCTGACCGATTTTTTCATCGGGATAGTGATCTCGATCTATATTCTCATTGCAAAGGATAAGCTGCGGAGCATCGTGCGAAGAATTTCGCAAAAAATAATGTCCGAACAGCGCTACAAGCGTTATGCGAAGCTTTATTACACCGTTTATGAGGTCTTTTCACGCTTCGTCAGCGGTCAGATCACCGAGGCGGCAATTCTCGGCGGACTTTGCTATGTCGGAATGAAGCTCTTCAGGTTCGATTATGCGCTTCTGATAAGCTTTATAATAGGCATAACCGCACTTATGCCTGTCGTTGGAGCGATAATAGGAACGATACCGTGTGCATTTCTGCTTTTCCTCGTCAAACCGATATCTGCAGTGTGGTTCGTGGTGTTTATAATCATTTTGCAGCAGCTTGAAAATAATCTTATATACCCGAAAGTGGTCGGAAAAAGTATGGGACTTCCGCCGCTGCCAGTGCTTATCGCAATTCTTATCGGCGCAAAGCTCGGCGGCTGTGTGGGAATACTTTTAGCAGTCCCGATAACCTCGGTGCTTTACGGCATAATCAAGGAAAAGCTTGATGAAAATTAAAATAACCGCTGTTCAAATTGACCTGATGATATGTACCCAGAATCCTGGACACAATAAAATAGCTTAACCCATGGATGCTAGCCTGTATAAAACAGGAGGCAT
>CAKSKU010000021.1 GCA_934465295.1 uncultured Oscillospiraceae bacterium
TTGTTTCAGCTCCTTTCGGAGCTTATTTTACCACTTCTTTCTGCCGTTGGTAAGTTGTGGGTGGGGTTGGCGGGTACTTATTATATATTATTTTACAAGAAAATCAATGTTATATATAAAAACATTTTAGCAAAAGTATAGTTGCACCATTATCTACGCCTTATGTATAAACTATTTACTTAAGATAACATTACAACAAAAGCAACCATCTTCTTCATAGAAATCACACCTGCCACTATACTTCAAGGAAATGTCTTTAATAATCTGGGTTCCAAAACCGTGCAACTTCTTTTCAGACTTGGTTGTTTCCAAGTTTCGATTATTGGTAATTACAGAACCCCCAATAGTATTTTTTAAATTGAATGTATAATTGTAATCATCATCTGTGATTTTCAGATAGATTCTTTTTTCTCCTTCTTTTATGCCAATACAAGCTGTAATAGCATTTTCCAGCATATTCGAAAGTAATCTGCACAAATCCAAGTTATCCAGTCCATCGAAATCCATAACAGAAAGGCAAGTTGAATCAATACCCAGGAATTTGGCTGTTGATAATTTGGCATTTATAACCGCATTTACTATGTCGTTATTTGTATGTATAAAAATTTCAGTTTCCGACAATGCGCCTATATTCTTCTCTATATGCTTCATTGCAAGCTCAACATTGTTGCTTTTCAGCAATGTATGCACTACCGAAAAATTATCCTTGAAATCGTGACGCAACTTGCGAAGCGCATCATATTCAATTTCTGCATTTTTAGCATACTGTCTGCTATATTCCTGCGCAAGCTTCAGTGCTTCATTCTCTCTCACGACTATATTTTTTTTGCTCAGGTCAACAACCAGATAACATACCGCAATGTTGATAAGAATTATCCCTGTAAAAGCAATAACTGTATATTTTCTTTCAGAATGTAATGGATGGGTCAATGAAATTAAATTTAAAAACACACAGATAATTATACTGATTATTAATACCGACAATATAAGTAGCCATTCTGTCTTAAGCAAACCGCCGTTTTCATTGTCGTTTTTAAGCAATTTAATACTAAATATAACACAATACAATAAAACTAATTGTGCCACTGTCATTGCAAGAAAACGTTCAATACTATTTTCAGACAATATCATATACAAATCCTTGCCAAAAAGCACAGCTGAAAAATTGGCAACAAAAGATGTTATTAAGGATACTACCAGACTCAGAAAAAAAGAAGTAAATAATTTTTTTAAAAAGGAGCCTTTCAAATTTATTAATGCGTATAATAAAATGATTCCGGTATATATTAACGCATAAAAGTGTTCAAAAACAGTTATGCAATTCATTATAGATATTGCAACAGAAAGACCAATGCCAAAAAATACGCCCGGACTTTTAAAAAAGCTTCTGCTTTTTTTATCAGATAAATATACATATGAAAAAAACACAAGTATAAATCCTTGATAAAAATTAACCGCTATTTCAAAAATTCCCCATAACAGATTACTCATACTTTTGTCCTCAAATAAACTGTGTATTTCTCATCTACATCTTTTTTATAGTTCTTGCTCATTGGCAATTTTTTGTTCTTTATCCCTATGAAAACTTCGTCCATACGATTATCCAAATGCGATAAATACCTTATATTCATTAAAAATCTCTTATGTATCCTCACGAAATCGTATCCCTGATATTTTTCTTCACATTCATTTATGCCTATTCGCATTCGTATTGGCATAACTCTCTCTTTTATATGATATTTTACATAATGACGGTCACTTTCTATAAATACTATATCACGAATATATACACCGCATCTTCCGGAAACATCATCTTCAAGAATTATTCTCTCATTTTGTTTCATATGTTTCATTAACTTTTTCACTATTTTATCTACGCTTTCTTCAAGCGAAACACTGCAATTTTTTCTTATAAAATGGAAAGGCTGAAAATCCATACTTTCATATACAAGTTCTGAATGACCTGTAACGAATATAATAAAGCAATCGGAAAATTCATCTCTCAACATTTTTGCGACATCAAATCCTGTTACTTTTGGCATATCAATATCTAGAAAAATAATATCAAAAGACTCTCGGTTATGTTCATTAAGCAGCAAAGAACCGCTTGTATACGGAAATACTTCGTAATCAGATGTGTAACTGAAAAATGAATTCTCCACTATTTTACTTAAATTTTTCAGAAGCACCGCATTGTCGTCACATATACCTATTTTTATCATAGTATGACCTCCTGATCAGCAATTTGATTTATAATAAACCGACTTACCCCTCTGTACTATTAATACACATCATCGTATAATCTCTAATAGTTTATATCAATATAATATGAAAACAATCAGAATTTCTCATTATTGCCACATTGAAATTGTATTTTAAGTTATAATTAAAACATTAAGCTATACGGGAGTGATAAGTATGAGTGGGAAAACAACTGACGATTTTTCGTTATCCGAAATAATTGGCAACACATTAGCAGATTTAAGAAAGAACACTGGTATGACTCAAAAGGAATTTTCAAAAATTTTAGGTGTCAGTGAAAGCAGCATTGCACATTACGAACAAGGAATAACTATTCCAAGTGCCGATATGCTTTTAAAGTACGCTGACTATTTTAATGTGAATATTGATTACCTTTTCGGAAGATGTAATTGCAAAATCAAATATAATCAGCTTAATGCCACTCTCGCTAACAATATGAGTATCAGTGAAATGATCAATATTGTCTCCGAACTTTCTAAAAGCAAACGCAACTACTTGTACTCGACAATTTGCTTACTCTCTAAAGGACAATTAAACCCCAAAGAGTAAAATTTGTAATATCAGTTTTCTATTATCAAATTATACCTAAATTAATTATACTACATTTATAAAACAAAGACAAGCTATAAAATTAAAATCCTATTATGATTTTATGTGATTTTATCAATTATTTGTTCCATTTTACACCTCAAAATAAATTATACTCTTAATATCAATTTTTTCAATAGTTTGCAGTGAAAGACTATTTTTGGCAGTAAAGTATCAGAAATAATGTTGAATAATAACTCTCTTCTGTTGCAATTCCGATAATACTATGGTATAATAATTGTAGATAAGGAGGTCGATACCGATGGCAAGAGATGTAATTTCGGCAAAACTGGACATAATATTCAAGAAGATTTTCATCGATAATGAAGATATGCTTCATTCATTTGTAGCAAGTATGCTTGATATACCACAGGAGAGCATTTCCGAAATTAAGATAACCAATCCCGAACTTCCACCCGAAAGCCTGTCGGGCAAATTCAGTCGACTTGACCTTAATATGAGGGTGGATAACAAGCTTGTCAACGTTGAAATTCAAGTAAAGAATGATAACGATTATCGTGACAGAACGCTGTTCTACTGGGCAAAGCTGTACACCTCCGAGCTGAAAAGCGGAGAGGATTACGGCGAGCTTAAACAGACAATAACCATAAACATTATCAATTTCAATATGTTCGACGGAACGGATTATCACACCGAAATTGCGGCTATGATAAAAGGCACAAACGAGGTATTCTCCGATAAAATGGGAATACACTTCTTTGAACTGAAAAAGGTCAGCAAGAAACCCAATCCAAATAATAGCCGTGAGTTGTGGCTGCAATTCATCAACGCTGACAGCGAGGAGGAATTTGAGATGATCAATCAGACTAACGTTCCTATAATGCAGAAAGCAGTTCGTGTTATATACGATATGAGTGAGGACACAAGAATCAGAGAAGCTGCGCGTATGCGCGAAAAGACCTTGCACGATGAAGCTTCGGCTTTGAAGAATGCTAAAAATGAGGGTATTGCCGAACGAGAAGCATCTATTATCGCAAATATGAAGGCGTTGGGTATGGCCGAAGAACAGATGAAAGCTATACTTTTCGGGAATAACGGTTCTGAAAAATAAACCGTGTAAACGCAATAATCGCCAAAAAATTGACCATACTAAAATTGCAGCCAAATAGGGCAACGCTGAGGAGCGACCCAACGCAGGCTGCGGAATAAAACGGTGAAGAGCAGTGACAGAAATGTTGCTGCTTTTCTTCATCTTCACCGGATATTCCTAAAGCGGATAAACCTCAGGGGTTTGGGGACGGAGTCCCCAACAGCCGTCAGGCTGCAAACCTGTCCTCGAAGAAAATTGCGAACTGTGAGTACGCAAGTCCCCAGTCACGGACAGGCATTGTCCACTTCTTGGATATCTCTTTTACACTCATAAAAATGACTTTTCTGATAGAATCATCTGTCGGGAAGATTGCCTTGGATTTTGTAAATTTGCGTACCATTCGATGATAGCTCTCAACTGCATTTGTAGTATATATTATCTTCCGAATCTCCTGCGGATATTCGAAAAAAGTTGTAAGCTCAGACCAGTTTTTATCCCAGGATTTAAGAATATTCGGCTACCTCTTGTCCCACTTCTCACGAAACTCTTCCTTTGCATATTCTGCATCATCAAGATTTACCGCACCATAGATTTTCTTAAGGTCCGCGCATACCGCTTTTCTGTCCTTGTAAGGCACAAATTTGCAGCTGTTTCTTATCTGATGAACGATACAGAGCTGATTTTTTGTCTTTGGAAATATCGCATTTATTGCATCACAAAGTCCCGTCAGATTATCGTGGCAAGCGATAAAAATATCCGTAACACCGCGGTTTTTCAGGTCTGAGCATATGCTTGCATAGAAGCTGGCAGACTCATTTTCGGATATCCAGGTGCCGAGGATCTCTTTCTGTCCCTCCATGTTGATTCCTAAAACAGAGTACACACACTTGCTTATGATTTTGTTGTCCTTGCGTGAATTGAACACGATACCGTCAAAGAAAACTACGGGGTAAATGCTGTCCAAGGGACGGTTCTGCCACTCATTTACTTCGGGAAGAATTTTGTCGGTTATTCGAGAAACAAGTCCCTGAGATATTTCAGCACCATAGATCTCTTTGAGGGTATCTTCGATGTCACGCTGGGACATTCCTTTTGCATACATAGCAAGGATTTTCTGTTCAATTTCATCAGTGTGAGTCTGCCTTTTTTCGATGACTTTAGGTTCAAATTCACCATTGCGGTCACGGGGAACGGATATTTCGCATTCGCCGTAATCGCTTGAAATTGTTTTCTTGCCGTAGCCGTTTCTGCTGCCGGTGTTATTTCCGGCAGCAGAATTTTTCTCATAGCCGAGATGCTCGTCCATCTCTGCTTCAAGCATCTGCTCGATCGTTCCTGCGAATAACCGCTTTAATTTTGCCTGAATATCTCCTGTTGTTTCACAGTCTGCCATAAGAAGCTGAACAAGTTCCATTTCCTTTTCGCTTAATCCGTGATTTCTGTTTTTCATATCAATAACCTCCACTTTTTTCTTATGGCTATTATTGACATTTACACAGTTGGATATTCAGACTCGGAATAACTGAATATGTCATTATGCTAACAACAACAGCTCCACAGGAAATCCCTGCGGAGCTGTTTGTTATTCATTATTCAAATTAGCCTTGCCTTTCAGAACCATCGCATAATCCCTCATCTCCTCTGCCGCATCCTTGCACAGGGAATCAAAATACTCAACAGCATCGGGATCACTGTTTTTGGTCAACCCACTCTTAGCCTTTTTGAGCTTAGCACGATACTTGTTATGCCGTTCATCGAACTTTTCAAGCAGTTCGGGGAACGGCAGCAGCTTTTTTCGGTAGCTTTTGCACTTTTCGTTGAAGCTGATATAAGCAGACTGCACAGGCTCAGCCATTGCCCTGCGTCTGGACTCGCTGTTGATTTTAGTGTGATAGTCACGCTTGCAATTCGTTCGGCTGCATACAAGCGAAGCATTTGACCTGTCTGTAATCATAAGCTCACCGCAGCTATCACAGTTTCGGATAACTTTGTTTGCACGATTAAGTATATCATCATAAATTTCAAGCATAGTAATATATGAATTGTTGGCAACGCTCAAAGTAATTGGCTTATCCTTGCCCCGAATATGATAAACAGAGCAATCCGTGACAGTTTCAAACGCAAATAAACCGCTGTTGATTGAAAACTCTTTTTTCTCTCTTGCAGCAAGAAAAGGATTGAATATTCTATCAGCTTCATTTCTGAAGAACTTAATATGCTTCTCTGCCCTGTCGTGGTTATTCTTTACAGATAACCCGACTTTTTTATTGAACAAATCTCGTTGTTTGCGGAAACTGCAATAGAGCAGATACACAATGTAGTTCTTGACAACGTTTGCATATTCGGACGTGTCGTAAAAGTCGGATAGTTCATCAAGAACAGAATTGCACTCACCATTGCAGAATGATTGCAAGTCGCAAAGTCTGTCCGCAATATCCATAAGCTCATTCAATTCACGCTTTACACGCATAAGCCTGTTGCAGTCTTTTATCAAATTACCAAAATCATTGCTATGCTTCATAATTCCCTTTGGGAGAGCCGAAGGCATACCGCTATGGGCATATTCTCTGATAATATCATCGTTCCCGATTAAATAGACCTCTGTTTTCGTGGTGAAATCCACTGTTATCCCCATAGAAGCAGTACCGCAAGCGTACTTAAAAAACTCAATCATACCAAAATTCACCCTTTCCGCAAGAAATTGTTTCAAAAAGTTTTCTTAGGAATATTATAGCTGAAATCAACTGTTTTGTCAATGCAAAGTATGGAATTATATGAATAATACGCATTTTGCCCCTAAAGGTATTACACGGAGCTAAGAATAAATAATGTAAGGGCAAAAATCGGTTTTCACAAAAAAGTATGATAGAATGGGAGCAGTTCAAGAGCAGAATAGCATTTCAGCTATTCTGTCAGAGAACTGAAAAATGCAAAACATACAAGGAGGAAAAATTAATGAACGAAACAATCACCACCACATCAGCAACCGTCACGGAAGCAAAAAAGCCAAAACGCAGCAATTTCGAAAAGCTCGCAGAGTGTTATGCCAAAAGGGACAAAGCCATTGACCAGCAGAATGCCAAAATCAATGAGAGCAAAAAGCTGGGCGAACGTCTTTCAAAGTATAACAGCGCAATTCAGCAGTTGGAAAATCGGGAGATAGTCAGACTTTGCAAGAAACTGAACATCACCACAAAAGACTTAATCGAGTTTCTTGACAAAATACCGAAAGGCACATCTTTTGATGAAATTGCAAATCGGGTATTTCAAGACACTTCAAACAACGGAGGGATAACGTGAGAGTAAGCACATTCTGCGAGAAATATAAAATTTCTCCCCAAGCGGTTTACAAGAAAATGAAAAAGTATAAAGCGAGGTTGGAGGGGCATATCAAAAAGGACAAGGGCAATGTTCTCGACCTTGATAATTTTGCGGTAAGATTATTGAAGCCGAAGTGGGAAACCTGCAAAAGCATTAGCGAGGAAAATTCTTCACTTTCTCAGCAAATCGAAAAGCTGTCCAATGAGAATAATGCTCTTCGTGATGAAATTCATAATATGAAGATATTATCGGAACATCTCTCTTTATCAAATGCAGAGAATGAAGAAAGAATCAAAAAGTATATTTCCGAAAATGCTCTGCTCATGCAGGAAAGGGATATTTTGAAATCTCAACTTGTAGCAGAACAGAACAAAACTGTGATGGCACGGTTTAACGAAGAAGATGAAAAAAAGAAATATCATCAAGCAGAAAAAGCGTGGACGGATGAAAAAGCCAAGCTGACCGCCGAAAATGCTGGTCTGAACGCTCAGCTTCAGACCGCAAATGAGCAGATAGCCGACCTGACCGCAAAATTGCAGGAGAAAACCGCCAAAAACAACGGAATTAAAGGACTTTTCGGCAAATAATCGTCAACGGTTGATAATATTTTAAACCAAGTTTAGAATATTGCTGTTTTGGGGTGGTAGGCAACAGAATAGCCAGCGCAGAAAATGTCCGGGCATTTTCAAATCGGCAGCCCACGCTGCCGAGGATACGTCCATATCCCATACATAGCCAATAAAGATAAAAATGAGAGGAGAAGAAGTTAATGAAAATGAATTCAAGCGAAGCACGCCGTCACGCTTTAAGGCATAATCGAGTGGAAATCAAATTGTCCGATGAGGAGCTTTCTGTTGTTGAAGAAAAAGCCGCTGCTGCCAATCTTTCAAAGTCGGCATATCTCAGAAGAATGGGAACAGTGGGCGAAATCAAGTTTTATGATGCTCATCTTTTCACCAATCTGATCAATCAAATCAGATGGATAGGAAACAACATCAATCAAATTGCAAAGAATGCCAACAGCATGGGAAGTATCAGCAATCAGGAGTTGGAAAAGGTCCTAAATTATCAGGAATCAATAAACAACAATCTTGAATATTACTATGAAAAGCTGATTCCGAGGGTAATTTAAAATGCCTGTTATCAAGCACAGTGCGATCCACGTTACGCCGATGAAAGCAATCGAGTATGTTATCAACGGTGACAAGACAGACGAGTGCAAATATGTGACAGGGATAAATGTCAGCGAAAGTGCTAAAGATGCTTTTGAAGATTTTCGACTAAACTTTGAAATGCACACGGGCGAAAGGTTTAACAAGCTGTCATTGCCCGAAAACGGCAGAAAGTCAAAGATAAGGTTACATCACTATATCCAATCCTTTAAACCGGGTGAAGTTACTCCCGAAAAGGCTAATGAAATCGGGCAAACTTGGGCTTGTTCATTTTTAAGCAACAGCGGTGTTTTTTCACGTTATCAGATTTTAGTCTGCACACATATTGATAAACAGCATATTCACAATCATATCCTAATATCTGCAATGGATCTTGACGGTAAGATGCTGTATGATAACAAGAAAACGCTGAATCGTGCAAGAGAGAAATCCGATGATATTGCAAAGAGATATGGTTTATCAATTATTGAAAATCCGAAAAAGGGAACAATGCTGTCCTACACGGAATACATAGCAAGGGAAAAGAAAACCTCTTGGAAATATAAGCTGAAACGGGAAATTGATATGCTTGTACTTCTGCCCGATGTGAAAAGTATAAATGACCTTGCGGAGAAATTGAACGGTCTGGGTTATCTTACAACCACCGATAAATATCTTCACGTTAAAAGAGCAGCGGACAAAAAGAAGAACTTTATGTCAACGCTGAAACTCGGTGACGGTTACGGAACGGAAGAACTGCAATATCGCATTGAAAACAAAAATGTGATTATGCCGCTTGCAAAGGTGAATGGTTATCAAGGTATTCAGCGTGAATATGCTTTCTGTTTGCGTGAAACGCAGTTTTTGCTTTTCCGAAAAAAGAAAAGTGATTACAATGTTACATATTCCGCTGTCAGAAAGAGTTCCGATTTGCTTTTTTATCTTGACAAGCATAACATTCATTCGGTGAGTGAGTTTGAAAGCACGGTAAACTCTGCTGATGAAAAGTACAAGAAGCTGCTTGAGAGGAAAAAGCGTATTGAAGATGAAATAGCAGATGCAGAAAAGGTATTTGTAACAGAATCGGAAAAGAACCTTGATGAATATTTTGATTTGTATAAGCAAACGCCTTGGACAAGTCGGATATACAAGTTCGTTAAGGAAAACTATCAGCCGCTTGCCGATAACAGGATAACCAACAGAGATGACCTTGAAAAATTCCGTGAAAGGTATTCCGATGCAAAATCCGAGCTTGACAAAATCAACCGTGAGATTGAACTTGCTGCTGCGGAACGGAAAGAAGCCGCCGATAATTACAAGGCATATCTTGAAATTCGTGAAACGGACTATGACCGAATACTTCGGGAGATGAAGGAGTTTTATGAATTTAATGATAATGGAATTGTCGAAAACTACAAGGGAGATTTGACGGAAATGCGGTATTTTGCGGAAATGCACAAGGGCAGTGTTACCGAGGACACATACTTTGACAGGGACAGACTTCTTCGTGCTTACAATGCAAAGTATGACATTTCCGATGATGAGCCTGATAGAAATACCAAGATAAACCGCAGTCGGGAAAGATAAACAATTTAATAACGGCATTCCAAATGAGAGGAATGGAACAGCGAATGAGAGCTATGGAGCAGAAATATCTGCTTTGTGGCTCTTTTTTTTATTACAACTCAAAATTAAAGAAAGAGGTACAACAGTATGAAAAAAGAAGAAATTATTACACAGATTGCTGCATTATTATCGCAGTTGCTTGAAACAGAAAACAATATCGAAAAGCCGAAAGCTGATGAGCCAGTTGAAATGCTCACCATAAAAGAATGTACCGAAGCTGTCAAGGGCTTATCCGAGCATACCATACGTCAGCTTGTGGCACAAGGCAAAGTCAAGTACATTCGCACAGGTCAGGGTAAACGAGGAAAGATTCTTGTTCCTAAAACAGCATTGTTTGAATACATTAACAAATCAGCATAATCAACGGCATATTTCTGCGAAAAAGTCTTGACTTTCACTTTGTAAAGCATTAAAATATAATTAGCAGAAATATGCCATAAAATCACACATCATAAGGAGAGATGTATTATGGCAAACATTCAAAAGAGAGGTAACTCTTATCGTATAAAGGTATCCTGCGGCTATGACACTCACGGCAAACAGGTAATTCAATCAATGACCTGGAAGCCTGATGAAAATATGACAGAAAGACAGGTTGAAAAGGAACTTCAGCGTCAAGCAGTTTTGTTTGAGGAGGAGTGTCTGAAAGGAAATGTAGTTGCTGCAATTAAATTTGAGGATTTTGCAAGGCAGTGGTTTAAGGAATACGCCGAAATATCACTTAAACAACGCACTGTTGAGGGTTATCATCAAATGGAAAAGCGAATCTACAAGGCTATCGGACATATCCGAATGGACAAGCTGACCGCACGTCATATTCAGAAATTCATACTCAGCCTGTGCAATGCAGAACGTGAGGACGGACGTGACAGAAACGGCGGTAAGCTTTCTACCAAAACTATCAAGCTGTACAAGTCAATGATTTCAACAATATGCGAATACGGCGTAAAAATGCAGATGATTTCCACCAATCCCTGCAAAAATGTGACTATTCCCAAAGTAATCACTCCCGAAAAGGAATATTACTCCATTGAGGAGGCACAGCAGCTTTTTGACCTGTTCAGCCTTGAGCCGGAGGAAAACTACAAATATGTATGTTTTTACACGCTTGCGATATACACAGGGTTCAGACTTGGGGAACTTATGGGTTTGGAATGGAAGGACATCAATTTTGATACGAATGTAATTACCGTAAACCGAACCTGTCTTTATTCAAAGGCAAAAGGCGGACTTTACACCGAAACACCAAAAACTGCACAAAGCCTCAGAAGTTTGAAGATACCGCAGGCAGTAATTGATATGCTTGTGAAATGGCACAGCTTACAGGATATACAGCGTAAAAAGACTGGTTCACAGTGGATTGAAACAGACCGTATCTTCACAAAATGGAACGGGCTCACTCTTGACCGTTCGGCTCCGGGATATTTTTTCAAGCAGTTCTGCAATCGGACAGGAATGAGATATGTTTCAAACCACAGTTTCAGGCACTTGAACGCAAGCCTGCTTATAAATTCTGGCATTGATGTAAAGACTGTACAAAGTTGTTTAGGGCACTCAACCGCTACCACAACTTTACAAATCTACGCTCATACCTTCCAGTCGGCGCAGGCGGCAGCGATGGAAGCAGTAGCCGAGGCACTTCCTCTAACTTGTTCCGACAAAGCGAAAACGTCATAAAATCAGCAAGCTGCATTAAGCTGCGGCAAACAAATTTACATTTTCACGGTCATTGAATTACCCACGAAATAAAGACCAACCAATGACCAAAATCGGATCTGAGCAAAAAAACAAGTCCCGAAACAACGCAGGTACGTTATTTCGGGACGATATTCTGGTGCCGCTGACCGGACTTGAACCGGTACGGTATTGCTACCGAGGGATTTTAAGTCCCTTGTGTCTGCCGATTTCACCACAGCGGCAATGAATATATTATACACCAGAACAACGGATATTGTCAAGCCTTTTTCCCAAATTTAACGAAAAAGCACCGCCGATATTTGACGGTGCATTTTACTTTCTTCAGGCTTGCGGGGGCTTGACGGGTCTTTCCTCTCCCTGCGGAGGCTCTGTTCTGCCGTCAAAGTATTGCAGGAGCCGGTACTGTCCGTCCTCGCCGAGGCGCTCCCATCTGCCACAGGCTATCATATCAAAATCTTCGCCTGCGGCGTCGCTTTTCATCACTGCCAGCATCAGCGAGCAGTTCAGCGCACGTCGGAAAAGCATATATTTGCCGCTTGCTTTTGACATTATCATATACTCGCCCTTTACTGCGCCCCTTGCGACGAAGGTGTACACATAGTCGGCAGTGCTGATCTCGTTTTCAAGCTTTTTTGCGGTCTCTTTTGCGGCGGGCGAGGTCATTATTTTCGCCTTATCCATTTTGAGGTTCGTTTCAAAGCGCTTATGAAGGTCTTCGTCACCGTAGACGATCATTTCCTTTGCGTCATCATTCGTGAAAGGCTGACCGTCTCTGTCAAGCTCAAAGAGCCGCTTTGCGATGACGGCGTTCCAGTATTGCTTGAAATAGAGCCTGCGGTTCGGGTGGACGTCGCCCGACACTGCGAAAAGTCCGTTTTCGACGATTATTCTGTATGTATCTTTGCCGTTTGTGCCTGCCGCTTGGTCGATCTCTGCTTTGGCGGAGGAGTTCGACACGTTTATTCCGACAAGTCGGAGCACAGCCATAATTATACCGACGGTAAAATTTACAACAATAAATACAGGCAGGAAGAAGCACCATATATTTGCTGCGAAAAGCATCAGCAGGAGCAGAAGAAATTTAAGGATGCCTGCACGGGTCTCGCCGACGTTGCCGTAGGTTCTGCCGTACTCATCGACATAGACACGGTTTTTATCGATCAGCGAATCGTTGATGGCTTTTGCAGGGTCAAGGTGTCGGTAAAGCGAGCAGGGGAGCGTTATTCCGAAGATAAGGCACAGAATACTTTCGAGAAAAACTATGAATGAATAGAATTCAAGCACCCTTGCGGTACGTTCGCCGATCTCGGTGCAGAGGATTTTTGCTATCGGCAGAGGAAGCGTCTTTTCGGTATTTGTGCCGAAGAGATGCTTTGCAGCCTCCGCAGCCGCAGCTTCGGGCGAGGTCGTTCCGTCGGAAAGAAATCCGATCGCTTCGCCCAAGGTTATAACGCTGTTCGGGTGAGTCTCCCTGAAATTTGCATAAGGACTTTCGTATTTGAAAAGCTTCACGCAGAGCATTACAAGAAATATCGAAACAACAAGGACTATCGTTTCAAGTATTGCAGAAAATAACGGCTTCATATTTTTCCCCTTCTATTTTTTCTTTATTATATCATAGCACAAAATGAGCGTTTTTTCGATCATTTCTTTCCGAGTATCATTCGTTCAAGCTCCCTTGCGGCGATGCTGAGGGAGTGATTTTTCCGCTTTGCGAAACAGACCTTTCGGTGAGGTGCTTCCTCCGACAGTGTGAGCCGCAGAATGCTCTGCTCCGTCGCATATTCATTCAGAAATTCCTCGGGGACAAAGCCTATGCCGAGGTTGTTCTTCACCATCGGCAGTATCTGATCCGCTGTTGCGGCTTCGATATCGGGCGAAAATACGCAGTTGTTTTGCTCAAACCATTCGGAATAAAGCTCGTAGGTCTTGGTCTGCCTGCCGAGGGAGATGAGCGGCATTTTCGATATCTCCGAAAGTGAAAGCTCCCTTTCCGCAAGCCGCAAAAAAGCCTTTCCGCAGACAGCGGTCTCCTTTATATCCATTATTTCCGATGAAACGAGCGAATTCATTTCACCCGTGGGCGTTGTGACAACGGCGATATCGGCAAGTCCGTCATTGAGCGCCGAAAGTGCCTGCGGAGTAGAGTGATTGAACAGGCGCAGACGCACGCCGGGGTATTTTTGCCGATATTCGTTCAGCACGGGCAGGAGAAAGCAGCGCAGGGCAATCTCGCTCGTTCCGATAGTTACGAGACCCTTGTTGAGCGTGCGTTCAAGGCTTATTTCCTCCTCACCGGCTTGAATTTGCTCAACTGCGGCGGAAATATGCGCAAAAAGCCGCTCGCCCTCGGGAGTGAGGGTCACGCCCTTTCTTGAACGGATAAAAAGGGTGCAGTTCAGCTCGCTTTCGAGGTTTTTTATCGTTCGGGTAATGTTGGACTGGTTGTTCATAAGTGCTTCAGCGGCACGGGTAATGCTTCCGTATTTTGCGGCGTAATAAAATATCTTGTAATACTCAAAGCTTATGTACATACTGTTCCTCCGAGATAGATCTTATATTAAGTATATAATAATTGCGGCTTTAAGTCAACAAAAAGCGGCTGATTTTTACAGCGGCAAAAGCTTTTTCAGAAAATTTTACCGTAAAAAAGAAAAGCCCGCCCCTGTCCAAACGATGGGCAGAAGCGGTCCTATGAGATGCTTTATTCTTCCTCTGTTTCTTCGGCAGGCTGAGGTCTTTCAAGCCCGAGCTGTGCATAGAGATCGTCGATATCGCTGTTGAGCCGGTCGATCTGCTCCTGATAAGCGGCTTCCTTCTGTTCCTGCGCAGCCTTTACCTTATTGGTAGCTGCGAGGTTTATCGTGTAGAGAAGTGTTGCTGCGACCGAGAAGATAACAAGGCAGATCGTAACGGGGTTGAAGTATTTGTTTTCTCTCTTTTCCGTTCTGTCGTTTGCCTTGATAAATTCAAAGATGCCTGTATTTTTGAGAGCCGCACGGAGCATAAAGTAGAGCGGAACTGCGATAACGACTGCAAGGATAGCATTGACGGTCGAGGTTATAGCGTTCGTTCCGACTGCTGCCCAAGCCGCCTGTGATGTGCCGCCGAGAATGATGATCGTAACGTAGGTCTTGAGCAGGTAAAGCACGATATATGTGACCTGACCTACGATAGCTGCGATGATAACTCGCTTTTTCTCATTGTTCGTTCTGAGGAGACCTGCCGTCATGCCCATTGCAAACTTGGAGATGAACGTATACGGTGCGGAAACGATGTACACGGGGTCAAAAAGGTCGTAAAGACCTGCGCCGATACCCGATGCAAGACCGCCGTTGAGTGCGCCGAACAGCAGACCTGCGAGCAGGCACATCGAGTTGCCGAGGTGTATTCTTGTTACAAGAACGCCGTTCGGTATCTTGATCTGGAGATAGTTGCCCGCATAAACGAGTGCAGCCATAAGACCGACGATTATGATGCGGTACAGCGTTTTTCTGCCCGCTGCGGGAGCGTTATTTTTTCTGATGATATTTTCTGCCATAGTTTCTTCCTCTTTTCCGATAACCTATCAATTCATATTGAAATGCTTGGTTTTGATGTTATTATTATAATCCCTGCAATTGGTTTTCGCAAATAGTAAACCGATGTTAACTTTTTATACAAAACTGTGTGTTTTATGCTGTGTAAGCAGCTTGGGAGGCTCGTGTTTTAATGTATTTTGCACAAGAGTTCAAGCGGAGTTTTTTAGGACGAATTTGCCGTCTGTTATTTATCACCAAGAATAGGCGAACACAGACCTTGTTTGTTGTTGAAAAGGCTGAAAGAAATTTTTTTGTAAAGTATATTGGAAAATGCAGCAAAATGTTGTATAATAAAATAAGTACATCTTTGAAGGGAAATGAAACTTATGGTTTATCTTGATAATGCGGCAACGACAAAGCCCTGCGAAGCGGCAATGTCGGCTGTGCTTGACAATATGCTTTACAAATTCGGCAATCCGTCCTCGCTCCATAAGCTCGGGCTTGAAGCGGAGCAGGAGGTGACCGAGGCGAGAAAGGCGATCGCAGCCGCTCTTGTCTGCGACCCCAAGTGCGTGACCTTTACATCGGGTGCGACCGAGGCAAACAACACCGTCATTTTCGGTGCGGCGAAAAACTACGGCAAGCGAAACCGCCGCAGGATAGTTGTCTCCGCCATCGAACACCCCTCCGTTGCAGAGCCGATAAAAAGGCTCGAAGAGAGCGGCGAGTATGAGGTCGTGCGAATTGCTCCGAACAGGAACGGCGTTATCGACGCTGATGAGTTTGTTGCGGCTGTTGACGAGAACACGTTCCTCGCTTCGTGTATGTATGTCAACAATGAAACGGGTGCGATAAATCCCGTAAAGAAAATTTTCACAGCGATAAAGCGTACATATCCCGAGTGCATAACCCACTGCGACTGCGTTCAGGCGTTTATGAAGCTGCCGATAAAGACCGCTGCGCTCATGGCTGACTGCGCAGTAGTTTCGGGGCATAAGGTGAATGCGCTCAAAGGCGTGGGCGCACTCTATGTCAGGAACGGGATAAGGATAGCACCGCTTATATGCGGCGGCGGTCAGGAAAAGGGCTTCCGCTCGGGAACAGAGTCAGTACCGCTCATTGCAGGCTTCGGGGCAGCGGTAAAGTCGATGCTCCCCACAATGTCAACGGCTTACAGCAATGCCGAGATCGTGTGCGATTATATGGTAAAAAGCCTTGCAAAGCTGCCGTATGTGAAGCTCAATTCGGGTCTTGACGACCATTCGCCCTATGTGCTGAATTTTTCGGTCGAGGGCATACGCTCGGAGATAATGCTCCACCACCTTGAAAGCAGGGGAGTGTATGTTTCAAGCGGTTCAGCCTGCTCAAAGGGCGCACACAGCTCCGTGCTGACGGCGATGGGAGTTCCCGACAGGCTTGCCGACAGTGCGATCCGTGTATCGATATGCCGTGAGACAACGAACGGAGATATAAACGCTCTCGTCAACGGTATCATTGACGGATATGAAAATCTTGCAAAGACAAAATAATAAAAGCAGTATCGAGCGAATTCGTTCGGTACTGCTTTTTTGTGTAAGATATTATAAATACTGATATTTCTTTCTGTAAACGATGATGAAGATGATACTGAGGACAGCCGCAAGACATTCCGCAAAGACTGCCGACCACCATATTCCGTCTATCTTCCAGAAAAGCGGAAGTATGAACACGAATGCGGCTTTTCGGCTGTGATAAGAAATCCCTGAAAAGCATACTGGAGCGACAGGAATATCAGTCCGACAAGGCATATGCGTCCATAAAGTATCGCACTTTCGAGAACTTCGCCCTCCGCACGGAGAAGTACGGCTATCTGCGGCAGGAAGATGTTTCCCAGTATCGCAAGCACCGCTCCTGCGGCTGCCATAAAGTAGGTGAAGAACGAAAACAGGCTGTTTGCCTTTTCACGGTCGCCCCCGCCGAGTGTTTTTCCGATGAGAGCCGAGCCGCCGAGACCTATCATATTGCCGACTGCGCCGAGCATCATAATGAACGGCATAATAATGTTAAGTCCTGCGAACGGTATCTTTCCGACATAATTAGAAACGAAAAAACCGTCAACGATGCCGTATATCGAGGCGAATATCATACTCGCAACAGACGGCAGTGTAAATCTGAACAGCCGCTTGAAGTCAAAGTGGTCTGAAAGCTGTATAGATTTTGTCATTTCTATCTTCCTTTCAAAGTGGTTTTTTCGTTTCTTCACGGAGATAGTCGTTGAGCCGAACTGTCATATCGAGATAAAAGCTGAGTTCCTCATCGGTGAAGCGGCGGTAAGCCGCATTTTCGGCTTTTTTCATTTTGTCTGTCGTGTCTGCGGCAAGAGCCTTTCCGCTCTCGGTGAGGATTATCCGCTTGCTGTTGCGTGTACCCGAGATAGGTTCGAGCCGAGCGTGACCGCTTTTGATAAGGCTGTTGAGAGCTGTGTTTACAGTCTGCTTCGGAAAATAGCATCGGCGGCACAGATCCTGCTGTGTAAAGACCGCCGAGTCGTCCGAAACGCAGTACAATATCCACATTGCCGTATCGGAAAGACCGTATTTCACGGCGGCATCATGGTAGATCGAATCGTATTCTTTCATCTGCTCATCGAGCTGCTTTATATATTCTTCTATGTTCATATATTCACACCTTTTTTCAAAAGTAGCATTTTCGCAGATGGAGCATTTTCTGTCGAAATATAGTCCGAAAACGGACACTTGCATATTATAGTCCCTTTTCGGACTCTTGTCAAGAGCTTTTTTCAAATTTTTCAAAAAAAAATCAGCACCTCGGGAGCATTTCCTTTCGGTGCTGATATAGCTATAATTTTTACATTTAGTATAAAATCAATATCTTATTATAATTTGTAAAGCGATATAGATTTACTTATAGTATAAATAATTTAATATATACGATATGTTGTGAAATTTACTGCTTCTTCTTGTATCCGCAGTCGCAGTAAGGTCCGCCCTCTGCAAGAGTGTACTCACGGACAAAATCAGTCGTTTCGCCTGCCTCGCTCATAGTGTAGTCGAGCCTGCACATCGCAGGGGTGAGGTCGTAAATCCCAAGCTTTTTTGTAAGCTCGCATATTCCGCACTTGTAAAATCTGGCCTCGTAGCCGCTGCCGTCGGGATATTCAAATAAGTCCATATTCCACGAGAACGGGTTGCGGTCGGCGGCTTTGAGCTTGGCTGTTTTGCGCATACCGTCAAGGTCTTTTTCGGTGAACTTTTTCTTTCCGCTCTTTCGGCAGAATTTTTTCACAAGCGAAGTCATCATCGAACGCTTGTAATATTCCGTCAGCCTTTCAACATCGGGACGCTGCGGCATATTGAGAACGAACGCATAGAGCAGAGCGCAGTTGACGATGTTCATTTTGAAGCGGTCGGCTTTTTCAAACTCGGGGAGTTCGGTGATGATCTCCCTGTACTTCGGCTTGGCTTTTTGCCTGACTTCATTTGCGGCTGCTTTGTCAATGCCGAAAATTTCGGTGAGATTTTTCGTGAACGAGCCTGAGAAGAGCGTCCACATTCCCATGGGCATACCTGCGTATTTCATTTAGGAGTTCCTCCATTCCCTGATCGCAGCAGTAACTCTGCGGTCGATATCGATGCGAGCCTGCCTGCACTCCTCGGGGTACTGCTTTGTGGCTTTGAACGCCATTTTGAGGAAAAGTCCTGCGCCGACAGGGAACATTTTCTTCAGCAGGCTTTCGGGGAAAACATAGTGCGTTGCGTGAGGATAAACAACAGCTTCAACATCGCAGGAGTGCGGTCTTTCGGCAAGGCGCTTTTCCATTCTGCGGATATATTTTGCCGTGTCCCAGAGAACGTCGTCCTCACCGCCGATGAGCAGAAGCTTGCCCTTGATGTTTTCGACCTTTATGAATTCGTCCTCGGTGATAGGGTGAGCCTTTTCCGAATCATCGAAAAGCTTGAGCGAGTTGAGCATATCACCCGTGCGCTTTGATTCGCTCGCAATGACCTGCCAGTATTGTGGGTGCTGATAAACGAACGGCATATATGGGAGCGGCTCGCCTTTGTAGGTGAAAAGCGACTCGCCCTCGATGGGCCATTCCTTGCAGCCGTCTTTTTTGCCCTGCATAAATCCCTGCCAAACGAAGTCGCTCGGGGTCAAGCCTATCGTCAGCGTGATATCGTGGAAATACGAAGCCGCCGTGAGCGCAAGCGTTCCCGTTGTAGATGCTCCGACGATGCTTATTTTCTTATTGCCGAGCGATTTAAGCTTTTTTATTGCGGTTTCTATCCTTTCGAGCGGATAGTTGTGATGACCGTAGTCTTTTTTCGCAGGCGACATCGACATAACGTTCACGCCAAGTCCGTGAAGCCACTTTACCATTGTTTTTGCGAGATAATCCTCGGGGTCATCGCCGATCATTGCAATAACAGCGCAGTCGGTCGGTGTCGGGCATTTCCAGTATGCACCGTAAAAACCGTCCGTATCGGGTTCAAAGTGTATCTTATCCATAGTATCCTCCATTTTAGTTAGTCTATGCTAACTTCACTCTGTATAAAATGCCGCTTTTCCGTCAGCGGCGTTTTTCTGAGAATATTATAGCATAGGTTTTGAGAAAATGCAAGAAAAAATTGCGTATACTTATTTTTTAACTGAAAGTGTAAAAAAATCAAGCAAAAGCTCGCAGCTGTTGTAACAGCTTGATGTTGAAAACAGGTTTATATGGCTTTTGTGCCGATTTTTTGAAAAGTAATCACAATATTATGCTTAAAGGTCAAGACTTTCCATCCAGTCACGGATATCATCTGCGCTCGCAATGGCAGGACGTGCGGAGTCGTCGTGCTGTTCGGTGTTTGCACGGCAGTCATCATTGTTGTAGTTGAGGTCGTCGTCCGTATAGGGCATTTCGGGGACGATCTCAAAAAGGTCGCCGTTAGTTTCGTCAGCAAGCATTTTTGCGATCTCCACAGTTGTTCCCGTTGCGGAAAAATATACAACGGCAGTTTTTGCTCTCGGTCGGCTGTGCGGTTTCACTTTCTGCCGCCTGCGAGGTCTGCGTTACGCTCTCATTGCCGACAGCTCCCGTGCTTGCGCAGGAGGATAAAGCAACGGCGGTGAAGGCTGCGATAACTGCGCTCAATATTTTTTTGAAAAAAGCTTTTCCCTTGTCATAATATCACTTTCCTTTGCTTTCGTCAAGCTGTTCGTTGAGCTTGAACACAAGATAGTCAAGGCAGCTTATCTGTTTTTCCTCTCGGTGTATCCCGTCAAGGATAGCCTGTCTGTGCTTTCGGAGAAGGCGTATCGTTCCTGCGATATCGTCATTTCTGCGGCAGCGCATTATCTCCGATTTTTCGGCGTCGCTGCAGCCGAGGTCGTCAAGACATTCCCCGAGCTGTTCGGTATCGATCGTAATACTAAACACCAATAAAATAAAGGAAAAAATCTGCGCCGAAATCCAATATATCCGAGATTGTCGGCTTGATTTTTTCTAAATTTTAAAAGGTGTTTATACTAATTTTTAAACTGAAAGTGTACAAAAAATCAAGCAAAAGCTTGCATATATGGCTTTTGCGCCGATTTTTTGTCTACACTTTGATTAAAAATTAGTATTAGTATAAGCATACCGCATTTTCCTTTCGCTTTATTTAAGCTTATTATATATCCGGATTTCAAGAATGTCCAATACTCTTTTTGTATTCCTTGTTATGTTCAAAAGGCATTTCTGAATATGAGAAAAAACAGATACCGCCCCAAAGGTAACGGTATCTGTTTCGCAGTTATAATAATTATGTCTCGGCTGCCTTACTGTGTTCTTTCAGCAGCTTTTCAGCCGTTTCCGTAAGCTTCTTTTCATCGATAGGCTTGGAGATATGAGCGTTCATTCCCGCATCAAGGCTCAGACGGATATCATTTGCGAAGGTATCGACCGACATCGCAGCGATGGGAACGGTCTTTGCATCTGCCCTGTCGAGCGTTCGTATCTCACGGGCGGCGGTAAGACCGTCCTTTACCGGCATTATCATATCCATAAAAATTATATCGAAGGCTCCGACTTCGGAAGCGGAGAAAATGTTCACAGCCCCCTGTCCGTTTCGGGCTTTTGTAACGTTTGCCCCACGCTCGGTCAGCAGGAACTCCGCAATTTCCAAATTCAGCTCGTTATCCTCAGCAAGAAGCACATTTTTGCCCTGCAATGGTGAAATGCCGGCTTTATGCGGCTTGCTCACAGGCAGAGCGTAGCTTGTGTCTATGCGGAACGGGAGTCGAACGATGAAAGTTGTGCCGACGTCCTTTTCCGAATGACAGGAGATAGTTCCGCCGAGAACGTCAACGAGCTTTTTGGCAATGGGGAGACCAAGTCCGATACCCTCATGCGCAGTCCGTGCGTCCTTTGACTCCTGCGCAAAAGGTTCAAACATATATTTCTGAAATTCCTCACTCATGCCGATGCCGTTGTCCTCGCAGATAAATTCATACACGGCTTCACGATCATTGCTTGATACAAGCCGAGCGTCCAGTCGGAAATAGCCGCCCGACTTTCCGTATCTGACGGCGTTGCCTGCAAGGTTGAGCAGTATCTGACTGACGTGCGGAGCACTTCCGATAAGGTGACTGATGGGGAGATTGCCGCTGCGCATAAGCTCAAAGCGAATATTCTTTGATTCGGTCTGCGGTTCAATAACTGCGCCGATCTCATTGAGCAGCTTGGCAAGGTCGAAAGGCTTTTCCTCGGGGACGATCTCGCTGTCCTCAAGCCTGCTCATATCGGCGATGCTGTTCATAACGTCAAGAAGCTTGACAAGCACAGTGGTCGCTCTTTCACGGCACTGCGTCTGAAGCTCAATATCGTTCGGACGTTCCGATGCTGTATCTATGCAGCTTTTGATCTCATTTACGGGTGCTTGGATATCATGACCGATGCAGCGCAGGAACTCGGTCTTGGCAAGGTTTGCCGCCTTTGCATCGTGAGATTCTTTGAGTATCTGAGCCTGATAGTCGGCTTCCCTCGTCTTTTCCTTGCTGACATCCTGTAAAAGCGCAAGGATATGTACAGGCATGCCTATCTCGTCAAAATCAACGACGGTAACGCTGGCTCTGCACCATTTGAGCTTGCCGTTTCGCATGGACTGATAATCGGTATAAATGCTCTTGCGGATGTCGGTGATATTTTCTTTGCAGAGCGATTCACGGATAAAGCCGTCGGACATTCTGCGGTCGACATCCTCACGGTAGGCAGGCACGACCATAGTGTTGAGAAGTGTGCTTTTCAGCGTTGTGTAAGCGCCGTTCATCGGCACTGCCTCTTTGAGCCACGGAGCAATGCATATCGTGTCATAGCTGTCAGCGGAAAGGTCGACATAGAAAAGGCTGAAATAGATAGTTTCGAGCGAGCGGAGCATCTGAACATTTTCCGTCAGCAGACGGTTGCTCTCCCGGAGCTTTTCCTGATTTTCATAAAGTATTCGGCTGCGCACGGCGAAATAGAGAACGCAGAAGAAGAAATATACCGCCGCAAATGCCGCCGATGCGGAAAGCGTGCCTGCAAATACCGCTGAGAAAGGATAGTATATGCAGATCGTGTAATTATCACATACGGAGCGGAAGCCCCAGCAGTGCTTTTTGTCCGCTTTTATAAGGTGAAGCCTGCCGTCCTGTTCAATATGGGAAAGCTGCTTTATAAGACTGCTGTAATTGCCCTCTTTTTTCAGCGCAGATGAACTCGTTGCTTTAAGCTCACCGTTCTCGATGATGGCATACTGACCGTCACGTTCGGGATCAAGTCCCGCAAGCAGGCTTTCAAGGTCGTTTCCCGCAGACGATATGAGTCCCGAGGTCTGCTTGTAATAGCCGATGATGATACCCTCGGCGTCCTTTCGTGCAGCTGCGCAGATATCGTAATATTCGCCGTTGATCTCCGTCCGTTCGGCAAGTATCTTCTCGGGATAGTCTAAGATATCGTAAAATCTGCCGCTGATAACAGTCTCTCTGAGGCTCGGGTCAAGCGTGTTGAACGAAGCCTGTATGTTCAGCTCACCGTCAAAAAGCATGATGCCGTCTATGTGCATATTCTCGGCAAATTCTTCAAGTCTGCCGCCGTTCACAAGATCGGGTTCGTCCTCAAGTCGGCTGCTGAGTTCGCAGATCAGATCGGTCAGGCGGAAAAGGCTCTTTGTTCGGTCGGTCTCGGCAAGCTTGTCGAAGCTTATGCACTGCTGTTTCAGCATTTCTGCCGTGCCTGCGGCGATCGCAGTCGTGTCCTTGGCACTCTTGCGTCCCATGATCGAGGACGTGAGCAGGAAAAGAACCAAGCCGATGATCACCGCCTTGTATATCGTAAAGTTAAAGGCTTTTTTTGTGCGTGGCTTATTCATTTTCTTCACCCCCGAGAACCTTGGAGGTATCAACGCCGTATGACTGAAGGATACGGGCAGTTGTGCCGTCGGAAAGCATTTCGTCAAGAGCGGCGGAAAGCTTGCTGCGAAGCTCCTCATCGCTGCCCTTTGAAAAAGCAACGCCGAGCTTTGTACGGGAAAGCTCATCGTCAAGGAAACGGTACTGAACGCCGGCGTTTTTGAACTGTTCCCTTACAGCGGCAGCATTGCCTGCACAAGCGTCCACAAGACCGTTGCGCAGAGCAGTTACAGCTTCGCCCGGATCGTTCAGACAGAAAACATTCCGCACCTTCGGAATGCTTTTATCGGTTCGTTGGAGAAATGTGCTTTCTGCGTCTGAGGAGACCCTTACGGCGACAGTCTTTCCGTCAAGATCGCTTAAATGCTGTATAGGGCTGTCGTCAAGAACGGCAGCGACCTGACGGCTGTACATATAAGGTCCTACCCATGCGTAAAGGCTTTCCTGTCCGTCCATCGAATAGCAGCCCCAGAGACAGTCGATCTTGCCGCTTGCAAGAAGAACATCACGCCTTTTCCATTCGATCTGCTCAAAAACAGGTTCGTAGCCCATGCGCCTGCAAGCCTCCGTTGCAAGTTCAACATCCATTCCTGCAGGCTTGCCGTTCTCGTCTGTGTAGATGTATGGACGGACATCATCGCAGCCTATAACGAGCTTCGGCAGATCATTATTTTCCTGTGAAGCGCATCCTCCGAGCAGAACGCAGCATAGACCAAGCAGCGTCAGCGCAGTAAAAAACAGTTGGAGCAGTCTGTTTCCGAACATCTGATATCCCCTCTGTAAATACCGACTTTTAAGTAAAGTACAGACCAAAAAATCGGTATAAAAATTTAAATTTACACCGAACGCCGTTCAAAAATATGAAAAATCCACTCACATAAACAGAATTTCCCGTTTATAGGCGTTCAGAAATATTAAGCGTAATTTTATTATAGAAAAAGGTGCAGAAAGAACCATTTATATTTTACCATGCGCCGCAAAGCACTGTCAATTATATTATTAGTGATGAAAAACAGCAGGCATATAAATTTTATAGTAATATATTACAAACAAAGGATATTTTGTTAAAAAAATATTTTCCCCCAAATATAATCAAGCCTCCAAAACCGTTTCCAAGCCTGAAAAAAGTGCCTATTTCAAGCAAAAAAGCCATACAAAACAAAAAAAGGACTGCCTGCAATACGATAAAAAATCGTATCACAAACAGTCCATCTTAAATATATAGGAAGATATAAAATTATTCTACGCTTTGAAAAATAATTCCGAATTCCGCATTCCGCATTCCGAATTTATCGAAGGGTCGTGTATCCCATAAGCGCTTCGTCTACCTGACGTGCAGCCTCTCTGCCCTCACGGATTGCCCATACAACGAGGGACTGTCCTCTGTGCATATCGCCTGCGGTGAATACCTTGTCAACGCTGGTCTTGTAGTCGTTCGGCGAAGCGGTCTCAACGTTGGTTCTTGCGGTGAGCTTTACGCCGAAATCATCGGTGATGTACTTCTCCGTTCCGAGGAAACCTGCTGCGATGAGTACGAGGTCGGCAGGGATAACCTGCTCGCTGCCGCTTACCTGCTCCATTGTAGTTCTGCCCGTTTCTTCGTTCTTGACGGGGGCAAGCTTTATCGTTTCGATAGCACGAACGTGACCCTCATCATCTTTGAGGAACTGCTTTACGGTCGTCTGATAGATCCTCGGGTCGTGACCGAATACTGCGATAGCTTCTTCCTGACCGTAGTCCGTCTTGCAGACTCTCGGCCACTCGGGCCATGGGTTGTTTGCAGCACGTTCGTCGGGGAGCTTTGGCATCATTTCGAGCTGAACTACCGACTTGCAGCCGTGACGAATGGAGGTTGCGACGCAGTCATTGCCCGTGTCGCCGCCGCCGATAACAACGACGTTCTTATATTTTGCGCTGATGTAATAGCCGTCCGAAAGGTTTGAGCTGATAAGGCTCTTTGTTGTGGCTTTAAGGAAATCCACTGCGAAGTAGATGCCCTTTGCATCACGTCCGTGGACGTTGATGTCACGGGGATTGCCCGAGCCGCAGCAGAGGATAACTGCATCGTATTTCTGCTTAAGCTCTTCAGCGGTAATGTCTACGCCGACATTTACGCCGAGCCTGAACTTTACGCCCTCTGCCTCCATAAGCTTGATACGTCTGTCGATAACGCTCTTTTCAAGCTTCATATTTGGGATACCATACATGAGCAGTCCGCCGGGACGATCCTCACGCTCATAAACAGTTACGCTGTGACCTCTTCTGTTAAGTCGCTGTGCGGCTGCAAGACCTGCAGGGCCTGAGCCGATAACGGCGATCTTCTTGTCCGTGCGTACAGACGGAGCTTTCGGCTTGATGATATCATGCTCAAAAGCATATTCGATAACGGCGTATTCGTTGTCCTTTACGGTAACGGGGCTGCCGTTAAGTCCGCAGGTGCAGGCTTTTTCGCAAAGCGCAGGGCAAACCCTCGAAGTGAATTCGGGAAAGCTGTTCGTCAGAAGCAGTCTTTCCGCTGCGCTTGCCATATCGCCGTGGTAAACGAGGTCGTTCCATTCGGGACAGAGGTTGTTGAGCGGACAGCCCGAAACCATACCGTCCTGGAGCGGCTTGCCGTACTGGCAGAACGGAACGCCGCAGTCCATACATCTTGCTGCCTGCTTTTTGCGAGCCTCCATATCCATAGGGGTATGGAACTCACGATAGTTTTTTATTCTTTCAAGCGGTTTTTCACACTTGTTTTCGCATCTTTCAAATTCAAGAAATCCTGTTGCTTTACCCATTTTACATTACCTCCCCGAAATTACTTCATATTCTCATGGAAAGCGGAGATACGAGCTTCTTCGCTGCTCTGTCCCTGAGCTTCAAACTTCCTGATGCTGTTCATCATCTTCGCATAGTCGTGAGGAATTACCTTTTTGAACTTAGGGAGGAACCCGTCAAAGTGATCGAGTATCTCTCTGCCGAGAACGGAGTTTGTAGCAGCCGTATGTTCTTCGATGAGCTGTCGGAGCTGTGCAACATCTTCGGGGTCGCTGACCTTTGTGAAGTCAACGAGCGACTTGTTGAGCTTTGTGTAAAGGTCGAAATTTTCATCGAGAACATAAGCGATACCGCCGCTCATACCTGCGGCAAAGTTCTTGCCCGTGCCGCCGAGGATAACTGCAACGCCGCCCGTCATATATTCGCAGCCGTGGTCGCCGACACCCTCAACAACGACAGTCGCACCGGAGTTTCTTACGCAGAAACGCTCGCCTGCAACGCCCGAGATGAACGCCTTGCCGCTTGTTGCGCCGAAGAGTGCAACGTTGCCGACAATGATGTTTTCGTCCGATCTGAGCTTGGAATTCTTGGGCTGGAAAAGTACAAGCTTACCGCCCGAAAGTCCCTTGCCGAAGTAGTCGTTGCTGTCGCCCTCAAGGGTAATTGTAAGTCCCTTGGGGATAAATGCGCCGAAGCTCTGACCGCCTGCACCGTGGCAGTTGATAACATAAGTATCTTCATCAAGAGTGTTGTAATAACGCTTTGTGATCTCCGAACCGAAGATAGTTCCAAGGGTTCTGTTGAGATTGTTTACATTGAGTTCGATCTTCTTAGGCTTCTTGGTCTCGAGTGCGATCATCATCTCGGGGAGTATCTTTGTCTCATCGATAGTCTTTTCAAGCTCGAAATCAAATGCGTTTGCAGGGTCGAAGTGGAGGTTGCTCTCGCCGTGTGTGAACGGATTTTCGAGAATTGCGCTCATATCGACCTTTGCAGCCTTGCTGTCGGGAGCAAAATCCTTCTTGCGGAGGAGGTCGGAACGTCCGATAAGCTCATCAACGGTACGGATACCGAGCTTTGCCATATATTCACGCATTTCCTCTGCGATAAAGGTCATAAAGTTTACGATATATTCGGGTTTGCCCTTGAAACGCTTGCGAAGCTCGGGGTTCTGTGTTGCAACGCCTACGGGGCAGGTGTCAAGGTTGCAGACTCTCATCATTACGCAGCCCATTGTTACCAGCGGAGCAGTCGCAAAGCCGTATTCCTCTGCGCCGAGCATTGCGGCAATGACAACATCACGTCCCGTCATCATCTTGCCGTCCGTTTCAATGACAACTCTTGAACGAAGTCCGTTCATGATAAGAGTCTTGTGTGTTTCTGCAAGTCCAAGCTCCCAGGGCAGACCTGCGTTGTGAATGGAGCTGCCCGGAGCAGCACCCGTACCGCCGTCATAGCCTGAGATAAGGATAACTCCTGCGCCTGCCTTTGCAACGCCTGCTGCGATAGTGCCTACGCCGACTTCGGAAACGAGCTTAACGGAGATTCTTGCGTCCGTGTTTGCGTTTTTGAGGTCATAGATAAGCTGTGCAAGGTCCTCGATAGAGTAGATATCGTGGTGCGGAGGAGGAGAGATAAGGGCAACGCCCGGTGTTGAGTGACGTGTCTTTGCTATCCAAGGATAAACCTTCTTTGCAGGAAGATGTCCGCCCTCGCCCGGCTTTGCGCCCTGAGCCATTTTGATCTGGATCTCCTTAGCGGAGGTGAGGTACTTCGAGGTCACGCCGAAACGTCCCGATGCTACCTGCTTGATAGCGGAGCATTTGTCCTCGTCCGTGCCTGCTGTGATTATTCTTTCGAGGTCTTCACCGCCCTCACCGCTGTTCGACTTGCCGCCGATGCGGTTCATAGCGATAGCCATACATTCGTGAGCTTCCTGCGAGATAGAACCGTAGGACATTGCGCCCGTCTTGAAGCGGTGCATAATGCTTGCTGCGCTTTCAACCTCATCAAGCGGGATTCCGCCGTCCTCGGGGAAGTTGAAGTCAAGAGTGCTTCTGAGCGTGAGGTTCTTGTCCTCGGCATTGAGAGCCTCGGAATACTTTTTATAAAGCTTGTAATCGCCCGTCCATGTCGACTGCTGGAGAAGATGTATCGTGAGCGGATTGTAAAGGTGTTCTTCCTTGCCGCTGCGTGACTTGTGGTTGCCGATGCTTTCGATAGCTTCGTTTACTGTGAGGTCACGAGGGTCGAATGCAGCATCGTGGAGAGCAAGGCTTCTTGCGCTGATGTCGTCAAGGTCGATACCGCCAATTCGGCTTACAGTGTCGGGGAAGAATTCCTCGCAGACGCTCTTGCTTATGCCGAGTGCCTCAAAGATCTTTGAACCCTGATAGGACTGGATAGTGGAGATACCCATTTTGGACGAAATTTTAACGATGCCGTCAACGATAGCTTTAACATAAGCGTTGAGAGCCTCTGTGTATTCCTTGTCGATCGTTCTGTCGGAAGTAAGCTCATAGAGCGTATCCATTGCAAGGTAAGGATTGACTGCACTCGCACCGAAGCCGAGGAGAGTTGCGAAGTGGTGAACCTCGGTAGGCTCTGCCGTTTCGATGATAAGCGAGATAGCTGTGTTCTTTCTCGTCTTTACAAGGTAGGTTTCAAGAGCCGCAACAGCAAGGAGCGACGGGATAGCAAGGTGATCCTTGTCAACGCCTCTGTCGGTGAGGATAAGGATAGTTGCGCCGTCCTCGTGAGCCTTGTCAGCCTGACGGTAAAGGTTCTCGATAGCTTCACGGAGAGTTGAAGTTTTCTTGTTGTAAAGCATCGAGATATCGGCAGTTTTAAGGCTTTCGATATTGGAAGTTCTTATCTTTAAAAGGTCAAGGTTCGTAAGAACGGGGTTTCTTATCTGAAGAACAAGGCAGTTCTTTTCATCGTCTTTGAGAATGTTGCCCGATGCGCCGAGGTAAACAGTCGTATCGGTAATAACGGATTCTCTGATAGCGTCTATCGGAGGGTTAGTCACCTGCGCAAAAAGCTGCTTGAAGTAGTCAAAGAGCGGCGGGTTCGTGTTGGAGAGCGGAGGCACAGGTGTATCTGCGCCCATTGCAGCTGTCGGCTCAGAACCCGTGAGAGCCATCGGTATCATCGTGCTGCGGATAGATTCATAGGTATAACCGAAAGCGTGCTGAAGTCTTTCAAGCTCTTCGCCCGAGTAACGTGCAGGCTTCTTGTTCGGGATATAGAATTCGGAAAGCGGATGGAGATTGTGGTCGAGCCACTCGCCGTATGGGTGACGCTTGCTGTAATAGTCCTTAAGCTTATCATCTTCAACAAGCTCGCCCTTGACAGTATCGACAAGGAGCATCTTGCCGGGGTGAAGCCTTTCCTTTTTAACGATAACATCGGCAGGGATATCAAGTGCGCCGACTTCGGAGGAGAGGATAAGATACTTGTCCGTGCCGTTGTCGGTGATATAATAACGTGACGGACGCAGACCGTTTCTGTCGAGGACAGCACCGAGAACATCACCATCGGAGAAGATGATAGATGCAGGACCGTCCCAGGGTTCCATCATCGTTGCATAATACTGATAGAATGCTTTCTTTTCACGGCTGATAGTCTTGCTGTACTGCCAAGGCTCAGGAATGAGCATCATAACAGCGAGCGGAAGATCAACGCCTGCCATTGTCATAAATTCGAGCGTATTGTCAAGACGTGCGGAGTCCGAACCTCTTACATCGAGAACAGGAACGATATCCTTCATTCTGTCGCCGATAAGGTCGCTGACAAGAACGGATTCACGGCTGAGCATCTTGTCAACGTTGCCCGTGATAGTGTTGATCTCGCCGTTGTGAACGATAAGGCGGTTCGGGTGCGAACGCTGCCAGCTTGGGTTCGTGTTCGTGCTGAAACGTGAGTGAACGATGCCGATAGCGGAAACATATTCCTCGCAGTCGAGATCAAGATAAAATCTGCGGAGCTGGTTAACGAGGAACATTCCCTTATAAACGATGGTACGGCTCGAGCAGGAGCAGACATAGGTGTCCTTGTTCTGCTTTTCAAATACCATTCTTGCTATGTAAAGCTTTCTGTCGAAGTCGATGCCCTTTGCGCAGCCGTCAGGCTTCTTGATGAATGCCTGATAAATGTTCGGCATGCTTTCGAGAGCCTTTGTGCCGAGAACATCGGGGTTAACGGGAACTTTTCTCCAGCCGAGAAATTCAAGGTTTTCAGCGATAAGTGTTTTCTCAAAGTCAGCCATTGCAAAACGGCACTGATCTTCGGACTGGGGGAAGAAGAACATACCGATGCCGTATTCACGTTCGCCGCCGATCTCAATGCCTGCTTCTGCTGCGGCTTTCTTAAAGAACGAGTGGCTGATCTGGAGGAGTATGCCGACGCCGTCGCCTGTCTTGCCCTCTGCGTCCTTGCCTGCACGGTGTTCAAGCGTTTCAACGATCTTGAGCGCATTGTCAACAACGGTGTAGTCAGCCTTGCCGCTCATATTTACGACAGCGCCGATACCGCAGTTTTCGTGTTCAAATCTCGGATCGTACAAGCCGTCCTTTTGGAACGGCTCCTGATTTCTGTAATTATCCATAAGCGTTCTCCTTAATTCTGATCCCCGATAAAAATGGCGGCGGATCGGTTTATTCCATACGATTGTCTTCCCTGAAAATACAACCGTTTTTCTGCGATGATATTATTCTATCACACAAAAATGCACTTGTCAAGGATTTTTGCAAGATTTATATTTAATTCCTGCGTTTTTAATCAAATAATACACAAAAACCCTTTTAAACTCGCATTTTTTGATAAATTAATGAAACCGACATTCAAAAAACTTTTAAATTTTGCAATAATTATTAAAAAAACAAACATAAATAAAGAACTGACGGCATTTTCTTGAAAATTTGACCTAAAAAAATATCCGCACATCAACTTACAAGGGTGATGTGCGGATAAAACCAAAGCTATGTCCGGCATAATTATTAATAGAATCTCTTCTTGTTCTTCTTTGTTACGATGATAACTACAACAACAACTGCAGCCACAACAACTGCTGCGATGATAATAATGATGAGGACAACGCTGTTTCCGCTGCTTGCCTCGGGTGTGCCTGTGTTGGCTGCTGTTGTTTCTGCCGCAGCGGTCTCGGCAGGAGCTTCGCTCGCCTCAGTGATCGCTGCCGTTGTTTCAGCCTCGGTCTCGGCGGTCGTTGCAGCGGTCTCTCTTGCAGGAGGGTCATAGTTTGTGATCTTGACGTAAGTAACGGTCATCTTAACGCCTCTGTCGCCGATGCAGATATTGCCGACTTCGGAAAAATCATCGCTTCCGTAAGCAAGCACCATTGCATCATAGTCGAAAAGTGCGTGTGTTTCGTCATATTCATAAGGAACTACCTGCGCCCAGATCTGCGGATCGGCTGTATAATTCTGGAGGATAAGCTCTACCTGATGCTGACCCGGAAGTGCCTCGTCACCGTCAAGCTCATACTGAACCTCGATAACTGTATCCGGTGTGATGCCCATCGGATTTATTTCCGCATTGGAATATGTAACGGACTGACCCCAAGCCCCGTTTGTCTGAACTGCTCTTGAAACGGACGGTTCAAGGTCCTGCGGTTCGGCGAAAGCCGTAAAGGTCATGCATATTGCTGCAAAAACTCCGGCTGCGATACCGGAAATTATTTTAGAAATTTTCATCTTTCCTGTACTCCTTTTCTGAAAAATACACTTTAATTCTATACCAAATCGGTTATATTGTCAATATATTACCGATGGTTTTGTTCAAATCAACAAATTGTGTGCGAAAAAAGTTTCGCAAGGCTTGCATATTGTCAATGAATTTCGTGCCAGCCGTCCAGTCCCGAACGCATCAAAGCACCGAAAATACGCTCCTTTGTGCCTTTGGACGAGCGTTCAAGCTCTGCGATGAGCTGCTTTGTGTCCTCGCGGGCGGTCTCGCCGTCAGCAGGACAGGCACTCTTGTGAACGGGAAGCATTGCTTTTGCGGCGGCGGTGCGTATCTCTTTTTCCTCGGCAAGCACAAGCGGACGGATTATCGTTATATCGCCGTCATCAAGCTCACAAACGGGAGGAAAACAGCCTAATCTGCCCTCAAGCGTGAGGTTCATCATAAACGTCTCTATTGCATCGTCCTTGTTGTGACCGAGCGCAAGCTTATTGCAGCCCAAGTCCCTCACTGCGCCGAGCAGCGCACCTCTCCTCATTCGTGAGCAAAGGCTGCACGGATTCGGCTCTTTCCGCACATCGAAAACTATCTCACTGATCTGCGTTCTGACTATTTCGTAACGAATGCCAAGCTGTTCGCAGAGTTCCGAAACTGCGGAGTAGTCACCGTGCTTTCCGCCGAAGTTCGGATCAATGGTTATTGCCGTCACATCGTAGTCAACGCCGATGAAATCACGCATTTTTGCAAGCCCATAAAGCATGCAAAGGCTGTCCTTGCCGCCCGAAACGCCCACGGCAACACGATCACCGTCCGAGAGCATTTCAAAGCCGTTCACAGCCTTGCGCATCAGTCCGAGAAGCCTTTGCATCACTTCTGAATGTTGCCGTGGGAAAGCTCGGTGAGGTAAGCATTGATGAAGCCGTCAATGTCGCCGTCCATTACAGCCTGAATGTTGCCGTTCTCATAGCCTGTGCGGTGGTCTTTTGCGAGGGTGTAAGGCATAAATACATAGGAACGTATCTGTGCGCCCCAGGCGATCTCTTTCTGAACTCCCTTGATGTCTTCGATCTTTTCAAGGTGTTCTCTTTCCTTTATTTCAACGAGCTTGGACATGAGCATTTTCATAGCGTAGTCCTTGTTCTGATACTGGCTTCGCTGTGTCTGGCAGGAAACAACGATGCCCGTCGGGATATGTGTAAGACGAACTGCGGAGGAGGTCTTGTTTACCTTCTGTCCGCCTGCGCCCGATGCACGGTAGAAGTCAATTTCAAGGTCTTCGGGGCGAATTTCGATGTTTGTGTCAGCCTCGCTCATTTCAGGCATAACTTCGAGCGAAGCGAAAGAGGTGTGGCGGCGTCCCGATGAGTCGAACGGCGAAACACGTACAAGTCTGTGAACGCCCGATTCGGATTTCGTGAAGCCGTAAGCGTTAAGTCCCTCGATGAGGATAGATGCGGATTTGAGTCCTGCTTCATCACCGTCGAGATAGTCGAGAGTAGTTACCTTGAAGCCGTGGCTCTCAGCCCACATATTGTACATTCTGAAAAGCATCGATGCCCAGTCCTGCGCTTCTGTTCCGCCTGCGCCTGCGTGAAAGGTGAGGATAGCGTTCTTACTGTCGTATTCTCCCGTGAGGAGCGTCGAAAGCTTCATAGCTTCAAGCTCTTTCTTGAAATGGTTAGCATCGGACTTGATCTCGAAAACGACATCGTCATCTTCCTGCGCACCCTCTTCAAGCGTAAGCTCGATCATTGTAATGGTATCTTCAAGCTTTGCGTTGAGCTTGTTGTAGCTGTCGATGGTAGCTTCATCGTGCTTGATCTTCTGCATGACCTTCTGCGAATTTTCAAGATCGTCCCAGAAGCCGTCCTTGCCCGATTCTTCCTGAAGTGCGGCAATTTCAGCCTTAGCCTTGTCGATATCGAGAATTTTGTAAAGGTCTTTCATTTCGTTGCGGTAGCCTTCAAGCTCTACCTTTAATTCTTCAAGTAAAAGCATATATATCTCCTTTTTTATGATTATTTACTATAATTATAAATGTGATTTTTCACTTTAGAGGACGGATCACCCGTCCGTTTTAAGCCGAAGCCCGTCAATACCCGTCCTTATCTCCACCGTAAATGCCAAGCAGCTCCTCCGAGAAACCCTCACCGTCCTTGACGGCAAGCGTCGGGAGGACTTTCATAAACGGCTTCCCTCCGAGCTTTCCCTCGATGAGGAACAGCCACGGCGAACAGCTGTGGTCTTTCGCCACAAAGCGCAGCGTTTTCGGCTCAATTTTGTTCGCTTTCATCGCAGAGATAACGTCCGCAAGGCGTTCGGGGCGGTTGCAGATACAAAGCTTTCCGCCGAATTTCAGAAGTCCTGCCGCAGTTCTGCAAACATCATCGATATTGCATAATATCTCGTGCCGAGCGATGCGCTGTGCTTCGCCAAGACTCTCGATTCCTGCGTTCGCAGCCTTATAGGGCGGATTGCAGGTCACAACATCGAATGTTCCTTTCGGAACCTTATCCCCGAGCGATTTCAGGTCGCCGAGAACGGGGATTAAACCGTCAAGTCTGTTCTTTTCAAGCGTTGTGCGGAACTGATCTATCGCCTGCTCCTGAATGTCAACGCCGTAAATAAGCTCGGGTTCAAATTTTATCTTCAGCAAAAGCGGGATTATGCCGCAGCCCGTGCCGAGGTCGCAAACCTTGTCTTTGTGACGTGGTGCGGAAAAATCCGCAAGCAGGAAAGCGTCCGTTCCGAATTTATGCTCGGGCGAAACGCAGATATCGATGCCCTTTTGCAGCGGTTCAAATTTATACATCAACCCACCATGACCTTTCCGACAGGGCATATCTCGTTCTTGCCGCCTCGTTTTGTGTTCATCGAAATGCTAAGTGCGAGCGAAACAGGACCTACTCTTCCGATGAACATTATTATAATAAGTATGACCTTTGAAATGATATTGCATTTTGCCGTAACGCCCGTTGAAAGCCCTGCCGTCGAAATTGCGGAGGTGACTTCATACGCAGCGTCAAGTCCCGATACATTCGGGTTAAGTCTGTATATCGCAAGTGAGGATACTATTATAAGAAATGCAAATATCATTGCGACCGTGAGTGCTTTGTAAACGACCTCGTGTTCGATCTTTCTTCCCATTGCGATAGTGTCCGTTCTGCCCGAAAGTACGCTCAGTATCGTCATAATGATGATAGCCATTGTCGTGAGCTTTATTCCGCCGCCCGTTGAACCGGGAGCAGCGCCGATGAACATAAACAGTATCGAGAATACTTTCATCATCGGGGACATTCCCTCAATATCTATCGAGTTGAAGCCTGCCGTGCGGAGCGTTGCCGACTGAAAAAAGCTGTTTCCAAGCTTGTAGAGGAAGCTTTCACCGCCCAGAGTGCGGGGATTGTTCCATTCAGTGATAAGCGTTGCAAGCATACCTGCGCCGACAAGTACCGCCGTTGAGATAAGCACAAGCTTCGACTGGAATTCAAGCTTTTTCTTCCTGCGGAATTCGATGAGATTCGTCCATACGAGGAATCCCAAGCCGCCTGCTATAATGAGTATCGGTATGACTATGACCGTTATAGGGTCGTGGGAAAGCGTTGTAACGCTCGAAAAAGGCTCTGCGACCATTCCCATTATGTCAAAGCCTGCATTGCAGAAAGCGGTTATCGAGAGATAAACGGCGATGTAGATCCCCTTTGCGCCGAACTTCGGGACATAAGATATTGAAAGCATCAGCGCACCTATCATCTCGCATATAAAAGATATCGCAAGAACATACCTTACCATATATTTTACATCGTAAAAGCCGCTCGTGTTTACCGATTCGGACGCTACCTGAATGGTGTGAAGCTCAGGCTTTTTTCGGATAAGGAAGTTGAAAAATGACGTAAAGGTCACCAAACCCAAACCGCCTATCTGTATCATGAGCAGAATGATTATCTGCCCGAAAACGCTCCAGTAGCTGCCCGTGTCAACAACGACAAGTCCCGTAACGCAGGTCGCCGAGGTCGCTGTAAAAAGCGCAGTCAGCGGACTTGTGAAGCAGTGCGATGCGGACGAGAACGGCATCATGAGCAGCAGCGTTCCGACAATGATCACCGCCAGAAAGCTGATCGAGATGACCGCCGCAGGGTTCGGCTGTTTGTTTTTTGTTTTGTTCGGCTGCATTGACCTGACCTCTCAATATTTATACATTAACTATAATAGTATAACACATTTCGGAGGATTACGCAACATATATTTCTGATTTTGGCGAAATTATATCGTTATTTTATAGAAAAATGAGCATGGAAACAGATTTTTACATAAAATAAACCCGATAAGGTCTATACCAATAAAAAACGGCGACCGTAAATAAGTCACCGCTTTCATAATAAACTAAAAAAATATAATAATTCCGAATTCCGCATTCCGAATTCCGCATTTAAGTTACTGGTCAAGTCTGAAATGCACGGGAATACCGTTTCTGTATTCGGGGTGAACTTCGCCCTGAATGAGCGGCAGGAAGTAGTTGAGAGCGTCCGTCGTGACGTTGTTTCCGTCCTTGGATATCCACTCGGTCGGGAACTTTTTCTCCATATTTGCAATGCCCTTTATGTCGGAGGAAAGGATCTCAACTCGGTAGGGGTTGTTGCTTATCCTGTGGAAGACCATCATCTTGCCGCTCTCGCCGTTCATTGCGGCTTCAACTGCTGCGCTGCCTATCTGTGCGGCTTCGTTTATGTCGGTGAGCGAGGCGATGTGCGAGGAGCATCTCTGCATAACGTTAAGCTCAATAGAACGGACTTTGCAGCCGACATTTGCGGCGGTGATGTTTTCGAGGTATTTTCCCACGCCCGAAAGGAACTTGTGACCGAATGCGTCCGTAAGCTCGGAGGAGAATCCCGTCTGACGGTTTTCACAGCGAATGCCCTCGGAAACTGCAACGATAACTGCCTTGTAGCGTGTCTGCGCTTCCTTTACATCGGCAAGGAATTTATCGGTCGAGAACGGTGCTTCGGGGAGATAGATAAGGTGCGGTGCAGGTTCGCCGTTCGCACGGAGTACGCAGGAGGAAGCCGTGAGCCAGCCTGCATCTCTGCCCATGATCTCAACTATCGTAACGGACGGGATAGAGTAAACACGGCTGTCACGGATAATTTCCTGCAATGTCGCAGCAACATACTTTGCTGCAGAGCCGAACCCCGGAGTGTGGTCGGTGTTCATTACATCGTTGTCGATAGTCTTGGGAACGCCGATGACCTTTATGTCGATGCCCGTTTCCCTGAAATAAGCATCAAGCTTCATAACGGTGTCCATCGAGTCGTTGCCGCCGATGTAGAAGAACGCTTTTATATCGTGGCTGCGGAAGTTTTCGGCGATCTTTTCATAGTCGGAGCTGTCCTCGTTGTAGTCTTTGAGCTTGTAGCGGCACGAGCCGAGGATAGTTGACGGCGTTTTTTTGAGAAGGTCAATGTCATATTCCGAGGTGAGTATCTTCGTCAGGTCGATGAAATTGCCGTTTATCGCACCCTCGATGCCGTTTATCGAGCCGTATATCCCGTCGATGTCACGGCAGGACGATGCGCCTGAGAAAACGCCCGAAAGCGAGGAGTTTATAGCGGCTGTTGGACCGCCCGACTGTGCGACAGCTATATTAAACATAAAATTAACCTCCGATATATTTGAAAAAATACGGTTTTGCACTATAATTAATTATAGCATACCTTATTTTTTGTTTCCATATCCAAAACGACAGTATTTCAGAGGTTTTTCGGGGTGTTTTTTCCGCTTTCGTACAGTAATGGTTTACAGAAAACGTATTCTTAAGAAATTTTGCACTTTTTCAAAAATGTGTAATTTTTGTATTGATTTTTATAAATTAATATGTTAAAATATAAACTGGGAAAAGTTTTAAATTTTCCTTAAATGAATTTTCAAAAGGCTTTTTGCTGTTATGAGAGGAGGACACATACTTAATTCAAGTATGGTCGGTTTATGAGAAAAACAAAGATAGTCTGCACAGTCGGTCCTGCTACGGACGATGACAACATTTTGCGTGAAATGATGCTCTCGGGCATGGACGTTGCACGTTTCAACTTTTCACACGGCGATTATGAGATACACAAGCGCCGCTTTGAACAGGTAACACGCCTGCGTGATGAACTCGGTCTGCCCATTGCCACAATGCTCGATACAAAAGGCCCTGAAATAAGACTCGGACAGTTTGTTGACAACAAGCCTGTCGATGTTGCCGACGGTGACACCATCACACTCACAACGATCGAGTGTGAATGCACCGCCAAAAAAGCTTACATCAACTTCAAAAACCTGCCAAAGGACGTAAACGTCGGCACAACGATCCTTATAAATGACGGCGCAGTTGAACTCAGAGCAGAAAAGATAACCGACACGGATATCGTTTGCACGGTAGTTCACGGCGGCACGCTTTCCAACAACAAGGGCATCAACGTCCCCGGCGTTGAGCTTTCTATGCCGTATCTTTCCGAGCGTGATATGAACGACCTTGAATTCGGCGCAAAAATGGGCTTCGACTTCATTGCGGCTTCGTTTGTGCGTTCTTCCGCAGATATAAATTACCTTAAAAAGTTCACCAAGAGCCTCGGCTGGACAACTCCGAGGATCATCTCCAAGATCGAAAATATGGACGGCGTGAACAACATCGACGAGATCATCGATGTTTCCGACGGAATCATGGTCGCAAGAGGAGATATGGGCGTTGAGATACCCTTCGAGCAGATACCTGCTATCCAGAAAGAGATCATCGAAAAGGGCTATATGAGCGGAAAGCAGGTCATCACCGCAACTCAGATGCTTGAATCGATGATAACCAATCTCCGCCCGACAAGAGCCGAGATCACAGACGTTGCAAACGCTATCTATGACGGCACTTCCGCAATTATGCTCTCGGGCGAAACTGCCGCAGGCAAGCACCCTGTTGAAGCCGTAAAGACAATGGCTCTCATTGCCGAAACAACGGAAAAGGATATCAACTACATCGCACGTCTTTCCAAGCGCCCGATGCAGAAGGGAATCGACAGCACTAACGCTATCGCTCACGCCGCTGTTACGACAGCTCACGACCTCGGCGCAAAGGCTGTTATCACTGTAACGAAGTCGGGTTCGACCGCAAAGAACATATCGAAATACCGCCCGACCTGTATGATAATCGGCTGTACTCCCGATGATACCGTTCACCGTCAGATGAGCCTCAGCTGGGGCGTAGTTCCGATAAAGATGGACGAAAAGAGCAGCACCGATGAACTTTTCAGTGCCGCTATCGAAGCTGCCAAGGAACACAAGCTTGTTGATACAGACGACATTGTAGTAATCACAGCAGGTATCCCTCTCGGTGTAGCAGGCAAGACGAATATGCTTAAGGTAGACACGATAAAGTGAAAATCAGTTGACAGTTGACAGTTGACAGTTAATAGTTAGCAGTTTACAGTTGATAGTTTACAATTAATAATGGGCGTATCGATAGACGGTCGCTCCCAAGATTAGCGAAAAAAGTAACTGCCACATTTGGAAGCTGGGCAGTTACTTTTTTGCTTTCAAGCAGTATCTTAATGATATCGCAGATAAGTATTCCTGGAGTTAACAATTTTTTGTCAGAAATAAAAACGACTAAAACACTTGACTTTTTTGCTCGGATGGCTTATAATATAAATATGAAAATGAGCATACCGATAGACGGTCGCTCCCACTATATTGAGTTAAGAAATAACCGCTAAGTTGGAAGCTTTGATATGTACCCAGAATCCTGGACACAATAAAATAGCTTAACCCATGGATGCTAGCCTGTATAAAACAGGAGGCAT
>CAKSKU010000022.1 GCA_934465295.1 uncultured Oscillospiraceae bacterium
TTCAAATCCACTCACTTCGTTCGCAGATTTTCGCTTCAAGGATAGATTTTTGAGGAAAATAGTATGGCGCAATTCACATTATTGGTTTTACGGAACTGATTTCTCATAGTTCTTTTTACCTATTTCGTGTGAATTGCGCCTTTTTTTGCTGTTACTGATTGCGCTTATTGCAACAAAGCACTTAGCCATAGTTTAGGGGATTTCGCTCTCTGCGGAGAGCGACAAGGTGGCTCTGCCCCCTTGACCCCTGCCACCCTTTGAAAAGCGTGGACGTAAACTTTAGTTGGCTTCGCAGTTCCGACAAATGTCATCTCTGCCAATAATTCCGCATTCCGAATTTCTAATTCCGAATTATTTTTCAAAACCCCTTTTATTTTGCGGAATAGTATGTTATAATAGATGTGTATTGACAAACGTAAGGAGGAAATTTTTATGAAGCTTACTCAGTCAAAAACTTTCTGGAGAGGTCTTTGGCTCGTTGCTGTCGCTATGGGCGGCGTCGCTCTTGTCAAGGTGGCTTTCGAGATACTTAACCTCACAGATAAAAAATACATCGATCTTTAAGGAGCTTTTTCTGCTATGAATAAATATCAGAAGCTTCTGAACAACACGCTCATCTTTGCAATAGGCACTTTCGGTTCAAAGCTTTTAAGCTTTATTCTCGTCCGCCTTTACACGGGCTGTATGACGACCGAGCAGTACGGCACGGCTGACCTGCTCTATCAGGCGGCGAACGTTATTTACCCTATTGTAACGCTCTCTATGGCGGATGCGCTTATCCGCTTCGGTATCGACAAGGCTTATGACAACAAAAAGATCTACACCATTGCCCTGACGACGACGGCGGGCGGTCTTGCGGTGCTTTTGCTTTTCACGCCTTTGATAAACAGCCTTGAAGCGTTCAAAGGATATGGTCTGCTGCTGTTCGTTTACTGCTTTTTCTCATCGTTCAAGCAGCTTGCGGCGAGCTTTGTCAGGGCGAGAGGGCTTGTAAAGCTTTTTGCTGTTGACGGAATTTTTTCTACATTAATAATAGTAGTGAGCAACCTTATCCTGCTGCTGAAATTCGACCTCGGCGTTACGGGATATGTCTGCTCGATAATCATTTCGGACGCGCTCTCGCTTTTGGGACTTATCGTTATATCGGAGCTTTACAAATTCTTCGATATAAAGTCGCTCGACAAGTCGCTTTTCAAAGAGATAATCAAATATTCGCTTCCGCTCGTTCCGACCTATATTTTATGGTGGATAACCTCCGCTTCGGACAGATATTTCGTCATTGCAATGGTGAGCAGTGCGGAAAACGGCATTTACAGTGCGGCGCACAAGATACCGACCCTGCTTTTGCTCGTGACGACGCTGTTCTATCAGGCCTGGCAGATGTCCGCCATCGAAAACAAGGACGACAGAGACCTTTCGGGCTACTACAAGCAGGTCTACGGTGCTTATTCCTCGCTGCTGTTCATTGCGGCGGCAGGACTTATAATGATCGTAAAGCCTTTCACCTATATCCTCGTTGACAATGACCCCGAAAAGAACTTCGTTTTCGGTTACCACTACACCCCGATACTTATTATAGCGATGATATTCCAGTGCCTTTGCCAGTTCCTTTCGAGCATATACAATGTTCGCAAGAAGTCGGTGAACTCAATGGTTACGAGCATCGTTGCGGCAGTTGTGAATATCGTGCTCGATATCCTGCTCATACCCCGTCTTGGTGCTTACGGAGCGGCTATCGCAACAATGACGGCATATTTCGCCTGCTTTATGGTACGTGTTTTCGACACGAGAAGCTATGTGAAATTCCCGATAAACTGGTTCAAGATGATCGTTAATATTATCGTTGTCGGATATATGGCTATCGTTGCCATTACCGAGCCGAAGGCTGAATATGTTCAGCTTATCGTACTGTTCATCTCAGCAGCCGTATTCAATTTTGACGCAGTTTTAAGCACGCTCAGAAACTTTATCACAGTAAAAAGAAAGAAAAAAGTCAGATAAGGACGTTACCTTTATACAAATTTTTAAACTGAAAGTGTACAAAAAATCAAGCAAAATCTCGAATAAATGGATTTTGCGCCGATTTTTTGTCTACACTTTGATTAAAAATTAGTATTATTTACGGAGGAAAAATCTATGGCAGCAGAAAACATAAAAGTACAGCCCTTGAACAAGGTCTATTCTCGCTATGTATGGCAGACGAACTCCAACGAGGACTTCACCGAGGATATGACCCTGTTCACTCTTCAGGCAAAGAACACCACCTACGCTTTCGCAGCACTTGAAAGCGGACTTCTTGCCCACGTTTATTTCGGCAAAAAGGTCGAGGACGATGACCTTTCCTACCTGCTCGCACTTGACAGAAATCCTTGGACGCTCAAAGTCAATGCCCGTGATGCAGGAACTGTAATGGACTCAACTCCTTTTGAATACCCTTGCCACGGTCTCGGCGACTACCGTGAACCTTGCCTTATGGTAATGGACAACGCAGGAATGTCCACCTGCGATCTTCGCTATGTTTCGCACAAGGTCTACGGCGGAAAGCCCAAGATCGAAACGGCTGACGGCTTTATCCCTGCAACCTTTGCAGATGAAAACGAAGCTACAACGCTTGAAATCACCTGCGTTGACAAGGTGAGCGGACTTGAAGCAACGCTTATCTACACAGCATTCAAGGACCTTGATGTTATCACCCGAAGCGTCCGCCTTAAGAACAACGGCAGCGAGAGCATCAACATCAGACGTGTTCTTTCCGCCTGCGTTGACTTTGAATCTTCCGATTATGATCTTATCACCCTCAACGGCTCATGGGCAAGAGAAAGAGCCATCGAACGCTCGCATCTCCACCACGGCAAACAGGGCGTTGACTCCGTAAAGGGCGAATCTTCGCACCAGAACAACCCGTTCTGCGCTCTCGTTTCACCCAACGCTGACGAGGATATCGGCGAAGCTTTCGGCTTCAACCTCGTTTACAGCGGAAACTTCTTCCTCCAGGCAGAAGTCACACAGCATAAGCACACACGCTTTGTAATGGGCATCAACCACTTCGACTTCAACTGGCTTCTTGAAAAGGGCGAAGAATTCGCAGCGCCCGAAGTTGTAATGGTCCACTCCTCGAACGGTATCGGCGAAATGTCGAGAACCTTCCATGACCTTTACAGACAGCACCTCATCAGAGGCGAATACAAGGACAAACGCCGCCCGATACTCATCAACAACTGGGAAGCTACCTACTTCAACTTCAACACGGAAAAGCTCATCGATATTGCAAAGCAGGCTTCACAGCTCGGCATTGAGATGCTCGTTATGGACGACGGTTGGTTCGGTCACAGAGATTCCGACAACAGCTCGCTCGGCGACTGGTTCGTATACGAAAAGAAGATAAACGGCGGCTTGAAGCACCTCGTTGACGAAGTAAACAAGCTCGGAATGAAGTTCGGCATATGGTTTGAACCCGAGATGATCTCGCCCGACAGCGAGCTTTACAAGGCTCACCCCGACTGGGCTATCCAGATAAAGGGCAGACCGATGTCAATGTCCCGTGAGCAGTACGTTCTTGACTACTCCAACAAGGAGGTCCGTGACTATATCTACGGACTTATGAAGAAAGTCCTCGACAGTGCGAACATCGAGTACATCAAGTGGGATATGAACAGACAGCTTACCGAAGTCGGCTCGACATATCTCCCCGCAAACCGTCAGCGTGAGCTTTGGCACAGATATGTTCTCGGCGTTTATGACGTTATGAACCGCCTTACGACCGATTATCCGCACATTCTCCTTGAAAACTGCTCGGGCGGCGGCGCAAGATTCGATGCAGGTATGCTCTACTTCTCGCCGCAGATCTGGTGCTCCGATGACACGGACGCTATCGAACGTCTGAAGATACAGCACGGCACTTCGATGTGCTACCCTGCTTCCGCAATGGGTGCGCACGTTTCCGACTGCCCCAATCACACCGTCGGCAGAACAACTCCTTTCGCTACGAGAGGCGACGTTGCAATGGTCGGAACATTCGGCTATGAGCTTGATGTTACAAGAATTCCACAGGAGGACAGAGACGCTATCCCCGGTCAGATCGCAGAATTCAACAAATACAACCACATTATCCGCACAGGCGACCAGTACCGCATCGGAAATATGTTCAGGGACACGACCTGGGACGCTTGGATATTCGTTGAAAAGGACAAGTCCGAAGCTATATTCACATTCGTTCAGGTACTCGGCAGACCGAACTTCCCTGCAAGACGCATTAAGCTCAAGGGGCTTGACGAAAATGCTCGCTACAAGAACGAGCAGACGGGCGAAGTCCACAGCGGTTCTGCACTTATGAACGCAGGGATCATCGTCCCCGTTGACGGCGATTTCAAGTCGGTGAAGTATCATTTCATCAAGGTTCAGTAAAAAATAATATCCTCAGAGTAATATCTGAGGATATCGATACACTTTGTAAATAAATTCTATTGCGTATCAAGTCCGAAGCTTATGGAAAGGGCGTTGTTTATCCTCGACATTGACGGTCGGTCAAGCTCGCCCATTCTCTCTTTAAGGCGCTTTTTGTCAATGGTCCGTATCTGTTCGAGCAGCACAACGCTGTCCTTGGAAAGTCCGCAGGTCGCAGCGTTTATCCCGATATGGGTCGGCAGCTTCGATTTGTCCTGACGGCTCGTTATTGCGGCTGCGATAACGGTCGGACTGTGGCTGTTGCCGATGTCGTTCTGAACGATAAGTACGGGACGGACTCCGCCCTGCTCCGAACCGACAACGGGACTCAGATCGGCGTAATAGATTTCTCCCCTTCTGACTGTCACTTTTAAACAACTCCTGTTTATAAAATTTATTCTGTGATTATTATTTGCCCGAAAATGCAAAAATAATCATCGGGAAAGGAAAAATTCGGGGAGCAAGTTTTCCCACTATTATTATATGCAAAAAGCCATTGAAAGGAGATGCATAGATGTCATTTAACCAAGAGACCTTTGACCTTATGTTAAAGCTTGCATTCGGAATGATCGGAATACTCCTTCTGATATGGCTCATAGCTGTATTCACTCCGAAGCTTGCAAAATTTGTCGACAAGACCTTCGGAAAAACAAAGATAGACCCGGGTCCTTCCTCAATAACGCTTGAAAACGGCGAAAAATACACCGTAAAAAGCATTTTTGAGGGCGAAAAGCCTGCGGAAACGGCTGAAGAAGCTCCAAAAGCCGAAGAAAGGGCAGAGGAAGCTCCGAAAGCTGCCGAAAACGGCGAAAGCACCGAAAACAAAGAAGCTACCGAAAATATAAATAACGAAAAGGAATGATTTTTTTATGGCAAAGGAAAAAAAGCTCGTTGAGCAGATCACCTCAATGGACGAGGACTTCGCTCAGTGGTACACCGACATCTGCAAAAAGGCAGAACTCATCGAATACACCTCTGTAAAGGGCTGTATGGTAATTCGCCCTTACGGCTATGCTATCTGGGAAAATATCCAGCGTATCCTTGACGGAATGTTCAAGGCAACGGGACACGAGAATGTTTGTATGCCTATGTTTATTCCCGAGAGCCTGCTCCAGAAGGAAAAAGACCACGTTGAGGGCTTTGCTCCCGAAGTTGCATGGGTAACAATGGGCGGCAACGAAAAGCTCGAGGACAGACTTTGCGTTCGTCCTACTTCCGAAACGCTTTTCTGCGAACACTATTCCAACATTGTTCACTCCTACCGTGACCTTCCAAAGCTTTACAATCAGTGGGTATCAGTTGTAAGATGGGAAAAGACCACCCGTCCTTTCCTCCGTTCAAGAGAGTTCCTCTGGCAGGAGGGTCACACTATCCACGCTACCGCTGAGGAGGCTATCGAAGAAACAGAGCGTATGCTCAACGTTTATGCCGAATTCTGCGAAAAGTCGCTCGCAATGCCTGTTGTAAAGGGCAGAAAGACCGACAGCGACAAGTTCGCAGGCGCAGAGGCTACCTACGCTATCGAGGCTCTTATGCATGACGGAAAGGCGCTTCAGGCAGGTACTTCCCACTACTTCGGTGACGGCTTCGCAAGAGCATTCGACATTATGTACACCGACAAGGAAAACAAAAAGGTATATCCTCACCAGACCTCATGGGGCGTTACAACACGTCTTATCGGCGCAGTTATCATGACCCACGGCGACAACAGCGGACTTGTTCTTCCTCCTGCAGTTGCGCCCGTTCAGGCAGTTATCATTCCTATCCAGCAGCACAAAGAGGGCGTTCTTGATATGGCAGATCAGGTCGCTCAGAAGCTCAAAGCCGCAGGCGTAAGAGTAAAGGTCGATGACAGCGACAACTCGCCCGGCTGGAAGTTCTCCGAATATGAAATGAAGGGCGTTCCTGTAAGAATCGAACTCGGACCCAAGGATATCGAGAACGACAAGTGCGTTGTATGCACACGTTACAACGGTGAAAAGAAAGACGTTGCTCTTGAAAACGTTGTTGAAACCATTACAGCAATGCTCGAAAAGGATATCCCCGAGGGAATGCTTGCCAAGGCTCTTGAAAATCGTGAAAAGCATACCTACTCCTGCACAAGCCTTGACGGGATCAAGGAAGCTCTTGAAAAGAACGGTGACGGCTTCGTAAAGGCAATGTGGTGCGGCGAAGAAGAATGCGAGGACAAGGTAAAGGAACTCACGGGCGTTGGCTCGAGATGTATCCCATTCGCACAGGAGAACCTTTCCGACAAGTGCGTATGCTGCGGCAAGCCGGCTAAGAAAATGGTTTACTGGGGAAAAGCGTATTGATTTAATTCGGAATTCGGAATGCGGAATTATTTTAATGCGTAATTCGTAATTTTTATGTTTCGTGAATTGGTTTTACCGTAGGGGCGGATTCTATATCCGCCCGTTTTCGGATATTCTATTTTTGTGATATGATTTCACAAACGGGACGTTTTGCCCCACAAATTTTGACAATCAAGGAAAAAATAAAAATGGACAAAGAAACTCTTTTTGACAGGTTCGACACGGGATTAAAGGTTCGGCTTTCGGGGAATATCCTCACTTTGATATGTATTCTTCTGCGGATATTCGTTTTCCCGAACTCCGTTTCGCCGCTGCTGACGCTTATTCCGCTCGTTATCGGCTATATAATGGCGCTTTTCATCTCGGCTGTTGTGACGAACGATGACGGTGAGGAGATACCTGCGGACAAATACGCCGATTACTTCGATGAATTTGAGGCGCAGCACAAAAAGCTCGGCAGTTTTTTATCCGCAACGTCGTTCATCTATATTGTTGTATCGGTTTTTCTTACTGTTACAAGATCGTGAGGAGCTGCTATGAAAACTTCAAAAAAACTTATCCTTATGCTTTCGCTTGTCCTCACGGCTCTGATGCTGACCGCCTGCGGAAAGCAGGAGCTTGTCGGCTGTGACAGGGTGGAAGCCCTGCGTTCGGCTGCCGAGGGCTACGAAAGCGCAAGCTATATCATCACAAATCTCACGAGCGGCGAAGTAGAGCAGACCTTTACCTTTATGTATAACCCGGACGATTCGCAGACCTATTACTGCGAGGGTTACGACACTGAGGGTTACTATGCCGAGTACAGCAACGGCAAGGAGCTTTTCCGTGAGCGTGACGGAGTTGGTTCGGCTGTTTCATCGAATGCAGACGACTATGTTTCCTACACGAAGAAAAAGCCGCACCCATATTCCACGGGGCAGCTTTTCTTCTACATCAACGGCTATGTTTCTTCCGCGGAGGAAACGACCGACGATGAGGGAAACACTCTTTATATCTATCAGTATGACACCGAGCGTCTCAACAAGGATATGAAAACGAATATGGACGCATTTGCGACCTCCTACGCCTTTGACAGCGAGGGCAATTTCGTTTATTTCCGCCAGACGAATTCGGGCAGCGACGGCAGCTATGCCTATGAGATAACGCTCGAAAACGTAAACGGCATAACCTCTGTCGACAACCCTATCACAATAGGTTCTCAAACCACAGAATAAAGCCCTCGGCTGCTTTTTCGACTGCGCCGAAAGTGGTTATCTGCTCGGCGTTCATACTGTTGAAGCAGTTGACATAGACCGTCGACAGACCATATAAAAATCCTATAAGCAGGACGATGCAGTACAAAACTGCGGCTGTCCTGCTTATTTTTATTTTCTTTTGAAGCTCAAAAAACATTCCCGACCTGCTCTCTTTAAAAAAACCAATTTTCCAAAACTAAAGTTTACGTCCACGCTTTTTAAAGGGTGGTGGGTGTCCAGAGGGCAAAGCCCTTGGTCGCCGTCCGCAGACGGCGAAATTCCCTAAACTAACAGCACACTTATTGCCGCAATAGCAAATTATCTATAAGTTAAAAGGCGCAATTCACATTCAAAAAGTAAAACAGAACTTGATAAATCGGTTTGTAAACCTATAAAATGTGAATTGCGCTTATTCTTTATGTTCGGAACAACTATCTTCGGCAGATAAACGTGAGGAACAAAGTGACGAGCGTTTATCGCCAACGGGATATGAGCGGCGGTTTTTCTTTTAGCAATCAAGTCATAAAATTTTTTTAAATCTGCATAAATGCAATGTACTTTTTCGACAAACTGTAGCTGTTTAAAAAAGTTTATATGTGATTACGGCGCAAATTCTCCCTGTATTTTATTGGGTTCAATAATAATATTGACTTTTATATAAAATATTATTCATTATGTAAAAACAGGTTTGAAAGGCTCTTTCCGATAAGCTCACCGCTGTAAACCGCCTCGTCAATGCTGTTTGCGTGACCGCCGACCTCGATGAGCAGCGAACCTGCGGTGAGGTCTTGGTTGTAGAACCTGTCATCAAAGAGAACAGGACGTGTCAGACCGCTGAAATCGGATTCAAGCTGCTGCTGAAGTGCCGATGCGAAGTGGAAATTGCTCATATAATGCGGAAGCCTGCCGCTGCCGTCATCGCAGCAGCTTATTATCATCACCTGAGCGGCGTCCTTGCCGTTGATCTCGGCAGTCGGGGCAATTCTTGTGCCGTCCTCACGCTCAATAGCGTCACGGTGGATATCGAGAACGACCTTTATTGTCGGATTTTCTTCAAGTATCGCCTGAACGGTCTCACGGCTGCGGTCGTAAGAGCCGTTATAGGACGGATAATCGTGCTTTGTGACATCGTGAATGACCCCGATGCCGCTTTTTTCAAGCTCGGCTGCAATTGCATCACCGACCGCAGCCATATTTTTTTCATCGTCCGTGGTTCGGCTCGTGAATGAGCTGTCATAGAAATCACGGGTGTAGGGTTCGTAGCTTTCGGTCTCATGCGTGTGCATTATCAGGATCTGCGGCGTTCCGTCCGCCGTAACGGTAAAGTCATATCCCCTGCGGCTTTCGTCAAGAAGCGTTTCGCCGGCGATATCCGAGCAGTTGCGCACCTGACCTCCGCCGTCAAGGTTAACATAATCCGTGCCGCTGTAAAAGCCGTATGTCATCGCTTTTATAACGCCGTCACGGGATTCGAGCGTTTTCGGATAAGGCTCTGCGCCGACGTCGTGTTCCTCGGGAACGACAAGCTCCTCATTTTCGCCCGAGGGAATGATAAGCTCGCCCCGTGAGAGCATCACGCTTTCGTCAAAATTTAAATAGGCAGGCTTTTCGGGCAGAGCTTCAAGCAGCTTGTCCTCGGTCTCCGATAAGGCTTCGGACGGGCTTTCCGCTTCAAAAACATTCCCTGCCGAAAGACGTGCGGAAGCGGCAGCGGCGGCTATCATGGCATTTTCCGCATCCGGCACAGCCGCCTTCAGCGAAAGTATCATAAGCGGCGCAAGCGCAAAGGCTGTTCCTGCCGCAAGAAAATTTTTTCCGTAACGAAGCTTGGGTCGTTTTGCTGTTGACATTTTCACCGATCCTTTCAAAGTGTTCTGCTTTTTTGCGGATAACTTCAAAGCTTTTATATTCTTTTCTTATACATTTATATGAAGCAAAACGCCGAAAAATTCATTATGAGAGTGCCGAAATATCGGCAAAGCTGAGCTGCGGCTGGAGAGCCTTGTTCACGGCGCAGGCTATGAGTCGGGCGGCTCTTTCGATGAGCTTGTCAACATCACGCGGAGTCACCATCATATTCGGCAGATGCTTGTCGGGTGCGCTGCCCGTGATGTTCTCGACAATGGTGTGCATATCAACAACGGTCGGAACTCCCACTGCGATAACGGGAATGGCGAGGGTCGTTTCGGTCAGCTCCTTGCGGCGGTTCTGCACTCCCGAGCCGGGGGAAATCCCCGTATCGGTTATCTGTATCGTTGTGCCGAGGCGTGAAACGTCCGAGCAGGCAAGCGCATCTATCGCAATGACGAACGCAGGCTTTATCCCCATGCAGACCGAATCGACTATCTCGGCGGCTTCGATCCCCGTCTGACCGAGTACGCCCGGCGCAAGCGCAGAAACAACTTTAAGCGAAGCCAGCTCATGTTCCTTCGGCAGTGAGCCTTTGAGATGACGGGTGGCAATTATCTTTGCGATAGCCATAGGTCCGAGCGCATCGGGGGTGATGTCCGAGTTGCCGAGACCGACAACAAGCCCATTCTCCGTGCCGCAGTTGTGGCTTTTCAGCAGTGCGGTTATCTCGTCGGCGATGTTCTGCGCCTGCTCCTCAAAGTCGGACGGCGCATAGGAGAGCCTGTCCGTTTCGATCGTGATATACCTGCCCTTGGATTTGCCTATCTTCAAGCCTGCAAGCTCGGAGGTGACTTCGATCTCGGTTATGCTGCAGGCGGAGCTTTTGCGGAGCTTTCTTCCAATGCCCCTCGGGAGCGAACGGGCGTCCTCATCGATCATTTCCACCGCAAGGTCAGTTCGTGCTGACATACTTTATTTCCCCTTTTCAAGATTATTATATAATCTGCATAAACTAAGCCGTGATATTTCTACAAGTTTTTTTAAATTGCCTATTGAAAAATCGGACAAATAATGATAAAATAATATCTAAGCTTGTGCAGATATGTATTCGATAAGGGCAGCCGTACTGCTATATCGCATCTTTATCTTGAAAAAGGGTGAGTCATTACACCCTATGGGAACAAAAGCGAACCGTGTCACCGCCTTGTTCCGAATAAACGGTATGCAAGCTGTCAATATTATTTGCAGAAAAATTTAAATTATCAGAGATTTTGGAGGAAAACAAAATGCCAAATATTAAATCCGCTAAGAAAAGAGTAAAGGTCATCAACACAAAGACAATGAGAAACAAGTCCGTAAAGACTGCTCTCAAGACAACACTTAAGAAGGCTGACGCTGCTACTGCTGCAAAGACTCCCGAGTCCGAGGCAGTTGTAAAGGCTGCTATCAAGGCAGTAGACCAGGCTTGCGCTAAGGGTCTCATGCACAAGAACTGTGCAGCAAGAAAGAAGTCCCAGCTCGCTAAGAAGCTCAACGCTGCTAAGGCATAAGAATTTAATGCGGAATTAAGAATTCGGAATTCGGAATTATTTTCCGCAGATGTTTGTTCGAACATATTAAGGTGCATTTTCCGAAATGGTCATGCACCTTTTTATTTTCTGTTTTAAATTTATCATCGGGAGAAAACCGCTTTGCTGCGTTGTTTTTTGGTTTCTGAAAAAAATCTCAAAAAAATTTGAAAAAACGCTTGACAAATGAGATCCTATATGCTATAATAAATATCGTCGTCAGGGAGAGAACAACTTCCGAGACAAAAACTTAATATGCGGTAGTGCTGGAATAGGCAGACAGGCACGTTTGAGGGGCGTGTGTCTTTGACGTATGGGTTCAAGTCCCATTTACCGCACCAATCAACCACTTATCTTTGATAAGTGGTTTTTTGTTTTATTTGCTTTCAAAATATCAACTTGTTTGACTTTTGTGCATTTCGGTGATATAATATGTAATGAAAGCTTATGTTTGATAAGGAGGTTTGCTTTATGAGTACAAAGGAGCTTGCACTTAACATTTTCAATCACCTTTCAGAAGAACAGCTTCGCGGTTTTATTGCTATGTTCGGCGAATATTATGACCTTGATGAAAATTTCAATGACGAAACAAAAGAAGCGATGAAGTCTGCGTACAATGATGAAGATATCGTTGGTCCTTTCGACAGCGTTGCAGACCTTATGGAGGCTTTAAATGCTTAAACCCGAGTTTACAGGCAAATTCAAGCGCGATTACAAAGCCGCTCTGAAAAGAGGATTAAAATCATCGGAACTTGAAACAGTTGTCACAATTCTTTGTCGCGAAGAACCGTTGCCAAGCCAATATCGCGATCATTCACTTAACGATTCCAAAGATTACAAAAATATGAGAGAGTGTCACATAAATCCAAACTGGCTGCTCATATATCAGATCCAAAAAGAAAACCTGATTTTGAAACTCGTCAGAACAGGCTCTCACTCTGATCTGTTTTAAATTTAACAGAGCTGTTGCAGCACATGCTGAAACGGCTCTGTTTTATTATGAAGCGCCCCAAATGATTTGTATGTTTCGCTCGGCACGAAACTTTTCAACCGTAAAAGTGCCGAAATGTTGAAATATCTTGCCGTAAAAGCGGCATTGTGAGCGTTTTTACACTAAAGATTCCCGCCCTAAATGACGTTTCCGACTCTCAAAGTTGCACAAATGCGGTCAAAAGTACATTATTTTCACCCTTTTCTTAACATTTTATCCCTAATTTGTATGATGTGTAAAAAATCCTGCAAAACAGGGGAAAATGTTTGAGCAATTAATCATTAGAAAACCTATTGACAAGCTATGATTTAGAGTGTATAATAAAGCCATAGTCAAAAACAAAACGATCGAAAGGAGTAAGCTGATATGATGTCCACTTGTATGTCAATGTCCATGTGCATAATGTCCTGCAAAAAAGAATATCGTAAAGGCTGCTTTTGAAGATTTTTTCATATATCCGTATGAAGCAGGTTCGCCTGCTTTTTTATTTTATAAGGGGTGCATCGAATGATAGAACTCAAAAACATATCCAAGACCTACGGCAAGGGTGAAAAAGCCGTCACCGCAATAAAGGATGTCAACATCACGATCAACGATGGCGAGATATTCGGCATCATCGGTCTTTCGGGCGCAGGAAAAAGCACCCTTGTCCGCTGCATAAACTTCCTCGAACGTCCGACTACGGGCGATGTTGTCATCGACGGAAAAAACCTCGGTCAGCTTTCGACAAAGGAGCTTCTCGAAGCAAGACGAAACATCGGAATGATATTTCAGGGCTTCAACCTGCTCGAACAGAGAACGGTTCTCAAAAATGTCTGTTTTCCGCTTGAAATTGCAGGCGTGAAGAAGGCCGATGCCGAGAAGAGGGCAAGAGAGCTTTTACAGCTTGTTTCGCTCGCCGAAAAGGAAAAAAGCTACCCTTCACAGCTTTCGGGCGGTCAGAAACAGCGTGTTGCGATCGCAAGAGCGCTTGCCGCAAGCCCGAAATATCTGCTCTGCGATGAAGCAACGAGCGCACTCGACCCCGACACCACACGTTCCATTCTGGAGCTTATGAAAAAGATAAACAAAGAGCTTGGAATCACGATAGTTGTTATCACTCACGAAATGAGCATTATCGACAGCATTTGTGACCGTGTTGCAGTTCTTGACAAGAGCGTTGTTGCCGAGATGGGCGATGTAAAGACCGTTTTCGCAAATCCTCAGTCGGATATAGCAAAGAAGCTCGTTCTCCCCGAGATAAAAGCAGCCGCCGAGATAACCGAGGGCAAAAAGGTTCGTATCGTTTTCAACGGTGAAAGCTCGGGCAAGCCTGTTCTTGCGGCTATAATCCTTGAATGCGGTGCGGCTGTGAACATTCTACACGCCGACACAAAGGATATGGACGGCAAGGCTTACGGTCAGCTTATAATCCAAGTGCCGTTTGAATCATACGACCGTGTAAAAGCTTACCTCGATGCGAACAGCATTGAATATTCGGAGCTTAACTAAGGACAAGGGGTGAAAACAATGTCAGATCTTCTTTCACAGCTCATTGAAAAGGGCGTTTTGCAGAAAGGAATATGGGAAACCGTTTATTTAACATTCATTTCCGCATTTTTCTCATATATTATCGGACTTCCGGTCGGAGTGCTTTTAAGCGTCACAAGCTCGGACGGCATAAAGCCTATCCCGTGGCTCAACAGGATCCTCGGATTTATCGTAAACATCTTCCGAAGCATTCCGTTCGTTATCCTTATGGTTGCGATGCTCCCCGTTGCGAAGTTCGTCGTCGGAACGAGCCTCGGAAACAAGGCAATGATAGTAACGCTCATCATCGCAGCTGCACCTTATGTAGCCCGTATGGTGGAAAGCTCTATAAAGGAAGTTGACAAGGGCGTTATCGAAGCCGCACAGTCAATGGGAACTTCCAACTTCAAGATAATCCGGAAGGTGCTTATCCCCGAATCAAAGCCTTCGCTTATCGTAGGCGCAGTGATATCACTCGTAACTATCCTCGGATATTCCGCAATGGCAGGAACTATCGGAGGCGGCGGACTTGGTACAATAGCTATCAACTATGGCTACCAGCGCTTTAACAATGACATAATATGGGTGTGCGTAGTGCTGACGATAATCATTGTACAGCTCATTCAGGAGCTTGGAATGATGATCGCTCACAGGACGGACAAACGTATTAATAAGTAATGCCGCATAAGGAACGGCTTTACAATATTAAGGAGAAAGTGAAAAATGGAAAAGCTTTTTGATCGCCTTCTGCGTGAAAATTTCAGGAACGGCCGAATGTTTGATGCACGATGTTGTCATTAAACCTATTCACCAAAAACTGAAACAAAGCATAATCTATTGAATAGATGATGTTTTGTTACCGGGTAGAATATTATCAATTACTGCATATTTTACCTGCGGATCTGCTGCGGGGCATCCCCGCCGTACAATAAGGAGAAAAACTATTATGAAAAAGAATACTGTATTAACAAGCATCATCGCTGCATTCTCTATCGCAGCACTCGCACTCACAGGCTGCTCTTCAAGCACAGCCGACAACACAACAGCAGATACTTCCGCTGAGACTTCCGCAGCAGCAGATACAGAAGCTGCTGACGCAAACGCTGAAACCGAAGCTGAAACAGAGGCTGCTGACACAACAGCTGCTGACGGCGACAACGTTATCAAGATCGGCGCAACCTCCACACCTCACGGTGAAATACTTGAATTCGTTAAGGATAAGCTCGCAGAGCAGGGCTATGACCTCCAGATCACAATTTATGATGACTATGTACTCCCCGACAAGGCTGTTGCTGACGGTGAGCTTGACGCTAACTACTACCAGCACACTCCTTACCTCAACAGCTTCAACGAAGCTAACGGCACTGACCTTGTTTCCGCAGCTTCCATTCACTACGAACCATTCGGACTTTATGCCAACGGCATTGCAAGCGTTGCCGATATCCCCGAGGGTGCAACAATTGTGATCCCTGCTGACGACAGCAACGAAACAAGAGCTCTTCTCCTCCTCGCACAGGAAGGTCTTATCACTCTCCCTGAGGGTGCAAACGCTCTTGACGGCGTAAAGACACTTGACATCGTTGACGATCACGGATTCAATATCACAACAGTTCAGGCTGACACGGTCGCAGCTCAGTTCGCTAACGCAGGCGACGGTTCTCTCGCAGTTATCAACGGCAACTACGCTCTCGCAGCAGGTCTTAAGATCGCAGACGCTATCGCTTCCGAAGATGCTTCCGGTGATGCAGCTCAGACTTACGCAAACATCGTTGCAGTAAAGAGCGGCAATGAAAACCTTCCTAAGATCCAGGCTCTCGTTTCCGCACTCGAAACTGACGAAGTTAAGGACTTCATCGCTGAAAACTACAACGGCGCAGTTGTAGCAATTTTCTGAAAATTCATTAAAAACCTAACTAAAACGCTGGACTTTTCAGCGTTTTAGTTGTATAATTAAGAATTGCTGTTTGTGGCTGTTCTTAATACATAGGGAATTACTTATATATTGTTTCCTGCGGAACGCTAAAAGCACAAAAAATTGATAAAAACGGAGGAAACCATGGATCTGACATTTATTTCGCAGCATTATCCGCTTTATGTCAAAGCAGCGGTGCTGACGGTCGTAACGGGAGCTATCGGTATTGTGCTTTCAACGATCGTCGGACTGATATGCGCACTGACAAGGTACTACAAGATACCCGTTCTGCGTACTGTCACAGTCATTTACACCGAGCTTTCGAGAAACACGCCGCTCATCGTGCAGCTGTTTTTCCTTTATTTCGGACTTCCGAAGGCAGGAATAGTTCTCTCCTCCGAAGCCTGCGGCATAATCGGACTTACATTCCTCGGCGGAAGCTATATGTCAGAATCATTTTTAAGCGGTTTCCAAAGCATAAAAAAAGCCCAGATAGAATCTGCGGAAAGCCTCGGACTTACAAGAGGTCAGGTAATGCGCTATGTCGTTTTTCCAAGGGCAGCGGCGGCTGCAATGCCTGCCGTGAGCGCAAATATGATCTTTCTTCTGAAAGAGACCAGCGTTTTCAGCGCAGTCGCACTCGCCGACCTTATGTACGTAGCAAAGGATCTTATCGGAATGTACTCCAGCACAACGGAGTCGCTCTTTATGCTCGTCATAGCATACCTTATCATCATTTTACCGATATCGCTGCTGTGTTCGGTGCTTGAAAGGAGGCTTCGCCGTGGAGGGGCTTAAAATAGTATTCGAGGGCAACAATTTTTTAAGACTGCTCGGCGGACTTTGGGTCACGATACGGATCGCACTCATATCGATAGGCTTCTCGCTTATCCTCGGCTCGCTGCTCGGTGCTGCTATGAGAATGAAGAACAAGGCAGTCAGAGCGGTTTGCAGAGCTTACCTTGAGATCGTCCGCATAATGCCGCAGCTCGTCTGGCTTTTCATCGTGTTCTTCGGTATCGTGCGAACTCTCGGCATCAATCTTTCGGGCGAGACCTCGGCGATAATCGTATTCACGATATGGGGAGCGGCTGAAATGGGCGACCTTATCCGAGGCGGCTTTGAAAGCGTCCCCGTTCATCAGTATGAATCCTCAACATCGCTCGGACTTACCAGGTTTCAGGCTTATATCTACGTTATTTTTCCGCAGGCAATACGCCTGCTTATCCCGAACATTATCAATCTTTCAACAAGAATGATAAAGACCACTGCGCTCGTTTCGCTCATCGGCGTTACGGAAGTCCTCAAAGTCGGCAAGCAGATAATCGATGCGAACCGCTTTGAAGCACCGAACGCTGCGCTTTGGGTCTACGGAACGATATTCGTAATGTATTTTGCAGTCTGCTTCCCGCTCTCGATGCTTTCGACAGCTATCGATAAGAAGCAGAAAAAGCTTTCGGCATAAGGAGTTTGTATAATGGCGGAAACAATAATCGAAGTAAAAAACCTGCATAAGCAGTTCGGCGACAACGTTATCCTCAAAGATATTTCGATCTCGGTCGAAAAGGGCGAGGTCATCGTACTTATCGGTCCATCGGGCTGCGGAAAAAGCACATTTCTGCGCTGTCTGAACGGACTTGAACCTATACAGGGCGGAAGCGTAACACTTCACGGTGAACCTGTACTTTACGGCAAAAAAAGCCTTACAAAAATTCGTCAGCATATCGGAATGGTCTTTCAGAGCTACGACCTTTTCCCGCACATGACGATCGCACAGAATATTGCACTCGCACCGCTCAAAGTCCAGAAGCGTGACAAAAAGGAGGTCGAGGAAGAGACACTGAAGCTCCTCGACAGAGTAGGTCTTGCAGGAAAAGCGGATTCTTACCCGAATGAGCTTTCGGGCGGACAGAAACAGCGCGCGGCTATCGTCCGCAGCCTTATAATCCACCCCGATATCATTCTTCTCGATGAGATAACGGCGGCTCTTGACCCCGAAATGGTGCATGAAGTGCTCAAAGTTGTTCTTGACCTTGCAAAGAGCGGAACAACGATGATGATAGTTACCCACGAAATGGCGTTCGCAAAGGCTGTCGCAGACAGGATAATTTTCCTTGACGGCGGCGAGATAGTCGAAGAGGGAACGCCCGAACAGTTCTTTGACGCTCCGAAAACGGAACGTGCAAAGCAGTTCCTTAAAACATTTACATATTCGGACTAAGCTCCGATTCTGAAAGGAAGATATTTATGAAAAAGTTTGGCTTTAAGAAAATTCTTGCAGCTTTATCCGCAGCAGCTATCGCAGTTTCCTTTACAGCTTGCGGAAACAATGCCGATGCAAACACAGACGCTTCCGCAGACTCCAACGCAAAGGTTTACCGCACAGTTGACGAGATCAAGGAAAGCGGCACACTCAAGATCGGCGTTTTCTCCGATAAGAACCCGTTCGGCTACGTTGACAACAACGGCGAATATCAGGGCTACGATGTTTACTTCGCAAAAAGACTTGCACAGGATCTCGGAACAGAGCTTGAACTCGTTTCCGTTGAAGCCGCAAACAGAGCGGAATACCTCATCACAGGCAAGGTAGACATTATCCTCGCAAACTTTACAGTTACAGAAGAAAGAGCTGAAAAGGTCGACTTCGCACTTCCTTATATGAAGGTCGCACTCGGCGTAGTTTCCCCCGAAAGCGCACCTATCAACTCCGAAGCAGACCTCGAAAACAAGAAGCTCATCGTTGTAAAGGGTACAACAGCAGAGCAGTACTTCACTGAAAATCCCTACAACGGACTTGAACTTGTAAAGTTTGATGAATACAACGAAGCTTACTCCGCACTTCAGGACGGCAGAGGCGATGCATTCTCCACAGACAACACAGAAGTCCTCGCATGGGCAATGCAGAACCCCGGCTTTACAGTAGGCATCGAGTCCCTCGGCAGCCTTGACACGATCGCACCTGCAGTTACAAAGGGCAACGAAACACTTCTCACCTACATCAACGATGAGATCAAGTCCCTCGCAGGCGAAAACTTCTTCCACAAGGACTATGACGAGACACTTGCAAGCGTTTACGGCACAGCAGTTGACAAGGAAAACCTTGTTGTTGAAGGCGGCGTTGTTGAGTAATGCGTAATGCGTAATGCGTAATGCGTAATTATTTGCATAGCTTAAATTTGTCGGGCTATGCGAAGCCAAGCAGCTGGTCAAGCTGAGCACAGCTTGCGGGGTCGAGGGGCAGCGCCCTCGTCGCTTCCGCAGAAGCGAAACACCTTAAACTGACAGTTAAAGGCTGTGCAGCAATAGCGTAATCAGTAACAACTAAAAAGGCGCAATTCACATCAAAAAGGTAAAACAGAACGTGAAAAATCGGTCTGTAAACCTATAAAATGTGAATTGCGCTTATTCTTTATGTTCGGAACAACTATCCTCGGCAAATAAACGTGAGGAGCAAAGCGACGAGCGTTTAGCACCGACGAGATATGAATGGTGGTTCTTCTTTTATACTAAACACCATTTAAAATTTGGAAAAAATCAAGCCGACAATCCCGAATATATTGGATTTCGGCGCAGATTTTTTCCTGTATTTTATTGGTGTTTAGTATTAGCATCAAGTCATAAAATTCTTTTTCATCAATATGCATAAATGCAATATACTTTTTCAACAGCCTCGCAATTCACTTTTCCCAAAAAGTGAACTGCGCTTTTTATTTACATAAAGAGCTGCCCTGCTCCGACAGGTATAACAATATTTCCACAGCTATTTACATTTACAGATAAATACGGTATAATAAAACACAAAGGGATAAATAATTCCGAATTCCGCATTACGAATTCCGAATTTAAAAAAGTGGGGTTTTAAATGAAAAAGGGACTGGATTCAAACGCACTTAAAACGATCGCCATAATCGCAATGACGATCGATCATATCGCATGGCTGTCATTCCCCGATTATCCGCATGAAGCACTGCCCGTTATTTTACATATCATCGGCAGGATAACCTGCCCCATTATGTGCTACTTTATCGCAGAGGGTTATCACTACACAAAAAATATCCGCAAATATACCTGCCGACTGTTCGTGTTTGCGGTCATATCGCACTTTGCATATATTTTCGCCTCGGCTGATTTTGTCGACCGGAAGTCGTTTATCCCGTTTTATTACGGAAATCTCCTCAACCAGACGAGCGTTATCTGGCCGCTTGCGTGGGGACTTGTTATGCTCCGCATAGTCAACAGCGAAAAGATACAGAGGCAGTGGGTCAAGATCGCCCTTATACTGCTGATATGCCTTGTGACGTTCCCGAGCGACTGGAGCTGTATCGCAAGCCTTTGCATACTCGCATTCGGCACGAACCGAGGAAAACTCAAAACGCAGTCGGTATGGCTGATCATATACATTGCGATATACGCCGCCGTGTACTGCTTCGCTATCGACTGGGTGTACGGTCTCGTGCAGATGGGCGTTGTCCTCGCAATACCGTTCATAAAGCTTTACAACGGCGAAAGGGGCAAAAGCCCACGCATAAACAAGTTCATGAAGTGGCTTTTCTACATATATTATCCGCTCCATCTCGCAATTCTCGGTACTATACAGCTTGCTTTGCGGTAAAATTTTCTGAATAGGGTGAAAAAATTGAACAAGGAAGAAACTTACGCATTTTTAAAGGAAAATAACATAGAATTTGAAGCCGTTGAGCATAAAGCGGTGTTCAATATGGAGGAACTCGGCGATGTTGAGCTTCCCCACCCCGAATGGGAGGCGAAAAACCTCTTTGTCCGTGACGATAAAAAGCGGAACTACTACCTTATCACCGTAAAGGGCGCAAAGCGTGTCGACCTGAAGGATTTCCGCAAAAAGCATGGACTTCGACCGCTCACCTTTGCCTCCGCCGATGACCTGCTCGAAATTATGAAGCTCACACCCGGTTCGGTAACGCCGCTCGGACTGCTCAACGACAGCGAATGTAAGGTCAAGCTTTACCTCGACGCCGAGTTTGAGGACGGAATGATGGGCGTCCACCCGAACGACAACACCGCAACGGTGTATATGAAAGCCGACGACGTTCTGCGCCTTATCCATGAACACGGCAATGAAGCGGAAATGGCAGAAATTTAAGGAGCTATGTTTTAATGATACTTTCCAATCGGAGCATTCCGATATTAGACCCAAGATGCACCCTTGAAAATTTAAGATAAATTTTTTTCAAGGGAGAAATGTAAATGAACGATCCAATAAAAGAGCTTACGGCAAAGGAATGGGTGCTCTGGCTGTGTTCACTGCTCGCAGTGACAGCTTCAAACCTGCTGTCGGGGAATGCCGATATCCTCACTCTTGCGGCAGTGTGCGTGGGAGTGACCTCGCTGATATTCGCCGCAAAGGGCAACGCCTGGGCGCAGATACTGATGATAGTTTTCAGTATCCTCTACGGCATAATTTCGTGGAAATTCCGATACTGGGGCGAAATGATGACCTACCTCGGAATGACCCTGCCAATGGCAGTCTGGGCAACAGTGACATGGATAAAAAATCCGTCCGAGAACGGCAAAGAGGTAGCAATACAAAAGCTCACCAAAAAGCACATCGCAGGACTTGTTTTCTTCGGAGCAGTCACGACCGCCGTGTTCTGTTTCATATTGAAAGCACTCGATACACCGAATATAGCTTTCAGTACGTTGTCGGTAACAACGAGCTTTTTCGCCGCATCACTGACAATGCTCCGCTCACCTTTCTATGCGCTCGGATATGCAGCAAACGATATCGTGCTTATAGTTTTGTGGACGCTCGCTTCGCTGAAAGACCCACAGTATATCCCCGTCGCAGTCAATTTTGCGATATTCTTTTTCAATGATATGTATGGGTTTTTCAGTTGGAGGAAAAGGGCAAAGGCGCAGAGCTGATATTTGGAGGGCAAGGCGAAGCCAACCAGCTGGTCAAGCTGAGCACAGCTTGCGAGGGGTCAAGGGGGCGAGGAGCCACCTTGTCGCTCTCCGCAGAGAGCGAAACTCCTTAAACTAACAGCAAAATGCATTGCCGCAAAAGAAAAATTAATAACAGCTAAAAAGGCGCAATTCACACGAAATAGGTAAACAAAACTATGAGAAATCAAGTTTGTAAAACCTAAAAATGTGAATTGCGCCATACTGTTTTCCTCAAACAAACTGTCCTTGAAGCGAAAATCTACGAACGAAGTGAGTGGATTTGAAGCTTCAACGCTCTATGAATGGTAAAGCGCAGTATTAACGGCGGTGGAGTATGTCAGTAAACGCAACAAATTTCGTCAGTGACGGATTCAATATCCGTCACTACGTTAAAATGTCTTTTTGCCGTTCATATCCCACCTCACAGCCGTTCAAACGTTGTCGGCATAAAATGCTTATCGCTTCGCTCTGCGCATTTTATGCCGAGGATAGTTTGTTTGAAGAAAAATTTGGCGCAATTCACATTTTTAGGTTTTACGAAACTGATCTCTCATAATTCGTTTAACCTTTTTCGTGTGAATTGCGCCTTTTTATTTGTTACTGATTTCGCTATTGCAGCTGACGTTATGCTGTTAGTTTAGGGGATTTCGCTCTCTGCGGAGAGCGACCAAAGGGCTTCCGCCCTCTGGACACCTGACGAGCTGTGCTCAGCTCGACCAGCTGGTTGGCTTCGCAGTTCTCGACAAATGTCAGCTCTGCCAATAATTCCGAATTCCGCATTCCGAATTCCGAATTTTATAAATTCCTTCAAACATTATTGCATTTACAGCGAAAGTTTGGTATAATTAGTACATTGAATATTTTTCCTAAAAATCGGAAAGGAACGATAATATATGAAGAACACAAAGCACATCTCCGCTTTTATTGCGGCGCTGATATGCATTTCTTTGCTCGGCGGCTGCGGAAACAAGGCTGACGATGCAGGCTCTTCCGAAACGAGCGAGGCAACAGCAGTTGTTACTACCGCTGTTTCGGTCGATGAAAACGCTGTTGACCCAAGTGTACCGTTCGACCTTGAGGGCGGCGTTACCGACAAGATGTACAACCGTGCGCTGCTCAACGAGGGCAACACCTCCCGTCTTGCGGCGGCTATGGAAAAGGCTAAAAAGGGCGAGAGCATCACCGTTGCCACTATCGGCGGTTCTATCACGCAGGGAACAGCGGCTTCAAATCAGAACAACTGCTACGCTTCGAGATTTTTCTCTTGGTGGCAGGAGAAGTTCCCCGAGTGCGAGGTCAACACTGTCAACGCAGGTATCGGCGGAACGGACTCCTACCTTGGTGTTCACCGTGCGGATGAGCAGCTTCTTTCCTATGCTCCCGATGTTGTTGTTATCGAATTCTCGGTAAACGACACGGACAAGACTATGAACAAATATTCCTACGACAGCCTTGTGCGCAAGGTACTTTCCGCTGAAAACGAGCCTGCTGTCATTCTCCTTTTCACCACGCAGGAGGACGGAACGAGCCTGCAGGACGTTCACAAGGAGATCGGTGCAGCTTATGATCTGCCTATGATAAGCTACCGTGAGGCTGTTTACCCCGAGGTTGCGGCAGGAACTATCAACTGGAAGGATATTTCCCCCGACAACATTCACCCGAATGATATCGGTCACGGTATCATCGGTCAGCTTCTTTCACGCTATCTTGACGGAATTTACGACTCCGACACGGCTGCTCTTGCCGCTGAAGTGACGGCTTTCGACACAGAGGGCTGCACTAACGATTACTACAGGAACGCAAAGCTTGTCAATGCTTCGCAGATCGAATTTACCGCCGACGGCTTCGAGGTCGGTCAGAACAAGGTCTACTCGCAGTTCCCCGAAAACTGGATAACCGAGGGCGGCGGAACGCTTTCATTCGATGTTGAATGTCAGAACATCGGCATACTTTATCTTAAAACTACCGACGGCAAGAGCGGCACATACGAAGTTTATGTTGACGGCGAGCGCAAGGGCAAGCTCGAGGGCGACTTCTCGGGCGGCTGGGGAAATTACGCTTTCCCGAAGCAGGTCCTTCTTGCAAAGGACACCGAAAAGCACACTGTTGAAATAAAGCCTGCCGATGGTTCGGAGGACAAGGGCATCACAATTCTTGCAATAATGGAAAGCTAAGGAGAATAAAGCTATGAATATCAATGAAAATGAGCTTATAAAACTTTACGGTGAAGATCAGCTTGACCGCCAGAAAGCACGTTACAAGGCAGCAGAGGAAAGCTTTGTCAGGGAATTCGGCGAGCAGAGCGGCGTGAGAATTTTCTCCGCCCCCGGCAGAACAGAGGTAAGCGGCAACCACACCGACCACAACAACGGCAAAGTGCTTGCGGCGGCTGTAAACCTTGACATCATCGCATACACCGTTCCGACCGATGACGGCATCATCACCGTAAAATCGGAGGGCTATCCCCTTTTCACCGTTGACACGAAAGAGCTTGAAGCAAAGGCTGACGAAAAGGATACAACTCCTGCGCTCGTAAGAGGCGTTGCGGCAGGCTTTGCGAAAAACGGACTTAAGATCGGCGGCTTCAAGGCTTATATGACCTCGGACGTTATGAAAGGAAGCGGCGTTTCGTCCTCGGCGGCGTTTGAAGTCCTCGCTGCAAGCATACTTTCAGGACTTTACAACGACAATACCGTGAGCGCAGTCAAGGCGGCACAGATATCGCAGTTCGCCGAGAATGAATATTTCGGCAAGCCGAGCGGACTTCTCGACCAGATGGCGGCTTCGGTCGGCGGCTTCGTCTATGTCGACTTCAAGAAAACCCAGTACCCTATCATCGTGCCGATCGAGTTCAATATAAATCAGTATGGCTATACCCTCTGTATCGTCGACACCAAGGGCAGCCACGCAGACCTTACCCCCGAATATGCGGCCATCCCTGCCGAGATGAAGTCGGTTGCGGCAGCACTCGGAAAGACCGTCCTGCGTGAGGTCGAAGAGGAAGAATTCTTCGCAAAAATAGGCGAGCTTCGCAAAAAGTGCGGCGACAGAGCAGTCCTCCGTGCGGCGCATTTCTTCGATGAAAACAAGCGTGTGGAGGAAGCAGCGGAAGCGCTCAAATCGGGCGATATCGATACATTCCTTGCAGCAATAAAGGCAAGCGGAAACAGCTCCTATAAGTTCCTCCAGAATGTCTATGCGAATAAAAACCCCGAGGAGCAGGGCGTTGCAATGGGACTTTACACCGCAGAGCGTGTCCTCGGCGGAAAGGGCGCATCAAGAGTCCACGGCGGCGGCTTTGCAGGCACAATTCAAGCGTTCGTGCCGAATGAGCTTCTTGACGATTTTATCAAAGCGGAGGAAGCAGTGTTCGGCGAAGGCTCATGCCATAAGCTTTTCATCCGTCCTGTCGGCGGAGTTGAAGTTAGTGCGGAATTTTAAATTCGGAATGCGGAATTCGGAATTCGGAATTATTGCATAACTGACATTTGTCGGGCGATGCGAAGCCACTTAGCTGGTCGAGCTGAGCACAGCTCGTCAGGTGTCCAGAGGGCGGAAGCCCTTTGGTCGCTCTCCGCAGAGAGCGAAACTCCCTAAACTATGGCTAAATGCTTTGTTGCGATAAGAGTAATTAGTAGGAAATAAAAAGGCGCAATTCACACGAAATATGGTAAACGAACTATGAGAAATAAAGTTCGTAAAACCAATATGTGAATTGCGCCAATTCTTTATTTACGGAGCAACTGTCCTCGGCGTAAAATGCGCAGAGCGGAAGCGATAAGCATTTTATGCCGACATCGTTTGAACAGCGGTGGGATATGAACGGAATAACGCTCAAAATCCGTAGGGTCGGATTTCACACACAACGGGATAAAGTATAGACTGCCCCAAAAAAGACAGACCATCTGCTGGATATTTCACCGCCGTTCATACAGCGTTGAAGCTTCAAATCCACTCACTTCGTTCGTGAATTTTTGCTTCAAGGATAGATTTTGAGGAAAATAGTATGGCGCAATTCACATTATGGTTTTACGAAACTAAACTTATCATAGTTCGTTTTACCTTTTTTGTGTGAATTGCGCCTTTTTTAGCTGTTAGATGTTATTCTATTGCGACAGCGTATTGACTGTCAGTTTAAGGAGTTTCGCTCTCTGCGGAGAGCGACAATGGGACGCTGTCCCCTTGACCCCTGCAAGCCTTTGAAAAGGCTTGACCTAAACTTTAGGCGCTTTGCGGTTCGTTTTTACCTTAGTTGGTCGTTACGCATTAGTTAAAATGCACTAAAAAATTTTTCTCCGAATTTTATGTGTTATTCACAAAGCCAAAAATGCAAAAATTGAAAAAAACCGTGAAAAAAGTGTTGTAGACTGCGTTTTATGGTGGTATAATATTAGTATAAGTGCCGTTTGGCTCTGTTTTTACTTAAAATCACCGCCGAGCATATCGGCTTTGTCGGATAAATTATTATTATGGAGGATAAAAATGTTTACTAAAGATATCGGTATCGACCTTGGAACTGCCAACACTCTCGTTTACATGAAGGGCAAGGGCATTATTATAAGAGAACCTTCCGTTGTTGCTGTTGACACACGCACGGACAGGGCTAAATACGTCGGTCAGGAGGCTAAGGACGTTATCGGACGTACTCCCGGTTCTATTGTTGCTGTCCGTCCCCTCAAGGACGGTGTTATCGCTGACTTTGAGATGACGACTACTATGCTTCAGGAATTCATCAGCAAGGCTCTCAAGGGTTCTTTCTTCACAAAGGCGAGAGTTGTTATCTGCATTCCGTCGGGCATCACTGCCGTTGAACGCCGTGCCGTTAAGGAAGCTACCGAAAACTCGGGTGCAAAGCGTGTAAACATAATCGAAGAGCCTATGGCTGCCGCTATCGGCGCAGGTCTCCCCGTTTCCGAGCCGCAGGGTTCTATGATCGTTGATATCGGCGGCGGTACTTCCGAGGTTGCCGTTATCTCTCTCGGCGGTATCGTTACATCACGTTCCGTCCGTATCGCAGGCGATGCATTTGACACTGCTATCATCAACTACATCAAGAAAAAGTACAATCTTCTCATCGGTGAAAGAACCGCTGAAAATGTCAAGATCGCTATCGGTTCTGCATTCCCGATGGAGCAGGAGACCGATATGGAAATAAAGGGACGTAATCTTCTCAACGGTCTGCCCGAGAACATCACAGTTACATCGGCAGAGATAAGAGAAGCACTTGCAGAACCTCTTTCCCACGTTATCGAAGCTATCAAGGTAACACTTGAAAAGACTCCTCCTGAGCTTGCAGCCGACATCATCGATCAGGGCATCACCCTTGCAGGCGGCGGCGCACTTATCAGAGGTCTTGACAAGCTTATCAACAAGGAAACGGGAATGCCCGTAAACATTGCGGATTCTCCGCTTGACTGCGTTGCGGACGGCACGGGCAAGGTTCTTGAGGACATCGACAAGCTTCACGAAGTTCTCAACGATGATTCTAAATATTATTGATCTGAATTGATCTTTGAAAAAACGGGGCGGATAGATATATCCGCCTCTTTTCGGAATATTCTCATTATACAGGCATAATGACATAAGGGAGATGATAATGTGAGGGACTTTTTCAAATCGACAAAATTCAAGATAATTGCGGCTGTCATCGCCGTTCTTATAGGCTTTATGATATACTCCCTTACAACGGGCGGATATGCTATAATGGGAGTATCTATTTTCGATGCGATAACCGAGCCTTTTCAGAAGGCTTCAACGCTGATCTCCTCCAAGGTCTCGGAGACGATCGACACCTTTGCCAATGCGCAGAAATACCGTGAGGAAAACGAGCAGCTCCGTGAACGCCTTAATCAGCTTTACAACGAGATCATCGATTATGATAAGATCCGGACGGAAAATTCCGAGCTTAAGCAGCTCCTCCAGCTCAAAGAGGACAACGAGGACTTTGTTTTCTCTTCGCCCTGCACTGTAATTGCGAGAACTGCAAATGACCCCTACGGCTCATTCACCATCGACAAGGGCAGCAAGGACGGCATCGCTCCGAACGACCCTGTTATCACTTCGCAGGGACTTGTCGGAATATGCTATGACGTTTCGGAAAGCACATCGAGGGTAAGAACTCTGCTTTCGCCGAAGTCGGCAGTCGGAGTAACAGTCCTCCGCACAAAGGCGGCAGGTGTCCTTGAAGGCGATTATGAATTCGTTTCGGACGGACTCTGCAAGATGAGCTATATTGACAAATCGGCTGAGATAATGCTCGGCGATATTATTTTCACATCGGGAAGCGAGACCTTCCCCTCGGGTCAGCTTGTCGGAACGGTCGAAAAGATCGTTATGGAGGACAGCGGACTTTCAAAATATGCCCTTATAAAGCCTGCCTCCGACCCATTCTCCGTGACTACGGTATTCGTTGTGACGGACTTCGAGGGTCAGAAAAAGGCGGATCAGTAAGGGGGCGGCACTTTGAACATAGACATAAAAAGGCGAAAGGAGAAATTCCGCTCGGTGCTTCGCTGGGCGATATATTTCCTGCTGCTCTTTATCGAATATATCGTTATGACGACAATGGGTTCGGCGCACAGAATGCCGCTTTACATCGTTTCAACGGCGATATGCATTGCGGTCTTTGAGGATCCGTTCAATTCGGCGATTCTTGGCTGCCTTGCAGGGCTTATGCTTGACGCTGCGGAGGGAACGATATTCGGTCTGAACGGCGTTATCCTGACGATGTGCTGTCTTATGACCTCGCTGCTTTTCTATTTTATAATGCGGCGGCATATCGTCAATGTTCTTGCGCTGACGGCGGCGACGGCTTTTGTACAGACGGGTTTCCGATATATTTTCTACTACTCGATATGGAATTATGACAGCCACGGTGCGATATATCTCCGCGAGGTACTGCCCGTTATATTTTTCACTGTCATAGCATCGGCTGTATTTTATCCGCTCATACGCTTTTTATCCTCACGTCTCGGCGTTATAAAGGAGACCTATGTCGAAGAAAAATCCGAAAATATCGTGAGAGAATAACCTCTGCTTCAATAAAGGAAATCATATATGAACTTCGCTTCAATCGCAAAAAAGATCAGAACGGTCATACTTATAGCCTTTGTGCTGCTTGCAATGTCGATGTGCGTTATTGCGCTGATGAAAATGCAGATCGTTGACGGTGAAAAATATCTTGAACAGGCGAAAAGCACCCGAACCGTAACGCAGGACATAAGCGCTCCCCGAGGTGAGATAGTCGATGCTTCGGGAAAAGCCGTCGTCAGCAACAAGGTCGGCTACAATGTAATACTTGAAAAGGCGTTCCTTTCCTCCGATACGCAGGAGATAAACAGGATAGTCCTGCGAATTGCGGAAATTCTCGATGAGGACGGTGTTGACTGGAACGAATCGCTCCCGATAAGCGAAAATACGCCTTACAGCTTCCTTGAAATGCGTGAGTCGGACATTGCAAAGCTCCGAAAGAACATCACCGTCCAGCCCTATGCGACTGCGGAGGAATGTATCGATGCAATGCTCGACCTTTACGATGTGGACGACAGCTATACAGTCCGCCAGAAGCGCATCATCGTCGGAATACGCTATGAAATGACGGTGCGAAGCTTCTCCCTTGCGAACCGATATACGCTTGCGGAGGACGTTCCTATGGAAAGTGTTGTGAAGCTGAAGGAAGCCGCTTTCGATCTGGAGGGAATGGACGTTGCCGAGGAAGCTATCCGTGTTTATGAGGACAACAACTACGCTCCGCACCTTGTCGGAACGGTCGGCTCGATAAACGCCGAGGAATATGACTCGCTCAAAGACAGCGGCTATATGCTCAACGATGTTCTCGGCAAGAGCGGCGTTGAAAAGGCTATGGAGAGCCAACTCCGAGGAACAACGGGAACAAGAGAGCTTGAACTTCTCAACGGGATCGTCGCTTCGGACACGATAACAAAGGAGACCGTTCCGGGAAACACCGTAAAGCTGACGATAGATATGGACTATCAGCAGAAAGTCCAGCAGATACTTGAAAATCATATAACGTGGCTGCAAGATCAGACCTCGGCAAATAAAAAGGGCGAAAATGCAAACGCAGGCGCTATCGTCGTAACCGACGCAAAAACGGGCGCTGTCATAGCGGCGGCGACATCTCCGACTTATAACATCAACGATTATCTCAATAACTATTCACTCGTTGCGAACGGCGAAAATTCACCGCTCATAAACCGTGCGACCTCGGGACTTTACCGACCGGGTTCGACATTTAAGACCGTCACCGCAACGGCAGGTCTTAACGAGGGTGTTATCACCCCAAGTACACTCATCACCTGCAATCAGGTCTACACCTATTGGGACGATTATCAGCCGAAATGCACGGGCTATCACGGCAGGATAAACGTTATCACCGCCATTGAAAAATCCTGCAATATCTTTTTCTACGAAACGGGCAGACAGCTCGGCATCGACCGCCTTGCGAGCTACGCAAAGCTCTACGGCTTCGGTCAGAACACGGGCATCGAAACGGGCGATATGGCAGGCTATTTCGCAACGCCCGAAAGCTTCCGGGAGCGCCGCCTTGAATGGCAGGCAGGACTTGTCGTTCAGGCTGCTATCGGTCAGTCGGAGACCTACGCAACTCCGCTCCAGCTTGCGATGCAGGCGAACACCATCGCAAACCGAGGAACACGCTACAAGCCCTATGTTGTCGACAGCGTTTACACTTATAATATGGATAGGCTTGTTGTCAAAACTCAGCCGACCGTTGCTGCGACCGTCCCCGATGAAACGGGCGTGACCTTCGACAATATCATCGCAGGTATGGAAAATGCGGCAAACTTTGTTCCTTACTCCTACCCTGCCGTCAAGGATTATTACACGAACTATCTCCTCTCGGAGCTCCCCGAGCAGGCAGCCATCAAAACGGGTACTCCGCAGATGACCTCCGCCGAGGACACAGGTTCGTCGTTCATCGGCTTCTACCCCTCGGATGACCCCGTTATCGCATTCTCGGGATTCGTTGAACACGGCGAATATTCCAAGTTTATGATACGCCAGTTCATCGAAGCTTATCTTGACAAGAATTACAAGGTGGTCTCCCCTGTTGTCAGCGGAGATAAGACCACACAGCTCGCAGGACTCGACGAAAACGCCGCTGCGGAAAGCACCTCCGTAACGACCGCCGCAGCTCCCGCTGAAACCACCGCACAGCAATAATTGTAAAAGCACATAAAAAGCTGAGATCAGTTTATTTATGTGCTTTATTTTTATGTGCAAAACATACAAAAGAATTAATAAAATACAAGCTAACTTGACAAAATTGTGCAGGATAGTAAAAAAACACTTGGAGTTTTACCAAAAGTGTGGTACAATATAAATAATTGAAATCCGTATGCGGTAATACTGCGCTGCGGAACTATTTTCTTTGTTACAGGAAGGTGTTTTATATGTCCAAGATCATTGCTATAACATCAGGTAAAGGCGGTACGGGAAAATCCTCGATCTGTGCCGAACTTGGCTTCGCTCTTGCAAAACAGGGTCACAGGACTCTTATCATAGAACTTGACTTCGGACTTCGCTGCCTTGATATCATGCTCGGCGTAAAGGACGATGTAAAATACGACCTCGGCTCGGTAATTTCGGGTCAGGTCGATGTTTATCAGGCTACCACGCCCGTTAAGATCGCTTCAAACCTCAGCCTCGTGTGCGCCCCCGAAGACCCGTTCTCAAAGGTCGATGCAGCGACTATCAAGCGCATCTGCGAGGAAATGAGAAAATATTATGAGTACATAATCGTTGACACCTCCGCAGGTACGAATGAAAGCGTTTTCGATGTTGTTGAACAGTCCGACCTTATCCTCATCAACACAACGCCCGATCCGATTTGCGTTCGTGACGCGCGTGCTATGTCCGATGAGTTCTATAAGAGAGGAAACAAGAAGCAGCGCCTTATCATCAACAAAGTAGACCCCGAGATCTTCCAGTCGGATATCGTAAAGGATCTTGACGATATCATCGATACGGTCGGCGTTCAGCTTATCGGCGTTATTCCGAACGATGATGCAGTCGTTATCTCCACGGGCAAGGGAATACCGCTCCCATCAGGTTCAAACGCATTCAAGGCATTTGATGCTATCTCACGCCGCATAAAGGGCGAAGATGTTCCGCTCAGCTTCAAAATGCTGCTCCAGTAAGGCTCAAATGATGCCGCAGTGACTCTGACGGCTCTAAAATTTATAAAGAAGGGGAGTTTCGTCCAATGAATATCGCACTTATTGCACACGACTCAAAAAAAGAACTACTCGTACAATTCTGCATTGCATACTGCGGAATTCTTTCAAAACATAACATTTGTGCAACAGGAACAACAGGAAAAATGGTTGCTCAGGCAACAGGACTCAATATAAAAAGCTACCTCAGCGGTTCTCAGGGCGGCGACCAACAGATCTGCGCAAGAATTTCCTGCAATGAGATCGACCTGCTGCTGTTTTTCCGTGATCCGCTCTCCCCAAAGCCGCATGAGCCTAACGAAATGAACCTTTTAAGACTTTGCGATGTTCACAATATCCCTGTTGCAACGAATATTGCAACAGCGGAAGCACTTATACACGCACTTGAAAGGGGCGACCTCGACTGGCGACAGATCGTCAATCCGAATGCATAAAAAATTTTCGGCGGAATTGCTCCGCCGATTTTTTATTAAACATCATGGTAAACAAAAAAATAAAGTTTAGGTAATTCTGCAAGAATTTAGCCTTGTTTCAAAGGCTTGCAGGGGGTCAAGGGGGACGGAGTCCCCTTGTCGCTTCCGCAGAAGCGAAATACCCTAAACTTTAGCTAAAAACTTTGTTGCAATAGCGTAATCACTAAAAGTTAAAAAGGCGCAATTCACATCAAAAAGGTAAAACGAAATATGATAAGTTCAGTTTCGTAAAACCATAAAATGTGAATTGCGCCTATTCTGTTTTCTTCAAACAAACTATCCTCGGCATAAAATGCGCAGAGCGAAAGCGATAAGCATTTTATGCCGACATCGTTTGAACAGCGGTGGAATATGAGTGGGAAATCGGATTTTTGCGGTTTCACGTTCATATTGCGTAGCTGTTCATACTGCGTTTTACCATTCATACAGCGTTGAAGCTTCAAATTCACTCACTTCGTTCGTGGATTTTCGCTTCAAGGATAGATTTTTGAGGAAAATAGTATGGCGCAATTCACATTTTAGGTTTTACAAACTTTGTTTTTCATAGTTCGTTTTACCTTTTTTCGTGTGAATTGCGCCTTTTTTGGCTGTTACCGATTACGCTATTGCGACTGACGTTTGACTGTTGGTTTAAGGAGTTTCGCTTCTGCGGAAGCGACAAGGTGGCGCTGCCCCCTTGACCCCTGCCACCCTTTGAAAAGCGTGGACGTAAACTTTGGTTGGCTTCGCAGTTCCCGACAAATGTTGGCTTTTCGCTATTTCTTCGCAATTCTTCGCAATTTTCAAACTTTTCGCTTGACAACAAGGCTTTTATGCGTTATACTTATTTTTATAAAGGCTATGATAAAGAGAGTAGCGGACTTTTTTCTCCCAAAGAGAGGGCGAACGGTGAAAACGCTCGGAGAGGTTGTGCGCGAAGGACACTTTTGAGCCGCTGTATGAACGTCGGAGTGATTTTTCTCCCAAAGTACAGCCGTTTCCTGCGTTAAGGGGCATAAAAGTTCGGTTTTTCCGATAAAATAGGGTGGCACCACGATTTTTACAAGTCGTCCCTTGTTCTTGCGACAAGGACGGCTTTTATTATTTCGCAAAAAAGCTGAAAAGGAGTTTTGATATGGAGCTTATCACAAAAAGACCAAAGGGTACGCAGGATGTTAAGCCTGCTGACGTTTACAAGTGGCACACGGTCGAGCAGATCGCTGCCGAAACTGCCGAATGCTACGGTTTTAAGGAAATTCGTTTCCCGACCTTTGAAAACACGAAGCTTTTCAAGCGCAGTGTCGGTGATTCGACTGACGTTGTACAGAAAGAGATGTACGGTGTGACCGCAAAAAGTTCCGCCAACGGCAAGGACGATGATGATTTCACTCTCCGTCCCGAGGGTACGGCAGGTGCGGCGAGAGCTGTTCTCGAAAACGGTATGCTTTCGGACGCACTCCCGCAGAAAGTTTACTACAACATCTCCTGCTTCAGACACGAAAAGCCGCAGGCAGGCAGACTTCGTGAGTTCCACCAGTTCGGTGCGGAGATGTACGGAAGCGCTTCTCCTGCCGCTGATACTGAAATGATAGCAATGGTCGATGCTTTCCTGCGCCGTCTCGGAATAAAGGGCATTGCGCTCAACATCAACTCTATCGGCTGTCCGACCTGCCGAGGCGAATATCACAAGGCTTTGAAGAGCTATTTCGAGGGCAGAAAGGACGAGCTTTGCGGAACTTGTCAGGAGAGACTTGAAAAGAATCCTATGAGAATTCTCGACTGCAAGAGTCCGATCTGTCAGGACATTGCAAAGGACGCTCCCGTTATCCTCGATTATCTCTGCGACGACTGCAGGAGCCACTTTGAGAAGCTTCAGAAAAATCTTACGGCGATGAACATTGAGTTCACCGTCAATCCGAAGATAGTAAGAGGCCTTGACTACTACACAAAGACAGTTTTCGAGTTCGTCACAACGAGCATCGGCGCGCAGGGTACAGTTTGCGGCGGCGGACGCTATGACGGACTTATCGAACAGCTTGGCGGCGCTCCAACACCTGCGCTCGGCTTTGCAATGGGCATCGAGCGTCTTATTATGACAATGGAAAGTCAGGGCTGCGACTTTATCGAGCCGAAGAAGTGCGCACTTTACATTGCCGCAATGGACGAGGCTGCTCTTGAAAAGGCTATCGTTCTTACGAAAACGCTCCGTGACGACGGAATTTGGGCGGAATACGACCTTCAAGGACGTGGCGTTAAGGCTCAGATGAAATATGCTGACAAACTTGGTGCGGATTTCACAATGGTACTTGGCAGCAACGAAATAGAAAGCGGAAAAGCGCAACTTAAAAATATGAAAACAAGTGAAAAAATCGAAATTTCCCTCGGTGACTCGTTTCTCGATGATTTTTCCAACATTTCCGTTGCGAATATGTTCAGCGGTGTGCTGAATGATATTGATATCTGATCTTGGAATATCCTAAGAGGAAACCAAACCGCCTTACGGGATTTGATTACAGCAGCAGCGGTGCATATTTTATCACCGTATGCACCCAAAACAGAGAATGTATTTTATCGGTTATCAATGTAGGGGACGGGTTTCCCGTCCCGCATTTGACGCAATACGGTGTTATTTGCGATAACTATATAAATCTTATCACAGACAAATTTTCTACCGTATTTGTGGATAAATATGTTATTATGCCGAATCATATCCATATACTGTTGGTCATACAAAATCCCGACTTTACCGCAAACGGGACGGGAAACCCGTCCCCTACACTCGGTAATGCCGTTGGCTGGCTAAAATATCAGATAACACGGCAGATCAATGCGACCGATGAAATTTTCGGGCGGCGTATTTTTCAGCGTTCCTATTACGACCACATTATCCGAAATAAAAATGATTTCCGGATGATATGGAAATATATTGACGAAAACCCTATTACTTGGGAGAATGATTGCTTTTATGTGTGACGAGATCAATGAAGCTGAAAAAAAGCGAAAAAGCAGAGTTTTAAGGCAAAAATGGGTCGCTGTAATTTTGCTCATACTGGTGTTTGCTGTTCCTGCGGTCGTTATATTCGGCAGGTCTTATGCAGATTGGCGGTTCTTCACCCGAAGCCGTATCCAAGAGCTGAACAGGGTCTTTTCCGTTGATTTTCCCCAAAGCGCAAACCTTGAGCGTTATAAAAAGGTCTATGCATTTCAGGCAGGCGATATCCACACCCTTTATGTCACGGGCGTTGGCTCTCCCGAAGATTTCTGCCGAAGCTTTATCGGCGGTGATATAAGGGTTCAGACCGATCTTACCGAAGAAACACATACCGAATATTGGTATGACGGAGAACGCCGCAGGGTTTGTTTTATGTGCAAATATGATATTCAGGGCGGCACGGTCAATGTATATTTTTTTGAAAATGACATTGGCAATTATGACGCAAAATTTATCAAATAAAATTTTTGTTATATATCAGAAAGGAAGTAATTAAAATGGCAGACACAATGGCAGGACTCCACCGCACACATTACTGCGGCGAGGTCCTTAAAGCAGGAGAAACAGTTACAGTCGGCGGCTACGTTGACACGGTAAGAAACAAGGGCGGTATCATCTTTATCGTTCTTCGTGACAGAACGGGCGTTGTTCAGCTCACTTTCAACGAAACAACGGACAAGGCGGTTTTTGAAAAGGCTGCTTCCTGCCACTCGGAATATGTTCTTATGGCAAAGGGTGAAGTCCGTGAGCGTGAGAGCGTGAACGACAAGATCGCTACGGGTCACGTTGAGATCTTCGTTGACGACCTTCGTATTCTTGCAAAGGCTCAGACACCTCCGTTCGAGATCGTTGACGATACAAACACTAACGAGGAGCTTCGCTTAAAGTACCGTTACCTTGACCTTCGCCGCAAGAAGCTTCAGGACAACATCATCAAGAGAAGCAAGATCGCTAAGGTCGCAAGAGATTACTTCGCAGAGAACGGCTTCATCGAGATCGAAACTCCTATGATGATAAAGTCAACTCCCGAGGGCGCAAGAGATTACCTCGTTCCGTCAAGAGTTCACCCCGGCAAGTTCTATGCTCTTCCGCAGTCTCCGCAGATCTACAAGCAGCTCCTTATGATCGCAGGCTTCGACAGATATATCCAGCTTGCACGCTGCTTCCGTGATGAAGACCTCCGTGCGGACAGACAGCCCGAATTCACACAGATCGACCTTGAAATGTCCTTCGTTGATACCGAAGATATTATGCAGATGGCAGAGGGCTTCGTAAAGAGAGAATTCTCCGAAGTTCTCGGCATCGATATCCCAACGCCGCTCCCAAGACTTACCTATACCGAAGCTATGAACCGTTACGGCTCTGATAAGCCCGATACACGTTTCGGAATGGAGATCACAGACATCACCGATACAGTTAAGGGTACGGATTTCGTTGTATTCAGCTCCGCTATCGAAGCAGGCGGCACAGTTCGCGCTATCACTGCAAAGAACGCAGCTGCAACGCTTACAAGAAAAGAAATAGACAAGCTCATCGAACACGCAAAGGGCATCGGTGCAAAGGGTCTTGCTTATATCCGCTGGCACGACGACGCTCCGAACTGCTCGTTCGGCAAGTTCCTCAAGGACGGCGAGCTTGACGCTATCCTCAAAGCAACGGGCGCAGAAAAGGGTGACGTAGTCCTCATCGCAGCAGACAAGAACAGCGTTGTTCTTCCTCTCCTCGGCGCACTCCGTCTTAAGGTTGCAAAGCAGCTCAACATTATCCCCGAGGGCAAGTTCAACTTCCTTTGGATCACAGAGTTCCCGTTCTTTGAATGGAACGAGGAAACACAGCACTGGGACGCTATGCACCACCCATTCACAATGCCAATGGACGAGTGCTTACAGTACCTCGACAGCGACCCGAGCAAGGTTTTCGCAAAGGCTTATGACCTCGTACTCAACGGCACAGAGCTTTCGAGCGGCTCTATCCGTATCACAGACTATGAACTTCAGCAGAAGATGTTCGAGTCCCTCGGTCTTACCGATGAAGAAATTCAGGCGAAGTTCGGCTTCCTCGTTGATGCATACAAGTACGGTGCAGCACCGCACGGCGGTATGGGAATAGGACTTGACAGACTTTCGATGATAATGTGCGGTGCGGACAATCTCCGTGACGTCCTTGCATTCCCGAAGGTTCAGAACGCATCGGAGCTTATGTCCTCATGTCCTGCCGAAGTCGATAAGGACAGCCTTGATATCCTTGGCATTGCTGTTACAAAGACGGAAGAGGAATAATATAAATTCGGAATGCGGAATGCGGAATTCGGAATTATTTGCGGAACTCAACTTTGTTTGAGTGATGCGAAGCCAACCAGCTGGTCAAGCTGAGCACAGCTTGCGAGGGGTCAAGGGGGCGAGGAGCCGCCCTTGTCGCTCTCCGCAGAGAGCGAAATTCCTTAAACTTTAGCTAAATGCATTGCCGCAATAGAAAAATCACTAACAGCTAAAAAAGGCGCAATTCACACGAAATATGGTAAACGAACTATGAGAAATCAAGTTCGTAAAACCTAAAAATGTGAATTGCGCCATACTGTTTTCCTCAAAAATCCATCCTTGAAGCGAAAATCCACGAACGAAGTGAGTGGATTTGAAGCTTCAACGCTGTATGAGTGGTAAAACGCAGTATGAACGGCGGTGGAATATCTGACAGATGGTCTGTTTTAGGGGTCGCAATTTATGTTTTATCCCGTTGTGCGTGTAATACTAAACACCAAAAAAATAAAGGAAAAAATCTGCGCCGAAATCGCATATATTCGAGATTGTCGGCTTGATTTTTTCTGAATTTTAAATGGTGTTTAGTATAAACGGTCGGATATAGAATCCGACCCTACGGATTTTTGCTGTTATCCAATGCAAATCCCACCGCCGTTCAAACGATGTCGGCATAAAATGCTTATCGCTTTCGCTCTGCGCATTTTATGCCGAGGATAGTTTTGTTTAGGAAAAAAGAATTGGCGCAATTCACATTTTATGGTTTTACGAAACTGAACTTATCATATTTCGTTTTACCTTTTTGATGTGAATTGCGCCATTTTTAGCTGTTACTGATTTCACTTATCGCAACAAAGCATTTAGCCATAGTTTAGGGAGTTTCGCTCTCTGCGGAGAGCGACCAAAGGGCTTCCGCCCT
>CAKSKU010000023.1 GCA_934465295.1 uncultured Oscillospiraceae bacterium
CGTTTTGCGAATAAAATTCCTGCATTATATTTTTTTGTGAGAAAGTGTCACCTATCATTGACAATTGAACAGAAAAACGTGGTCAATTTTCGGAAATCTATTGAAAAATCGGCATTAAAGTGATATAATATGTATAAGTGGGTCATTCTGAACGGAAATGGCAAAAACGGTCAATTTTTTATCGGGAGGGAAATGAAGCAAGGGGCAGAATGATGATGTGCGGAAAAAATATCCGAAACCATAACGGAGGGATAAGAAAATGAGTAAATTTATGCGAAAAGGCTCAAAAATACTTGCATTTTTTGTTGCCTTGATGATGACATCGTTCGTATGCATCGATGCGTCATTCTTTGCGGTCGAAGCGAATGCGGAGACTGTTATTTCGGCTGAAAAAATAGTCGAGAATATGGGTCTTGGCTGGAACCTCGGAAACTCGCTCGATTCGACGGGTGACGGCGGTGCGAGCGGACAGGAAATAAGCTGGGGAAACCCGAGAGTTACGAAAGACCTTATAAAGGCTGTAAAAGCAAAGGGCTTCAACACTGTCAGAGTACCCATAACGTGGTATAAAAGCATTACAGAAAATAATGGCAGCTACACGATCAATGCGGATTGGCTTGCAAGAGTAAAAGAAGTTGTGGACTATGCCTACGACAACGGAATGTATGTTATCATCAACATTCATCACGAAAACTGGATAAACCGTGTCGATCTTGCGACGAGTTATGATGCGATGTCAAAAGAGCTTAAGCAGGTCTGGACGCAGATCGCAGAATATTTTTCCGATTATGACCAGCACCTTATTTTCGAGGGTATGAACGAACCCCGAATGGAGGGCGCTGCGGAAGACGAATGGACGGGAAATGCGGCTTGCTATGAGGTCATAAACAAGCTTGACGCCGATTTTATAAGCACGGTCCGCTCGGTGGATTCTGCGTATAAGAGCACACGTCTGCTCATGGTTCCGGGATATGCTGCGAGCGTGGATTATCCCGTATATTCAAACCTTGACAAGAGCCTTTTCGATGACCCTTACGTTGCGGCTTCCGTTCATGCTTACACGCCGTATGATTTCGCAATGGGCAGCGGCGACCACACAACATTTTCATCAAGCTATAAGGCTGCTCTCGACAGCGCTTTCGGCAGCCTGCGCTCCTTCTTTACTCAGGACGGCATTCCTGTTGTAATAGGCGAATTCAGCGCATCGAACTATGGCAATACCGATGCGAGAGTTGAATGGGCAGAGTATTATATGACTCTTGCAAAGGAGATAGGTGCTGCCTGCGTTCTTTGGGATAATAATGTTAAAGAGAACAACGGCGGTGAGGCTCATGGCTACATAAACAGAAGCGATAACACTTGGAACAGTGTCAGCGAGCCTGTTGTAAACAAGCTCCTTTCCGTAAGGAATGACAGCAGCATCGCATGGGCAGGCAAGTCGTCTTACCCGATGTATGCACATAACGACAGTTCTTCGGGAACATCGGTCAACGTTGCAAATGACGGCAACATAACGGTAGCGGATATCAGCGGCTTTGCAAGCGGAAAAGAGCTTGCTATAAAGTACAGCTCACAGACTGCTCCGACATTCGCACTTATGAACGCTACCTGGGGAGGCTGGACACAGCTTTCGGCTTATGATTACAGCTATTCAAATTCGGGCAATACAGCATACCTTAAATATGATGATGTTAAGAATGCATGGGACAGCAGCGCAAACGGTGAGCTTGCGCATATCAAGATAAGCAATTATGCGAATATCTCTTTCTCCGGTGCAGTCATACTTGATGTGAAAAATGCAGGCGGCGGAAAAGACGATACAGATACAAACAAGCCTGTTAAGCTTGAGATCGCCAAAAACAGACTGAGCATGGGCTACGAGCGCAGCGCATACATCACCGACAGCGGCGATCTGTATATATGGGGAAATAACAGCAACGGCGAGATCGGCGACGGCAGCAAAGATAACAGCAGCAAGCCGATAAAAATAGCAGGCAATGTATCGCAGGTAAGCCTCGGCGGAACTCACAGTGCTTATGTGACCGAAAGCGGCGATCTGTATGTATGGGGCGCAAACACCAACGGTCAGATCGGCGACGGCACGAACACAAGCAGCATGACACCGGTAAAAATAATGAGCGATGTAGTACAGGTTAGCCTTGGTTCAAGTCACAGCGGCTGCATCACCTCCGACGGCTCATTATATATGTGGGGATATAACAAAGACGGACAGCTTGGAAACGGCACGACCACACGCAGCAATGTTCCCGTAAAGATAATGGATAATGTGGCGAAGCTCGATCTCGGCGGTCCGCAGAGTGCTTGCATAACCATAAGCGGAGATCTGTATGTATGGGGAAATAATGACAGCGGTCAGCTTGGCAACGGTACAAAGGTCAACAAGAAAAAGCCGCAGAAAATAATGAGCGGCGCTGCACAGGTCAGCCTTGAACGTATGCACAGCTCCTGCATAACCGATGACGGCGACTTATATATGTGGGGAAGCAACGGCAGAGGTTCACTCGGCGATGGTACCGAGACCGACTCGCTGAAGCCCAAAAAGATAATGAGCGGCGTTGCACAGGCAGCTTTGGGCGGCTATTTCAGCGCCTGTGTAACTGAAAACGGCGATCTCTATACATGGGGATATAATGGCTCGGGTCAGCTCGGCAACGGCACTGATGCTGATAAGAATACACCGACAAAGATCATGAGCGGTGTATCCGAGGTCAGCGCATCGGCAGGAAGCTGCGCATGCGTAACGACAAGCGGCGAGCTTTATACATGGGGAAGCAACAGCTACGGCGAGCTTGGCGACGGAACTGCGATCGACAGCAAATCTCCGATAAAGGTGGCTATGAGCCATACACATACATTTGAAAATGGCGGAAAGTATTTCAATGACGCCAACAATCATTGGCTTGTATGTACAGGCTGCGGTGAAACGGTTCGCCTTGCCGCACATGTTAAGGACAGCGGAACAGTGACAGTCGAGCCCACCGAAACAACCGAAGGCGAAAAAGTTTACAAATGTACTGTATGCGGCTATGAGCTTGGAAAAGAGACCATAGCCAAGCTTGAACATATCAAGCACGTTGCAGAAGAGGAATGGACTTACGATGATTCGGGTCACTGGCACAACTGCACAGGCGCAGACGCAGGCTGTGATAAAAAGCTGGACTTTGCCGCACATACCGAGGACAAAGGAACAGTAACAACGCAGCCGACAACGGACGCAGAGGGCGAAAAGACATATAAGTGCAAGATCTGCGGACATGAGAGAACAGAGCCGATACCGAAGCTTTCGGACAGTGCGGTAGCCGTTACCGACGGAACAGTGAACAAGGCATTCGACGACCTTCCATCTGCTCTTAAAGAATTCAAAACATCAAAGGAAGCACTCACAATAACCCTCAACGAGGACGCAAACGTTAAAACGCTCGCCCTCCCGACAAAGGCAGAAAGCATAACCTTTACGGGAACAGGCGCACTCAATATCAGCGCAACAAGCATATCAATACCTGCAAACACGAGCTTTGACGTTGAAGTAAACGGCAAGGGCAAAACTCTTGCGATCAGAGTTTCCGCAGGCAAAACACTTAACATAAACAATAAAACAACCAACATCGGTGCAGTGAGCGGAACAAAAACCTCAACGCTCAACATTAACAGCGATACCGAAGTTCAGAGCATTACAACATTCGGTACTGTAACGGCAGATGACGGAAAAACTCTCACCGTAACAGGCAGGCTCACAGTAATATCAAGCCTCAACGGCACGGTCAAGTTCCCGACAGCGAAAGCAACAGCGGCAACGGTCACAGTCGGAAAGGCAGAGATCATCCTCGTAAGCGGAAATATCGCAAAGGTAAATCTTGTTGACGTAGCGGATGCGCTTAATGTCAAGGTCGTAAACGAAAACGACGAAGCGGCTGACCTTGCAAGCGGAACGATAGTCCTTTACAGCACAAAGAATATCGCCGAAAGGACAACTATCGAAAACCAGACTGCTGAACAGAAAACGCTTGATCCTTACTACTACCAGAAGACCAGAGCAGTGAAGGCAGAGTGGCCGGATGCAGTAACACTTAAAGACGGCAGCGGAAACGAAAACTATCCGAACCTTGAACTTGCGCTTGCGAATATTACCGATAGGAACGAAGATTACACTATCACCCTCAATACAGATGTTACAGAACCCAGGTTCGTCCTCCCGAAAACAGCAAACAGCATAACGATAGACGGCACGGGTACACTCACAACATCCGCAACGACCATAACAGCCTTTGTCGATACAACGATAGGCTGTCCGATAAAGCAGTCGGCAGGCAAGGCTATCGCATTGAAGGCATCCGCAAATAAAACGCTCACACTCTCGGCTAAGAACAGCTTCGGCGCAGTGAGCGGCACAAAATCCTCAACGCTCGTTATCAGCGAAGATGTCGAGGCTCTGAGCGTTGCAACATTCGGCAATGTAAATGTCGATAGCGGAACTCTCACCGTAACGAGCAAGCTTTCGGCAATATCGAACCTCAACGGTACAGTCAAGCTCCCGACAGCAAAGGCAACAGCAATGACAGTTACAGTGGGAGAAGCAGACCTTGTACTCACAGACGGCGATATCGCAAAGGCAACTATTGCAGACATAACGACCAAGCTCCATATCAGGGTCGTTGATAAAAATAACAGCACAGTTAAGCTTGCAAGCGGAACGACCGTGCTTTACGGAACAAAGGATATCTCCGAAAAGGTAGAGATCGAAAACAAAACAGGCGATGACAAGGAACTCGGGGCTTTCTTCTACAAGAAGAATAGGGCGGTAAAAGCCGAGTGGGCAGGAGCTTTAACGCTCGAAGGCAAAAACTACCCGAATATTGAGCTTGCGCTCGATGCTATCAACGATAAGACCAAGAGCACCGACTACACGATCACGCTCAATACCGATATTAATGCATCGGCATTCGCTCTCCCCGCAACGGCAAAGTCTATCAAGATCACAAGTGCAAGCGCAGATGCTGCAAAGGCGATCAACCTCACAAATATCACAACAGTGAGCGCAAAAACGCCTCTTACGCTTGAAAATGTCAAGCTCGAAAGCACAAAGTCCTACACATTAAGCACAACATACGACCTTACGCTCAATAAATTCGCTTCGGACAGCATTACAGCCGTAAAGGGCGGAGCAAATGCAGTGCTTACGCTTGGAGAAACAACTCCTGTCGATAAGGTTTCGGGCTTCGGAACGACAAGGGTGACAAACGAGTTCACAACAGGCACAACATTCACAACAACAGACCTCGAACTCACAGATACAGCAGAACTTACCGTTTCAAAGCAAAAAGCACCTGCAACTGTTAAGACTGTAAACGGCGCAGAGGGTTCAGTTATCATTCTTGGCGAAAGCTTTATGCCGATAAAGGTAACGGGAATGACTGTTGACAGCATAAGCGGCAAGATCAAGCTTAAATCAAACGCAGACATCGATGAAAACACAGCCCTCTTTACAACAAAGTACGCAGGCAACAATGTATTTGACATATCGGATATACAGCCAGACGGAACAGAATGCGTTGTGACCGTAATAAACGGCAAAGCATATATGAAGCCTATCGTGCTTGAACTCGGTGATGAAAAATATGCTCTCTGGACAGATGTGATAACAGCGATAGAGACAGCAAAGGAAAGCGAAACAGAGTACACGGTAAAGCTTCTCGATGATACGAACATAGGAGCATTTAAGCTTCCTAAGGCAGGAACATACGGAAAGATTACGATATTCTCCGACAGCAAGACGCTCACATTCACAGGAAGCATTACATTAACGGGCAAGCTTGCAGTAACGAACACGAACATCAGCCCCGAAAAGAGCAGCAGGTACACGATATCCACAGGAAAGTATGCTTTCACAGCAGAAAATGCCGATCTTGGACTTGCAGGCATCTCGGGAACAGGCGATGTAACGCTGAAGAAAGCAAAAACGACAGGTACTGTCAAGGCAGCAAACCTTGATCTCAGCGAAACAGATACCGGCGCTGTTACGGTAAGCGGCACACTCGCTCTCAACGGTGGAAATGCTGTCAGCGGAGCCGTCACGGCAGGAACTCTTGATCTTGGCGGAACGAACACCATCAAAGGAAATGTTATTGTAAACGGCGTACTCACTCTCAACGGCGTGAACACGGTATTTGGAACTATCAAGGCAAACGAGCTCGGCTCGACCGAAGACGGAGCAAAGCTTAATATCCTCAGCAATGCAAGCGGCGTAATGAGCGTAACCAAGAACGGTATCACGGGCGGCTCGAAAAACATAACGATAAAGCTTATCGACAGCGAGGAAAATGCTGTACAGGCGGCAGCTTCCATGACCATCGCATCAAGCTTTGTCGGCAGCTACAATAACGAGCTTAAGCTCAGCACCGAGAACGGCGAGTTCAACATAGCTCTTGACGGCAAGAAGCTTGTACTTGAAAGCGTAAACAGCGAAACGCCTTCCGATGGTCTGCTTGAACCCGATGAGGAAGAACCCGATGAAACCGAGCCTTCCGAGGAAGAACCTGCTGATGAACCGAATGATGAGACTCCCGATGATGACACCTCGGACGAAACACCGATGGAAGATACTTCCGATAATGACATCAATGAAGAAACAGAAAATGACGATAAGACCGATGAACTTTCGGCGTAAATAAAAAAAGCCAGCCTCCTCCTTGATTTGATAAGGGGGAGGCTGTTTTTTTTGAAGATTTACAATATGAAAAGATCATTACAGCGGAAAAATGATAAATGCAGTATCAGATTTCCTATGATCTTATTCATCGGCAAGCTCAAACGGGTTGAGAAGAGTTTCGGGGTCGGAAACATCGGCTATGTAATATTCGCCTTGACTTGTTTGAATGAGCAGTTTGCCTGATTCCGAATCGAAAGCTTGGATATAATTGTCTGTATTTTTTACTTCTCCTGTTACACGATTAATAATATAGTGAGTTGTACCAACATCTGTGTGAACATTAAGAAGAATTATGTAATCTTTATAGATGTACGCTGTTCCTGCTGTGCCTTTGATGGGTTCAATAATGCGGTCTCCGTTTTTGTCAATAGCTAAAGTGTAATAATCATCATTGGAATTTTTGGCACTAAAAATGATATTTTCATCGGTTATTGCGTTTACTTTATAGATATCGTAATCCGAGCGGTTAAAATCAATATAATTGCCGTCATCATCAAAAGCATAAACGGTGTTTGATCTATTATCCTTATACTCAAGTCCGCTTGTAAGACGATTGGCTTCATAAAAAAGGCTGGTATTGCCAATGGTTGTTAATTCTTCGGTTTGGGTATTATACTGATACAAGAATTCATCGCTTATAAGTATTATATTGTTTCCAAGAAGTGCAATAACTTGGGTTCCCTCTTTAATATCATTTGGATGAATAAGCTTGTCTTTTTTATAGTCGTAAATTGATTCATCAAACCCATCTCTTGTATAAAACATGGAATTTGTGATTGCGTGATTTTGACCAATATAAACATCTGAAAGATCAAGTTGACAGACTGCATAATCAGAGGAAAGAGGCAGAACCCATTCGCCGTTATAGCACACTCCACTCATTTTTGCAAGACTTTTTTGAAAAATTGTCGGAACTTGGGGAACAGGTTTCCTTTTAAAGCAAAAACAGAACTTTTTAGTGTTTTTTACAGTAAAAAATCAGATATTTTGGGGAAATGCTATTGCAATTATTTTAAGAATAATATATAATAAATATAGTATCTATAATGCTTAAAGGAAAGGGGGAAATGTACTTTTTTTGCAAGGTACATTACTTATAGATGAAAATAAAGTGCAGCTACTGCGGTTCGCTCATTAGCGATACCGATGAAGTTTGTCCCAACTGCGGTGCGCCGAACGAGGGCGTGACAAGGGCGGCTGACGGCGTTCCAAAGACCATTGAGGAGCTGAAAAGCTTCTGCGCTTCGCACAAAATGCCGCTCGAAAAGATGAGATTTTTCATCGGCGTGGACTACAAAGAGCCGAAGGCATTCGGTATTTACAAGGACGAAAACGGCGATTTTATCGTTTACAAAAACAAGGCAGACGGCACCCGTGCAATACGCTATCAGGGCAAGGACGAGGTTTACGCCGTAAACGAGATATATCAGAAGCTCAAGACCGAGGTCATACTCCGAAAGGATAAAAACAAGGGGAGTAATAACATAATTTCTTCGGCGAAACCAAGGAAAAAGAAGCCTGATTTTTCATGGCTGATACCTGTCATCGTTGTAGCATTGATCGTCGGCGCAGGCGTGTTTCTCGCTCTGAACGACCACTCCCCGAGCAGCGGATATTATACATACGATGATTCGTACTATTATTACGACAACAGCAGTTGGTATTACTATGATCCTTACGGCGGCTGGGAACACGCATACGATGTCGACAGCGAGCTTTCGAGCAATTACAGCAGCTATTATGACGGCAAGAGCTATTCTTCAGACTATGGCGTAAGCGATTTCTCCGACAGCGAGTATTACAGCAGCAGCGATTCATGGGACGACGACTGGGACAGCAACGACTGGGACAGCAATGATTATGACAGTTGGGACGCAGGTGACTCCGACTGGGACAGCGATTGGTGATAATTGATAACCGGAGCCGCACATCTTAACTTTGGGTTTGATGTGCGGCTGAATTTTTTTGAAAAATGACAACGGCTGTCACTCCGATGATTTATAATATAATTAAACGGAAAAATTTCTGACGTAAATATAAAAAATGCCGAAAATTTACACTAAAAGTCCTTAAAGGGTTGAAAAATTGAACCCTTTGTGGTACAATTATGTTGTATTAAATGGAAAAATCAGATTCGGGCAAGGCGGCTGCTCTTTTGGCTATGAAAATGGGCGGAGCTGAACCCTTGCAAAGCGTTTTCGGGTCAAAGTGCCTGTCATGGCTGCGTTCGGACGCTTGCTTTGAAAGGCGTTTTTATAAAAGTGCGGAAAAGATATCTTTTCCGTATATTGGAGGCGGGAGTTTCAGACATATAATGTTTTCTTGGCAAAAAATTCAGAAGGGAATGGATATGGACATGAAAAAAACATTTTTGGCAAGGCTGACCGCATTCATTGCGGCGGCAACGATGGCGGTTTCGCCTGTCGGCATCGATATGATGTCATTGGCGGTATCTGCAGAAGAAACTAAAGTGACGGTTTCGGCAAACGGAACTCAGGACGGCGCAGAACCTGACAGTGATGGGCAGGAGAGCGAAGGATCCGAACAGAAAGCTGCTACCAAAAGCAATTCCGACGGCGTTCAGGCTGATATCGAACAGCATGATGCGGAAGCTTCTGATGCGGCCGATGATGCCAATGCTGCGGCGGAGTTCACGGTAACGTTTGATGATTCTGTAATTACTGTTTACAACGAAGATGAGGAATATTTAAAAAGCGGCAGTACCGTTGCAAGCGGTTCAAGTGTTACGATCGTAATGTGGCTGGACGATTATGTGAACCATAGAGTTAAGGTGAACGGTGAAGATTTTAAACTTACTCCTAATGGTGATGTGATCCGTATGCTTGATGCATATACAGTTACAGAAGATACTGTAATTGAGTATGTTGAAGACGATTGGAGCAAGGAAGAACTCAGCAAATATGCGGTTCTTGAAATTGGCAATAATATAAATGTTTATCCGTATAATGAATATTCCGGAGCAGAAGTTGAAGATTGCTTTCTTTCAACAGGCAATTACTATCCCAAGGGTTCAAAGCTTGTTATAAGTGTCAATAGCAACTTCATTGACGGTGAAAAATATCTTTCTGTAAACGGTGAAAGAGTGGAGACCACAGCTAATAATGACGGAAGCTATGTTGAAGTTATCGGATACAAAGTTGAAGATGATAATGTCAAGATAGCTATTGAGGGACTTGGAAGCTATACGGTTTCTTTCGATGACCCGAATATAATGGTTAAATATGAGTCAAAAAGCCTGTTAACGGGCAGCACTGTTGTTGAAGAGAATGCCGGTCTTTATATTGGAACAACGCTTGACAACTATATAGATCACAGAATGAAGATCAATGGCAAGGTAGTTGAACTTGGATCAAACGGCGATGTATATTATTATCTTACATCTATGTATGTTAAGGAAAATGTAAGCATCGAGCTTGTTGAGGATAAGTGGAGCGCAGATGAACTCAGCCAATATGCTGTTCTGAATGTTGATGAGAATATACAGGTTTATCCATGCTATGAGTATAATGGCAGTATGGGTGCGGTTACGGATTACCCCCTCTCAACGGGCAACCACTATCCAAAGGGCAAGAAGCTTGTTATAAGAGCAGCAAAGGACGACCTTGGTGAGAGTGAGTATATTTCCATCAATGGCGAAAAGGCTGAAGCTTATCTCAATGATGACGATGAATATCAGGTATGGGGCTATGATGTTGAAACCGATACGGTAAATATCACCGTTGAAGAAGTCAACACATACACAGTTTCGATAAAGAACCCCGAATTGAATATCGGCTATAATGGTGAACGTCTGACAGACGGTGCAAAGGTCGATGAGGGTGCGGAAATTTACATCGGAACGGTCGTTGACAATTACATCGACCACAGGATCAAGGTAAATGGTGAAAAGCTTGACGTTGCTCCGAACGGTGACGGCTATATTATGGGCAGTTCCTACACCGTAAACGGAAACATTACAGTTGAGCTTGCCGAGGAAAAATGGAGCGAAGCTGAACTCAGCGATTATGTTGTTTTTGACATCGGCGAAAATATTAATGTTTACCCTTATAATCCAAATTCCAATTCAACTGATCTTAACCACCCATTTGCAACGGGCAATTATCTTCCGAAGGGACAGAGCGTTGTAATAAGAATTGCAAACGAGCTGCTCGGCGACGGAAAATGCCTGCTTATCAACGGCAGTATTGCAAGCGGTTCGGTGAATGACGACGGCGAATTCCAGTTATGGGGATATCCCGTAAACTGCAAGGAAAACACGCTCACGATCGCTGTCGGAATGGCAGGTGTAAGCCTTAAAAACAGCACAACGGGAACATCGGATAATTTCGATACCCTTGAAGCTGCAATGACTTATATCAACAAAAACGGCAAGGCAAACTATAATTACGAGATCGTACTCGGTCATAATGTTGAAATCAAAAAGCTCACTCTTCCTGCCGCATCAAAGGCAGCAAGTCTGAAAATTCTGGGCAACGGAAACACTGTCACAATGGGAAATCCCTCGCTTTCCGTACCGATGAATATCGTTCTTGACAATGTAAAGCTTGAATCCACGAACGCAAAGGGCTACACACTTACAGCGAGCAAGAATATTGAAATGAGCGGCTTTGAGTCGGAAACGCTCACTTCCCTTAAGGGTTCAACAAGGTCTAAGCTCATTATCAACGGCGCAGCAAATCTCACATATCAGGTCGCAGGCTTCGGAACAGCAGTGATAAACGGCGAAAGCGACGATGATTATTATGTGGACGTTGAAAAGCCTTTTGCGGTCAATGACCTTGAACTTAACAGCGGCTGGCTGATCGTAAGGGCAGGCGTAAAGGTAACGGTAAAGAACATCAAGAGCGAAAACAACTCCGTTCTTATGTATGACGAAGGCTTTACTCCGATAACCATAAACGGAAATGTCAGCGGCAAGCTTTCGGTTTCCAAGTGCGCAAATGAAAGATTTGAGAACGGTCAGCTCCTTATCGTATCGAAAACGGCTGATACTGCGGCATTTGATGTTACAGGTTCTGCTCCCGATGATGGATACGAGTATGTTCTCAGCCGCAAGGCAAGCAACCTTTATATCAAAAAGGTCGTTTTGAATGTAAAAGAATTTACACCATACAGCTATGATACGGCACTTGACGAATATTCATTCGCAGAGTGGAGCGATCTTATCAATACCATCAATTCAAAGAAGCAGGCAAATGTTGAATACTTTGTAATGCTGACAGATAATTATGATACAAACGGTTCGCTCACAATGCCTAAAGCAGGCACTTATGCAAGAATTGTTTTGGGCTCTAATGATCAGAACAACATCCGTACACTCACTTTCACGGGCAATGTCACCATGACGGGTAATGTTTATTTCCCGAATATCAAGCTCAACAGTGTTAAAAAGGTCAATAAAATCGATACACCGACAAAATTCAAGATAGCAGCAGGCAAATATAAGCTTGAAGCTCTTAATGTTGAAGCTCCGATGCTTACTGATATCACGGGAACGAATACTGTCTGGGTAAATAACTGCGATCTGAACGCCAATGTATCTGCTCAGAATGTTCTGCTTTTAGATTCAAAGATCGGCGGAAATGTTACAGCAAAGAATACATTGTCTGTATGTGGCGAAGTTTCCGTCGGAAAGAATATTTCCGCATTGACGGTCGGAAGCGGTGAAGAAGGTTCTGCACTTTCCGTTGTAAAGGGACAGAAGTTCACTATCGGCAAGGGCGGCGTTCATACCGAAAAAGGAATCATCACTCTCAGCATATTTGATGCAAACGGCAAAGCATATTCTGTTCCTGCGATGAGTGCAATTGCGACTATTGCAGGAAATTATGCAGGCGATTTCACACTTTCGGACGATTGCGGCGGAGACAAGCTCACGATCGTAAAATCGGGCAAGAACCTTGTTGCCGCTGAGACCGATAAGCTCATCTATATGAACGATGGCGGCGAAAAGAACTACTCCTATGCAACGCTTGCAGACGCAATGAACGACATTACGGCTATCGGAAACGCTGACGGCTGCTATGAAATAAAGATCACCGATGAAGCCGTACTCACAAAGTTCCCGACAGCGAAAAAATACAAGAAGATATCATTCAGCGGCGGCGGAAAGATCAAAACCGCATCCAATCTCAGCCTTACGGGCGATATCTCGCTCTGGGATATAACTGTTACGAAATACAATGCGAAAACCAAGGCAGAAGATCTTCCTATCAACGTAAATGTAGGCAATTACCAGCTGATGTACGGTGAAAATATTTCCAATGTCAACAATATCAGCGGCAAGGGTACTTTCCACCTTTGGGGAAGAAAAGGTGCTGCAACCATTTCGGGCAATATCAATGTTGGAAGGCTTCACCTCCACGCAGCTGATATCACACTTGGAAAAAAATCTTCACTCACGGCAACAATATCGGCAGGCGAAGAAGTAACTATCGCATATTATGCTTCCAATGCCTCAAAAATGAAGATCAAGGACGTTTTCAACTACACCAACAACGAAGAGGACAGCTCCGAGAACTATGCACTCACGCTCAAGCTTCTTGATGCAAACGGAAATGCCTCCGTGCTTCCCGAAAGCAAGAGCTCCGATGTTGCAGTTGTAACGGGTACATACGATTCAGACAGACTGAAGCTTTCCGATGAGAATATCGGCGAAACGAATATCAGCCTTGTCCGCTCGGGAACAAAGCTCGTTACTTCATCATCATCGAATATCATAGAGCTTACACAGTATTATCGTGATGAAAATCAGCAGGATCATTCTTATAAGATCGGACGCTTCGACAATATCAATAACGCTGTCGCAGAGATCAACCGTCTCAACAACAGATGGGTCGGCTATATGATCGAATTTACATCGTCAGACCCTGTCAAGCTTACATTGCCGAAGATGCCTCTTCCGGCAGCAAAGAAGTATAATGAGTTTCAGATCGTTGCCTATAACGGCAGCGTGGAACTTAATATTACAAGTGACATCGTTCTTACAGGTACACTTCATATTGACGGCGATATCACGATAAGAAAGACCGACAGAAACGGAAATGTCAAGCCGCTTACAGTTAAGACAGGTTCTTACAATATTTACGGCAAAGAACATTTTGAAAATGCAACATTTAAGGTAAGATAAAGACATAAAAATATCCCGTATGGAGTTCAAAGCTTCATACGGGATTTTTTTGTTCGGAGGTTATTTATACTAAACACCATTTAAAATTTAGAAAAAATCAAGCCGACAATCTCGAATATATTGGATTTCGGCGCAGATTTTTCTTTATTTTATTGGTGTTTAGTATTATTCTCGGCAGATGCATCCTTCGGCGGAAAAAATTTCTTCGGGAAAAAGCATACGGCGATACCTATGAGCGTTCCGATGATCGCCCCTGCGAGGACATCGGTCGGGAAGTGGACGTAGAGATACAGCCTTGAAAATGCGATAAGAACGGCTAAAATATATGCCGCAATTCCGAATTTTCGGTTTGCGTGAAGTATGATCGCTGCCGCTGCAAAGGACGCCATTGTATGCCCCGAGGGGAATGAGTAGTCAAGCGGCACGGCTATGAGCAGCTCAATTGTATCGTTTATCCAGCAGGGTCTTTGCCGTGCGATGAGATTTTTCAGCAGCAGATTTCCCACGAGCGCACAGCCGACAAGTCCTGCGGCAAGTTCAAGCCCGTTGCGTCGGTATTTTCGGCTTATCAACATTGCGGCGGCAATGATTATCCATATAATCCCGACATTTCCCACAGCGGTCAGCCATGGCATAACAGTATCGAGAAAGCCGTTTGAGAGCTTTTCTCGAATAAGATCTAGTATTCTGAAATCAATTTCCGTCATGGATATTCCTTTCTGTTATATAACGAGGAGAAGCGTTCCTGCGGTTATAAGCACAAGTCCGAGGAACGATTTTTTTGTGAGCTTTTCTTTCAGCACGATATAGGAAAATGCGACCGTGACGAGAATGCTAAGCTTGTCTGTCGGCACAACGATGCTCGCCTGACCGTCCTGCAAAGCCTTGTAGTAGCAGAGCCACGAAAGTCCCGTTGTAAGTCCCGAAAGGAAGATAAAAAGCATACTCTTTCGGTCTATTTTTTTAAGCTCGCCCTGCTTTTTCGTGACGAATACCATCACCCACGCCATTATGAGAACGACTATCGTTCGTATCGCCGTGCCGAGGTTGGAGGGAACACCGCTTATGCCTATCTTGCCGAGGATAGAGGTAAGGCTTGCGAACACTGCGGAGAGTATGGCATAGAAAAGCCAGCCCTTGCCCGTCGCTTTGACATCGGTTTCCTTTTTTTCTATCATAAGATAAGTGCCTGCGCCGATGATGACAATGCAGACTATTTTCAGCAGATTAAGCTCCTCGCCGAGAATGACGAACGCAAGCAGCATCGTGAGGACGGTGCTTGATTTGTCAACGGGAGTGACCTTGTTCACGTCACCGATCTGCAATGCCTTGAAGTAGCAGAGCCAGCTTCCGCCCGTTGCAAGTCCCGAAAGTATGAGGAACACAAGCGTCTTGCCCGAGATGTCGTTAATACCACCAAATTGTCCCGTGACAAATACCATTATCCACGAGAAAAAGAGAATGATTATGGTTCGCACAGCCGTTGCGGCAGTCGAATCGGTGTTTTTTATGCCTATTTTTGCAAGTACGGAGGTCACGCCTGCGAAAAGGGCAGAACCGAATGCGAAGGCTATCCACATAAATTATCACCTGTGTTTTTTATGTATGATCGATCGGTTTAAGCTTAGAAATGCATTATGTATAAGGGTATGTTTTCTTTCTTTTGATAATTTTTTTATAGTCACATATATTAAGTATATCATTATGATCGCCGACAACAAATAAATCATCGTTGAATTGAATGACAGAGTATAGCAATTGCTCTGTCATATCAGGTGGATAAAAAGTCAAATGGCATACTCCCGATATTTTGTATGGGACAGCGGATGTATCTTTTTCCGAAATAAAGTCATCTATATCTTTGGTAAAACAAGCAAACAGATCGTTTTTATCTTCTCTTTTTGAATATATTTCTTCATCATCGATATCCGAGTGCTGCAAACCTAAACTCAGAATGAGTTCGTTTCTGTTGTGATATGATTTTCCGTCAAGTAAAACGAATAGATCGCACATTTTTCATCGCTCCCTTGATCTGATGTATCGGGCGGAATTGCTGCCTGCATAAATTATCATCTGCGATATACTTAAAATCCACCGTAATGCTTTAAGACTTCCGCTGCGAGTTTTGAGCCGACAGCCATAGCCTTTTTGATATCATTTTCAAGCATATATGAGCAGACAAATCCTGCGTGATAGCTGTCGCCGCACCCTGTTGTATCAATTATGTCATCGACCTTCACAGCCTGCACTCTGTATTCCTGTCCTTTAAAGTATGTAACGCTTCCGTGTTCTGCAAGCGACACGTTGAAAAGGCAGCTGTATTTATCCGATAATTCTCTGAACTTCGGCAGAAGCTCTTCCGAGCCGCTTATCATAAAGAAATCAATATACGGAGCAAACCGTTCCATATCCGAAAAATCTCTGTACACATCAAAATCTACCGCAAGCTTAAAGCCAAGCGTCTTTTTCAGCTCGACTACCTGCGAAAAACACGAAGCCCAGAAATGTACAAAGACAACATCGGAGTCCGATAATATTTTGATCTCGTTATCATTAAGCACGATGTTATCGAGAATTTTTCCGTTCCATGAATCTTCTTTATAATACCTGTCGCCCTCTGCTGTAAGGTAGGTCATATTATGGGCGGTCGGATATCTTTCATCGATGCGTATATGGTCGGTATCAATATCAAGCTTCGATATCTGATCCATTATCGCTTCCGCATATTTATCTTTTCCGATAATGCCAAGAAGCGTAATGTCTATATCCTTGAAACGTGAGGCGTGAGCGGCAAAATTCAATGCTTCTCCTCCTGCCCTGATAATGTCTGTGCCATCAAAAACATCGGCGCATAAACAGGGAAGTGCAGTCAGCTTAACTTTATTCATTATATCATCTCCCGAATTTCGGCTTGTCGGACAGAATTACTGACCTGTTCAGCTTTATTATATCACACAGCAAAATAAAAATCAACCGAAACAATGATGCTGCAAAATATAAAGTCCGTCAGCGGTTTTGGGCAGCGGTATATGTCGAAAAACTCTGACAGGCAATTTTTGAACGTAAATGAATGTTTATGATGCTTCTGTATTGGAAAAATATTGTTTCGGATATGCGAAATGTATAGTTTGATATAGAATTGTGCAATATATATTGTTATAATACACAAATGAATCTGCGTATGCTTATACAAATATACAAAAATAAAGCTTTTTGAATGTTTTTGACTGAAAACTATTGATTTTCTAATTGAGTTGTGTTATTATCATAGCAGAAACAATCACAAACGTTCAAATGCATTCAAAAAGAAGGTGCTGAAAATGCTTACGGAAGAAAGACACGCTTTTATATTGGAGCAGGTAAAGTGCGGCGGAAGCGTCACAATGACGGAGCTTTGCGAGCAGCTTGGAGCGTCCGAATCGACTGTCAGACGTGACCTTACGCAGCTTGACGAAAAAGGCTTGCTGAAAAAGGTACACGGCGGTGCGATAGCCGCTGACGACCGCTCGTTCAGTATGGTGGAAAATGACGTTGAATCAAAATCAAAGCTTTTCACCGAGGAAAAAACGGCGATAGCGAGATATGCGGCTTCGCTCGTCGATGACGGCGATCTGGTTTTCATCGATGCTGGAACGACCACCGAAAAGATGATAGATTTTCTTCCCGACAAAAACGTAATTTTCGTGACAAATGCGTTCGTACACGCAAAAAAGCTTGCCCAGAGAGGATTCAAGGTCTATATCCCCGCAGGCGAGATAAAGGTCACGACTGAGGCTATTGTCGGAGCGGAATGTGTCAGCAGTCTGCAAAGCTACAACTTTACAAAATGCTTCATCGGTGCGAACGGGATCTCGCTTTCATCGGGTGTTACGACTCCCGACCGAAACGAAGCGAGCGTAAAGACGGCGGCAGTTCAGAACAGCCAGACTGTTTACATTCTTGCAGACCACTCCAAATTCGGTCAGGTTTCGGCAATAACGTTCACGCAGCTTGGCAGAGTGAACATAATCACGGACAAGCTTCAGGATAAAAAATATCTTTCAAAGGCTAATATCAAGGAGGTAATGTGACATGGTTTATACAGTAACTTTCAACCCTGCTATCGACTATGTTGTTCACACGGGCGAAATGAAGCTCGGCACAACGAACCGTTCCGAAAAGGAAGAAATGTACTTCGGCGGAAAGGGCATCAATGTTTCGATAGTTTTGAGAGAGCTTGGCATCGGTTCAAAGGCGTTCGGCTTCACGGCAGGCTTCACGGGCGAAGCGATAGAAAACGGACTTTCCGAAATGGGCATCGATGCGGATTTCGTTCGCCTTAAAAACGGAAATTCACGAATAAATGTGAAAATAAAATCGACCGAGGAGACCGAACTCAACGGTCAGGGCCCTGACATTGACGAAGCCGCTATCAACGCTCTTTTTGCAAAGCTGGACAAGCTTTCGGACGGCGACACGCTTATCCTCGCAGGAAGCATACCGTCCTCGCTCCCGTCCGATATCTATGAGAAAATTCTCGGAAGGCTCTCGGGCAGGAACATCAAAACCGTGGTCGATGCGACTAAGGACTTGCTCCTCAACGTGCTGAAATACAAGCCCTTCCTTGTAAAGCCGAACAATCACGAGCTTGGCGAAATGTTCGGAGCTGAGCTTAAAACGGACGAAGAAATTGAAAAGTACGCTCGGAAACTGCAGGAAATGGGTGCGGTGAATGTGCTTATCTCAATGGCAGGCGACGGTGCGATGCTCATTGATGAATACGGAAAAATGCACCGCTGCGGAGTATGCAAAGGAACGGTAAAAAACTCCGTTGGCGCAGGCGATTCAATGGTCGCAGGCTTTACGGCAGGCTCACTCAAGGGCGATTACGAATACGCTCTGAAGCTTGGAACTGCGGCAGGCGGTGCGACAGCTTTCTCGGACGGACTTGCCGAAAAAGCAAAGATAGATGAACTTCTTAAAACGCTTTAGTCGTTGACATAAAATTGATGAGGAGGACTTATTATGAGAATAGTTGACCTGCTTAACAAAGAAAGCATTATGCTCGGCGGTTCGCCCAAGAACAAGAGCGAAGCTATCGATATGCTCGTGGAGCTTCAGGTAAAGGGCGGAAATATTGCGGATAAGGACAAATACAAAAAGGGTATTCTTGCCCGTGAAGAAAAGGGTTCAACGGCTGTCGGCGAGGGCATTGCGATACCTCACGCAAAGAGCGAAGCGGTAAAAGCGCCGTCACTTGCGGCAATGACAGTTCCCGAGGGCGTTGATTATGAGGCGCTCGATGATGAACTCTCCAACCTCCTGTTTATGATAGCAGCACCGAATGACGGTGATGTTCACCTTGAAGTGCTTTCAAGGCTTATGACGATCCTTATGGACGAGGATTTCCGTGCGAAGCTTCTTGCCGCAAAGGACAAGGACGAATTTCTCAAAGTCATTGACGATATGGAGAACGAAAAGTTCCCCGATGAACCGAAAGCGGAAGTCAAGTCGGCTGACGGCTACAAAGTCCTTGCGGTAACGGCTTGCCCGACAGGAATTGCGCACACATATATGGCTGCCGAGGCTCTCGAAAAGGCAGGGGAGAAGCTTGGCATTTCGATAAAGGTCGAAACGAACGGCTCAGGCGGTGCGAAGAATATCCTCACCGATGAGGAGATAGCAAACTGCGACGGCATTATCGTTGCGGCTGACAAGGCTGTCGAAATGGCTCGGTTTGACGGAAAAAGAGTTATTATCACAAAGGTATCGGACGGAATAAAGATACCCGAGGAGCTTATCAACCGCATAGAATACAGCGATGTTCCCGTATATCATCACGAGGGCGGAAAGTCCGAAAGCTCGTCCTCATCGGGAAATGAAAGCTTCGGAAGAAAGCTTTACAAGCACCTTATGAACGGCGTATCAAATATGCTCCCGTTCACCGTTGCAGGCGGTATTTTCATTGCGCTTGCATTCCTCATCGACTCGATAGGCGGCGCACCTCAGGACAGCGGCTTCGGTACGCACCTTGCGGCTGCTGCCTGGTTCAAGACTATCGGCGGTTACGCATTCAACTTTATGATACCTATCCTTGCAGGCTATATCGGCAAGAGCATTGCCGACAGACCGGGACTTCTTGTAGGTATGGCAGGCGGTGCAATGGCTGTTTCGGGCGCAACGTTCGCAGCACCCGCAGGTGACGTTCCCTCCGGCTTCCTCGGAGCTTTGCTTGCAGGCTTCATCGGCGGTTTCCTCACGCTTATGCTTGAAAAAGCTTGTGATAAAATGCCGAAAGCACTCAACGGAATAAAGCCCGTTCTCATCTATCCTCTCGGCGGACTTGCAATGGTCGCAATAATGATGTGCGCAGTCAACCCGATAATGGGTATGCTCAATGAGGGACTTTCAAACTTCCTTTCCAATATGGGAAATTCGAGCAAGATCCTCCTCGGCTGCGTACTCGGCGGAATGATGTCGATAGATATGGGCGGCCCGTTCAACAAGGCGGCTTATGTATTCGGCACGGCGGCTATCGCATCGGGCAACTATGACATTATGGCGGCTGTAATGATCGGCGGTATGGTCCCTCCAATTGCTATCGCACTCGCAACGACATTCTTCAAGGACAGATTTACAGAGGACGAGCGCAAGAACGGACCTGTAAACTACATTATGGGACTCAGCTTCGTCACAGAGGGTGCAATTCCTTATGCGGCTGCCGATCCTGCAAGAGTTATCCCTGCCTGCTTCATCGGAGCGGCAGCGGCAGGAGGACTTTCAATGGCATTCGGCTGCACACTTCGAGCACCTCACGGTGGCATCTTCGTATTCCCCGTAGTCGGAAACCCTGTAATGTATCTTGTATCACTCGTTGTAGGTTCTGTTATCGGTATGCTTCTTCTCGGACTTTTCAAAAAGAAGATCGCAAAGTAAATTTTCAAAACAAGCAATTCATTCAAGAATAAAAAAAATTTTATAAGGAGAGAATAACTATGGTATCAAAGGTTGTAACAGTAGTAAATGCAGAGGGTATGCATATGCGTCCCGCAGGAATGATCGCAAAGGCAGCAAAGGAACACCCTGACAGCGAGGTCGTTATGAAAGCCAACGGCAAGGAGATCAAGGCAAAGGCTGTAATGCAGATAATGGCAGCAGGCATCAAAAAAGGCACAGACGTTGAACTGACCGTTTCGGGCGGCAATGAGCAGGCTGTACTTGATGAATTCGTAAAGATGTTCGAGGACGGTTTCGGCGAATAAAATTGACACAAAAGCATCGGACGGTGAGTGCTGTCCGATGCTCCAACGGGAGGAGCTTATCTATGACAACTTTAAAGGGCAAGGGAGTTTACGGTGCTATCGCACTCGGACGTATTTCCGTTTTTACTCGCAGAGAAGCATCGGTCAAGAGAACTCACATCGAAGATATTGAAGCGGAAAAGGCAAGGCTTGAAAAGGCAAAGGAAAAAGCCACAGAGCAGCTCCGCACGATTTACGAAAAGGCGCTCAAAGAGGTCGGCGAAGCCAATGCGCAGATCTTTGAGATACATCAGATGATGATAGAGGACGAGGACTACAACGAGTCTATCGCAAGCATTATTGAAACGCAGTCCGTCAATGCCGAATATGCGGTCGCAGTAACGGCAGACAACTTCTCGGAAATGTTCGCTTCGATGGACGATGCTTATATGCAGGCTCGTTCGGCTGATGTCAAGGATATTTCCAACCGTATCATAAGCTGTCTTTCCGATGAGGGCGGTTCGGACGCTGTTTCCGATGAAAAGGTCATAATCTGCGCTGACGACCTCGCACCGAGCGAAACCGTTCAGCTCGACAAGGACAAAGTTCTCGCATTCGTGACGGCTTTCGGCTCGTCCAATTCGCACACGGCTATCCTTGCAAGAAATATGAATATCCCTGCTGTAATAGGCGTGGGAACGGAGCTTCTTAACACTGTAAAGAGCGGAGTTTTTGCCGCTGTTGACGGCTACACTGGCGAAATTTTCATTGACCCCGATGAGGAGACCGTTGCAAAGCTCGAAAAGAAGCGCAAAGAGGACGAAGAGAAAAAGCATCTCTTACAGGAACTCAAAGGCAAGGAAAATGTTACGCTTGACGGCAGAAAGATCAACATTTACGCCAACATCGGCAGCGTTGACAACATCGGTGCAGTACTTGCGAATGATGCAGGCGGAATAGGCTTGTTCCGAAGCGAATTTCTCTATCTCGAAAGCAGCGATTACCCGACCGAGGAGCAGCAGTTCGCCGCTTACAAGCGTGTTCTTGAAAGCATGGCAGGCAAAAAGGTCATAATCCGAACTCTTGACATCGGCGCAGACAAGCAGGTCGATTATTTCGGACTGGAAAAGGAAGAAAATCCTGCGCTCGGCTACCGTGCAATAAGAATTTGTCTTACACGACCCGAAATTTTCAGAACACAGCTCCGTGCGCTTTACAGAGCATCGGCTTACGGCAATCTCGGCATAATGTTCCCGATGATAACGAGCGTTTCTGAGGTCGAAAAGATACTTGCAATGTGCAGCGAAGTCAGGGAACAGCTCAGAGCGGAGGGTGTTGAGGTCTCCGACAATGTGGAGCTTGGTATTATGATAGAGACCCCTGCGGCTGCGTTAATAAGCGACAGGCTTGCGCCGATGGTGGACTTTTTCAGCGTCGGCACGAACGACCTCACGCAGTATACTCTCGCCTGCGACCGTCAGAACGCCAATATTGAGCAGTTCATCGACACTCACCACGAAGCTATTCTACGCCTTATCGAAATGTCGGCTGAAAACGCTCACAAGCACGGCGCTTGGATAGGCATTTGCGGAGAGCTTGCGGCTGACACGAGCCTTACCGAAACGTTCCTGCGAATGGGAATCGACGAGCTTTCCGTTTCGCCGACCTTCGTATTAAAGGTAAGGGACGCAGTAAGAAAATGCGACCTTTCAAAGTAATTTTATAAATTTTCCAACACCGTACAAAGCGAATTGCCTTGTGCGGTATTGGTGTTACATAAGGAATTTTAAAAAATGGACAAAAAATATCTTACCCTGCTTGCAAAAAAGTTCCCGACTATCGACAGTGCTGTCAGCGAGATAGTTAACCTTTCGGCGATACGCAGTCTTCCAAAGGGAACGGAGTATTTTTTCAGCGATATCCACGGCGAATATGAAGCGTTCCTGCATATGCTCAAAAGCGCATCGGGAATGATAAAAAACAAGATCGATATAACACTCGGAAAGACCGTAGCCTCGGCGGAGCGTGAGGAGCTTGCGTTCCTCATTTATTACCCCGATAAAAAACTAAAGGAACTTTATCATCAGGGAAAGCTCACCGATGAATGGTACAGAATAACGATATATCGGCTCATTCTCGTCTGCGAAGCGGTCTCGGCGAAGTACACACGTTCAAGAGTTCGCAAGCGCACACCAAAGGATATGGTCTATATCCTTGACGAGCTTCTCAACGTTACGGACGATGTTGTGAAGGAATATTATTATGATGAAATAATCAAAACTATCCTCGATACTGAGATAGCCGACCGTTTTATCAAATCGATATGCGAGCTTATCCAGTCGCTTGCGATAGACAATTTACATATAATCGGCGATATCTACGACAGGGGCGCTCGCGCGGATATAATCATGGACGAGCTGATGAAGATACACGATGTTGATATCCAGTGGGGAAATCACGACATTTCGTGGATGGGTGCAGCTTCGGGCAACTGGGCGCTTATCGCAAACGTTATAAGGATATCGATGCGCTACAACAACTTCGATGTGCTGGAGGACGGCTACGGTCTGAACCTCCGTGCGCTTGCCGTTTTTGCGGGCGAGACCTACAAGGATGACGACTGCGCACTTTTCGCACCGCAAACGCTTGATGACAACATCTATGATCCCGTTGATACGGGGCTTGTTGCGAAGATGCACAAGGCGATAACGATCATTCAGCTAAAACTCGAGGGTCAGCTCATCGAACGTCACCCCGAATGGGGTATGGCTGAACACAGCGTTTTCGCTCATGCTGATTTTACCGATAATACCGTTGAGATAGGCGGAAAGAAGTACAAGCTGCTCGATACGAATTTCCCGACAGTTTACCCCGAGCGTCCGCTTGAACTCACCGATGAGGAAAATGAGCTTATGACCGTTCTTGCGTATTCGTTTATGCACAGCGACCGCCTGAACAGGCATATCCGTTTTCTCTATTCCAAAGGCTCGATGTATAAAACGATAAACGGAAACCTGCTTTTCCACGGCTGCATACCGCTTGACAAGGACGGCGAACTGCAAAGCATAAATATCGAGGGCAGGCAGTATTCGGGCAGGGAAATGCTCGATAAGCTTGACGAGACGGCGAACAAAGCGTACTTTTTGCAGGAGGGCGAGGAAAAGGACTACGCCGCAGACTATCTTTGGTATCTCTGGTGCGGACCCTGCTCGCCGCTCTACGGCAAGGACAAAATGGCGTTCTTCGAGCGTTATTTCATCGATGATAAGGAGCTTTGGAAAGAGAATTATAATGATTATTACCACTTCTCCGAGCAGGCGGACGTCTGCGGACAGATACTTGCAATGTTCGGACTTGACCCTCTGCACGGTCATATCATAAACGGTCACGTTCCCGTCAAGATCAAGAACGGCGAAAGTCCCGTCCGTGCAGATGGTAGGCTGTTCGTGATCGACGGCGGCATCTCGAAAGCATATCAGAAAGCAACGGGTATCGCCGGCTACACGCTCATCTACGATTCGCACAGCCTTAACCTTGCCGAGCATAAGCCGTTCGTGGCAGGAGAGAGCGAGCATACACCGACGATACACCTTGTGGAAAAGCTTGACCGCCGTGCGAATATCTCCGATACGGACAAGGGCAAGGAGCTGCTTGAACAGATAAGCGATCTTCGTGAGCTGCTTGCGGCGTACCGTTCGGGCGAGATAAAGGAAAGCGGTAAAATAGTGTGAAGGCAAGCCCTCTGAGGTCTTATATTAAAAAAGGGAGCTGCTTAAAACAGCTCCCTTTTATGGCATATTTGTGTTTATTCGGGCTTTGCGGTGTTGAATTTGAACACGTCCGCAACCTCGGAAATGGTCACATAAGCGGTCGGGTCGCAGTTCTGGACGATGGTTCTCATTCGTGTTATCTGGAAGCGGTTTACAACGATATAAAGCACGGTCTTGGGCAATTTTGAGTAGTAGCCCTGTGCGCCGATGAGCGTTATTCCGCAGCCGAATTCCTCGGAGAGAGCCTTGCTGACCTCCTCGGCTTTATCCGTGATGACGAATGCCGATTTTGAGCGGTCGATACCTTCAACGATGAAGTCAACGGCTTTGAGTGCGGCTGTATATGCAACGACCGAGTAGAGCGGCAGTATCCAGCTTTTGAGGATAATTCCGCAGATTATGTACAGAATGACATTATATCCCATAACGAAGGTGCCTACCGTGATGCCAATTCTTTTTGCGAAGATGACAGCCATTATCTCGATACCGTCCATAGCTCCGCCGAATCGTATCGCAAGACCGCTGCCGATGCCCGAGATAAGTCCGCCGAAAAGCGAGCAGAGGAGCAGGTCAGAGCCTGCGAGCGGCGAGACAAAGCTCACATCAATGGGGAGAATGTCCGTTATGAGCCATGCGGAAAGCGAGTAGATCGTAACGGCATAGATCGCAGACGCAGTGAAAGCGATGCCCTGCTTTTTTACGCCGTAGAGAAAAAGCGGGATATTGAGAACGAGCAGGAAAAACGAGAGCGAAAGCGGTGTTATGCTTGAAAGGAGTATAGATGTGCCCGAAATACCGCTGTCGTAGAGGTTGACGGGGGCAAGGAACATAGTTATTCCGATGGCGTTTATAATTCCTGCGGCGGTCAGACCGAGAAACCTTTTTAAGCCGATTTTTTTCAGTTCGTTCAGCAGCTGCATATTAATTCCTCCAATTAAAAATTTATAATAATTATATCATATTTTTAGCGAAACTTCAATACGTCAAAGCGAATTTGTGAAAAAAATATCGCACTTAAAATCGTTCCGTCTGCTTGACATTATTATTCACAAATGGTATAATAAACGGTAATAAAGAAATGTTGAAAAGCACCGAAAAAGCGGTGCAAAATCTGATATGTGGGGGCAGGATATTGAAAAAATTCATCAAAATGTTCAGTCCGCTTATGTTTGCACTTATGATAGCTGTTTCGGCAGTGATAATACCGTCATCGGCAGCTTCGGTCAAGCTCAATAAGAATTCGGTAACGCTTATCACGGGCAGTTCGACGATGCTCAAGGCAGTACCGTAAAATGGTTCTCAGCGGCGAGCTTCAAGGGTTCAAAATGGGGACGAAAATATCATCAAGCTGAAAATAACGGGCGTCGGCGCAGGCGAGACTACTGCAAAGGTATACTCCGCAAAATATTCTAAATCGTTGTATGATTACATCGGCGTATATGTTGAAGGCACAAGTACAAATGTAAATGACGATGAATTTACAGATGGTGAAATAAGCGACGACAGCGGCAGCACTGAGAATGGTATGAGCTATGCCGAAGAGGTGCTTTACTACTGCAATATCAAGCGTGAAAAGGCAGGAGTTTCTCCGTTTGTGCTTGATGAAACGCTCTGCTCCGCAGCAGAAGTAAGAGCAGGTGAGATCGTCAGCACGTTCAGCCACGCACGTCCCGACGGAAGAAAATGCTTTACGGCATCGGAAAAACGGGTGCAGATGTTTGTATATGCAGAGTAATACTAAACACCAATAAAATGAAGGAAAAAATCTGCACCGAAATCGAATATAAACCTGTTTTCAACAGCTGCAAGATTGTCGGCTTGATTTTTTCTGAATTTTAAATGATGTTTTGTATAAAACTTAATGAACAGGAGGAAATTTTATGAGAAAAGGTTTTTCAAGGACGTTTTTCAGCATATTTATGGCGCTGATAATGGTGCTGTCGCTGGCTGTGATACCGTCATCGGCTGCAAAAGCTTCGCTGAATAAAAGCTCCGTCTCAATAGTGAAGGATCAGACCGTGACCCTCAGCGTGAGCGGAACAAGTAAAAAGGTGACATGGAAGTCCGATGACGCTTCGATAGCAGAGGTCTCCAAGAGGGGAAAGGTAACGGGCAAAAAGGTCGGAACAACGACTGTCAGCGCTTCATTCGGGGAAAGCGTACTGAAATGCGAGGTGACTGTAAAGGCAGGCAGCATTTCCACAGACGCAAACAAGCTCTCCGTTGAGGTCGGCAAAACCGACACGATATCGGTAAAGGCAATGGGAATACATGATATTGCTGTAAAAAACTCCGATACCTCCGTTGCAAAGGCAGAGCTTTCGGGCAGCTTTAACGGCGACTATACAACTGTTACTGTCAAGGGCATAGCTGACGGAACAACAAAGCTGAAAATATATGCAAAGGGCTATGAAAAGAGCATATATAAATATGTTGAGATCAAGGTCGGCAAGGGAAAGCCCGTGCAAAAGGTCACTGTTTCGGGAATAACCGTTTCCGCCGATTCCGTTGAGGTAAATGAGAACCTCAGCACAAAGGTGACGATAAAGGCTTCCTCCAAGATACTGAAAAAGCTTACGATCGTTTCTACGGCGGTTCACCGATTCGATGTTGAGACTAAGTTCAACTACGACAAAGGCTCTGCCGAGGTAACGATCAACGGCAATGCCGAGGGCGATGGAAATCTCCGCATTTTTGACAAAAATGACGGGAAAACGGATATCTTTATCCCCGTAACGGTAACAAACAATACCTATGACGTTGTTGTATGGAACAGAGAGCCGAACAAGCGCACCTCGTCAGATGTGATCTATTCCATCACCAACGGCAGCACAAAATACTATATCCTTGAGCCCAAGGACGGCGACATTGCGCATGCGGCAACGCTACTTTCTCAGAAAGCCGGAAAATACGAATACTGGACTGTCTATGAAAAGAGACCGAAAAAGATCGATCCGACCGATGTTATTCTTTCAAAGAACGAAAAATACAACGGCAAAAAGGTGACAAGATATCTCATCGTGGAAAAGGAATATGACGAAGCTTATACAAACTCCGCATTCGGACAGTATTTCGGCGTATATGACTATTATAAGGTATATGCGACAAAGCCTGCGGCTGCAAAGTACGGCGACAACGGACTTATGTTTGAATGTGAGATAGGCGTTACTGGTAAAAAGGAAATGAGGTATGTCCTCACCGAAAGCAGCCTTGACGAGCTTAAGCTCGGTGAAGTCTGGAACGCCTATACGGAAAAATACAAAATAAAAACCTGGAAAAGAGTATGGTGATAATGTTACCGTATTGTAATTTTATTGTATTTCCTTTTTAATTGACTTTTATTATCTCCGATGGTAAAATAGACTTAAAGTAAGATCCCACAATAAAACAACACAGGAGGTATGGATCATGAGTAAAAACTTTTTTAAATCATTCCTTAGCACTCTCCTTGCTCTTATGATGATCGTTACGGTCGCAGTTGTTCCTGCGTCCGCAGCATCGGTAAAGCTCAATAAGTCGTCGATATCGCTCACAAAGGGCTATTCGACAACACTTTCCGTAAGCGGTACAACAAGCAAGGTCACATGGACAACGGGCAATAAGAACGTTGCCACCGTTTCAAGCAAGGGTAAGGTAGTCGGCAAAAAGGTCGGCTCGACCTACATCTACGCAAAGGTGAATTCCTCTACGCTCAAATGCAAGGTAAAAGTCGTTGCAGGCAAGATCGCTGTCGGACAGAGCAGCGTTGAGCTTGAACCCGGCGATACAACAAAGGTGCGCATCAAGGCTCTCGGAACGCACAGCATCTCCGTAAGCTCCTCCGATAAATCGGTAGTAAAGGCTTCATGGTCGGGCGCAAAGTTCAGCGGAAACTACATCAACCTCACACTCAAGGCTGTGGGTGCAGGCTCTGCAAGAGTTAAGGTCTATGCAAAGAATTACCCCAATTCGGTTTATAAGTACATCGATGTTGACGTTATCGGCGAAGACGACGATGATGATGATATCATCGATGATGGAACAGGCGGCAATGACAATACGACCGTAAGCGGAAATATCCAGTCAAGCGTTTCTTCCGTAAGCGTTGCAGAGGGCAGCTCGCAGTCGTTCACAGTCTATGCTTCCTCCGCAAGCGTTCTTTCCGGCCTTAAGGTCACTTCCTCAAGCGTATTCGGCTTCGGTGTAAGAACAACGACCGACACTTCAAGAAAGGCACTCGTTGTTACAGTTTACGGTTACAGTTCGGAAACAGGCACTATCAAGGTCTACTCGACCACCGACAGCAGGCTTTCCGTTACTATCCCCGTTACCGTAACGGCAGATACACAGTATTATAAGCTCCTCACAGTCAAGCCGACAACAAAGATACTCCAGACAGATACAGTCATTGCCTTCCAGAACGGAACAACAGCTTACTATATGCTTGTTCCTTACGGATATGACCCTGCTTACGCAAACTCCGTTGCCGCAAAGGCACTTAACTCCTACAGCTACAACCTCGTTTACGATACAACTCCTCAGAAGAAGCTCGCAAACGATCAGGTAATTCCTAAGAATGTTGTATTCAACGGAACAACTCAGTCGAGATTTGTTCTCGCTCCTTACGGCTACGACAGCGCATTCGTTGACACGGTATTTGCAAAATATTCGGGCGTTTATGATTACTACACCGTTTATACAGAAAATCCGTCGACCCAGACTTTTGCTGACGAGATACTCTCCTGGACTATCTCCAAGACCAACGCAACAACAGGCAAGGTCGAAAACTCCGCAAGATATATGCTCGTTCCTTTCGGATATGACGAAACAAAGGCAAATGATATCAAGACAAAGGATATGAACACAAATGTCAGCACTGTTGCTTATACAGTTTACAGCACTATCCCAAGCGTAGATCCTATCAGCTATAAGGTCATCCAGTGGGTAAAGGGAACAAATGAGAATCGTTATATGGCTGTTCCTTCCGTAGGCTGCAACTATGTAAAGAGAAATGATATCGTTCGCAAGGACGTTGGATATTTCAGCTACTATGTTGTATACTCCGACAAGCCGACGATCAAGAATTCCGATGTTGAGGCAATTTACCAGCTCACACTCCAGATCGACGGAGTGCCGACTGACGTGTATATCCTCTACAATCCAAAGGACACCGATTTCCAGACAAAGATCAACGCTGCTATCAGCGGTGCATCAGCATATATCGGTACTCCGCAGGGTTCTGTAAAGTAAACCTATAAACGGGAGCGTTCCGAAAGGGACGCTCCTTTCTTTTTTGGAAAATGCACTATTTTTGTGAATTTTAAAAAAATTGTTCAATTGTCAATGATAGGTGACACTTTCTCACAAAAAAATATAATGCAGGAATTTTATTCGCAAAACGTTTCT
>CAKSKU010000024.1 GCA_934465295.1 uncultured Oscillospiraceae bacterium
GGGTCGCAGCCTATGTTTTATCCCGTTGTGCGTGAAAACGGTCGGATATGGAATCCGACCCTACGTTAAAATGTCGTCTCCCGTTCATATCCCACCGCCGTTCAAACGACGTCGGCATAAAATGCTTATCGCTTCGCTCTGCGCATTTTATGCCGAGGATAGTTTGGTTTAGGAAAACAAATTGGCGCAATTCACATTATTTAGGTTTACGAAACTGATTTCTCATAGTTCGTTTTACCTTTTTTCGTGTGAATTGCGCCTTTTTATTTGATGATGATTTCGCTATTGCGGCAATGCATTAACTGTCAGTTTAAGAAATTTCGCTCTCTGCGGAGAGCGACCAAAGGGCTTCCGCCCTCTGGACACCTGACGAGCTGTGCTCAGCTCGACCAGCTGCTTGGCTTCGCATCGCTGCGACCGATGTTTACTTCGTGCTGTCGCTGATTATTTTTATTCTTGCCTCGCTGTTCTTTACTACATTGAGGAGCGAAGATGCCGAGCCTGCGTATTCTTCCGATAATGTCGAAGCTGTGATGATATTGCTGTCGCTTTCGAGTGCGATATCATTTTCGCCGAATGTTACGCCCTTTGCAGCTGCGGAGGCCTCCGCTTCGCACATTGCCATTGCCGCCGATGCCGAACCCGAGGCTGCTATTTCGGGGATAGTAAAGAATCTTTGGTCATTCTTCGCATTCGATGAATAGACTATACGAAACATTTTATACACTGCGAGCATCATGTATGAAGATACGGCTTTCATTATGGTATTGCTGCCCGTTTTCTGTATAAGTGAAAAAAGCACGTTGAGCGAATTGACGATGAGCTTTCTGTTGAACGCTGCCATCATACTGCCGCCTGCTGCGATCTTGCCCGAATTGGAATCCTGTTCGGGGATATCTTCGTAGGAAATGGTCTTTCCCGCAGGTTCGGGCGAGCGTCCGAGCAGATAGTCGCAGGAAACGTTATAATAGTCCGCTGCCTTGACAAGAAATTCAAGACCGCATTCACGGATACCTTTTTCATAATGTGAAAGCAGCGCCTGCGAAATACCAAGATCCGCCGCTGCGTTTTTCTGACTGATGCCTCGTTCTTTCCTTAAGAGGGTAATAATTCTTGGAAAGTCGGAATTCATCTTGTCACCTCCCGATCGTTCTCATAATCATCTTTTATATCTATTTTTCTCTGTTTGCCGACAATTACGTACTGTAAATTATATCTTATAACGTACATTTTGTAAAGGGGGTTTGTGGAAAAAACTCGATAAAGGTTATAATTGTTTTTTGTTGAAGTTACATAATGGTAAAACAGGCGTTTCATACGCAAAATCGGCATAATACAAGATATTGTGCCATATTTGAAAAATTCTGTCAAGATGTTGAAATGATGCAGCCTTACAAATAAATGGATAAAATGTAAATTTTGTTTGTATAAACTATACTGCTGCAAGGCTTGTATTGACAAAAAACATCATGTAATATATACTATATTAATAAGAAAAAATTGCAGGGAAGAATACTATGAACGGATATAAAATAACATTTATACGCAACGGCATGACCGAGGCGAATGAAAAAGGAATATATATAGGAAAGTCCGACTGGCCGCTTTCCGACAGGGGCAGGGCTGACCTTGAAGAAAAGGCAAAGGTCTATGCTTATCCGAAGGTGAACAGGGTATATTCAAGCCCCCTTACCCGTGCGCTTCAGACGGCGGAGATAATTTTCCCCGACCGTGAGATCGTGATATGCGACGAAATGACCGAGATGGACTTCGGCGTTTTCGAGGGCATCGAGCTGAAGGATCTGCTTGAGCTGGACAGCTATCACAAGTGGATAAAGGGCGGTCTTGACAATCCTCCGCCGAACGGTGAGAGCCTGCGCAATATGATAAACCGCAGCCTTTCGGGACTTAACCTTATTATAATGGATATGATGAAGGAAAATATACACGAAGCGGGAGTTGTAACACATTCGGGAATACTGATGAACCTTATGTCCTGCTTCGGTCTGCCGAAGATGAAGCCGATGGACTTTGCCTGTGATCCGGGCGAGGGTTATATGGTGAATGTTTCGGCGATGCTGTGGCAGAACGGCGGCGTGTTCGAGATAATCGGAAAAGTACCGTTCGGGAACGCTGCAGATTACAACGAATACTAAGGAGAATCGGGCTATGAAAAGCTTTGATAATGAGCGGTACAGGCGGTTTGCGGCTGAACGGCTCAAATGCTGCTGGGGTGAATGCGTCGGCGAGGTTTTTATCGTAACGGCTGTTCTGACTATGGCTGCGCTCGTTTTTCTGATAGCGGTGGAACTGCTTTTCAGGGCAGGCGTCCTGAGCTTCGGCGTCGGAAATATCGGCAGCGGAGGTCGGGGCATCGCAGCGGCGGCACTGATATATCTTTTTCTTGTATATGTTGCGCTTATCCCGCTGAAATACGGAACAGCGTGGTTTTATTTTCAGCAGGCTCATTCAACGACTATCCCCGGGGCAGGCTTTTTCAGCTGCTATATGCACAGAAAGCACATCAAGGGAACGCTTGCGCTCGAATTTATGGTAATGGCAAGGAGAGTCATGGTAGCTGTTTTCCCGACGGCGTTCATCGTGCTTATGACATGGCATTTTATGTGGCTTATCGACCGTGAACCATCGGCGGCTGCGGCGAGTCTTGCGATACTTGCGATAGTGGGTGCGCTGCTCGTTTTCATATACATAATCTATCATCTTAGATATATTTTCGTGCCGTATCTTTACGCCTCCGACCCCGAAAAATCGCCCAAGGAGATACTTTCCGAAAGCGTGAGGGTCGCAAGGGGAAGCAGAGTGGGCATTGTAAGGCTCGTATTTTCGCTTGCGCCGCTTTGGGTGAGCTGCCTTGCGATCTTTCCGCTCATTTTCGTTATACCGTATACAAAAATGACTTTTGCGGCTGCTGCTGCGGAGATTTTTGACGATTATTGTTCGGAGGCACAGCAGAGCCGGGCTTCCGAGAGTTCTAAGGAGAAAGTTCTTGTCTGAAAATAACAGAAAAATAGAATTTACCGTCACAAAAGATGACGATGGAAAGAATGTCGGGGAGTTCCTGCGCAAAAGCGGAGCTTCCCGACGTCTTGTTACAAAGCTTAAAAGGATAAGCGGCGGGATAACGCTCAACGGTGAGCCTGCACGGACGGTCGATATCGTTCACACGGGCGATGTTGCCGCACTCGATATGCAGAGCGGTGAGCCGCTTGACAAAAATCCCGACCTCTTTGCGCCGATCGTCTACGAGGATGATGATGTTATAGTTTACAATAAGCCTGTCAATATGCCCGTTCATCCATCGCATCGGCATAGGTATGACACGCTCGGCAATCTTTTCGCCGCACAGCACGGGGATATGACCTTCCGCCCGATAAACCGTCTCGACAAGGACACATCGGGGCTTTGCGCCGTGGCTAAAAATTCATTCTCGGCGGCGAGGCTTTCGGGTGCGATAGAGAAAACATATTTCGCCGTAGTCTGCGGAAAACTCACGGGCAGCGGAAGGATAGATGCTCCGATAGGCAGGTGCGACGGCTCGGTGATAACGAGGGAAGTCCGTTCCGACGGGCAGAGAGCTGTTACGAACTACACAGTCCTTGACGGAAATGAAAAATACACGCTTGTCCGCATCAAGCTTGAAACAGGAAGAACGCACCAGATAAGGGTGCATTTTGCACATATCGGACACCCTCTTGCAGGCGATGATATGTACGGCGGAGATATCTCCGACATAGCGCATCAGGCTCTCCACTGCGGTGAGCTGGAGCTTCTGCTGCCCGTTTCGGGCGAAGGGCTGACCCTTTCCGCACCGCTGAGAGAGGATATGCTTGACCTGCTGAAACGATAAAAAAGTTACAATTGTAACCGTTCTGTAACTTTTTTGAGAAGCGGCGCAGCTGCGTTGTTTCAAACGTTTTTTATACATTTTGCAGAGATTTGCGGAAAATTTCTGAAAACGTTCTTACACGGAAAAATTATTCCAAAAATAGTAAGCTTTTGAGCTTTGTAAACGAAAAATGACCTTTCCGAAAACGATTTTAGTCGGTTGTTTTGCCTAAAATGCACAAAGAAAGCGGAAATAAACTGTTTAAAAAGCAGAATAATTGTTACTATTTTTCGATTACCCTTGAAATTCTCGGAAAAAATCGTATAATTAGTATTGGTGTAACTGAATTGTAACTAATTCGACCAACGATGTACTTGAAACTACATTATCTGATATATAAAAATTCGGTCGGCGACCGATAATGGAAAGGAGATGTTCCGATGAAAAGCAGAAACGGTGAAAACGGCAAGCAGAATAACTGCGTTGACTTCGTGCCGCCGGTTTCTATGAGCGAGAGCAAGAATAAGATAGAAAAGCTCGAGGGTACTGTTATAAACACGGGTGCGCTCATTGCATATACTTTTTCATACGGTGCGTCAAAGGCTGCACAGTACATTGCGTACATTGCAGACCGCATAAGAAAGGCTATAAAGCCTGCACATCACAAGGCAGCAAATGCTGTGAAGTCAACGATACGCAGAATTGCGGAGGCTTCGGCAAACACCGCAGCAAAGGTGAGCGGCGGCTTCAGAGGATTTGCGGAAAGCGTTAAGGAAAACGGCTTCGCTTCGGCGGTAAAGACGATGGCTTTGAATGCCGTTCAGACTGCCAAGAGCGGGAAAAACGCTTTCAAGACCGCTGTAAACTATGTTTTCCCGGCTGCATCGGTTGCACTGCTCATTGCAGTTGTCGGCAGCACGGCTTCAACAAGCTACGGAATTGCGGTCGAATACAACGGAACAGAGCTCGGTGTAGTTTCCGCCGAATCGGTCGTTACGGATGCGCAGCAGTCCATTTCCGACAAGGCTGTTTACTATTCGACAGATGATACAGCACTCGTAAGCACGAACCTCTCTATCAAGCCTCTCAACTCTATGGACGAGGTCATCGATGAGATGGAGCTTATCGAAAAGATGCAGGAACAGCTCGATATCACACTTCCTGCGGAAGATCAGACCGGGGAACAGCAGGCAGAACCTGCTTCACTTGAAGCCGAAGCCGAGGAAGCTGTTTCGGCACTTTCCTCCGATGAGCTTGACGGCAAGGTCAGAGCTTACTCCGTAATGATAAACGGAAGCTTCTATGCCGCTGTTGAAGCAACGGACGAGATCGAAGCTTACATCGAATCGATAAAAGAGCCTTATATGAACGACCCCGATGTTGTTTCCGTAGGTTTTGACAAGTCGGTGGAATATACATACGAACAGTTCGTTTATCCGACCGAGATCGTTTCACAGCAGTCTGTTATCGACAAGCTCGCTTCCATCGCAGCAGAGCCTGTTTATTACGAAGTTCAGAACGGTGATAATCCGTGGAATATAGCATCGCACAATGGTATCTCGCTCGATGAGCTTCTTGCTTGTCCTGCGGTATATGAGGGCGATGAGATCGACGACATCACTTCCTATTGTCCTGTCGGCGCAGTTATCACACTTTCCGCTGAGGTCCCTTACCTCCAGACGCTTGTTACAAAGAGTGAGACCTATACTGTTCCTATCGATTATGAGATCGTCAGAACAGAGGACGAGGATCTTTACAAGGGCGAAGAAAAAGTCGATGTTGCAGGCGTTGAGGGCGAAGCAGAGGTTACAGCACTCGTTACATACAAGAACGGTATGGTGATCTCGAGAAATGAGCAGAGCCGTGTTGTTCTCTCCGAACCTGTTACAAAGGAAGTAAGAGTGGGAACAAGACCTACCACCACCGCAGTAAGCACAGGCAGCGGCGGTTCGGGCGATTACTTCTGGCCTGTTGACGGCGGTTACATCTCCGCTTATATGGGCGACGGCAGAGGTCATAAGGGTCTCGATATCGCAGCTCCTTACGGCACACCGATCTATGCAGCAGCTTCCGGTACTGTTACAAGAGCCGCAAACAAGTATGACGGCTACGGCAACAGCGTAATGGTAGCAAACGACGACGGCAACGTTACAATGTACGCTCACATGAGCAGCATCGCTATCAGCTACGGCGATTACGTTGTAAAGGGTCAGCTCCTCGGATATGTTGGTTCGACAGGATATGCAACAGGCAACCACCTCCATTTTGAGGTTCGTTCAAACGGTTATTACCTTGATCCTTCGGATTACGTTTCGCAGTATTAAAATTAAAAAATCAATGCACACAATTCGGAAAGAGTTGTGTGCATTTTTTATTATTAGTCAGTCGGTGCGGTATCAGACAGTGCAGTTGTCTCGGACGGTGTTTCGAGAGTCTGCTCGGTGAGTCCGCAGAAGGACGAAATATCCACGGTCAGACCATCGGAGAATGTGAGTTGGATAGGTGAGAGCGTTTCCTTGTCAAAGGCTAAGGCGAAGTCCTCTCCGTTGAAAACAGCAGCTTCACCATTGTCGGAAAGCTCCATATCGGGCAGTGCGGCGCAGAGATCGAACGAGTCGAAAATGCGCTTGAACATTGCGGTTTCGTTGAGCTTGCCGCTTTCTATTTCGAGAGTAAGACTGCCGAGCGAAGCGGTCGTGCTGCCCTCGTTATACTTGATGTTAAGGCCCTTCATAGTTTCAGGGGCGGTGATGTTCATTTCCCAAATCCCCGTGCCGTAACGGGTCATATCGCCCGAGACGGTCATTTTGCTGTCACGGTCGTCGGCGAACGCTGTCAGTTCAAAGGTGCAGGAGAAGGCTTCGTCAAGCTTCGGCTGACGTGGGATAATGTTTTCCTTAAAGAATTTACAGCTTGTAAAAAGTATAAGAGAAAATACAAGCAGCAATATTGAGACCTTGATCTGTGATGACATAAATAAAAACCCTCCGTTCGATTTTGGAACAGAGGGTCTGTTTTTGCGAATGGTATTCCTATCTGTTCCAAGACTTGAACACATAGGGAAGCTCGTCTATGACGTCACGGGGCAGCATTCCTGCCTCGGAAAGTCTGTCACGGGCGAGGTCAGCTGCTTTTCCGTGGACGAAAACTCCTGCCGAAGCTGCATCGGATGGAGCAAGTCCCTGCGCCGCAAATGCACCGATAATGCCCGTAAGCACATCGCCGCTGCCGCCCTTTGCAAGACCCGGGTTGCCTGCTTTGCAGATGAAAAGTCTGTCATTTCCTGCGATATAGGTCGGAACGCCCTTTGCGGCAATGACAACATCAAACTCCAGTGCAAGCTTCACAGCCATTGTGAGCCTGTCGGGATAGTCGGTGTCGAAAGCTGCGGCGTAAAGGCGTTTCAGCTCGCCGTAATGCGGAGTGAGGATAAGCCTGCCCTTTGTGTTTCTGATAATATCTATGCAGGAACATACGCAGTTTATGCCGTCTGCGTCAATAATTACGGGGCAGTCGGTATTTTCGATGACAGTTCTGACGATATCCTCGGTATCCTTCGTGTGTGACAAGCCGCTGCCGACGGAAACTGCTGTCGCATTTTTCAGCTCATTTATAAGAACATTTGCCGACTTGGCAGAGACTGAGCCGTCCTTTGCGGCATCGAGCGGGAGGAACGTTGCTTCAAAAACGAACGGAGCAAGTCGGTCGGTGACTTCGTTCGTTGAAGCAAGGGTAACACGTCCAACGCCGCTTCTTAGGGCGGAGAGCGTTGACATCTGCGCCGCACCGCTCATTTTTTTGCAGCCCGAAACATTGAAAAGGTGTCCGAACTGATTTTTGTAGCAGTTTTCCGCACGCTTGGGGAAAAGAGCCTTCACATATTCTTCGTCAAGCTCCTGCGCAACGTAGGGAACGGACGCAAAACATTCCTCGGTGAAGCCGATATCGGCAACGGTAATTTCACCGCAGAGCGAACGGAGCGGCTCGGAGAGCATACCCGTTTTTATGCAGCCGAATGTGATGGTATAGTCGCAGCTGAAAACGTCCTCTTCCGCTTCGCCCGTAAGGCAGTTGCCGCCCGAGGGGGTGTCGAGAGCGACTATCGGCTTTTTGCAGCGCTTTGCAAAGCTGAAGCAAGCCTTTATCTCGGGCGGAAGCTCGCCGTGGAATCCCGTGCCGTATACTGCGTCAACGATGAGCGAGCAGGACGAGAACAGCGAGAATACCTTGTCGATATTGTCGTTAAGGTCAAGGACGTCTATGCCGCAGCTGCCAAGCTGGCAGTATTCATAGCCTGCAAGCTCGGTCGCAGGGTCGCCGCTCGTGAGGACGACATAGACGGTCATTCCGATGTCGAAAAGGTTTTTCGCCAGCACGAAGCCGTCGCCGCCGTTGTTGCCCTTTCCGCAGAGTATCATAACACCGCCCGAGAGGTCATACTTTGATGAAAGCCTGCACACAAGCTCGGCTGCGGCTGCGCCTGCGTTTTCCATAAGCTCACGGTAGGAAACGCCGTGGGCATCGGAGTAACGCTCGATCTCTTTCATCTGCTGTGGAGTAGCATAGTACATTTTTATCGCTCCTTTGCAAAAAAGCCGCACAGACTGTCTGCACGGCTCAAATTTGGTGTATATATCAGAACTCGATCATTACTGTTGCCATTGCAAGGGTCTTGGAGTGGGAGCAGGAAACGTTTATCTTCATTTTGGTGGAGATGAGACGTTTCTTTGCTTCGCCCGAAAGGCTTATGTAATAATTTCCCGAATAATCGGTGAGGACGGATATCTCCTGTATGCTGCATCCTCTGAAACGTGCGCCGATAGCCTTTTTCATAGCGATCTTTGCGCAGTACATTTCGGACATGATGTTCGGGGAGAAATTCTTTTCCATAATGAATTTCATTTCCTGCGGAGAATACACTCTCGAAATGAATTTCGGCTTTTTCACAAGCTCCCTCATGTGAGGCATATCAGCATGGTAGGCTTCGATTATCATATATCTGTCTCCTTATACCGATCACCGTTTCGGCAAGATCAGCTGTTGTATTTTCTTTCGTATTCGACCTTGACGGGGCGTGGGAGGAACGGGGTGATGGCTTCAATGGTGCGTTCGGTCGGGGTGAAAACAAGTCTTACCTTTCCGAACGAATCGTGCATAAAGTCGATGTAATAGTCCTCAGCGTCCTCGTCTGCGATGCCGCTCGCCTCGACAATGGTTATGCCCGAAACGGCAGGCGCATCGGCAAGCTTTCCGAAGGCTTCAAACTTGGACGGCTTGGCGGTGATAAGGCGCTTTCTCTTACGCTGTGCGATTATCTTGTCGATATCGATCTCGCCGTTGGTGATGATGTACTCATACTCGGCATTAAGACCCGTGATAAGGTAATATCCGCCGTAAATTGCGGCAAAAATGAGAAGTATTGCAAGGATTATACCCAAAAGCGCAAGGTAAAGGCAGAATGCGGAAACGGCTATCACTCCGAAGACGATAAGTATCTTCAAAGCAAGCGTTTTCCCGTTCACAGGTTTTTTTACAAGCTGTTCAACAAAAACGTCCATAAAATAAAATGCCTAAGGTCAGATCCTTGGCAGCTCCTTTCCGATAAAACAATGCTATCCTGTCGTTTTTATGGCGCAAAACGACAAAATAACGCTTCAAGTTAGTTTCTTTATACATTATAACATAGAAAATATTTATTTTCAAGTAAAAAATGCTTGCAATTTTTGAAATAATGATATATAATAAAAGAGCTGACGGTAAATTTTCTTTGTCGGCGTTATTATAAAAAGAACATCTGTAAATAAACACGTTTAAAGAGTTGTAGGCTTTGCAAAAAAGTGTCTTTAAGAGAGAGGGTACAAGGCTGGGATATCCTCAGACACGGCAAAGCTGAAATTTCGCTCCGTGAGTGGCAATGGTGAACGCACAAAACGCTTGTAGTCATTGACGTATGCTGCGTTAAGGCAAGGGGAATGATAGTTCCTTATATAAATGGGTGGTTATAAGCAGGCTATGGCTTGTCCCGATGAGGGGCAGGCTTTTTTAGTTGGCAAATTTTCCGCAGGAAAGCGGAACACGGAAAGGAATGGTCAAATTTATGAAAGATCAGCTTGAAAAGATCAGAAGTCTTGCGCATGAGGAGCTTGACAAGTGCGAAAGCCTTGATGTGCTGGAAAATCTCAGAGTAAAATTCCTCGGCAAAAAGGGTGAGCTTACGGGAATTTTAAAGCAGATGGGCGGACTTTCCGCAGAGGAACGCCCTGTTATCGGACAGCTTGCGAACAAGGTGCGTTCCGATATCGAAGAGAACATCACAAACCGTATGCAGGCTCTCAAATCGGAGCTTGCAAAGAAGCAGCTCGAAGCTGAAACACTCGATGTTACAATGCCCGGAACAAAGCAGAAGGTCGGCAAGCTTCACCCTCTCACAGTTACCCTCAACGATATCAAGGAAGTATTCCTCGGAATGGGCTTTGAGATCGCAGAAGGTCCTGAGGTAGAAACGGATCACTACTGCTTTGAAGCACTCAATATGCCGAAGCATCACCCTGCAAGAGATACGCAGGATACATTCTATATCAATGACAACGTTGTTCTCCGTACACAGACCTCCTCCGTACAGATCAGAACGATGGAAAACAAGAAGCCGCCTATCCGCATCATCTCCCCGGGCAGAGTTTACCGCTCCGATACGGTCGATGCGACACATTCACCTCTCTTCCACCAGATAGAGGGACTTGTTGTTGACAAGGGCATCACAATGGCTGACCTCAACGGTACGCTTGAACTCCTTATGAAGAGAATCTACGGCGAGGATTGTCAGATCAGACTTCGTCCTCACCACTTCCCATACACAGAGCCGTCCGCAGAAGTTGATATGATGTGCTTCAACTGCCACGGTGCAGGCTGTCCTCTCTGCAAGAACGAGGGTTATATCGAACTCCTCGGCGCAGGTATGGTCCACCCGAAGGTACTTGAAGGCTGCGGCATCGACCCTGAGGTTTACAGCGGCTTTGCATTCGGCATCGGACTTGAAAGAATTACAATGGGCAGATACAAGATCGGCGATATGCGTCTGCTCTATGAGAACGATATGAGATTCTTGGGTCAGTTCTGATCAATGGGGCGAAAGGGGTAAAAAAATGGGTGAACTTTATATTTTTGAGTATGACAGCAAGAAGATAATGCGTAAGAATATAATTCTGACCGTGCTTGGGGCTGTTGGGGTGCTGGCGGCGGTGCTGTTCTTTGCATATTGCAGTCTGCTGCTCACCGAAAAGACGATTGTTAAGGTATTGACGTATGCGGTCATTGTGATCGCTGCTGTGCTTATAGTGATGTATTTGATAAAAGATCAGGCAAAAAGGCATAAAAGCTTCCTCTCGGAGCTGGAAAAGCTGCCCGATATTTCGGAGATGAACAGGCAGGCGGAGCGTGCAGAGTTTATGCTCGGGGCTTTCTGTTTGCTTGAAAAATATCTTTACGTTCCGAAGCAAAGGCTGCTCGTGCCTTATACCGAGATAGAGTCGGTGGGTGCGAACAAGGTCAATGTGAATTTTATACCGACATCTGCAACGATAAGTATCAAGTGCAGGAACAGACGTTATTATTCGGTCAGTCTCAACAGTGCCTTTGATCTTAATAACAGATACGGTGAGTTTATCGATGCTCTCAACGAAAAAAGAAGTGTGTGCTTTACCCAAAATACAGAGAATTGAATCATAAAATGACGTTTTCGCAGGATTTCGGCATATGTCGGTTCTGCAAAAAAAATAAGGAGGAAAATTCTAAATGGATCTTTCAATGAAATGGCTCTCCGATTATGTTGATATCGGAGATATGCGTCTGCTCTATGAGAACGATATGAGATTCTTGGGTCAGTTCTGATAAATGGAAAGCACCGACAAAAACAGCCTGTTTCTGCGTTATAAAAAGCGTTTCCAATATAAGCAGCGTTTATGGAATATTTTAAGTATAGTCTACACCGTTATTCTTATCCCGCTGTTAAAGCTGCTGGAGGGAACGGATTACAGTATGCTGTGGAGGATGATCTCCATAATAGTGAGCATTGCTTTGATAGGCTTGAATATAAAGCAGAGCAGGTCGATGAAAAGGCAGCTTGGCGGCTTGTCCGAAAATGCGGCAGAGAAGATCTCCGCAGAGCTTGAAAGCTGCGCAAATTTCAGAAGCTTTTATTTCACTTCGGAATATCTTTTTTCGACGGAGGGACTTATTCTTCCTTACTATGAGATAGATGAAGTAAAAACGAACACCTATGTCGGTTCACCAACAGCAACGAACATTGTTTTCAGAACGAAAAGCTACGGCAAATGCGCCGTCACGGTCGGACCGGGATATATGAATGAGAACTTTTACGATATGCTTATGAAGAAATGTCCGTCGGCAGATATACTGTTCCGTGTTAATTATCAGAAAGCGGATATAACAGAGTATTTTACCACTGTAAAGGCGGAAAGCATTGTTGTTATCAGAAAAAAATAAGGAGGAAAATTCTAAATGGATCTTTCAATGAAATGGCTCTCCGATTATGTTGATATCGGAGATATGAGTATAAAGGATTTCTGCTCGGGACTTACGATAAGCGGCTCAAAGGTCGAGCGCTATGATACAGAGGGCAGCGAGATAAGCAAGGTCGTTGTCGGAAAGCTGATTTCCGTTGTTCCGCACGAAAACTCCGACCACCTTGTTGTATGTCAGGTAGATGTTGGTTCGGCAGGAAACGGCGAGCCTATCCAGATAGTAACGGGCGCACCGAACGTCAAGGCAGGCGATATCGTTCCCGTTGCAATGGACGGTTCAACGCTCCCCAACGGCGTTAAGATCAAAAAGGGCAAGCTCAGAGGAGTTGAGTCGAACGGTATGCTCTGCTCGCTCGGCGAACTCGGACTTACAACTCACGATTTCCCTTACGCTATCGCAGACGGCATCTTCCTTTTACAGCAGGAGGAGGGCTGCCCCGAGCTTAAGCTTGGCATGGATATAAAGGAAGCTGTCGGACTTGGCGACACAGCCGTAGAATTCGAGATCACTTCCAACCGCCCCGACTGTATGAGCGTTATCGGTCTTGCCCGTGAAACAGCGGCTACCTTTGACCTTCCGTTAAAGCTCCATGAACCCGAATTCAAGGGCATCGGCGGCAGCGCAAAGGACAGCCTGAAGAGCGTTACAATTTCCGACAAGGAAAAATGCTCCGTTTATATCGCAGCAGTTGTAAAGAATGTAAAGGTCGGAATGTCCCCACGCTGGATGCGTGAGCGTCTCCGTGCAAGCGGCGTTCGTCCTATCAACAATTTTGTCGATATCACAAACTTTGTAATGCTTGAATACGGTCAGCCTATGCACGCTTTCGATATCCGTTATCTTGACGGTGCTTCTATCGATGTCCGCCGTGCAAAGAACGGTGAAAAGATCACAACGCTTGACGGTGTTGAGCGTGAGCTTACCGAGAATATGCTCGTTATCGCAGATGCACAGAAGCCTGTTGCGGTTGCAGGCGTAATGGGCGGCGAATACAGCGGAATTATGGACGACACAGTTGACGTTGTATTCGAAGCAGCCTGCTTCGACGGCGCTTCCGTTCGTACAACAGCAAAGGCTCTCGGTATGAGAACCGATGCTTCCGCACGTTTTGAAAAGGGACTTGACCCGAGAATGGCTGAACCTGCATTAAAGAGAGCGCTCGAACTCGTTGAAATGCTCGGCTGCGGCGAAGTCGTTACAGAATATATCAAGGTTTCAAACGGCGTTGACACACAGAAATCCGCTCCGTTCAGCGCAGAATGGATAAACAATTTCCTCGGCACGGATATCCCCGAGGAAGAAATGATCGGCTACCTCAATAAGCTTGATTTCACCGTAAAGGACGGCGTTGCATACGCTCCTGCATACAGAGTTGATATCGAGTGCAAGTCCGATATCGCAGAGGAGGTTGCACGTCTTTACGGCTACAATAAGATACCTAAGACCGTTATCAGAGGTGTTGCACAGGCACAGCTCACACCGAAGCAGAAGTTCGAGCGCAAGCTTGCAAACACAATGGCTGCTCTCGGCTGCTACGAAATTTCGACCTACTCCTTTGTAAGCCCGAAGTATTTCGACAAGATAAATCTTCCCGCAGACAGCAAGCTCCGCAAGACGGTCACTATCACAAATCCTCTCGGCGAAGATACCTCCGTAATGAGAACGACTATTATCCCGTCAATGTGTGAAGTCCTCGCAAGAAACTACAATAACAGAAACGCAGAAGCTTATCTCTTTGAGATAGGCAACGAGTATATCCCCGTTTCGGGTCAGGAACTCCCCGAAGAGCCTGCACGTCTTGCAGTAGGTATGTACGGCAAGGACGCTGATTTCTTCCTCCTCAAAGGCAAGGTAGAAGCTGTTCTCGATGAAATGGGACTCGGCGAGTGCGATTTTGAGGCTTGCACAGATACAGACGTTTATCCCGAAGCAAGCGCATTCCACCCCGGCAGATGCGCAGTTGTAAGCAAGAACGGCAAGGTGTTCGGTATCCTCGGCGAGCTTGCTCCCGTTGTGCTTGAAAACTACGGAATAGGCGTAAAAGCGTATGCCGCAAAGCTTGAAGTTCCCGAAATGATGGCAATTGCCGCAGAAGAGGGCGACAAGGTCTACAAGCCGCTGCCGAAGTTCCCTGCAACAACAAGAGATATCGCAGTAGTATGTGATGACAAGCTCCCCGTTGCAACTATCGAAAAGGCAATAAAGGGCGCAGTAGGAAATATCCTTGAAACAGTAGAGCTTTTCGACGTTTACAAGGGCAAGCAGGTAGGCGAGGGCAGAAAGTCCGTAGCATTCGCTATCTCGATGCGTTCGCACGAGGGAACACTCACCGACGAGCAGGCAGATGCAGCAATGAAGCGTGTACTCAAAGAGCTTGCAAAGCTTGGTGCTGAACTCAGAGCGTGATAAGATAAATTCGGAATTAGGAATTCGGAATGCGGAATTATTGGCAGAGCTGACATTTGTTCAGTGATGCGAAGCCAACTTAAAGTTTAGGTCAAGCCTTTTCAAAGGCTTGCAGGGGTCAAGGGGACGGAGTCCCTTGTCGCTTCCGCAGAAGCGAAACTCCTTAAACTAACAGTCAAGGCATTGCCGCAACAGAAAAATATCTAACAGCTAAAAAAGGCGCAATTCACACGAAATAGGTAAAAGAAACTATGAGAAGTCAGTTTCGTAAAACCAATATGTGAATTGCGCCATTCTGTTTTCCTAAAACAAACTATCCTCGGCATAAAATGCGCAGAGCGAAAGCGATAAGCATTTTATGCCGACAACGTTTGAACGGCGGTGGGATATGAGTGGAAAACGACATTTGCCGTTCTTACCTGACATATCTCATGTATAGCGTTGAAGCTTCAAATCCACTCACTTCGTTCGTGGATTTTCGCTTCAAGGATAGTTTATTTTAGAAAAAAACAATGGCGCAATTCACTTTTTTAGGTTTACGAAACTGATTTCTCATAGTTCGTTTTACCTATTTTGTGTGAATTGCGCCTTTTTTAGCTGTTAGTAATTTTTCTATTGCGGCAATGCATTGGCTGTTAGTTTAGGGAGTTTCGCTTCTGCGGAAGCGACAAGGGACGCTGTCCCCTTGACCCCTGCAAGCCTTTGAAAAGGCTTGACCTAAACTTTATTTGGCTTCGCATCGTCCGGCAAATTGTCAGCTATGCAAATAATTCCGCATTCCGAATTCCTAATTCCGAATTTAATTATCCCTCGTCTGTCGGAAGATCGTGAAGATCGCAGTGTTCGGACTGCTTGCCGAGGATAGGCTCGGGGTCTACGCCCTTGCGCTTGTAGTAGTCGGTGAGTGCGGAGCGTACTGCCTGCTCTGCGAGAACGGAGCAGTGTATCTTCTGCGGCGGAAGTCCTTCGAGAGCTTCCACAACTGCTTTGTTTGTAAGGCTGAGGGCGTTGTCGATAGACTTGCCCTTTATCATCTCGGTCGCAATGGAAGATGTTGCAACTGCTGCGCCGCAGCCGAATGTCTTGAATTTACAGTCGGTGATAGTATCTCCATCGACCTTGATGTACATTTTCATAATATCGCCGCACTTTGCGTTGCCGACTTCGCCAACGCCGTCAGCATCGGGGATTTCGCCAACGTTTCTCGGGTTTGCGAAATGATCCATTACTTTATCGCTGTATAACATAAAAATTTACCTCCTTGATAATTACTTTGCCGATGTTATTTCCGAAACGAACGGAAGAAGCTTCTTTGTATGCTCCTTGCCGCTTGTGATATCTTCCCAGAGCGGCGACATATTTCTCAAACGGACAACAATGTCCTTGACTGCTCCAATGATATAATCCGCATCTTCGTCCGTGATATCCTCGCCGAGCGAAAGACGGAGCGAGCCGTGCGCAACTTCGTGGGGAAGTCCGAGCGAAAGCAGAACGTGCGACGGGTCAAGCGAACCCGATGTGCAGGCAGAGCCGCTTGAAGCGCATATTCCCTTGCTGTCGAGAAGAAGCAGGAGAGCCTCGCCCTCAACGCCGAGGAAAGAGATGTTTATATTGGCAGGCAGACGTTTTTCACGGTCGCCGTTAAGTCTTGTTCCCTCGATAGTAAGGATACCGTCGATGATCTTGTTGCGTATTTTTGTGATGCGTTCGCCCTTTTCGGCGATGTCTGCGCAAGCATCGGTGATAGCAGTTCCAAGACCTGCGATAGCAGGAACATTCTCCGTGCCGGGGCGCTTTCCCCTTTCCTGACCGCCGCCGAAGATGAGGTTCGGCATTGGTATTCCCTTTTTGACATAGAGAAGTCCGATGCCTTTCTGTGCGTGTATCTTATGACCCGAAAGGGAGAGCATATCGATGTTCTGCTCGGCAACGTTTATCGGAACGTGACCTACAGCCTGTACAGCATCGGTGTGGAAAAGAACGCCCTTTTCGTGACATATCCTGCCGATCTCGGGGATAGGCTGGATAGTGCCGATTTCGTTGTTAGCATACATTATAGTAACGAGGGCGGTCTTGTCGGTGATAGCCTCGGCTACCTGCTCGGGTGAAATAACTCCGTTTTCGCCTACGGGGAGGTAGGTAACGGTGAAGCCGTGCTTTTCGAGGTAAGCGCAGGTGTGAAGAACAGCGTGATGCTCGAAAGCTGTGGTGATGATGTGGTTCTTTCCTTTAGCGGCAAGGCGTTCCGCAGTCGCACGGATAGCCCAGTTGTCACTCTCCGTTCCGCAGCTTGTGAAGAAGATCTCGTTCGGATTGCAGCCAAGAGAGGAAGCAGCCTTTTCACGAGCCTCCTCAACTACTTTCTGTGCGTCACGGCCGAGCTTGTAAATGCTTGACGGGTTGCCGTACTGTGTTGTAAGGAACGGCATCATAGTGTTAAGGACATTTTCGGAAACAGCCGTTGTGGCGGCGTTGTCCGCATATATATAACGTTTTTCCATAGTATCCTCTTCTCTTTAATATATTTATAAAGTCTATCAATTTCATAGGCTATGGCTATATTATATACTAATTTTATCCGTAAATCAAGAGGTTTCGGAAAAAAATTTTAAATTTTTTTTGAATTATCATTGTAAAAAAACAGCAGCGGCATTTCTGTCACTGCTGTTTAATACTAAACACCAATAAAATACAGGAAAAAATCTGCGCCGAAATCCTATATATGCGAGATTGTCGGCTTGATTTTTTCCAAATTTTAAATGGTGTTTAGTATAATACTAATTTTTAATCAAAGTGTAGACAAAAAATTGGCGCAAAAGCCATATAAACCTGTTTTCAACAGCTACGAGCTTTTGCTTGATTTTTTGTACACTTTCAGTTTTATTGCTCCGAGCTGCGGACAAATTTATCAAAGCTTAAAAAATAATACGGGAAAAAGAATATTCCTAAACCGAACATACACGAATTCAGCATAACATAAAACACTATTTCAAAATCGGTTTTACGGAACAGTATTATAAGGCAGACATATCCGATGAGCCACGGAAAAAGCCTGAACAGGAATAAAACCGTTTTCCCGAAATTATTACGCAAAAACCCGAAGAAGCTCCTGCTTATGCTTTTGAAGCCGGCGTTGGGGTCTTTGGCTCTGAAATACGCAAAGATAAGCTTAAATAGGTTTATGAAAAGCAAAACAACTGCGCAGAGATAAAACGCCGTGCGGTCAAAATTGCGGGTATGAATGAACCGAAGATAGTTTACAGCAAAAGTCGATATGCCGAAAAAGAGAGAATATGTAATAAGTATCAGCAAATTCGCTTTAAAATATTTGAAGTGCAGGAAGCTGAAAAATCGCTTGAAACGCCTTTTCCCGTGCAAAAGCATATACACAAACCCCGATGTTATCCGAATTATAAAAAATTCGGCAAACACGAACCACACGATCTGCACGATTACCCCGAACAGGTCGGGATAAAGATAATTCAGTATCAGCCGCTCCCAGATACAAAATCTTGCGCCCGTCAGAAAACATATCAGCAGGCTGTATTTTACCGAGCAGCTTATCTGCTCCTTGGTCAGAACCCTTTCCCCCGAATAAGTCATATATACCCCCTATATGCAGTCAGATTTCCCCATTTTTTGTTATTATAACATTTTTATACAGGAAATGTCAATGATATTTCCGTCAATATTTGCACTTGGCTATATAAACTTTGAAAGGATAAAAAAACCGCCCGGTTCAATTATCAATTGAAAACTATTAACTATTAACTATTAACTGTTAACTGTCAACTGTCCATCACTCTCCCGTTTCCGTTTTTATTTTCCGAAAAGTATAGAAATTTCCACACAAATATGATATAATAATGTATATATGTCAAAAATCAGCTTTTAAAAGGGCGGTCAGATATGAGAAACTATAATAACAAAAACAATGATAAGGAAAAGTCAAAGCCGCAGAGCTTTACCGTTAGCGAGCCAGTCGGTCTGCTTGATTTCCTTTTTGAAAATATGAAAGGCAAGGGCGTGAACAAGGTCAAGGCTACGCTCAAATACCGTCTTGTTTCGGTGGACGGAAAGGTTACTACCCGTTTCGACTATCCGCTCAGGGCAGGTCAGGTCGTGACTGTCGCATCGTACAAGCCCGAATACAAGCGTGACAACGTGCCGAATATGCCCGATATCATCTATGAGGACGACAACATCATCGTTGTGAACAAGCCTGCGGGTATGCTGGCTGTTGCGACCGATGAGGAAAAGGAAAACACGGCTTATCATGCTGTTACCGAATATGTAAAGCGCAAGAACCGCAATGACCGAATATTCATCGTTCACCGCCTTGACCGTGACACCTCGGGAATACTGCTTTTCGCCAAGAATGACACTGTGAAATTCGACCTGCAGGAGCATTGGAACGAATATGTGAAATACCGTGGCTACTGCGCCGTTGTTGAGGGTCACCCCGACCCGAAAAAGGGCAGGATAGAATCGTGGTTAAAGGAAACTGACAGTATGTTCGTATATTCCTCACGAAACAAGGGCGACGGCAAGCTTTCCATAACGAATTATGAGGTCAAGCGTGAGAGCCGTGACTACTCGCTCGTTGCGGTGAACATCGAAACGGGACGAAAGAACCAGATCAGAGCGCACTTCTCCGAAATGGGCTGTCCTATCGCAGGCGACAAAAAATACGGTGCAGACACGAACCCTATCCGCCGCCTTGCACTTCACGCAGACAGACTTGTTATCTATATCCCTTATCTCGGTAAAGAAATGGAATGGAAGCTTCCCGTTCCGCCGAAGTTCCTTTTTATGATGAAGCACGAGGACGAATACAATAAGAAAGGCGGAAATCGAAATGGCAATTAAACTTTACGAGCGCAAGGCTTTTTACTATGAGACCGACAAAATGGGCATCGTTCACCACTCGAATTATATCCGCTGGTTCGAGGAGGCTCGCATACACTTTCTGAACGAGGTCGGCTATCCTTATGCGAAAATGGAGGAAAACGGCGTTATGATACCCGTCCTTTCGGCGAGGGCAGACTATAAAAATGCTGTACGCTTTGATGAAACTGTGCTTATCGTGCTGAAAGTCGAGGAGTTCAACGGCTTCAAAATGCGCATAACCTACCGTGTTATCGGCAAGGACAACGGCGAGCTGAAAGCCACGGGCGAGACCTCGCATTTCTTCACCGATATGGATCTGAAGCCGCTCCGCACGAAAAAGACCCACCCCGATATTTACAAGGCTTTCGCTGACTATATCGGCGTTGATTTTCTTGAAGAGGATAATAAAAATGAGTGAAACAATAAAAATTCCGGCTGAAAATGCCAACGTTCGCAGGCTTGGGCGAACTCTTATGCGGAACGGCACGTTATGGCTTGGCTACTCGCTGACGGGTGCGGAGTTCGGCTTTGACGGGACGAGCCTTTCGGCGGAGCTTACGACCGACTGGGTGAATGACGAGGCTTGGAAAGAGAATTTTCAGCCTTATATGGCTGTACTTGTGAACGGAAAGCTTTTAAAGCGTTTCGCTGTTAATGAGGGTACTGCCGAATATGAGCTTTACCGCAGTGAAAGGGCTGAAAAAGTCCGCATCAGGCTTGTAAAGCTTTCGGAAAACGCTTTTTCAAAGGTGGGAGTGCTGTCTTTCAGCGCAGACGGAAAGCTGACGGCAACAAAGCCCTGCTCCGAGCGCAGGATAGAGTTTGTCGGCGACTCGATAACCTGCGGCTTCGGCATTGAGGGAAGGTCTGCCGACGAGGGATTCAGGACATCGACCGAAAATCCGCTTATAAACTATGCTTCACTCACGGCGAACGAGCTTGGCGCAGAGTATCAGCTCATCTCCTGGACATCGATAGGCGTTTACTCGAACTCGGTCAAGGACGACCGAACCGAACCCGACAACGCTTGGACAATGCCCGTTATATATGACTGCACCGACAAGGCTGTTGACGGTATGCTTGGGAATGAACCCGAAAAGTGGGATCATTCACGCTTTGTGCCGCAGCTTATCGTTGTCAACCTCGGAACGAACGACAGGGATTTCACAAGAGGGATCCCCGAGCGCACGGCGGCATTTGAAAACTGCTACCGTGAATTCATTGCGCATATCCGTGAGAAAGAGCCGCAGGCGCACATTATCTGCGCACTCGGAGCAATGGGTCGGGAGCTTTTGCCGCAGGTCGAAAATGCAGTAAAATCGCTTGCTGACGAAAGGATAACCTCGCTCGGCTTCGATGTTCAGCGTGAGGAGGACGGTATCGGTTCGGAACAGCACCCGAATGCCGTAACTCACCGCAAAATGGCGGACAGGCTTATTGCCGAAATAAAACGACTCGGCATCTTTAAGGAGTAAAAAATGTCAAATTCTTATGACTGTATAATAGTAGGCGGCGGCGCTGCGGGAATGATGGCTGCGATAACAGCCGCAGGACTGGGAAAAAGTACGCTGCTGCTTGAAAAAATGAACCGCTGCGGAAAGAAGATATCCATAACGGGAAAGGGTCGCTGCAACGTTACGAACAACTGCACATCGGACGATTTTTTCGCTAATATCCCGACGAACCCGAGGTTTCTCTACTCGGCTTATGCAGGCTTCAACTCGCAGGATTGTATGGACTTTTTTGAAAGGCTCGGCGTTCCGCTCAAAACGGAGCGTGGGAACCGTGTTTTTCCCGTCAGCGACAAGGCGGAGGATATCGTCCGTGCGCTTGAACAGGGCTGTGAGGACTACGGCGTGAACAGGATATTTTCAAAGGTGACGGAGATAATTACCGAGGATGGTGCGGTAAAGGGCGTAAAGTGCGGCAGCAGGACATATTTCGCTCCGTCTGTACTCATCGCAACGGGCGGAAAGTCCTACCCCGGAACGGGTTCGGACGGCGACGGCTACCGCTTCGCCGAGGAGCTTGGACACACCGTAACGGACATAAAGCCGTCACTTGTGCCTATCGAATCGGACGATGATTACTGCCGTGAAATGATGGGACTTTCGCTGAAAAATGTTGTGCTTACGCTCAAAGACACGGTGAAAAACAAGGTCGTTTTCTCCGAAATGGGAGAGATGCTTTTCACGCATTTCGGCGTATCGGGTCCGCTCGTTCTGAGCGCATCGAGCCATATTCCGCAGATCGAGAGCGGACGCTACATTTTTTATATTGACTTAAAGCCTGCGCTTGACGAAAAAAAGCTGGACGAGAGAATACTGCGTGATTTCAAGGAGATACCGAACCGAATTTTTGCAAACTCGCTTTCAAAGCTTCTCCCGTCGAAAATGATACCGACAGTCGTTGAGCTTTCGGGCATTGACGGCGAAAAGCAGGTCAACTCCGTCACAAAGCAGGAGCGTCAGCGGCTCGTTTCGCTTCTGAAAGCTTTCCCCGTGCATATACGAAGCTTCCGACCGATAGCCGAGGCGATAGTTACAAGCGGAGGCGTTAAGGTCAGCGAGGTCTCGCCGAAAACAATGGAGTCAAAGCTTGTAAAGGGACTTTACTTTGCAGGCGAAGTTCTCGATGTGGACGGCTACACGGGCGGCTTCAATTTGCAGATAGCATTTTCAACGGGCTGTCTTGCAGGAGAGAATATGTGATGGGCGGCGAACAAGGCATCTCGGGCGGCTTCGGGCGGAACAACCGGATAGAGCTTCTCGATCTCCTGCGCGGAGTTTCGCTCATTTATGTAATGCTTTACCATCTTTGCTATGACCTTATAACTGTAAAGGGAATGAACATTACATTCTTCGGCGCAAGGTGGTTCGAGGTTCTGCACGATGTGTTCCTTGCATTGCTTATAATCGTTTCGGGAATATGCAGTTCGTTCTCGCACGACAGTGTGCGGCGGGGAGCGGTGCTGTTCTTTATGGGCAGCATTTTCACGATAGCGACCGACCTTTTTATGCACGACAGCGTTGCGGTGTTCGGCGCACTTTCGTTTTTCGGCGTTATGATGATGCTATGCGGACTGGCAAAGCCTGTCATTCAGCGAATAGACTGGAGAATTCTGCTTGCGTTGAGCCTGCTGTTATATTTCGTGACGATAGATTTTGCGAGCGAGGGCGGTTTACTGCACCTGTTTTTCATCGATATAAAGCTCCCGTTGCCCGAAAATTCGCAATATTCTTATACGATAGGTATATTACCGAAAGAATTTTACTCATCGGATTTCTTTCCGCTTATCCCGAACGGCTTTTTATACATTGTGGGAGCGGCACTTTCACGCCCGATAGCGGAGAAAAAGTTCCCAAGCTTTTTCTATGCGCAAATAAAGGCACACGCTGTAAACTTTATCGGAAGATACTCGCTTTGGTTCTATGTTATTCATCAGCCGATATTCCTCGGCATTTTGTATTTGTTTTGAAAGGTTAAATTATGGAAAATCTGACCGACATAAAGGTAATAAAAGATATATTCGAGCGTCACGGCTTTTCGTTCTCGAAGGCTTTGGGACAGAACTTTCTCGTCAACCCGACCGTCTGCCCGAGGATAGCCGAAATGGGCGGTGCTGCACCCGGAACGGGGATAATCGAGATAGGAACGGGCGTAGGCGTTCTCACGCACGAGCTTGCAAAGCGTGCCGACAAGGTGGTCGCAATTGAAATTGACGAGCGCCTTATCCCGATACTTGAAGAAACGCTTGCCGAGCATAAAAACGTCAGGGTCATCAACGCTGACGTTATGAAGATCGACCTTGCGGAAGTGATAAAGGAAAATTTCGGGGGAATGAAGGTCGCAGTCTGCGCAAATCTCCCGTACTATATAACCTCGCCGATAATAATGATGCTGCTCGAAAGCCGTTTGCCGCTGACCTCGATAACCGTAATGGTTCAGAAAGAGGCAGGAACACGTCTTTGTGCGGAAATGGGCACCCGTGACGTCGGCGCAGTGACAGCGGCAGTCCGCTATTATTCCGAGCCGAAGCTGCTGTTCAACGTCTCAAGAGGCAGCTTTATGCCCTCGCCGAATGTCGATTCCTGCGTTATAAAGCTCGATATCCATAACGATGGACGGTATAAAGCGCAGGACGAAGCGTTTTTCTTCAAAACAGTCAGGGGAGCGTTCTCACAGCGCAGAAAAAACCTCCTAAATTCGCTCTCGTCCTCAATGGGAATGGAAAAATCGCTCATCGCAAAAGCGGTAGAAGCAGCAGGCATCCCTGCAAATGCCCGTCCCGAACAGCTCTCAATGGAGGAGTTTCTGCGGCTGGCGGAAAAGCTTGATTTAATGCGTAATTCGTAATGCGGAATGCGGAATTATTGGCAGAGCTGACATTTGTCGGGCAAAGCGAAGCCAAATAGCTGGTCAAGCTGAGCACAGCTTGCGAGGGGTCAAGGGGGCGAGGAGCCCCATTGTCGCAGGTCAGTTTGACCTTTAGCAGAAGAGCGAAATTCCCTAAACTAACAGCAAAATGTCAGTTACAATAAGCGTAAATCACTAACAGCTAAAAATGGCGCAATTCACATCAAAAAAGGCAACCCCAAAATGTGAATTGCGCCAATTATTTTACCCGAACATCCATCCTTGAAGCAAAAATCTGCGAACGAAGTGAGCGGATTTGAAGCTTCAACGCTATACATGAGATATGTCAGTAAGAACGGCAAATGTCGTTTCCCACTCATATCCCACCGCCGCTCAAACGTTGTCGGCATAAAATGCTTATCGCTTTCGCTCTGCGCATTTTATGCCGAGGATAGTTTTGTTTAGGAAAAAAGAATTG
>CAKSKU010000025.1 GCA_934465295.1 uncultured Oscillospiraceae bacterium
AATAACTGACGAAAACGAAGAAGAGTACATTATGATATGTAAGCTTTAATTCGTCAAATTCCAATTTATCGGGCAGTTTATATTTACAGCACAAAAGGAAATATGACTGCACGACAAATCAAAATTTAGTGAGGTTTTACAATGAAATACATTCTTCTGCACGGAATGGGACAGAATGCTTCGAGCTGGGATAAAACAATTTCCTATCTCCCTGATACGGCAGAAACCGTCTGTCCTGAATTAAGCAATTTTTTTAGCGAGGATAACTGTAATTACAACGAAATGTATTCTTCATTTTGCAGATACTGTAATAGGTTTTCAGAACCGCTTAATTTCTGTGGTCTTTCGCTCGGTGCTGTGCTTGCTCTGAATTACGCTATCGACTTTCCACAGAAGGTAAGCTCTCTTATTCTTATTGCACCGCAGTATAATATGCCGAAATTTCTGCTTAAGGTACAAAATGTACTGTTTAAATTTATGCCGGAAAACCAGTTCAAGGATATCGGTTTAAAGAAAAAAGATTTTATCATGCTGACAAATTCAATGGCAGATATGGATTTCACAAGCAGTCTTAATAAAGTGAACAGTCCTGTAGTTGTCATTTGCGGCGAAAAGGATAATGTCAATAAAAAAGCAGCAATAAAGCTTGCAAGAGAGCTGCCAAATGCAAAATTCATTACGATCGATAATTCGGGGCATGAGGTTAATGCAGATAATCCACAAGGGTTAGCTAAGGCTATGGAGATGTTATTATAGGATCAAACCTCTGCACACAATGCAGAAAACTGATTATATACAAACTAATTTGTGATAAGGTGGCATGGGTATTACAACTATCACAATAAATCGGAATTTAATGTAAAGGGTGAGAATATGAATGCTCCTTTCAGAATAAACGGAAAAGTTATCGAAACAGAAAGACTCATTCTCAGATCATTCAAGCCAACAGATCTGGAAGATTTTTATGAATATGCGTCCGTTGAGGGCGTTGGCGAAATGGCAGGCTGGAAACATCATGAAAGTATTGATGAATCCCAAAAAATTATGGATTCATTTATCAATAACGATAAAGTATTTGCAGTTTGCCTGAAAGAAAATAACCAAGTCATCGGTACGGTCGGCATAGAAAAATATGGACTGGAAGATGCCTTAACAGAATTCAAAAATTACTGTGGCAGAGAATTGGGTTATGTTTTAAGCAAAGATTATTGGGGAAAAGGACTTATGCCCGAAGCTGTAAATGCTGTTATAGAGTATTTGTTCAATGAACTGAATTATGATTTTCTGCTTTGCGGTTATTATAACTTTAACGAACGCTCTAAACGAGTTCAGACAAAATGCGGCTTTAGACCTTATCGTTCTTTGACTATGACAACACAAATGGGGACAAAAGAACAAGGCACTTTAATGCTGCTAATGAATCCAAACAAAAATATCAAATTAGATTTTTCTCATCGGGAAACCTTGATCTTTGAGTAAATGTAAAATTCCAATTTATCGAACAGATAAAACGCAGTACCCAAATCCAATAATTACGAATTACGCATTAAGCATTACGCATTAAAAAAAAAGGGGGCGAAAGCTTGAAAAAAACATTTCATATAAACGAAAAGCGGCTTGCCTCCGTGTTTGACCGCAGGCTTTTTCTTGCGAATATCCCCCCAATGAGCCTTATGATCGCTTTGCTCGTTATCGTTGCTATTTCCGTTACGGCGGATATGAATATACCGAGCGTAATATATAAATCTATTTTCTACGGAACGTATTTTTGCGTGGCGTACAGCCTTATTGCCTGTATCATCACGGGAATTTTTGCCGATGTTTCGATAAAGGCGCACAAGGAACACACCTCGATAGAAATTTCCGACTCGCTCCTCATCGTCTCCGAGCTTTATCAGACAGTTCGGTGCGAGGGAAAGCTTCGCCACTACAAAAAGCTGTGGATAATCGATCTTAACGATGTTGAGGACGTTGAGTATGTGAAGAACTACATAATTATTCACGGAAAGGCTCGGTATTTCTGTCAGGACGCAGAATGGCTCGGCTTCGAGCGGACGGAAAACGGTGTTGATTTTGACAACTGGTGGTACGATTCCAACGGCGGAAAGACCGTTGACACCATTGAGATACACGATTTTTACACGGACGGCGAACGCATTGCCCAAAGGATTCTTTTCTGCCGTGACAAGATAGCCGAACGCACACGCCGCCGTGAGGAATACCGCAGGCAGATGCTTGAAATTGCGAAAAACACCCGTCACAGGCGTGGCATTTCGGAAAAATACAAACCGCCATACAAGAGATAATGAGGTACTGCTATGAAACCGCTTGAACTTACAATATCCGCCTTCGGTCCCTACGCAGGCGAGGAATACATCGATTTTACCAAGGTCGGCAGAGACGGACTTTACCTTATCACGGGCGACACGGGCGCAGGCAAGACCACGATCTTCGATGCGCTCATCTTCGCTTTGTACGGCACGGCGAGCGGAAACGTCCGCTCATCATCAATGTTCCGCAGCAAGTACGCTTCGCCCGAGAGCAAGACCTTTGTTGAGCTTAAATTTGAATACGGCGGCAAGGTCTACACGATAAAGCGAAACCCTCCCTACACACGGAAATCCCTGCGCAAGACCAATGCATTTATTGAGGAGTCCGCAGGTGCGGAGCTGACCCTTCCCGACGGAAAAACTGTCAGCGGCGTTTCGCTGGTGAACAAGAAGATAAACTCTATAATCGGGCTTGACCGTGACCATTTTGCACAGGTCGCAATGCTTTCGCAGGGGGATTTTCTGCGGCTTTTGTTTGCGCCGACAAAGGACAAGATAGACATCTTCCGCTCGCTTTTCGGCACGGAAAAATATCAGTGCCTGCAAAAGCGCATCTCCGAGGATATGTCTGCGGCAGCGAACGATCTGAAGCTTATCGGAATGAAAAATGAGCAGTACATCGCCGCTCTTTCCTGCGCCGAGAACAGTGAACTGTCCGAGGAGCTTGACAGGATAAAAGCCGAGCCGCTTCTTTTCGGCTTGGAGGAGATAAATTCGCTTGCGGATAAGATCATTGGCGAGGACAGGTCTGCTCTTGCCGAGACAGAAAAGCTTTCGGCGGAGCTTTCGACCGCTTCGGAAAAGCTTGCGGCGAAGATAGAACGCTCGAATATACGTCTTGACGCAGAGAAAAAGCTTAACGATGTGAACGCAAAAATATCGGCTTCGGAGGTGCTTATGCCGAAGCTGAAAGAGCGTTTTTCTGCGGCTGAAACGGAATACGGAAAGGCTGACAAGCTTGCGGAGCAGATAACCCGTGAGCGTGAGCGGCTTTCCGATTATGCGCAGCTGAGCCTTGAACGAGCTGCCGCAAAGGAGAAAAAACAGCTTGCGGAGCAGACCTCGGCAAAATGTGAAAATGCGAAAAAATCGGCTTTCACCGCCGAAAACAATATAAATGAATATGCCGCCGAGCTTGAAACGATAAAAACAGCCGCCGAAGATCAGGCACGCCTTGAAGCCGCCGCTTCGGAGAAAAACCGCATAATGTCCGAGCTTAAGTCGTTCGCTTTTGAGTTCAAGGGCTATATGGACGTCTGTGACGAGCTAAAAAATGCTCAGGCTGTATATTTCACTGCTTCAAAGGCAGCGGACGATGATATTTCGGCTTTTAACACGCTCGAAAGGGCATTCCTCGACAGTCAGGCAGGCGTTCTGGCGCAGAAGTTGACGGTCGGCGAGCCTTGCCCCGTTTGCGGAAGTGTTGAGCACCCTCACCCTGCGAAAATTCACGCCGCAAATGTCAGTGAGGACAAGCTCAAAGCGGCTCGGCTCCGTGCGGAGAACTCCCGTGAAAATGCTTCGCAGAAAAGTCGAACTGCAGGAGAGCTTTCGGGCAGGGAAAACGCTCTGCGCAAGGCTGTTTCTGCAAAGGCGGAGGGCTATTTCGGCGAAATTCCGCTCGACAACATAAAAGACCGCATCAAGCAGGACTTCGCGCGTGAGAAAGCCGAACTCGCCAAGATAACGCAGGATATCGCTCTCGCCGAAGAGAAGAAAAAACGCTGTGCGGAGCTTGCAAAGCTTACGGAAAAGGCGCAGGCGGAGCAGAAAAGCTTCACACAGCTTGCATCGGAGCTTTCGGTGCAGGCGGCTTCGCTTTCGGCGCAGGCACAGGCGGCAGAAGCGGCGGCAGAAAAGCTTGCTTCAACTCTTGAATTTTCGGGTGAAGATGAAGCGAAAAAGCACCTTGCGGAACTGGAGAAAACGAGAAGTAAAATTTGCTCCGAATATGAATCGGCAAAATCGGAGCTTGAAAAAACAACGGCTGATATCGCTTCACTTAGGTCGGCGGCTTCGGCTTATGCTTCACAGCTCAAAGAGCTGCCCTTTGAGGATGCGGAAAAGCTTGCGGAGGAAAAAGCTTCACTTGAAAACAAACGGCGTGAATTCGATTCACAGAGATTGAAGCTTTCATCGAGGATAGAAGCGAACACGACTGCACTCAAAAAGCTTTCGGACGGCTTCGGCGAGCAGGAAAAGGCGGAAAAGCGTTACCGGATGCTGCGCTCGCTTAGTGACACGGCAGGCGGAACGCTCAGCGGAAAAGAAAAGATAACGCTCGAGACCTACATTCAGACGGCGTATTTACAGCGCATTACCGGTCGTGCGAATGTGCGCTTCAGGGGGATGACGGACGGGCGGTATGAGCTTAAGCGGAGCGAAAATGCGGAGTCGCTGAGCAGCAAGAGCGGCTTGGAGCTTGATGTTATCGACTACTACAACGGCTCGGTGCGAAGTGTAAAGTCACTTTCGGGCGGTGAGTCGTTTGAGGCGGCACTTTCGCTTGCGCTCGGACTTTCGGACGAGATATGTTCAAACTCGGGCGGCATACAGCTCCAGTCGATGTTCGTTGATGAGGGCTTCGGAACGCTTGACGAAGCGGCACTCACGCAGGCGGTTGACACACTTTGCAGGCTTTCGCAGAGCGGCAGGACGGTCGGAATAATCTCCCACGTTGCCGAGCTGAAAGACCGCATCGACAGCAAGATAACCGTTACGAAGGATGTGCGTTCGGGGGAGAGCCACGTTTGTTTTAAGAATTCGGAATTATGAATTCGGAATGCGGAATTATTTTAATTCGTAATGCGTAATTATTTTTGCTCTGCAAATTTACTGCGCCCATCCAATTATGTGATGAAACGGGAAAATCACTTGACAATTCCTCCGCAGTATGTTAAAATCAGTTCAGACAAACATTTTTATCAAAAAGAGGTTTATTTTATGCTTTGGAAAATGACAAACGTAGTGCTTCAAAAAGGATCTGTTTTTCCCTTTTACGGGGATAGTGCGCCCTTTTTTAAGTCGGTTTGTCACAGAAAAGGCTCAAAAATGAAATTCCGATAAGCTTTTCCTGCAAATCGGATAAATTGGTGCGCATTATCTCCTTAAACGATTTTTCAAAAATTCGATTTAAGGAGATTTTTTTATGTTTGATATCAAAAAGCAGCTTTCAAAGATGTATTCATCATCGATACTCGGAAATCTTTCACTCACGGGAGCTTGGGTCGCTATTCTTGCCGCAAGGGGTTACAGCCTTGTTGAGATAGGCATTGCGGAAACAGTTTTTCACATCGTCAGCCTTATTTTTGAGATACCTTCGGGCGTTCTTGCCGATGTTTTCGGAAGAAAGAAAATGCTGCTCGTCAGCACTGTTATGCGAATGATCGGAAATGTGATAATGATACTCTCGAATGACCTTTTCACGGTCTGTATGTCGATAGCTTTTATGGCTCTCAGCTACAATTTTTCCTCGGGGACGGACGAAGCGCTGGCTTATGATTCGCTCAAACTCTCGGGGCAGGAAAGCAGGTTTGAAAAATTCTGCTCAAATCAGCTTGTCATTTACCGCCTTTGCAGCGGTATCTCCACGCTCTGCGCAGGCTTCGCACTTACGATAGGTCACCGCATCGCATACGGCACTGACCTTGTAACGGGCATTATACAGATAGCCGTTCTCTCATCTCTGCACGAAATTTACGCCGAAAGCAGCTCGGGAGAAAGCGTTCCGCACAGGCTTCTGAACTGCTTTAAGGAAAGTGCTGCCTTTATGAAAAATGAACGCAGGGCGGCATCACTTATGCTCGCAAACTCTTTTGTCGGCGCAATAGATATTCTCCTGCTGTTTTTCCTGCAGGCAAAGCTCCCCGAAAAGGGTATCCCCGAATGGGGTCTTGGCTTTGCTTTGCTGTTTATGGAAATGGGAGGGATAGTCGGTTCAAAGCTTATACTGAAATTCCCGAAAGCAAGCTATAAAGCCGTTTTCGCTGCGACATCGGCACTTGTGCTTGCAGGCTTTGCCGCCGAACATTCGCCGCTCTTTTATGTTATGGCACTCGGCGGATTTATTTCAGCCGTCGGTGATGATGCTTTGCAGGTCAGGACAAATGCACTTCTGCACGATATGTTCCCCTCGGAGCAGCGGGCAACGCTCGTTTCGATGGAATCGTTCAGCTTTTCCGTTATAATGATAGTGCTTTCGCCGCTTGCGGGAGCTGTGTTCACCTACTGGTAAAATAATAAAACAGGCGCAGTTCATTTTCTTGAACTGCGCCTCAGCCTGTCGAAAAAGTATATTATTGAAAAAGTTGCACAAAATTAAAGTTTACGTTAATTCTGAAAGAATTTCGCTTTGTTCAAAGGGTGGTGGGTGTCCAGAGGGCAAAGCCCTTGGTCGCTCTCCGCAGAGAGCGAAATACCCTAAGCTAACAGCACCAAGCATTGCCGCAATAGCAAAATACCTATAAGTTAAAAAGCGCAATTCACATTCAAAAAGTTAAACAGAACGTGATAAATCGGTCTGTAAACCTATAAAATGTGAATTGCGCTTATTCTTTATGTTCGGAACAACTATCCTCGGCAAATAAACGTGAGGAGCAAGGCGACGAGCGTTTAGCACCGACGGGATATGAATGGCGGTTCCTCTTTAGCATCAAGTCATAAAATTCTTTTTCGTCAATATGCATAAATGCAATATACTTTTTCAACAGCCTAAGGCGCAGTTCATTTTCTTGAACTGCGCCTGTTTAATACTAAACACCAAAAAAATAAAGGAAAAAATCTGCGCCGAAATCGCATATAAACCTGTTAAAACAGCTACAAGATTGTCGGCTTGATTTCTTCTAAATTTTAAATGGTGTTTGGTATAATTTTTTATTGCCCCCATATCTCCTTTATAACTTCATCGAGATATGCAGTCTGTTCTTCCGAAAGCTCGGTGTTGTTGCAGGTTTTGTAAAACTCGGCGAAAAGCTCGGACGGCGAACGCTTTACTTCATCGGCGAGGTCGCCGACGGTGCGGTTTTCCCTCGTTCGTGTATTGTCATAGTCAAGCTTCATAATGTTCGGGTAGATATTTCTGAGCCGTCCTATCGCTTCGGGAATGTCGTTTTCGTCCGTGAGGGTGACATGGATATAATCCTCACGGTTGAATTTATCATAAAAATTCCTGTCTGTAATTTCGAGATACGTTCCTTTTATCTCTCTTAAATCACGGATAGGGCAAAGCGGGATCTCCTCTATGGAAAGCTCGTCCTTTTTGCCGATATTCGCAATGGTCACGGTTTTTTCATCGTTGACTTCGGAAAAGCTGTATTTGAGCGGCGTTCCGCAGTAGCGGACTTTTTCGGAAGTGATGTTCTGACGATGATGAATGTGTCCGAGGGCGGCATAATCGAACGGCGCAAAGACCTCTGCCGAGATATTGTCAAGACCGCCGACCGAAACGCTCTCCGAACCGCCTGCGGCTGCGCCTGTTATGAACTGGTGCGCAAGGATAATGTTCCGCTCGTTTTCGTTCACGTTAAGGTGCGAAACTGCGGTCTTGAACGCACTGTCAAAGCTTTCGGTGTCATCATCGGGGAACAGGCGGCGTACATCGGACGGACGAATGAACGGCAGCATATAGACGTTCACGCTGCCGAATTCGTCTTTGACCTTTACGGGCGTACTTTCCCCATTATAAACGGGGGAAAGATACACGCCTGCGGTCTGCATAAGGCTTGAACCGAAAGCTATGCGCTCGGCGCTGTCGTGATTTCCGCTGATAACAAAAACGGGCGTTACAAGCTTTGCAAGTCGTGAGATAAAGCTGTCAAAAAGCGCAACAGCTTCGGCTGACGGCGTTGATTTATCGTAAATATCACCTGCGATAGCGACAGCATCGGGCTTCTGTTCTTCTGCAATGCGAAGAATTTCGTCAAGGATATAGCTCTGGTCGTCAAGCAGGGAGAATTCGTTCAGCCGCTTGCCGATGTGAAGGTCGGAGAGGTGCATCAATCTCATTTTATCAGTCCTTTTGGTCGGAGGTGTCTTTCTTGTCGGAGTTTTTGAAAATAAGGTCAACAACGGTTTCCATAACGTCAAGCTGCTTGTCGCTCGGCTTCAGCTTTACCGCAATGAAAGGCTTTTCCGAGCCGTTGACGGTAACTCTGCCCTTATATTCGGCAACGACAGCCTGAATTTGTTCAAGCGAGGCGGAATTGATATAGAAATAGAGCATATCGTTTCGGCAGCGAATTTCGGTGATGCCCATTGAGCTTGCCTTGTTGCGCAGGAGTGCGACTGTGATAAGACCCTGAACGGAACGGGGTGGGTCGCCGAAACGGTCGATAAGCTCATCGATAAGCTCAAGGCTGTCCTCGTTCGTCTGCAAACGTGCGATCTTGCGGTAGATGTCAAGACGTGCGGAAAGGCTCTCGATATAGGTCTCGGGGATATGCGCATCAAGACGGACATCGACAACGCACTCGCCGGGCCGCTGCGGCGGAAGTTCACCCTTGGATTCGGCAATGGCTTCATTGAGAAGCTGGATATACATATCGTAGCCGACAGCCTCCATGTGACCGTGCTGCTTTCCGCCGAGGATAGAGCCTGCACCTCTTATTTCAAGGTCACGCATCGCAATGCGGAAGCCGCTGCCGAACTGCGTAAATTCACGGATAGCGTCAAGACGCTTTGCGGCGATCTCGGTGAGGACTTTTCCCTTGCGGAAAGTGAAATATGCGAAAGCACGTCTGCTCGAACGTCCGACACGTCCTCGGAGCTGATAAAGCTGCGAAAGTCCGAGCCTGTCAGCATCTTCGATGATGAGCGTGTTTACGTTCGGAACATCAACGCCCGTTTCGATAAGCGTTGTGCAGACGAGAATGTCTATCTCATGTTCAAGAAGCTGCTGCCAGATATCGGAAAGCTGTTCCTCGTTCAGCGCACCGTGCGCAATTCCTATTCTTGCATCGGGGAGCTGCTGAGCAAGCTTATCTGCACAGGCTTCGATAGTTTCGATTCGGTTGTGGATATAGTAGACCTGACCGCCTCGGCGAAGCTCCTTGTTTATAGCCTGAACAAGAACGCCGTCGTTATGCTCGATAACATAGGTCTGAACGGGGTGGCGGTCGATAGGCGGCTCTTCGATAACGCTCATATCACGGATACCGCTCATTGCCATATTAAGTGTTCGCGGGATAGGCGTAGCTGAAAGAGTAAGAACGTCAACGCCAGCGAACGCTTCTTTGAAACGCTCCTTGTGCGCAACGCCGAAACGCTGCTCCTCATCGATGATAACAAGCCCGAGGTCACGGAACTTTACGTCCTTCTGAACAAGTCTGTGCGTACCGATTATCATATCGATGTCACCTCGGCGGAGCTGCTTGATTATCTCCTCCTGCTCCTTCTTTGAACGGAAACGGGAGAGAAGCTCTATCTTCATCGGGAAATGCTCGAAACGCTTCGTTGCAGTCTGGTAATGCTGCCAAGCGAGAACTGTGGTCGGCGCAAGGAGAACGCACTGCTTGTTGTCGAGCATACACTTGAAAGCGGCACGGAGAGCGACTTCCGTCTTACCGAAGCCGACATCTCCGCAGAGAAGTCTGTCCATCGGGACGGGCTTTTCCATATCGTCCTTTATCTCCTGAACGCAGCGGAGCTGGTCGTCCGTTTCGGAGTAGGGGAAACGCTCCTCAAAGTCACGCTGCCAGTCACATTCGCCCGAAAATGAAAAGCCCTTCGACTGCGAACGGATAGCATAAAGCTTTGTAAGCTCTTCAGCCATATCCTTGACGGCTTTCTGAACTCGGCTGCGTGTTTTCTGCCATTCGCCCGAGAAAAGCTTGCTCAGTTTTACGTTTGAATCGTCACGGGGACCGATATATCGTGATATCATATCAAGCTGGCTGACGAGAACGTGGAGCTGCTTTGAATCGGCGTATTCGATCGTGATATAGTCCTTGACAATGCCCTCCAGCTCGATCTTTTCGATGCCCTTGAAGCGTCCGATGCCGTATTCCGAGTGTACAACGAGGTCGCCTGGGGCAATATCGGCGAGCGAGTTGATGTCTGCACCCTTTTTGAAACGCTTTTTGCGCTTGTTTGAGTTGAGCGCACGAGCCTGCGTGATAAGTGCGGTCTTAATGTCGGGGTAATCATAGCCCGAGCTTGTGCTGCCCGTTGTGAGGAGAACGTGACCTGCGGTGAGTTCGGAGCTTTCGGTGAGAATATCGCACGGTATGCCCTCGTCACGGAGATCCTGTGCAATGATAGGCAAAGTTTTGTCCGAGCCTGCCTTTACGATAACGGAATATTTTGCGGAAAGGAAGCTTTTGAGATCCTCGATAAGCTGACGTATCTCGCCGCCCCAAGGGGCAAAGGTGTTCGCCGTTACCGAGAGCGCACGTTTGAAGCGGATATCATCGCTCGAACGCATAAAGGTGTTCATATATGCGCCGAAAAATTTCTCCGTGCGCTGTGAAAGCTCGCCCTGTTCAAGCATAAAGCTGTCAAGACCCTTGCAAAGCTCACCCTGTTCAAGGAGAAGCTTTACATCTTCGGAGTGTTGTGCAAGGATAGGCTTTATCTTTTCGATGCAGTTCTTGTATTCGCTGAAAATTACAATGCTGTTTTCCGGGTCGAGATAATCGAAAATGTCGGCAGGGTTTTCGTATGCAAGGGAGATGTATTTATCGATATTTCCAAGCGTAAGACCCGTGTTGATTCGGTCAATGTCACGGGCAAGGCAGTTACGGACGGACTCGGCACGTTTTCCCCTTGCGGCTTTGGAAAGCGCATTGAGCTTTTCGATGAACTCGTCTGCGCTGTCGAACATTACCTCGCAGGCAGGGGAGATGCTTATTTCTTCGATCTCGTCCGTGCGGCGCTGAGTTTCGGTGTCGAAGTAGGAAACAGTGTCTATCTCATCGCCCCAAAGCTCGATTCGCACGGGGGCAGTTTCCTGAACGGGGAAAATATCGATGATAGAACCCCTTATCGAGAACTGCGAAACGCCGTCAACGGTGTCGCATCGGGTGTAGCCTGCCGCAATAAGGTCAGCCGCAAGCTTTTTCGTGTCGATAGAAGTTGACTTGTCAATGCTGACGATTCGGCGTTTTAAAACCTCGGGCGGCATTGTCCTCTGCATAACGGCTTCGACCGAAGCGCAGACAAAGCGGACGGAGTTGTTCATAAGTCCCGTTAAAATTCCGAGACGGGTGTGTTCATATTCCCTCGAAACGGACTCAACATCGGTGAAAGTGAAGTCCTTCGCAGGGTAGACGTAACTGCACACCTCGCCCGACATTTCGTTGATATCGTCGCACATTCTGCGAGCGGAAGCCTCGTCCTCGGTGATAATGAGCATCGGGGAGAAGTTGTAAAGTCCGAGTGCAAGCTGTGCCTTGTGTATGCCCGAAACGCCCGTAACGGAAACGGGAGTTTCACGGTGTTCAAGTGCGAATTTCAGATCTTTGTACAGATCAAGTTGTTCAATTGCCTTGGTGAAAATAGAATCAGCCATTGTTTCCTGCCTCTTGAATTAAGATGTCGATTTGATGGGAGAACTTTAAAAATTCGGAATTCGGAATTCGGAATTCGGAATTAGCTTCGCTGTTCCGAAAAAATACTGCAAACCGTAGGGGAGGACCATTATAAATTCGGAATTAGCTCCGCTGTTTCGGATAATGGAACGCAAACCGTAGGGGCGGATTCCATATCCGTCCGATAAACGTGTATTGAAATGCAAACGCATAAATCGAATATTGTATAACCCCAAATTGTATAACGGTATTTCGTGATAAACCAACAGTTTGTAAATAATTCCGAATTCCGCATTCCAAATTCCGAATTAATTTACGTCCCCGCTTACGAATTAAATTTATTCATCGCTTCGTCAATTTTGCCCTTTACCATAAGTTCTATGCACTGAACGGCTTTGTCCGTGCCCTCGTTCATAAGCTTCATCTCGTCATCGGTGAAGCGTGAAAGCACCCACGCCGCAAGGTCATAGTCCTTATTAGGCTTTGCACCTACGCCGAGCTTTATTCGGGGAAATGTGTCCTTGCCCGAAAGATATATGATCGACTTTATGCCGTTATGACCGCCGTCCGAGCCTTTTCTGCGTATGCGGAGCTTTGACGGTTCAAGGCTTATATCGTCATAACATACTATAACATTTTCAATGGGAATTTTGTAGAAATTCATCGCCTCAACTACAGCCTCGCCGCTGTTGTTCATAAACGTGGACGGCTTCATCACAAGACAGCTCACGCCGTTTATCGTTGTCACTGCGGTAAGCGACTTGAACTTGAGCTTTTTTATCTCAAAGCCGTATTTCTTGGCGAGTGCGTCAACGGTCATAAAGCCTGCGTTGTGACGGGTGCGCTCATACTCCGAGCCGGGGTTGCCCAGTCCGCATATTATAAATTCAGGCGTTCCTGCCGCCGTTTCGGGGTTCTCTTTTGAAATTTTATCAAAAATATCAAATATACTCATTTTGTGTCCTTTCGTTTATAATATCCCTGTAAGCATTTTACATATCTTATACTGCGCATTTTCATCATCGCTTTCCTTGGCGATAAGGATAAACGCAAAGCCGTAGCTTCGCCAGTCATATTCATAGCTTTCCTCTTTGTTCCAGCAAACCTTATAGCAGTGCATGTCATAAAGCTGAAGATAAGACAGATTTGCCAACAGTTTGGGGGATACTGTACTGCACTCAGTTATATGTACATCCGCACGCAGTATATCTTCGCCAAAGCTGTACGGCAGTTTACCGTGAGCAATGTTAAAGTTTTCGGAGCAGATCAGCGATATACCCCTTTCGTTTCCGCTGTTCCAGTAGGTTTCGAGCTGATAAATGACCTCCTCGGGGGAAAGTCCATCGGGGACAACAGTTCCTGCGCACCGTATCGTCATAATAATGAAGTGAGAATGCAGAGCGAGCAGAACAAGCAGCGGGATAAGCAGTCTGACAAACAGTTTCTTATGCTTCATCTTTTCCTCCTGACATATCATCGGGCGAAATTATGCGGTAAAACCACACTAACCCCGCAGGACTGAAAAGCGTCCTGCAGGGTAATGTTATTATTATGCGTTAATGTTCCGAAAAAATGCAAACTGTTCGTGGTGCGTCCCCAATCAGGTGTTGAAAAGAGGAGAAACAGGCTCATCATCGTAAATTCTCTGAATTGCCTTTGCGAATACGGGAGCAACGTGGAGCATTGTGATCTTGTCGATCTGCTTTTCGGCAGGAAGTGCGATAGTATCGAGAAGAACGAGTTCCTTGATAGGGCTTGCTGCGATTCTTTCGATAGCAGGGCCTGAAAGAACGCCGTGTGTAGCGCAAGCGTAAACTTCCTTTGCGCCGCCGATGTCGATGATAGCCTTTGCGGCATTGCAGAGTGTGCCTGCTGTGTCGATCATATCGTCAACGAGGACAACTCTCTTATCTCTTACATCACCGATGATGTTCATAACCTCGCATACGTTTGCTCTCTGTCTGCGCTTGTCAACGATAGCGAAAGGAACGCCGAGACGGTTTGCGAAGTTTCTTGCTCTTGTTACAGAACCGAGGTCGGGAGAAACTACCATAACATCGTCCTTATTGTCCTTGAACTTGTCAACGAAGTATGGTGCAAGGATAGGCACACCGAGGAGGTGGTCAACAGGGATATTGAAGAAGCCCTGTATCTGCGGACAGTGGAGATCCATGGAAAGAACTCTGTCTGCGCCTGCTGTTGTGATAAGGTCGGCAACGAGCTTTGCGGAGATCGGATCTCTTGCCTTAGCCTTTCTGTCCTGACGGGCATAGCCCATGTAAGGGATAACCGCTGTGATACGGCCTGCGGAAGCTCTCTTGAATGCATCGATCATAATGAGAAGCTCCATGAGGTTGTCGTTTACAGGGCAGCTCAAAGACTGAACAACGAAAACGTCCGAGCCTCTGATACTTTCCTGAATGGAAACGCTGATCTCGCCGTCAGAGAATGTAACGACCTCTGACTGACCGAGCGGAAGACCGAGTTCCTTTGCAATTTCCTCCGCAACAGGCTTGTTGGAATTTGCCGTAAAGATTCTGATATCCTTGCCGTGAAGATTCATTTGAATTTCTCCTTTTGTTTTTATAAAAATTGATCAAGGCGCAATGTCTTGAATAATTTACTTCATTTTTTCTTTGCGTGAACGGAGCTTGCGTTCGCCGTAGCCTTCACGGAAGGAAAGCTCGGCTCTCTCGATAACGAGCGCACCGTCGGGAACGTCCTTTGTGACGGTCGAGCCTGCGGCTGTGTATGCGCTGTCGCCGACCGTAACAGGTGCGATAAGGTTCGTATGGCAGCCGATGAAAGCGTTGTCGCCAACCTTTGTTCGGGACTTCTTTTCACCGTCATAATTGGCAATAGCAACTCCGCAGCCGAAATTGCAGTTCTTTCCGACATCGCTGTCGCCGATATATGTAAGATGTGCAACGGCTGTACCCTCGCCGATAGTCGAATTCTTGACCTCGACAAAATCGCCGATCTTAACGTGCGACTTTATGTGGCTTCCGGGACGGATCTGTACGAACGGACCTATCTTTACGCCGTCGTCGATAACGGAATCATAAGCCTGAACGTAGTTGAGGTTCGTATCTCTGCCGATCTCGCAGTTTTCGATAAGGCAGTTCGGACCGATAATGCAGTTTTCGCCGATAAGCGTGCTGCCCTTTATGATAGTACCCTGCAATATCTTTGTTCCTGCGCCGATCTTTACATTGCCGCCGACAGAAACGCCGTCCGTGCAGAGAAATTCGACTCCGCTGTCGAGCAGCTTATCGATAATGTTCTTTCTTGCGGTGTCGTTGAGCATAAGCAGACCCCTGCGGTCGTTTGCGCCGAGAACAACATCGGGATTTTCCGACTTGTAAGCCTCCGCACGCTTGCCCATATCAAGAAGAATGAACACGGTGTCGGTGAGGTAGTATTCATTCTGCGAATTGTTCGGTTTAAGTTCGCCGAGAGCGGTGATAAGGTCGTCTGTTCTGAACCAGTAAGCGCCCGAGTTGATCTCGTGAAGCTTTTTCTGCTCGATAGTAGCGTCCTTTTCCTCGACAATGCCGCAGATACGGCTTCCGTCGCCCGAGCGGAGGATTCTTCCGTAGCCGAACGGTTCGGGTATCTCCGAAGTGATGACGGTAACGGAGTTCTGGTTCTCTTCATGCTGCTTAAAAGCGGCTGTAATGGTCTCTGCGTCAACAAAAGGCGCATCACCGTAGAGAATGATGACATTCTCGGCATTTTTGCTTCTGAGCCAGTCTATGGCGGTCATAACGGCGTGACCCGTGCCTTTGCGCTCTTCCTGAAGAACCGTGTCATATCTTCCACCGAGGTAATCCTCGATGACCTGAGCGTTATAGCCCTTTACAACGCAGATATCGGATATTCCCGACTCCTCGCAGGAGCGTATCACCCATTCGAGCATAGGCTCGCCAAGGACTTCAAACATAGGCTTCGGCAGTTCGGACTTCATTCTTTTTCCCTGTCCGCCCGCAAGGATAACGGCGCATTTTTTTATCATAAAGCAGCCCTCCCCGAAAAATATTATATAATAGTACAGTATCGTACAATAAGTTCAAACATCAATATCCTTTATAATTATCGCATATTTGCCGCCAAATTTCAATAGTATTTTTTGACTTTGTAACTATTGTAGTTTCTTTATGCAAAATAACCAAAAAATTTGTATATAATTTTATAGTAAAGTCTGTCTAAAAACTATGGAAATGAAGGACAAAATCTGTTATAATATATCTATGACCGCAGAAGCCGAAAGTTGTCAGGACTTTTGCTTTGGGAAAAGTGGGCGAAGCTGAAACGTATCGGTCGGCTTTTCTTTCGTTGCGGAAAAAACTTATTAAATTCGGAGGTAAAATCCAATGGCAAAAAAATGGGTCTATACTTTTAAAGAAGGCAATATGACTATGCGTAACCTTCTCGGCGGTAAGGGCGCAAACCTTGCTGAAATGACCGAGATCGGACTTCCTGTTCCCCAGGGCTTTACAATCACAACAGAAGCTTGTACTCAGTACTATGAGGACGGCAGAAAGATCAACGATGAGATCATGGCTCAGGCTATGGAAGGCGTTGCTTGGATGGAAAAGGAAAACGGCAAGAAGTTCGGCGATCTTAACAACCCTCTTCTCGTTTCCGTTCGTTCCGGCGCAAGAGCTTCAATGCCGGGCATGATGGATACTATCCTCAACCTCGGTCTTAACGACGATGTTGTTGCTGCAATGATCAAGAACAACCCGACACCTGAATTCGAGAGATTCGTTTACGACTCTTACAGAAGATTTATCCAGATGTTCTCCGACGTTGTTATGGAAGTCGGCAAGAAGTATTTTGAACAGCTCATCGACAAGATGAAGGAAGAAAAGGGCGTACATTTCGATGTAGAGCTCACAGCTGCTGACCTCAAGACACTTGCAGAACAGTTCAAGGCTGAATACAAGAAGCAGCTCGGCACAGACTTCCCGTCCGATCCTGTTGAACAGCTCAAGCTCGCTATCGAAGCTGTATTCCGTTCATGGGACAACCCCCGTGCAAACGTTTATCGCCGTGACAACGATATCCCTTATTCCTGGGGTACTGCTGTTAACGTAATGCCAATGGTATTCGGTAACCTCAACAACGAGTCCGGTACAGGCGTTGCATTCACAAGAGATCCTGCTACGGGCGAAAAGAAGCTCATGGGTGAGTTCCTTATCAATGCACAGGGTGAAGACGTTGTTGCAGGCGTTCGTACACCAATGCCTATCGCTCAGATGGAAAAGGAATTCCCTGAGGCTTATGCTGAATTCATCAAGGTTTGCGAAACACTCGAAAACCATTATCACGATATGCAGGATATGGAGTTCACTGTTGAAAACAAGAAGCTCTATATGCTCCAGTGCCGTAACGGTAAGAGAACCGCTCAGGCTGCTCTTAAGATCGCTTGCGACCTCGTTGACGAAGGCCACAAGAAGGATTACGAAGCAGTTGCAATGATCGATCCACGTAACCTCGACACACTCCTCCACCCACAGTTCGATGCTAAGGCACTTAAGGCTGCTACACCTCTCGGAAAGGGCCTCGGCGCTTCTCCCGGAGCTGCTTGCGGTAAGGTAGTATTCACAGCTGACGATGCAGAAGCTTGGAACGCTAAGGGTGAAAAGGTAGTTCTCGTTCGTCTTGAAACATCTCCTGAAGATATCACAGGTATGAAGGCTGCTCAGGGTATCCTTACAGTTCGTGGCGGTATGACCTCTCACGCTGCCGTTGTTGCTCGTGGTATGGGTACTTGCTGTGTATCCGGCTGCGGCGACATCAAGATGGATGAAGAAAACAAGAAGTTTGAACTCGGCGGAAAGGTATTCCACGAGGGCGACTATATCTCTATCGATGGTACAACAGGTAACATCTACGGTGAGATCATTCCTACCGTTGACGCTACTATCGCAGGCGAATTCGGCAGAGTTATGGCTTGGGCTGACAAGTACAGAAAGCTCAAGGTAAGAACAAACGCTGATACTCCTACAGATGCTAAGAAGGCTAAGGAACTCGGTGCTGAAGGTATCGGTCTCTGCCGTACAGAGCACATGTTCTTCGATCCTGAGAGAATCGCTGCATTCAGAGAGATGATCTGCTCCGATACAGTTGAAGAGAGAGAAGCAGCTCTTGCTAAGATCGAACCTATGCAGCAGGGCGACTTTGAGGCTCTCTACGAAGCACTCGAAGGCTCACCTGTTACAATCAGATTCCTCGATCCTCCTCTCCACGAATTCGTTCCTACTGACGAAGCTGACATTGAAGCTCTTGCAAAGGCTCAGGGCAAGTCCGTTGAAGCTATCAAGAACATCATTGCAGGTCTCCACGAATTCAACCCAATGATGGGTCACCGTGGATGCCGTCTTACAGTAACATATCCTGAGATCGCTAAGATGCAGACAAGCGCTGTAATCAAGGCTGCTATCAACGTTAAGAAGAAGCACCCTGATTGGGACGTTGCTCCTGAGATCATGATCCCGCTCGTAGGCGAAGTTAAGGAATTCAAGTTCGTTAAGAAGATCGTTGTTGAAGTTGCTGACAAGCTCATTGCTGAATCCGGCAGCGACCTTAAGTACAGCGTTGGTACAATGATCGAAATTCCTCGTGCTGCTCTTACAGCTGATGAGATCGCTAAGGAAGCTGACTTCTTCTGCTTCGGTACAAACGACCTCACACAGATGACATTCGGCTTCTCCAGAGACGACGCAGGTAAGTTCCTCGGTGCTTACTACGATGCTAAGATCTACGAGAACGATCCGTTCGCTAAGCTCGATCAGGTCGGCGTTGGCAAGCTCATGAAGATGACAATCGACCTCGGCAAGCCTGTAAATCCTGCACTCCACTGCGGTATCTGCGGCGAGCACGGCGGCGATCCTACATCTGTAGAATTCTGCCACAAGATCGGTCTTGACTATGTATCCTGCTCACCTTTCCGTGTTCCGATCGCTCGTCTTGCAGCAGCTCAGGCAGCTATTGCTGAAAACAAGTAATCGAACCTTTAAGGTTAGTTTATAGCTAAAAATTGCTCCGTACTCATCTCGGGTACGGAGCTTTTTGTTTACTTTTTCGGAGGAGTATGGTATAATGTAGAAAATCAACTATCGCAGAATTTGCGACAGTTCAAAAGATGTAAAAGGTTAGGCGGCAAAAATATGTGTTTTATTTGCGAAAGAATTGAAATGATAAAGAACAGCACAAATCCGTATTTCGTAAAAGAGCTTGAAACGGGATATGTCGTTCTCGGGGACAATCAGCACTTTAAGGGCTATACAATATTTCTCTGCAAAGAGCATAAAACCGAGCTTTTTCAGTTGAATCGCTTGGATAAAATGAAGTTTTTGGAGGAAATGTCAATTGTGGCAGAAGCGGTGTCAAAAGCTTTTGACGCAGAAAAAATGAACTATGAACTGCTTGGCAACGGCGATACTCATTTGCACTGGCATCTGTTCCCGAGAAGAAGCGGCGATATAGAAAACTACGGAAACAACGGCAAAGGACTTGTCTGGTGGTACCCGATGGAGAAAATGTACAGTGACGACAACCGCCCCTCCGCCGAGGAACTGGAAGAAATGAAATGCAGGCTGTTGACTGAGTTGGACAGATCGCTGAAATGAGTTTTGTATAAAGGCAGAAAAAATACGCTGTGAACACAGCCTGCGGAATTGTTTGACCGTGATATCAGCGGCATCGGACATAGTAATGCTCTGTTTAAAGGATAAGAAAGTAATGTGCAAAATATGCATATTCCAAATTCCGATATATCAAAAAGGGGGAACCATTTTGCGAGTCATACTTAACAAAAACGATTATGATGCTGTCTGGGATAAGATATTGCTTGAATTTAAATTCAGACCATCGGAGGAGGATTGGCTCAGCTTGCCTTTGACGAACAAAAAATATCATCTGTCTGAGATATGGACGGAAAAGCAGGAAAAGCTGATAAATGAGATATTCAAAAGATCGGTCATGTCGCAGATGTATGCTTTGGACTGGCAGCATGACTGCTTCATTTACGACCCCCATGAGGATATTGCGCTCGGGTACTGCTATTTTGATGAGGGCAGGGACTGCAATGTCTATTTCCCGAGCTATTATCCCGACGGCGATTTTTATTTCTTTATTTCAACTGATTGGAAATGCGGGCTGTTTGGTCACCCATGGAGGAATGAAATATATGTAATGGGTGAGTCTCTGATAGATGAATTTGATAAGTCGAAAGATATTTTAAAGCTTTCGGAGATATAAAAAATTTCACACGGCAGTGAAAACTACGGGAAAGATAAAGTATGATAAGAAAATTACAGAGATCGGATATAGACAGGGTCGCCGAAATATGGCTCAATACAAATCTGAAAGCGCATGATTTTATTTCGGAGCAATACTGGCGCGGCAATTTTGATATGGTGAAAGAAATGTTTCCGCAGGCGGAAGTTTATGTTTATGAAAGCGGCGGAAAAGTGCAGGGCTTTATAGGTCTGGACGGCGAATATATCAAGGGCATTTTTGTTTCCGATGAAATGCAGTCGCAGGGGATAGGCAAAGCCTTGCTTGATTATGCAAAAAGCAGAAAGTCGGAGCTTCAACTGAATGTGTATCGAAAAAACACACGGGCGATACGTTTCTATCAGAGAGAGGGGTTCTCAGTTCGGAGCGAGGGGCTTGATGAAGCCGTTGGCGAGAAAGACTTTCTTATGGTGTGGAAAGAGTAAAAATATTTTGAGAACGGTCAGGCTAAAACTTGACTGTTTTTGTTTACTTTTGAAAATTAATATGGTATAATAATACAAACAGGCGGTCGATCAGCTTGGCGAGCCGAATTTTGACGGGGAGGAAATCAATATGATATGGGTCGATGGAAATGAAACAGACCTTAAACAGTTCACGGGAGAAGAGCTGTGCAAAAAGCTTGCACTCGAAATGTGGGATCATACTGAACAGTGGTCAGAATGTGCCGACTTTATACAGAATGCTATATTCATAATTGACTTTGATACAACAGTAAATATGGAGGGCTTTTCCACGCCGTATGAAGGGCAATTCACACCCGAATACTACTCGCAGATCATAAAAGCTTTCTATGCTATCGGCGACGAAAAAGATGCGGATATCCTTGCAGAAGCAGGTCGACTTGATCTACATTACCAAAAGCTCATCAACAGCACGGAAGATGAGAATGAGTCCGATAGAATTTATGACGAATTCAGTGAGAAGATCGCTGAGCTGGAAGATGAGCTGTATCTTAATACAGGGTTTGATATGTGGGCTTTGCTTTACAAGTATATTGATGAGCAGATCGGCAGGCTGTAATATCCTTCATACATTGCGGCTGTTTCTTTTTCAAAAAGAGCGGAATGTTCGTGAATTTCGGCTTTATCTTTTGCAAGATACAAACGATGTTCGGCATAAGCGAAAAACAAGCATTGATGAATCTTTGCAAATGAAAATTTGACCAAAAAATGGTTGAAAAAGGCGGCTGCAAGTGGTACAATGAGTATATCGGGGCAGTTGATCTGACGGAGGATGAGATGAGCAGATTTGAAACAGTTAAAAAGTATATTGATGAGTATGATTATTACGGTTTGCTTGCAGGTCACGCACCCGATGATGAATTTGACAGCTATTCAAAAAAGTTTGCTGATGATATTACAGAAAATGATACGGTTGAAGATATCGCTGCGATGATAGCAAATACAATGGATAAAGCATTTGGCGAAAAAATAAACCCGAATAAATTTTTGGATACGG
>CAKSKU010000026.1 GCA_934465295.1 uncultured Oscillospiraceae bacterium
CTGTCCGAGAAGAAGCAGCTTGTTCCTGCGTTGTAGGTGAGTGTTAAATCGGGTTCGTCTATCTGATCTACATGGGGGACAGTTACTGTTACTGTGGTATTGTCACAGATATCCGTTGTCGGAACAAGAATTTCGTCAAAGAGTGTAACTGTGAACGAACCCTTACCGCTTGTGAGTGCTGTTTCGTCCGCTTTGAACTCGCTCATTCCGTCAAATTTTACGAGAGCTGATACATTGAGCTTTGTTTCCTCGCTTCCGTCGCCGTCAGCAGCCGATATATCGAGCTTGGTTTCGTACTTTACCGATGGTCTGCTGCCCTTTACTGCTTTCAGTTCGGGGTAGTATGCAATCTTATTTCCTCTGTTGTTGTCCATTTTGCCCCAGACTTCGATATCGAGGTTCATGGTTTTTAATGCGTTGCTGTCGGTCATTTGGAGTGTGGTGAGACCGGTTGCGTTTTTATCGCCTTCCGGACAGATATCCTTGTTGTAGTAGCAGTTGGTAATGTCACCCGACTCATAATATCCGCATACGCCGTTTCCGCTGACCTTACCTGCATTGTAGCAGTTTGTGATATTGCTTTGGTTATCTCCGCATATACCGCCAACGCCGTTTCCGCTGATCGTGCCTGTGTTGTAGCAGTTGGCAATAGTTCCATTTCCACCGTTTATTCCGCAGATACCGCCGACAAAAGTACCGCTGACTGTGCCTGCATAATAACAGTTTATAATAGTACCGCCGCTTGTTCCGCAAATGCCGCCTACAATGTTTTTTCCTATCACCTCTGCGTTTTCAACACCAAGGTTCATGATAAGTTTGGAACTATCACCAAACAAACCTATACTGTTGTCCTTTGGCTTGTTTATCTTGAAGTTCGATACAATATGTCCGTCACCGCTGAATCTGCCCGTGAAATTGGTCTCTTCATTACCGATAGGCTCGATTGTCGCACCCTTAAGGTCAATGTCAGCACCGAGAACATAGTTCTTCTTTAAATCTGCGCCGTCCTTGGTAAGTGCCTTGAACTCGTCAGCCGTGGAGATAAGTGTATATCCCTGCCAACTGTCGTTTTCGCTGTCAATGCCAAAGTTATACTGCTTTTCCGAAACGGTATAAGCCTTTCCGACACCCTTAAGGCTCGGGAATGTGTGCTTTGCCGAACGCATTCTTGCATTATCTTCATCAGAAACAGCAACCAAGCCGCCCTTAGTCCATACAGAGCTGTCAAAGCCTGTCGGAAGCTCTCCGCAAAGCTCATCGGTAGTAAGTTCCCTTACATCACCGGTATCACTGCCGTTGATTCCGCCGACTGTGCAGATGTCCTTGTTGTAATAGCAGTTTCTGATAGTGCTGCTGTGACCATTGCCGCAAACGCCGCCGACTTTGTCGCTTCCGCTGACTGTGCCTGTGTTATAGCAATTTTCGATATAACCGTTGTCATTGTCTCCGCACACGCCGCCAACAGCACTGTCTCCGCTGACTGCACCTGTGTTATAACAGTTTTCAACAGTGCCGTTGCCGGACTCATAGTGGTTATATCCACACACACCGCCAACTCCGTTATCACCATTGACTGTGCCTTCATTATAGCAATTTGTAACAGTACCGCCAAAATTTGCTCCACATACGCCGCCGGCAGTACCTACACTGCTGACAGCACCCGTGTTATAGCAGTTTGTAATAGTGCCTTCATTCATTCCGCAAACACCGCCAACACTGCTGTTTCCGCTGACTGTGCCTGCGTTATAGCAATTTGCAATAGTACCGGTGTTATATCCGCATACGCCGCCGATTCCAGTGCCGGCCTTCACTTCAGCATTTTCAACGCCAAGATCCATAATAAGACCGCTGTTGCTGCCGAACAGACCTACCCGACGAACAGAATTCTTCATATTTATCTTGAAATTGGAAACCGTATGTCCGTCACCGCTGAATTTGCCTGTGAAAGCTGTATCAGCATTGCCGATAGGAGTTATCTCCGCACCGCCAAGATCAATATCCGCACCAAGAACATAATTCTTATCCCATGCAGAGCTGTCATTGCCAAGTGCCTTGAACTCCTCAGCCGTGGAAATTACCGTGCAAGCCCGCCAATCGTCAGTGCCGCCGGTGCTGTAATCATACTGCTTTATATCGATAGAAAATGCCTTTCCGACACCTTTAAGGCTCGGTAAAATGCTTTTCGCCGTACGGAATCTTGAGTTATCACTGTCAGCGACCGAGCTGAAACCGCCCTTATCCCATACAGAGCTGCTAAAGCCCGTCGGAAGCTCTCCGCAAAGCTCATTGGTAGTAAGTCCAGCTGCAGAACCGTCAAGATCACTGCCGCCTATTCCGCCGACTGTGCATACGTCCCTGTTGTAGTAGCAGTTCGTGATCACTGTGCTTACATTGTTGCTGCATGTTCCGCATACACCGCCGACATTTTTTCTTCCGCTGACCGTGCCTGTATTGTAACATCTTTCGGTAAAGGAACCTCCGCTGCCATTCATGTAGTTGTTTCCGCTAATACCGCCGACATTCGTTGTTCCGCTGATCGCACCTGTGTTGTAGCAATTATCTATCTTGCCCCACATAATGTATCCGCCAATGCCGCCAACATCTGTATCTCCGCTGACTTTGCCTGTGTTATAGCAATATGATACCGTACTGGTTTCTTGACTGATTCCGCACACACCGCCGACCTTATTTTTTCCGTTAACTGTACTCATGCTGTAACAGTTTTCTATAGCGCCTACACTGCCATTGAAGCCGCAAACGCCGCCAACGCCACTGCTTCCGCTGACTGTTGCTGCGCTGTAACATCCCACAACTTTGCGACCGTTTCTGCCGCATACGCCGCCTGTATTGTCTTTGCCGGTCACAGAAGCATTTTCAACGCCAAGATACATGATACTGCCACGGTTATAACCGAACAGACCCATATTATCTTCCTTAGGCTTGTTTATCTTGAAATTAGAAACAATATGTCCGTCACCGCTGAATTTTCCTGTGAACTTGGTCGTACTGTTGCCGATAGGAGTTATCTCCGCACCGCCAAGATCAATATCCGCACCAAGAACATAATTCTTATCCCATGCAGAGCTGTCCCTGACAAGTGCCTTAAACTCGTCAGCCGTAGAGATAAGCGTGTATTCCTGCCAGATGTCATCTTCACCGTCAATTTTGAAGTTATACTGCTTTTCCGAAACGCTATAAGCAGCTCCGACACCCGTAAGGCTCGGGAAAATGTGCTTTGCCGAACGCATTTTTTCATTTTCGCTGTCGGTAACAACAGAATAGCTTCCCGCAGTCCATACAGAGCTTTCAAAGCCCTCAGGCAGTCCATTGCAAAGCTCATCAGAAGTAAGACCTTCAATATCTTTTCCGTCTATTCCTGCGAAGGAGCATACGTCCTTGTTGTAATAGCAGTTTGTAACAGTGCCTTGGCTCTGTCCGCACACGCTGCCGACTTCACTGTCTCCGCTGACCGCACCTGTGCTGTAACAGTACATGAGCATACCGTCGTTGAATCCGCACACGCCGCCGACCTTGGAGTCTGCGCTCACTGTGTTTGTATTGTAGCAGTTTTCGATCGTGCAGCCGCCATTGTTAATTCCGCAAACACCGCCTACATAGCTCGCTCCGCTGATCTCCCCTGTATTATAGCAGATCGAAACAGTTTCGCCCGTGTTAAATCCGCATACACCGCCGATGTATGATCCTTCACCGCTGACCTTGCCTGTGTTGTAGCTTTTTGTGAGAATACCGCCGTTTACTCCGCAAATACCGCCGACCTGTTCTATTCCGCCGACTGTGCCCGTGTTGTAGCAGCTTGTGATATCATCTTGGCATGTTCCGCATACACCGCCGACATATCGTGTTCCGCTGACTGCGCCTGTGTTGTAGCAGTTTGTGACAGTGCCATCGCTTGCTCCGCAAACGCCGCCGACTTCTTCATCGCCGCTGACCGCTGCCGTGCTGTAACAACCTGCAATAGTTCCGTTGTTTTTACCGCATAAGCCGCCTACATAAGTTCCGCCTGTCACAGAAGCGTTTTCAACACCGAGATCCATAATGACGCCCTTGTTGTAGCCGAACAGACCTACATAAGCTCCTCCCGGGTTAACGATCGTAAAATTCGATACAGTATGTCCGTTTCCGCTGAAATTCCCTGTGAAAGCAAAGTCGACATTGCCGATAGCAGTTATCTCCGCACCGCCAAGATCAATATTCGCACCGAGAACATAATTCTTGCTCCACTTAGCGTTGTCATCAACAACAGCCTTGAACTCCTCCGCTGTTGAAATAAGCGTGTATTCCTGCCAGTCGGGAGTATCATTTAAGCTGAAATTGTAGCATGGTATATTTCTTACCGATGCAGTTCCGACATTTTTGATACTCGGATATGTACATGGTTTTTTGCCAAATCTTTCCTCTGTAACAGCGAGCGTTCCGACAGAACCGACTTTCCATATATCAGGGTCAAAGCCTGACAGGAGAGTGCTGCCACAAAGTTCGGCAGTGGTGAGACCTGTTGCAGAGCCGTCAGCGTCGCTTCCATCTATTCCGCCGACCGTGCAGGTGTTCTTGCCGTAATAGCAGTTTGTGACAGTGCCGCCTTTATTCGTTCCGCAAACGCCGCCGATAGCAGATTCTCCACTGACTGTGCCTATGTTATAGCAGTTTGTTATAGTGCCGATATTCGATCCGCTCACACCGCCGACTGCATTACTTCCCTTGACTGCGCCTGTATTATAGCAGTTTGTAATAGTACCATCGGAAGTATCGCCGCGGCCGTTATATCCACAAACGCCGCCAACATATTTGCTTCCGCTGATTGTGGCTGTATTATAGCAGTTTGAGATAGTGCCTAAGTTATGATTATATCCACAAATTCCGCCGACATAATTGTTTCCCGTTATCTCAGCGTTTTCAACGCCAAGATTTTTGATAGTTCCCCGATTCTGGCTAAACAAAGCTATCCAATTGTCATCGGGCTTGTTTATAACAAAATTCGACACGGTATGTCCGCAGCCGTCAAAGGTGCCCAGAAACAGATCGACGTAGCCTATCGGCGTCCATTCCCTGCCGCCGAGGTCGATATTTGCGGTCAGTTTTATGTATTTACCTTCATAGCTATATCTGCCGTTTACCTGCTTTTCAAAATATGCAAGCTGTTCGCCGTTGGCTATCTCGAAAGGGCTGGCTGCCGAACCGTCACCGCCTGCAAAGCCATCGGCAGCGGTTCCGTCCCATGCGGCGCTTGCCGTCATTCCCATATCAAAGCCGCAGAAAGCTCCGCTCGGGAAATAGACAAGCAGTGCAAGCGTCATTGCAAACACCGCAAGAAGTGCCAATGGAAGTTTTTGTTTCTTTGTCATCAAAATTCCTCCTATTTTTTTACATAAAATCTTGAAATATAACTGCATTTATTTGTCAAAATAGTATAAAGTGTTACATTAACATTATAAATCACTATTCTTTTTTTGTCAATACTTTTGAAACAATATTGTGAAGTATCAAATATTTTGAAGTATTTTATTGCACAAATATGCTATGATATCATAAAACGACCGAAAGGAGACCGCCATGAAATACATTGGAATAATAGCTTTAACAGCATCAATGCTCCTGCTCACCGCCTGCACAGGCACAGGAAACACCGCCGAAACTCTACCGCTCACAAACGAGGAAAGACCCGTCTATGACGAATCCGACTCCTCCGAAAGCTGACAGCATAACTGCCCACTCAAAAAAAGCCAAACTTTTCAAAGCGAAAGGTTCGGCTGTTTATATTATGAGTAAAAATCGTATATATCTTCGAGCGGCGCAGGCGCATAATTCACCGAGCTGTATTCGGCATAATCATACGCCGTGACAGCTTTCAGCTTTCCATTTGAGTAGCTGTAAAGATTGCTTCCGCCGCCCTTGAAATACTCGCTCAATGACGTTCCGACCACCCTTGCGTAAGTTTCGCCCCACGCACTTCCGAGGAAAGTCGGCTGATCGTCAGTCACTGTGAAAAATCCTGTGAAATTGTAGCTCTCCTTGTCCCCTATCGTCACGGCAAGAAGTCTGTCGCCGTCAAGTTCAAACTCGGTCAGCTGTACGAACGTGTCCTTGCCCAAAAGCTCCTCGTCAAATTCAATTGGCACGATAAAATCGTAACAAAAAACTCCAAGCTGATTTCCGTCAACTATCTTTCCCGTGTAGATCTCTATATCAAGTCTGCCGTTTCTGTCAACGCAGACCGTCGCCATCTCCACAAGACCGTCACCGTCAAGGTCAGTCTGCATAAGATATTTCTCAAATTTTCCGTAAAGTCCCTTTCCGCCCGCAAGAAGTATCTTCGCATTTTTATCCTCGCAGAAAAATATCATATCATCGTCGCTGTATTCGGGGATATTCTCGGGGTCAGTCGCATAGGTTATCTTTTCTTCGGAAAAATCGGGATAGGATATCTCATTTCCGTAAATAACTCCCGAGGCAGTCGTAATTTCCGTCATATTTGCAGACGTTTCCGTCTCACTTGCACTCGTTTCCGTGTCAAGCACAGTTTCAGCAACCGCAGTTTCAGTCTCGACCAGCCTTTCCGTCTCACTTTCCGCAGCTTTTGCAGTCGTCTGTGCAGCTTCAGTTATAACACTTGAAGCCGTAACAGTCTGCGGCAGCTCACTTTCCGTTTCAGCATAAGCAGGCTCGCCGTTTGCCGACCTTACCCCGGCAAAAATGCATATACCAAGCACCAGAACAGCCGCCGCAGAAAAGATCGGCAAAAGCACAGCCTTCCTGCGTATGTTAAGAATCGCCTTTTTAAGTTCGGATGCGTCACGATAGCGTTTTCTCGGGTCAAGCTCGGTGCAGCACCCGATTATCCCCTTGTATAAAGGCTTTTCGGCAAGTCCGCCCAGAAGTACCTTCATCGTCTGCCCCGCCGCATAAATATCCGCCCTGAAATCAGTCTGCGCAAAGCCGTATTGCTCGGGCGGAGCATAACCCCTCGTGCCAAGATAACAGGTGTCATTGTCGCTGTCATCCTTGAATATCCTCGCCGCCTCAAAATCGATGAGCCTTATGCTCCCATCACCGCAAAGCAGAATGTTGGACGGCTTCACATCACGGTGAACGATCCCGAGCCTGTGTATAGCCTCAAGCGCAGAGCAAAGCTGTACCATTATGTTTTCAGCTTCTTTTGCGGAAAGCTCGGAACAAACAGGAGACTTTCCCTCAATGTATTCCTCGCAAACAACGGTTTTCCCACCCGATACCTCAACAGAATATATCTTCGGCAGGTATGGGGACTTGTGGAATTTCAGTGCATTATAGACCGTGTTTTCGGAATAGACCGTGCGGCGTATGAACGTTTCTTCGCCATGCACAAGCTCTATCATTCCCCGAGCCGATGAATGGATAACCTCCGCCTGCATTTTCACACCTCCCGTTTTTATTTATTATATCAGAAAAAATGCACTACTGCAAGCATAAGTGCAAACACTGATAAAATAAAAAACTGCCAACGATGCGAAGCCAACCAGCTGGTCATGCTAAACTTAGCACGCTGAGCACAGCTCGTCAGGTGTCCAGAGGGCGGAAGCCCTTTGGTCGCTCTCCGCAGAGAGCGAAACTCCCTAAACTAACAGCATAATATCATTTATAATAGTATATTCACTAACAAATCCAAAGGCGCAATTCACATCAAAAAGGTAAAACAAAATATGATAAATCAAGTTTCGTAAACCTAAAAAATGTGAATTGCGCCAATTCTTTATGTACGGATAAACTGTCCTCGGAGTGAAATGCACAGAGCGAAAGCGATAAGCATTTCACTCCGACATCGTTTGAGCGGCGGTGAAATATAAATATGAAACCACCCAAAACCGTAGGGTCGGATTCCATATCCGACCATTTGCACGCACAACGGAATAAAATATAAACTGCGCCCCCAAAAACAGTCCATCTGTCAGATATTCCACCGCCGTTCATACAGCGTTGAAGCTTCAAATCCACTCACTTCATTCGTAGATTTTCGCTTCAAGGATAGATTTTTGAGGAAAATAGTATGGCGCAATTCACATTTTTTAGGTTTACGAAACTGAACTTATCATATTTCGTTTTACCTTTTTCGTGTGAATTGCGCCCTTAATTCAGTTAACAGTTGACAGTTAACAGTTTACAGCTTTTATTTGATAGTGATTACGCTATTGCAACAAAGCCTTTAGCCATAGTTTAAGGAGTTTCGCTTCTGCGGAAGCGACAAGGGGACGCTGTCCCCCTTGACCCCCTGCCACCCTTTGAACAAAGCGAAATTCTTGCAGAATTAACGTAAACTTTAGTTTTTTTCACCGTTCCGTTTGTTATTATCAATTCGGTGCCTTTACAGTAAATGTTACGGAAATGGTCTTAATGCTCTTCTTGTCACCGAGCGGCATTATCTGTGCCGAGCAGTCGGTGAGGTCGCCGTCAGCCGTTCTTGCCTCCTCGGGGAGCGAATTTACCCAGCCGTTGTAGAGATTTACTCTCGAGCAAAGCTTGTCATCGGAGCAAGTGTAGCCTTTGCCCTGCATTTCGTAAGCTTCACCGTTGATGAGAATTTCATCGATCGTATATGTATAATCGGGGAAGAATTTCTCGCCGTTGGAAATTCCAAGTGCCGAGAATGCAACACCCTTTGCCGCACCGCATTCGGAAAAATCAAGGCTTACGGTATATGTACCCTCGCCCGTGATCTGAACGTTTTCAGCCTTTGCGCCCGTGGTGCAGTTTGTCGGGTCGTATGTGTCGCCGATGCTGTATGCAACGCCGTAATCGCTCGAAGCATACATTATCCATGCGATCGACATATCATCGGAAGCAGGAAGTGCGATGCTTTCGTTCTGTTCATCGACAGACTTCTGCTTGGTTTCTTCGATTCTGTTCTTGGCTTCAGACTTTATCGTTTCAATATCCTTGTTCTTTTCATTGTCATAGCGGCGGTCAAGGAAAAGCTGAACAAGTGCTTCGTCGGAGAACTTGTTTGCCAGTCTCTTATAGAAGTTGCTGCAATCCCAGAGTACGGGGCAGAAATCATAAAGGTCACAGTTGTCCAAAAGATTTGAGTAGAACTTGTCAGTCTCGGGCTTTATTCCGCCGTCCTTTTTCATTACGGCATATTCACCGATGACAACACCGTAACCCTCATCGGAGAACTTACTAAGTTTTTCCATATTTCCATTCTGCTCGTCATAATCGGACGGTGAACCCCACTGATTTACGCCGTCCGTGCCGCAGTAATCCCACGGTGTATAATAGTGTACCGAAAGCAGAAGCTTGCTGTCCGCAGTATCATCGGGCATCTTGAAACGCTCGTCACAGGTGAGTGCGATGTCCGTGTTGTAGCCTGCAATGAGCAGGAAACGATCCTCATTGTTGCCGCCGAGCGAACGGATAAGCTTAACGAATTCGCTGTTAATCATATTTGTCGTCTCGTAGCATTCATTCTTCGTGAGAACACCGTCCGAACCCGTGATGTCCTTGTCGTTAAGACGATCGCCAAGCTCCTCGTTTGCGGATTCAAAGATGAGCTTGTAGGAATAATCCCTGAAATGCTCGCCGATCTGCGTCCACATCGACTTGTACATTTCGAGAGCCTTTTCTCTTACAGCAGTGTCCTCCGCACCGAACATTCCCCACCAGCTTCCGTCCCAGTGGTCGTTGATGATAACATACATATCAGCATCAAGCGCATAGTTCACGACCGTTTCAACACGGGAAAGAAGTCTTTCATCGATAGTGTAATCGCCCGATTCAAAGTTCATTCCGTTTGTCCATGCCACAGGAATTCTGATAGTGTCAAAGCCTGCATCTTTCATGCTCTGCATCATTTCGGCAGTCGTGTAAGGCTGTCCCCAGAGCGTCTCAAAACCGTCAGGGTTCGCTCCGCCAACATAGCCCGAGTGATTATACGCCTCAAGCGTGTTGCCGAGATTGATACCATTGCCCATCGCTCTTACAAATTCGAGCGAGGTCATTGCCTTTAAGCTGTCTTCCTCCGCCGCATCGACCGAGACCTCAGCAGCCGTGCTTGCCGCCGTTGTCTCAACCTGCGCATCGTCAGCCTTTTCATCACCGCCCGCATTGTTTCCACAGCCCGCAAGCATCGAAACCGAGATCAGCAAAGCCGCAAACGATGATAACGTTTTCATTTTCATTTATAATATCCCTCCAGATCAGATGTTTTTTACCGTATTCGTAAAAACCTAATAAGATTATACTCCACCTCCGAGCAGATTTCAAGTATTTTCTATAAATTTTTGAAAAAAGTCCCCTGCTTTTTTGTGCAAAGCTGTTATAAAGCAAATTTTCCTCCGCAATAAACTTTGCCCCAAAAGGGGATACCGAGAACCGTGCTAATATAAAAACTGCCCTGCAAACAACATATTAAAGCCATTTGCAGGAGTTTATCATGCACGGGATGCTGCGCACCACACCGCCGGATATTTATATGTTCTGCCGAAAAAAATTGCCCGGTATCCTCTTTACAATGTGTCACTTCACCTAAACCTTCCTTTGATTCTTTGGTGACATTTTATATTGCAATTTTCAAGCCCTGAGTAATAATAATATTATTCTTGACAAATACAGAGATCAGTGATATAATAACCATAAAGCAGATGAATAGCTTTCTTTATTTTGTTATAAATGCACGGATCGCAATTGTTGTTTTTATATTACAAATCTGTGTCATTAACAGAATAACTGCTTTTCAAGGGGCAAAAAAACGTTATTTTCAACGTTAAAATCCGAACTTTTCCCATCTCTGCGTTGATTGCAGGCTCGGAGTTAAAAACACCCTTGCACCATTAGGTGATTGAAACTCTTTTTATCGGACACCCAGTTACACAAGAGCGTTGTTAAAAACACCCTTGCACCATTAGGTGATTGAAACGGGTCGGAAACGAGTCTGCCTCTGAGAATTGCGTAGTTGTGTTAACCCCCTACACCATTAGGTGATTGAAAAGAAAAAATCCTGTTCTCATTTATCCCGAGAACAGGATTTTTTCATAAAAAACTTTATCCTTAAAGAAAAGGTACGTTTATATAATATAAAGATAAAAACGTGATATCTGAAAGGATGGTTTATTGTGGCATTTTTTAAAATACTTTTTCTTTTAATATTGGCAGTAACAGATTCTGTCGTGTGGTTCGCTCCCCAATTGTTTCTCACCCTTTTTATTGTAGCGTCCGTGTGTCTCCTTATCGGTCTTGCCAAAGTCTATGTGATCTGCCGTGCGATACTTATAATAGCACTTGGGTTCCGTGCGATACTTGCCCTTTTCAGCAGATAAAATATCCCCGATACGGTATCAAACTGTATCGGGGATATTTTTGTACTAAACACCATTTTTATTCGGGAACAGATTTTTACTGTATTTTATCGGTATTTAGTATTATTCATTATCAAAGCTCTTTCTCATTTCAAGTTGGATCAGCCGGAAGAATTTTGTTCTATGCGGACTTATGCTTTGTTCACTCTGAACCTTATCCTTTTCCTTAACATAATTTGAAATATACGTTGAATAAACGATATTTTCAAGGTCATATCCGCACGGCCTGTCATCCTCGGTATTGCCCGTGATCTCACTCAACTTTTTAAGCCTGCCCTGCGCTATTCCGGCAACGCTGCTGTTGTCACCGTGCATATAATATGAAATAAAGTCATGTTCAATAACCCTCATAAGGTCATTTTCCGACTTATCAAACACAGATCTGTCGCTTTCCCTGTCAATGCAGCGAGTAACGAACTCTGTGTAAAAATACGCAGGATAGCATGGCTTCGGACTGTTCTTATACTTCATTTTCTGCGCAATGACAGCATTATTCAGTACATCGAAATGCTGTTTCATTATATCTCCCTGACGTTTCATAATATCGTCTTCGATAACGGCTTTTTCCGTATCATCGGTTCCTGCGATCTCTTTTACCGAATTGTCATCTTCGGACGAATAAAAAATATCTTCCCGATTGATATCCGCAGTATCGCTTTTATTCTTTTTCATTTTTCTGTATGCGCTGCGTTCAAGAGTGTCAAGCTTCTCTGTATAGATATCGTTTTTTCTCCTGTTGACTATCGACTTGTAATACGCCCAGAAATCAGCTTTGCCCGGTTTCCAGTCTTTGAAACACCCAATGAATGTGTACGCCGCATATTCCTGATAATCGTCCCTGCATATATTAGTTATTTTCTCCCTCGATATTCTCCCAACTACCAGCGCAGCGAGCCTGTTATATTCGGTCCTGTATCTGCTGTCATTATTCGTCTTGAACATATACGCCTTTTTGGCAGAGCGATTGATCTCTTTTACGTCTTCGTCCTCAACGAAAGCTTTCTTTTCCTTATCCATAGCTATCCTCCTATCAAAGATCAAGTACAGCCTTAATGAACTTCTTCGGGTCGGACGAATCGCTCATTGTGTTTATGGTCGAATTCATGTAGAAAAGTGCTGTTACATCATAAAGGCTTGAAACATTGGTATCATGATTGAACTGACCGTAAATGATGTTTTCGATAAAAGTGTTTCTGAATCTGTATGCATACGTCAGCATCATAAGGAACACCATAGGTATCGGCTTAGTGCCGAATGTGATATCGGCATAGAGCGCATCATCGTCACGGATAGTGTCAATAAGATTTCCGAAAAGCCCAAGATGATCGTCTATCGTTTCGGAAAATGGAGTAAGTATGGTTTCAAGCTCATATTCAAATCCGACTTCTTTTTTCAGTGCTTCAAGCTCCGCCATGAAAGTCTTTTCGTTTATATCGCAGTTCACATGCTCCTGCTTAACAGTCGTGATGCGTATCTTCTCGCCCTTGGAAACCGTATTTTTTATAAGCACAAGAATAGGAAAGCTTACCTCTTCCGTACATTCAATAACGGGATTTCCGCAGGGATTTTCATATTTGGTCTTTTTAAGGCTTTTCTCCGGCTGCTGTGGGATAGTGCAAAAGTAATTCTTCATAAAAAAATCATCCAAGCCGCACTTTCAATGCGCTCGACAGAACTTTTTATTATATCGCTTATGACCCTTGTTGTAAACTCACCGACATTGTAGCCTCTCTCTTCAAGCTTTTTCTTCTGCTGTTCATTGAGGTTTTCTTCATCGCTTGCATGGTTTATCTGGTTTCTGACCGACTTAACGTAAATGTAATCAAAAAGTATGCCCCGCAGTGCGTTTATGTTCGTTTTTTTATTGATAGTCACACCCTCGTGACAACAGTTCGTCATCGTGATATTTTCAGCCGTCCGTATCTTCTTGTCAAAGGTGTCAAGCTTTTCCGCCTTTTTGCCGAGTATGTCCGAAAGCACCTGCTCATTCTGATTGCACAAGGTCTTTATCATCGCATCAAAGCTGCTGAAATTCTTCTCAATGCAGTAATCGGCGATAAGCTTTTCCGTTTTTGTTGCATAGCTGTCCGATGAACTGCCGATCCTTGACATATACCCTCTGAAATCATCTGCCGACTGTTTCCTTATATCAAAAAGAGTACATATATACTTTTTCAGTCTGTCATCATATCGGTAATCCTTGTTTCTTTTGATGAACTTTTCTTTCATGGCAGTTTGCAGTGCGATAATATCCGATCTGTCAGCAGTTGAAACGCTGTCCATAAATTCATCGTAGAAAATAACTGCGTCCGTGTTCTGCTTGAGAGGGTTATTCTCGTTCTTTCCCTTGAACTCACGATAATACTTTTCATCACAAATAAGTATCCGATTGTCAAAGATATATTTCGGCATCTTCTCAATATATATTGTCACTGCCTGCTGAATAAGCCCGTTTTCAAGACACCATTTTATCATTCTGCAATAATCGATACCGTCCGAACCGCCCTTAAAAAACTTGTCCTCGATAACGGGAAGCAGATTTTCAAGTATGACTATCTTCGTTTCGTCCGATTGTATCTCACGCACCTTTTCTATCTGCCTGCGCATCTTTGTCAGCGTATCGTCAAGCTCGGAAATGCTGCAAAGCTGTATCCTGTCGGTGAATTCGTCCATATACTTTATAAGCTCAGCTATCTCTTCATGCTTTTCACCCTTGAAACATTCCGATAGCTGATATGACCTGCCCGTGTGAACGAACTCATTCACCGCATCGGCGAGCATCGTAAGCTCCGTGAAATCCTTTGTTGTTTCTATACGGGGTCTGACATAGTTGATGTTTGCATAGAACGACCCGACAAGCCTGTAACCCTTGTATTCAAGTATTTTCGCCAAAAGCTGGAGCATATTTGCAGATGTCCTCGTGCCGCCCGATGTGTCAATATAAATATCATCGTCAGCCGTTATAAGACCGCATATCTCCCTTATCACCGCACCGGTTTCTTTAAGCGTGTTTTCATCTTCGTATTCCCTTACAGGGCATAAAACTCCGTCCGTCCCAACGACCTCTGCCGTAAGTCCGCAGAAAAATTCGTATGTCGTCCTGTCGGGTTCGGCATCGCACTTCTTGTTTTCTGCACTGAAAGAAAGTATGGGAATGACCCTGCCGATCTTCTCCCCCTTTTCTTCCAGATTCTTTTCGAGAAGCCGCAGAACAGGCTCGTTCGTCTGCGATGCAGCAATGCTCTCTTCGGCGCAAAATCCGTTAGTGTAATAGGAACGCTCCGTCTTTTTATTGTAAAGGCTCAGATAAGAAATAAGTATGTTCAAAAAGCATCACCCTTTCCTTTGTAAAAATTATAACATCTTTGTTATTTTATGTCAATTTAAAACGAAAATTTTGTAAATATTTTTTAGAAGTATCTTCGTTTTTGAGCCTCTGTATAATAAACACCCCCGATTTGTGCAAATTAAGTTTTTTCGGAAAAAATTTTGATTCTTGGTGCGAATCGGTCTGAAAAGCCCATAAAAAAACAGTCAACATAACACCGTTTCGCACCAACAAAGCTAAATAAAATGCTAACTTTTTGTGAATTTTTATGCAAAAGTATTTAAAAAGTCAATTAAATGCTGTATAATATAGAAAATCAGATGCGCAAAATATACATTTTCCTGTATTCTTTTGCTAAGCAATCTGTACACCGTTTGGTGATTGAAACCGTGTCTTAGCATATTCCAGAGCCTGCTCACGAGAAGCAATCTGTACACCATTAGGTGCTTGAAAAAAATACCCGACAATAAAAGCTTTGAAAAGCTGTTATTGTCGGGTATTTTTCTATGTATTGAATTTTCAGAACGCAAACAGATCTATCTTCCCCTCATGAACCTTTCTGTGACATTTTTTGCAGAGGGTGATGATATTCTCCGAATTCGATGCTCCGCCGTCCGATGCATATTCAAAGATATGATGCCCCTCGGGGTGATCTCTGCTTCCGCATATCTGGCAGACATAGTTATCACGCTCCTTTGCCGCTTTTCTCGCCTCAACGTCCGCATATGGTCTTTTTCCGCTCATTTCTTCTTCCCCCTTTTATCGCAAAGCTTTGCAGGCGAAGTACCGAGAAGCTCACGCTTTTTGTCCGTATCGCATATAGCCGCTCTTCCTCTGCTCTTCGGTGCTATCGCCGCTTTCTTCAACTGTATCGAACCGACTATCTTCGCCGCCTCCTTATCGGTAAGTCCGTCGATAACAGCAACCACACTTTTGTTTCTGTCTGCGCCCATTTATACCGCCCCTTTCAGAACGTAAAAAGTGTAACATCATCACCGTCGGCATTGCGGACTTTGCTCTCGACAGAGCCGCTGCCGTAGCCAATGGTGAGGATATGCTCCGTGTCGATCATCGGAAAGCCGTTTTCATCGGGGATAAGCGGAATGATATCAACCTCGCCGTTTTTGCGCTGAACAGCTGCAAGATTTCCGCTGACCGAGATAACGCTGTCGCCTTTTCTTAAAATTTTAACTTTCATATCGCATCGCCTCCCCTTATGTATTTACCATACGTTCAAAGATCTCTTCCATTGCGTCCAGTCCGCCCCATGCTCTTCTGATGTTGTTCGGGTCGATGATCCTGACGTGCTGGGTGAGGGTGTTCTGCTGCATTCTCCATCCGTTGCATCTTGCGAGGTCGTTCCAGAAAATCAGTCCGCCCATCGTCGGGAAGTTGATGTTAGGCATGCTGTATTTGCGGATAAGTGTGGGTTCTGCTGCGATCATTGCGAGTGCTTTAACAAAGATTTTTTTATTCATAACGATTTTCCTTTCTTGATAAAAAATGTATGTTATTGTTCTGCAAAGTGCATCAGTCGTCGTTTCCGAGGATCTCATCGAGCACTTCTTCTGCAAGGTCTTCAAGCCATTCGATAGCATCTGTAAAAAGTCCCATTGTTTTCACCTCTTTCATTTAATGGTATCGGTTATTACTTTTTGAACATTGCGCCGAGTATAAGCAAAAGTATCATAAACATCACCACCCTCTATATTAATGTGCCGCCGTCAGTCTGCCTTGTTGAAAAGTTCTTCGATGATAAAGCTGATAGTTTCTGTCGCCGCAAGCGTGATTATAGTCTTTAAAAGTTCTTTCATTTATATCACTCCTTTCAGATTTTTTCAGTTTTCGATGCCGAGAAATCCGTTAGGCTTGTCCGCCCAACGCCGCAGAGCCTCTTTCATCGCTTCGGAGCTTCCCCACGCCCTGCGGGAATTTTGGGGGTCGATAAGCCTTGCGTGATGAGTGAGCCTGTTGCGCTGAATACGCCAGCCGTTCCTTTCCGCAATGTCCTCCCATATCGGCTCTCCGCCCACCGCCGCAGACTTGCCGCCACCCCGACCGCCATTTTGCATAAGCGGCTGCTCCGAAGTGATAACTTCAACTGTTTTCACGATAATGATCTTGTTCATAGAACATCTTCCTTTCAGGTCTTGTTGTTTTTGCTTACAGTACATAAACGCTCCGAACTCTTCCCGATCAAGTTTTTTCCGAAACTTTTTTTGAGAAATTTTCGGTTTGTTTTGTTCCTCTGTTAAATAAACATTCCAAACTCTCCTCGATCAAGTTTTTTCCGAAACTTTTTTAAGAAATTTTCGGTTTGTTTTGTTCCTCTGTTAAATAAACATTCCAAACTCTCCTCGATCAATTTTTTTCAATAAATCTTGCCAAAAGCAGAAAAACGAAATGTCAACGTGTACGCCGTGTTATGTTATTGAAAAAAAGCTATGCCGCAGCCCGATGTTAGAGATACGGCATAGCTTTTTATACTATGTGTTATGCCGCATAACGTGTCGGTATTCTTTTTGACTTGCGTTCATCGGGAGTGTAGTTGTCATATTTTTCAGCGTATCGGAGATATACGGGAAGCTTTTCAACGACCTTTCTCAATATAGTGTTCTCATCAGCCTTGCGGAAACTTGTCGCCTGCTTGACCGTCAGCGGATTGCGGTACATATTGTAGACCGAGGGATAAAACTTCTGCGTGAAAAGATAACATTCTCCCGAAGAGGAGTGCGCATAGAAGTCGAGGTTTCCGTTTGAATTCTTTTTGCAGTAAATAGTGTTCATAATTTGACCATCCTTTCAGCATTTGCTGTGTTTTGTTTTTTCTTACACTATATAAACAGCCTAAGAACCATGCGATTAAGTTTTTTCAAAAATTTTTTCTAAAAAAATGCTAAAATACCGTTTTTGGTGCGAATTCCTCTAAAAAGCCCATAAAAAATAGCCAACATAACACCGTTTCGCACCATTAAAATTGCATAAAATGAGAATTTTCTGTGAATTTTTGTACAAAAGCATTTAAAAAGTAAATTAAATGCTGTATAATATAGAAAATCAGATGCCGCAAAAGCATACACTTCCTGTATCTTTCTGCAGAAACAATCTGTACACCGTTTGGTGATTGAAACAACCTGAATCCAGGAGATTATCTCAACAAAATCTCCAAGAAACAATCTGTACACCGTTTGGTGATTGAAACAACTTTAGCCGACTTAATATCAGCATTGTAGTACGGAAACAATCTGTACACCGTTTGGTGATTGAAACCTGTAGATAGTTGGCATAACAACCTCCATAGGCAAAAGCAATCTGTACACCGTTTGGTGATTGAAACTTTGTCAGCAAGAGCCTTTGCCGTTTCCTCGGAAAAGCAATCTGTACACCGTTTGGTGATTGAAACAGTATCAAGCGTGATATGATCGTCATTGCCAAGCTGAAAGCAATCTGTACACCGTTTGGTGATTGAAACTCTGCTGCTTGACATAGCCTGCGTGTACGCCTGCTAAAGCAATCTGTACACCGTTTGGTGATTGAAACATAGCTTCGCCGCCTTTTGACCGGTGAATGTTTCAAAGCAATCTGTACACCGTTTGGTGATTGAAACCTGCATAAGATAGAAATATCTATCATATTCTTCAAAAGCAATCTGTACACCGTTTGGTGATTGAAACAAAAAAATCATTAATATCATAGCAGTTGCCGCAGAAAGCAATCTGTACACCGTTTGGTGATTGAAACATGACAGGGATATAGAAGTTTTGATCTTCTTCGGGAAAGCAATCTGTACACCGTTTGGTGATTGAAACGAGTATAAACTCTAATTCCTTCTCTAATCTCAAAAGCAATCTGTACACCGTTTGGTGATTGAAACCCATTTACTTCAATCATTTTAATAGAAGCATTACGAAAGCAATCTGTACACCGTTTGGTGATTGAAACCGCTGCCCATCTTCTCATTTGACGATTGAGATTATCAAAAGCAATCTGTACACCGTTCGGTGATTGAAACACCGTGACTGCTACAGGCAATACCTGCGGCACCATTTAAGCAATTTGTACACCATTCGGTGTTTGAACTCAAAAAAGCTCTGTTATATATCAGACCCGATATATAACAGAGCTTTTTCTTCTATATAGTATCCCGAACCCAAAGCCGAAAAATTTTTTCAAAAAAACTTGATCCTGCTCCGAACCGAATGTTTATATGATGTAAGACAAAAACATTCAAAAAGGAGTGGCCGCAATGTTTATCAATTTTACCAATCACAATTCGGACTTATGGAGTGCTGAACAGCGCATAGCTGCAGAAGAATACGGCGATATCACGGATATTGCTTTTCCGTCCGTTGACCCTGCTTTCGGCAGTGAGATGATCTATAAGCTCGCAGAGAAATACACGGAGATGATATGCGCATACAAGCCCGATGCTGTCCTTGTTCAGGGCGAAATGACGCTTACCTATGCTGTTGTATCCATTCTCATTTCCAAGGGCATAAACGTTCTCTGTGCGACAACCGAAAGGGCAGTTTCAACACGCATCGGTCAGAACGGCGAAACTGTCAAGGTATCGGAATTCCATTTCGTGAGATTTAGGAATTATGGGTAAATTTTAGTCAAAAACAGTGTTGACATTTGTATATAATTGTGATAAAATGTAATAAAATGGTGTATTTTTTCGGATAAAGGTAAAAATGTGAAGATACATCATAAAGCAAAGCTTATTTGAATAAAAACCTTTTTATATAATATGGAGGTCGAATATGGCTGAAAAAAACATACTGGCATTGTATGACTGCCGAAGCAAGCAGGAATACATCTACCGCACCAACCGCATACAGGAGATAACGGGCGCTTCGGAGCTTCTGTCCTCGCTGTTCAAGGACTTTTTCAACGAAAAAAACAAGCAGTTCCGCATCAAAGGCAGCTGGCACGAAAAAGCCATGGGCGACTTTATCGCCAACTTTAACAACAGCGGACTCGATGCCGAAGTCGTCTATGAGGGCGGCGGAAATCTTTGCGTTATCTTCAAGGATAAAGAAACTTATATCCGCGTGAACAAGGCTCTTTCAAGACAGGTTCTCGAAAAGACATACGCTGTCAGCATCATCGCCTCGTCTGCCGAAGTCAGCGGCGATTTTGTCAGCGACCGAGCAAAGCTTTATGCCGAAAACGCAATGCAGAAGAACCTCGGCTCATATCATATCCCATGCAATGTCCTGCCGTTCACGCAGGCAGACAGACTTACATATCAGCCTATCGTCAAAAAATCAGGCGGCAGAGAATACACTTCCGAAAGCATAAGAAAACAGCGCAGGTACGATGAAATTTCAAAAAACGTCAACGCAGACAAAAAGCAGATACACGAAACCGAGCTTGATTCAATGACGGAAAAAGGCACGGAGAGCCTGCTTGCGATCATCTACATTGACGGCAACAATATGGGCAGCAAAGTCAAGGAAACTACCGAGGGTCTGACCGATTATATGTTCAATTGTCAATGATAGGTGACACTTTCTCACAAAAAAATATAATGCAGGAATTTTATTCGCAAAACGTTT
>CAKSKU010000027.1 GCA_934465295.1 uncultured Oscillospiraceae bacterium
TTTAGCACCGACGAGATATGAATGGTGTTCTTCTTTTAGAGATTAAGTCATGAAATACTTTTTCGTCAATCTGCATACATGCAACATACTTTTTCGACAGGCTGAGCCGAAGCTGCCGTTTAATACAATGGCGGCTTCGGCTTTTCATGCGTTCCTGCGCTATTTTTCACAAAGGACGGCTGTAATTATTTTAGGCAGTTGTTAGTTTAGCTGAATATCTCACAGAAATATAAATGTAACAAACAATTATTACTATGTTAATATTCTGATACTATAATTATAAAGTTAAAAAATTATAAAAAAGAGGGGATTTTATGGAAATCTTTAGGAATTTGGCGATAATTATCTTTGCGGCGGAATTTATGGGACTCCTTGCAAAAAAATGCAAAGCGCCGCAGGTCGTTGGGCAGATCATCGCAGGTCTGCTTATAGGTCCTGCAATATTCAACATTGTTCAGCCGTCCGATTTTCTCAATCAGATGGCAGAGATCGGCGTTGTGCTGCTGATGTTCTCTGCAGGACTTGAAACTGACCTGAAAGAGCTTATCCGCACAGGCCCTCTTGCATTGGCTGTTGCCTGCGTGGGCGTTGCAGTTCCGCTCCTCGGCGGCTTTGTTCTGTTCTCGCTGCTTATGTACGGCGGTTTCCCCGAGGTCGGCTCAAATGAGTTCTTCCGTGCGCTCTTCATCGGCTCGATCATGACGGCAACATCGGTAACTATCAGCGTCCAGACGCTCCGAGAGCTTGGTCACCTGAAGGGTAAGATCGGAACTCTTATCCTCAGCGCCGCTATCATCGACGACGTTATCGGCATCATCGTACTTACATTCGTTATCAGCCTTTCGGGCGGAGACACCTCAGGCAATTCAAGCATCGGCAAAGTGCTTATCCAGATACTTCTTTTCTTCGTTGTTACGATAGGCGTCGGAATACTTGTCTACAAGCTTTTCAAATTACTCAACAAGAAGTATGAGCACAGAAGACGTATCCCGATCTTCGGACTCGCATTTGCACTCCTTATGTCCTTTGTTGCGGAAGAATTTTTCGGCATTGCAGATATCACAGGTGCTTATGCAGCAGGCATTATCCTCTCCAGCATCAAGGACAGTGATTATGTTGCTCAGAAAATGGATATCAGCTCCTATATGATCTTCGGACCTATCTTCTTTGTAAATATCGGACTTAAAACATCGTTTACTGATATGACGGGCGAACTCGTTGTGTTCTCGATACTTTTCGTTATAGTTTCTCTTATAACAAAGGTCATCGGCTGCGGACTTACAGCAAAGCTTGCGAAGAACAGCTGGAAGGACAGCCTTAAGGTCGGCGTCGGAATGATGACACGAGGCGAAGTTGCGCTTATCGTCGCATCAAAGGGACTTAACGTAGGACTTATGGATCAGAAGTATTTCGTTGCTGTTATTCTTCTTATAATCTGTTCATCTGTTGTAACGCCTATCATTCTTAAACTCCTCTACAAAGGCGACCCCCTTCCGAGTGAAGAAAAGGCTGCGCAGGTCGAAGCTAAGGCGTAAAATAGGAAAAAGAGAGTTGGTAGTTTATCAACTCTCTTTTTTTATAAAAAAGCTTGACAATTGACTTAGAAAACAATATAATAAAATCAAGAATAATTAATAGTATTAATCAAAGGATATTTTATGGGTGATAATAAAATCAAAGAGGAGATCATTGAGCGCCTTTTGAAATTTGACGAAGAGGTTTCTTTATCATTAGACGATGATGAAACTTATTATGAAATGGTTATTGTCGGAGGTGGGGCGTTGGTTTTGATCGATAAATTAACAAGAGCCACACAGGATATAGATGCAATAATTTATCCGAAAGAATTGTACCCTTTTCTTGAAAAATATGATATAAATAATCATGTACTTGCATTTATGACGAATTTTGCACCTGATTATTACGACAGAAGAGTGAAAATCGATATTCCAACTCAAAAGATAAATTTTTATAGTGCGTCTTTGGAAGATATTGTGATATCGAAACTGTTTTCAGACCGACCGAAAGATAAACACGATATAATGAATCCTGAGATCATTAATTCAATCGATTGGAATAAGATGGATGAAATAATAAACAGCGAGGATTTTAATGATAATATTCTGAATGACAGATTAAGGAATGTTTTTAAGTATAATTACAGAGATTATAGGGAGGAGGCTCAAAAATGAGAAAGCTGACACTACTTGGATTTCTTTCCGAATATGTAAGGTCATTGTCTGAGCGCAATACTTTAAATATCCATAAGCTTATCGATGAAGTATATAGTGGTAATGACAGACTCAGAGAGCCTTTATTTATGTATTGCTTTTACAGCAATAAGACTGAAATTTTAATGAAATATCTTACCGAAAGCGACAAGGCGGAATATATAAAAAACACTGAATTGTTGAAAAAGGGTCATACAAATAAACTTCCTGAAAACTATATGAAGGTTTTGAATTCGTACAAATGTAAAGCAGGTATGAAGGCTAACGATGACCATATCAAGGAGCTTATGATCGAACGGATCGTCAAGCTTAAAGAGCAAAAGAATATCAGCAACTACCGCATCTACACCGATCTTAAGATCAATGCAGGCAATTTTAACGATTTTATAAAAAATCGAAATTTAAACAAACTCAGCTTGAATAAAAGCAGGGACGTATTTAATTATTTGCAGAGTTTATAGTACAAAAAACTCCCCCTTTGCACCCAAATTGCAAAGAGGGAGTTTTACTTTATCACATATCGATATCAACAGCCGGGCATTTCTTTCCCGTAAGCTTTTCGCTAAGCTCATCGGGCTGAGATGTTCCTGCGTAAAGCGTGAAATGCGAGCCGAAAACCTTTCTTTCGCCGCTTTCGCTCACCGTGGTGAAAGCTTTTTCGGGAACGGCTATCTCAAACGTTCTGCTCTCCCCTTTTCCGAGGTGAACACGCTCAAAACCGCAGAGCGAGTGGTTCGGGACTGCGTTTTCGTCATAAGCCTTGATGTAAAGCTGGATAACATCATCGCACTCCGAGCCGCTGTTTTCGGCGGTAACGAACGCTGTTCCGTTTTTATATTCAAGCTTTGTGCAGACGATATTTCCGTAGGAAAGTCCGTAGCCGAACGGGTAAAGGACGTTGTTTTCGGCGTAGCGGTATGTCCTGTTTTTCATCGAGTAGTCGCAGAAGTCGGGAAGCTTTTCTGCACTTTCGTAGAATGTAACTGGGAGCTTTCCCGAGGGTGAGATCTCGCCGAAGATGAGCTTCCGCAGAGCCGTGCCGCCCTCCGATCCGCTGTACCACGCCTGAATTATCGCATCGGGTTCAAAGCCGAGATTTATTGCACTGCCCGAAGCGCAGACCGCAATTACGGGTTTGCCCGTTTCCATAATTTTTTCTGCCAAGATGCGCTGGCTTTCGGGGAGGAAAAGGTCTTTTTTATCACCCGAGGAAAACTCGTTGCCTGCGTCGCCCTCCTCGCCCTCGATAAAAGGGTCAAGTCCAAGGCAAAGCACAACGACATCTGCGCACTCTGCCGCTGCGACCGCTTCGGCAAGCTTATCATTCGCCTGCGCAAGGTTGGAGGTTCTGTCTTTGTAGAGGTGACAGCCCTCGGCATAGAGAACTCTGCCGCCAAAGTCCATACCATCGAGGAAGGTCACATATTTATCGGCTGTGCCGTTATAGTTGCCCTCGAGGGCGGCTTTGTTGACGGCGTTAGGACCTATGACTGCGATAGTTTTCACCTTGCTCTTATCGAGCGGAAGAAGTCCGTTGTTTTTGAGTAGGACCATTGATCTTTCGGCACATTCGAGGACATATTTCTTATGCTCTTCGCAGCTCACGGTCTCGAACGGGATATCGTCATACTCGGTCTTTTCATCAAACATTCCGAGCCTTACTCTTGTTCGCATAAGATGAATACACGCTTTGCGGATATCATCTTTCGTGATAAGACCCTCATCGAGAGCCGCCAAGAGGTTGGCATATGTACAGCCGCAGTTGAGATCGCAGCCGTTTTTTATTGCGAGAGCCGCCGATTCAACGGCATTCCGTGTGACTTTGTGATTTTCGTGGAAATCCCTTATCGCCCAGCAGTCGGAAACGAAATAGCCGTCAAAGCCCCATTCCGCAAGTTTTTTCTGCAATGTCGGACTTGCGCAGGAGGGTTCGCCGTTCACACGGTTGTATGCGCCCATAACGCCCTCAGCCTTTGCGTCCTTTATGAGCGCTTCAAACGCAGGGAGATAGGTTTCTTCAAGGTCTTTCGGCGAAGCCTTTGCATCAAATTCGTGGCGGAGGTTTTCAGGGCCGCTGTGGACTGCGAAATGCTTTGCGCAGGCTGCGGCTTTAAGGCGTTTTCCGCTGCCCTGCAAACCGCTGACGTAGGCTTTTCCCAACTCTGCGGCGAGGAACGGGTCTTCACCGTAGGTTTCCTGTCCTCTGCCCCACCTCGGGTCACGGAAGATATTGATATTCGGCGACCAGAGCGTCAGACCCTTGTAAATATCGGTGTCGCCGTGCTTTTGATAGGCGTTGTACTTTGCTCTTGCTTCTGTCGCTGTTATTTCGGCGACTTTTTTCACGAGCGGACGGTCGAACATTGCGGCAAGTGCTATCGCCTGCGGAAAAACGGAGGCTGTTCCCGAACGCGCAAGTCCGTGCAGACCCTCGTTCCACCAGTTATAGGACGGTATGCCGAGCTTTTTCACGGGCGGCGCATCGTAGCGGAGCTGTGAAGCCTGCTCCTCGGTCGTCATTTCATCGGTTATTGCCGCTGCTATCTCCTCATCGGAACAGCCGCTCATTTTCTTTGCTGTTTCTTTTGCGGTCATAAAAATTCTCCTTTGGTAAATTTTTGGTATTTAAATTATTGATATATTATTGAAGTGAATGTAACACATTCCGCTCTTTTGAATGGTATTGGTGACTGTGGGACGGGAAACCCGTCCCCCTACGAAAAAACGGTAACTTTAAATACATTGTATAAAATGTTTTTCTGTGCTTGTTAAAAGACCGTGCGATGTTTCCCAAAATAAATTGACTTTTTTAGTGCCGAATGATATAATAAAGGTATAAATTACAAGGCGGTGCTGAACTCTTATGAAAAACCCGAACAGATTGAAGCTTTCAAATATCATCAAGCATATAAAAACCGTTACAAGACACCGTGCGCTCGTTTGCAAACACTGTTTCAAGGCAGGAATTTATTTTCAGGGACTTACGCACGACCTTTCAAAATTTTCGCCCGAGGAATTCTGGGTAAGCTGCCGAATGTACCAAGGCACACGCAGCCCGAACGAGGCAGAGCGTGAGCTGAAAGGCTACAGCAGTGCGTGGATACACCACAAGGGCGTGAACAAGCACCATTTCGAGCATTGGACGGACTACAACCCCGTTACAAAAAAGGTCGAACCCGTAAAAATGCCGATAGAATACGTTATCGAGATGTTCTGCGACCGTGTGGCTGCGAGCAAGGTATATATGGGCAAAAACTACAATGACAACTCACCGCTCGAATACTTTGAACGTGCGAAGGGCAGAAGAGTTATCCACCCCGAGACCTCCGACCTGCTCGAAAAGCTTCTTATAATGCTTGCCGAGAAAGGCGAGGACTACACCTTTGCATACATTCGCCGCCACATGAAGAATCTGAAGCGTTTATACAGAAAAAATAAGTAAGTGCAAAGTCAGGCTTGAAAAACAGTCTGACTTTTTATTTTTCGGCAAGGATCTCATTATATTCGCTCTCTGTGATGCTGCCTGCGGAGAGCATAGCTTTGAGGACTTCCTCACCTCGCTTTTCAACTTCATCGGGAGCAAACTGCACCGAATATTTCGACGGAGCGTTCGGTATTCCTGCAAGCTCTGCACACTCAAAGCGAGTAAGCTCGGACGGCTTTTTCCCGAAAAGTCCCTCGGCAGCTGCACCTATGCCGTGATATCCGTCACCGAAGTAGATGCTGTTGACATAAAGCTCGAGGATTTCGCTCTTGGAAAATTCGTGTTCAAGTGCGAACGCTGCGAAAATCTCAGCCGCCTTTCGGTCAACGGTCTTTTCCTGTGTGAAAAGCTCATTTTTGGCAAGCTGCTGTGTTATTGTGCTGCCGCCTTGGACGGGCGCACCTGCTTTCACATCGGCAATGAGCGCACGGAGCATCGATGTTACCTTTATTCCGCTGTGCTTGTAGAAGTCCCTGTCCTCAATTGCGACTACGGCTTTAAGGTAGAAGTCGGGCAGCTCCTCTGTCGGGGTGAAAAGCGGCTCACTGCGTATCTCACCTGCGACTGCGGACAGCGATTTGTATTCGATGCGGTTTTTATACAGCATAAACCCACGCACGCCGACAATGCCAAGCAGTATCAGCATTATCACTGCGGCAAGTATTATCAGATTTACTAAAATATTGAGCAATCGTTTAAACATAGCCTGTCCTTTCATTATGTCGGGGAAAAAAGATCCTTTAGTTAAATTTAACACAAAAGCCTGCAAATTACAATAGGTTTTGCGGTTAAAATTCAGTTACAATTTTATGTGCGGAAATTCACAAAAAACCGATTGACATTTCTTCGCCAATCTGTTAGAATATCCTCAAACATTGAAAATATTTACAGAGCGAAAGCGCTTATTTTTTACGATGGAGGTTACAACCTATGGGTATGATTTGGACACTTGACTGGGCAGATTACACCAAGACCGCACGCCAGATGGTCGCAGAGGGCTGTGTTCTGCTAAAAAACGACAACAACGCACTTCCTCTCGAAAGCGGCTGCAGAGTTTCGGTTTTCGGACGCATACAGTCACACTATTATAAAAGCGGCACGGGTTCGGGCGGAATGGTAAACGTTTCAAAGGTCGTCGGTATCCTTGACGGACTTCGTGAGGACAAGGACGTTTCCGTGAACGAGGAACTCGCTTCGGTTTATGCCGAATGGGAAAAGGAAAATCCTTATGATAACGGCATCGGCTGGGGCGCAGAGCCTTGGTCGCAGAAAGAAATGCCGCTCGATGATGAGACCGCTTCGGCGGCTGCGGCTGTTTCGGACGCTGCTGTTGTTATCATCGGCAGGACTGCTGGCGAGGATATGGACAGCAAGAACGAGGAGGGCGGCTATCTCCTCACGGCGCTTGAAAAACAGATGCTTGAAAAGGTGCGCAAGGCGTTCAAGCGAATGATAGTTGTTCTAAATGTCGGCTCGATAATCGATATGAGCTTCGTTGACGAGTTCTCACCCGATGCTGTTCTGTACGCTTGGCAGGGCGGTATGGTCGGCGGCAGCGGCACGGCTGATATCCTCACGGGCAAGGTTTCCCCCTCGGGCAAGCTGACCGACACTATTGCATACAATTTGAGCGATTACCCCTCGCACGAGAATTTCGGCGATGATGAACGCAACTTCTACAAGGAAGACATTTACGTCGGCTACCGCTACTTTGAGACCTTCGCACCCGAAAAGGTAAGATATCCGTTCGGCTTCGGACTTTCCTACACAAGCTTTGACGTTGAAACAGTCGGCGCAGATGCAGGAAAGGACAAGATCCGTTTCCGCATAGTCGTCAGAAACACGGGCAAGGTCAGCGGAAAGGAAGTCGTTCAGGTCTACGCCGAAGCACCTCAGGGCAAGCTCGGCAAGCCGCTGCGTTCGCTCATCTCGTTCCGAAAGACAGACCTGCTCGAACCGGGCGAGGAGCAGGAGCTTCTGCTCGAGATCGACTATTCCTACCTCGCATCTTATGATGATTCGGGCGTAACAGGCAACAAGTCCTGCTACGTTCTCGAAGAGGGACTTTACAATATTTATGTCGGCACGGACGTCAGAAGTGCCGAAAAGAAGCTTGATTTCAGCTTTGCAAAGACTATCGTCACCGAGCGGCTTGAGGAAGCTCTTGCGCCTGTTGAGCCTTTCGAGCGTTTAAAGCCTGTCGTTTCCGCAGACGGAAAGGTGACAAAAACATACGAGGCTGTTCCGCTCAAAACCGTTGACGAAGAACAGCGCAGGCTTGCCGATCTCCCGAAAGAGATACCCTACACGGGATTCAAGAACGTTGACCTGCTCTCTGTTTTCTGGAACGTTACGCCTATGGACGATTATATCGCACAGCTAAGTGATGAAGACCTCGCCTGCATCGTCAGGGGCGAAGGCATGGGCAGCCCGAAGGTTACCCCCGGTACAGCGGCTGCATTCGGCGGAATAAGCGACAGCCTGCGCAAAACGGGTCTCCCTATCGGCTGCTGCGATGACGGACCTTCTGGTATGCGCCTTGACAGCGGAGCAAAGGCTTTCAGCCTGCCGAACGGAACGATGATAGCCTGCACATTCAACCCCGATCTTATCGAGCTGCTCTTCGTTTATGTTTCAATGGAACTCATTTACAACAAGGTAGAATGTCTGCTCGGTCCGGGAATGAACATTCACCGCTATCCTCTCAACGGACGAAACTTTGAATATTTCTCCGAAGACCCATACCTCACGGGCATCATCGCAAGTGCGGAGCTTCGCGGACTTCACAATATGAACGTTACGGGCACGATAAAGCATTTCTGCGGAAACAATCAGGAGCACCGCCGCCACTTCATCGACACTGTTGCTTCGGAAAGAGCGCTCCGTGAAATTTACCTGCGAGGCTTTGAAATGGCTGTCAAGAACGGCAAGGCTACCTCGGTAATGACGACCTACGGCTCGGTGAACGGACTATGGACGGCAGGAAACTATGACCTTACAACGACCATTCTCCGCAAGGAGTGGGGATTTGAGGGCATCGTTATGACCGACTGGTTCGCTTCGATAAATGAGCGGGGAAAGCCGCAGGACACGACCAACCTCGCCGCAATGATCCGTGCGCAGAACGATCTTTATATGGTAGTCCCCGATGCGACATACAACTCAACGGGCGATAATCTCCTCGAAGCTCTCGCCGATGGCAGGCTCACAAGGGGCGAACTCCAGCGCTCGGCTGCAAATATCACACGCTTCCTCATCAATTCCGCTGCGCACGACCGTGACCTCAATATTCCCGATACCGTCAAGATCATCAACCGTCCGCAGGAGGACCTTGATGTTGTTATCGGTGATGATGTTCCTTTCCTCAAAATCGAAAACGAGGTAGAGATAGACCTCACCGAAAAAGAATCGAACGTCGGAACGAGCTATATTTATCAGCTTGAATTTGCAAAAGCGGGCGAATACACCGTCTCCCTGACAGGCAGCTCGGAACTCAGCGAGCTTGCGCAGATACCTTGTACGCTTTATATCGGCGGTCTTCCGATGGGCGTGTTCGTTTTCAACGGCACTAACGGAAAGGAAGTCACCGTTGACAGACCTATAAAGGTTTACGGCACAACGGCTGTTATGCGCCTTTATGTCAGCCACAACGGCTTGAAGCTCAAAAATATGCGTATGAAATATGACAAGCCGTTCGACAAGAGTTTCATTGATGAGCTTTCGGACTGACGCATAAGTTTTACTAAGCTGAATTTTTGAAATATCAAACAAATTCCCTTGCGTATTTTGCAGGGGAATTTGTTTTTTCTGAAAAAAATCCAAAAAAATTTGAAAAATCCCTTTTCATTTCCTGCAAAATATGTTATAATGATAAAGTCGGCTGCTTTTGCGGCAGAATATTTTGTTCAGGGCAAAATGTTAAGTTATAAATTTATAAATTTGGAGGAAGTAAAATGAGTAAAATTCGTATTGGCATCGTTGGCTACGGCAATCTCGGCAGAGGAACTGAACTTGCAATAAGACAGACCCCCGATACAGAGCTTGCCTGCGTTTTCACAAGACGTGACCCGTCAGCTCTCAAAATTCTCACGGAAAATGTTCCCGTATATTCGATCAATGACCTTGAAGCACACAAGAATGACGTTGATATCCTTATCCTCTGCGGCGGAAGTGCAACAGACCTCCCCGTTCAGGGTCCGAAGCTTGCCGAAATGTTCAACACTATCGACAGCTTCGATACACACGCAAAGATCCCCGAATACTTCGATGCAGTTGATGCAGCTGCAAAGAAGGGCGGCAACGTAAGCATCATCTCCGTGGGTTGGGATCCGGGTATGTTCTCCGTAAACAGACTTTATGCAAGCTCTATCCTCCCCGAGGGCGAAAACTATACATTCTGGGGCAAGGGCGTAAGCCAGGGTCACTCCGACGCTATCCGCCACATCGAGGGTGTTGCCGATGCACGTCAGTACACTATCCCCGTAGAGTCCGCAGTCGAAGCTGTAAGAAGCGGCTCTAACCCAACACTCACAACACGCCAGAAGCATACAAGAGAATGCTTCGTAGTCGCAAAGGACGGCGCAGATAAGGCTCTTATCGAAAAGACGATCAAGGAAATGCCTAACTACTTCTCCGACTACGATACAACAGTACACTTCATCACAGCAGAGGAAATGAAGCGTGACCACAGCGGACTTCCGCACGGCGGCTTTGTTATCCGCAGCGGCAAAACAGGCGTGAACAAAGAGACATCACACGTTATCGAGTATTCGCTCAAGCTCGGCTCTAACCCCGAGTTCACATCGAGCATCCTCGTTGCATACGCAAGAGCAGCAGTAAGACTTTCAAGAGAGGGTCAGACAGGCGCAAGAACAGTGTTCGATATCGCACCCGCATACCTCTCCCCCAAGAGCGGCGCAGAACTCCGTAAGGAAATGCTCTAAGAATAAACGCTGTAAAAGCGAAGCAAACCAGCTGGTCATGCTAAACTTAGCACGCTGAGCACAGCTTGCGAGGGGTCAAGGGGGCGAGGAGCCACCTTGTCGCTTCCGCAGAAGCGAAACACCTTAAACTGACAGTTAAAGGCTGTGCAGCAATAGCGAAATCAGTAACAAATAAAAAGGCGCAATTCACATCAAAAAAGGTAAAACAGAACGTGATAAATCGTTCTGTAAACCTATAAAATGTGAATTGCGCTTATTCTTTATGTTCGGAACAACTATCCTCGGCAAATAAACGTGAGGAGCAAAGCGACGAGCGTTTAGCACCGTCAGGACGCTTAGCACCGACGAGATATGAATGGTGGTTCTTCTTTTAGAGATTAAGTCATGAAATACTTTTTCGTCAATCTGCATAAATGCAACATACTTTTTCAATAGACTGAGCGGTTCGGAGCTTGACCGAACCGCTTTTATATTCAATTGTGTTTATCAGTCGTAAACTGCGATCTCTTCATCAACAACGGATGAGTATGTATCACGGGTCTGAACCCAGTTTTCGGACTGCTCGTTCGCAATGCCCTCATAGAGGATACTCATAACTTCATCGCCCATGAGTGTGCTTAAACCATAACCGTAGTCATAGGTCATTGTGAACTTGTCGGGATCGTAGAAATCCATTGCGATATCGTACATCTCGGAGGTCCAGCCTGCGTTGTTCTCGAGGAACTTCTGCTTGGTTGCTTCGGTGTACTTGGAATCATAGTTTACAAGTCTGTTGCAGTCGAGCCAAGCCTTTACAACGTCACCGTTTTCAGAGCCTCTTACCCACATATATGCATTGATCTTTGCGGATACGAAGTTTTCGTCCTGCTCGGGGTCTTTCGGAAGAGGAACGATCTGGATAGTGCTGTCGGGAACGGAGAGTGCTGCGCCGTTGTATGCCCATGTACCCATTCCGTAGAAGAGCATATCATCGCTTACGAATGCAGCTTCAGGTCCGATCCAGCCGCGCTTGATGAGGTTGCTCTTGAAGATATCTTCGAGTACAGCCTGTGCACGTTCGATCTTTGCGCTGTTCATATTGTTGTGGAACTTTTCACCGTCATAAGTTACCATTGTGTCGCCTGCGGTGTAAACGAACGCATTCGACCACCAGCCGCCGATGCCGTAGTTGTCGGGGTTGTTTTCAACATAGGTCTTCATCATATCGGTGAAGGTGTTCCAGTCCCACTTGCCCTCTGTATAAAGCTCATAAGGATCATCAAAACCGTTAGCTTCGGTCGTATCTGTGTTGTACATAAGGATCTGCGTGTCGTTGAAAGCATAGCCGAGAGGAGCGATGTAGTGTTCGCCCTTCCATACATACTTGTCAGCCTGATCCTTTACGTCAGCCCACATCGGGTCTTCCCAGTCGATAAGGGAATCGATAGGCTGATACTGGTTCTTGGAGATATCATAAGGGAATGTACGCCATTCGTAGATGAAGATATCGGGCGAAGTGCCGCCGAGGATAGACGTTGCGAGGTCGTCGAAACGCTTGTCGGATGTCGTCGGGATATATTCGATCGAAGCGCCGTATGTATCCTCGAAAAGTGCGAGTTCAGCGGAACGCTCGGGTGAATCATTGGTAGGGTTAAGGTCGTAAATACCCATCCATTTGAGGGTCTTGCCCTTTATATCAACCTCTGTGGAAAGTGCGCCGTCGTCGGAAACCTCGATGTTGTCGCCTGTCCATTCGGTCTTTGAAGTCGTAGTGATGTCAGCAGTCGTATCAGTGCTTCCCGAACCGCCGTTTCCGCAGGCTGCAAGGCTCATTGTCATAAGTACGGCAAGAGATGCGGCAGCTATTTTCTGATAGTTTTTCAAGAAAAATTCCTCCTTAAAAATGGTATGTACATATTTTGCGTAAAGCTTTGCCCATAATTTCTGAAAACGTTTCCATATTTATAGGCAAATGCACATAACTTACATTTAATATACCAATATTATAGCATTGTGTATCAAATCTGTCAACGGTGTTAAACGTATAATGTATTTTTTGCACAAATATTTTTGTGTTTCTTAGTAAAAACACAATAAATGAGGAAATATACTGTTCAAATTTGAAAAAATATGCTATAATAAAATTTGAAAATAAATTCGGAGGAAATTATGGCTGAAAATAAAGCTTTGACAAAGGTCGAAATATTTACCGACGGCGCTTGCTCGGGAAATCCCGGCCCCGGCGGATATGGTGTTATCCTGCGTGCAATGGGCAAGGAAAAGGAGCTTTCGGGCGGCGAAAAGAATACAACAAATAACCGTATGGAGCTTTCGGGCGCAATAGCAGGACTCTCCGCACTGAAATACCCCTGCGAGGTCACGCTCACGACCGACAGCAAGTACGTCTGCGATGGCATAAGCAAGGGCTGGGCTGCTTCGTGGAGAAAAAACGGCTGGATAAAATCGGATAAAAAGCCTGCGCTCAATTCCGACCTCTGGGAACAGCTTTTAACGCTTACGGAGCGGCACAAGGTGAAGTTCGTCTGGGTAAAGGGTCACGCAGGACACCCCGAAAACGAACGCTGCGACGAGCTTGCAGTAATGGAACGTGATAAAGCAGCATTGCTTTGACAAAAGGAGACGAAATGGAAAATATAAATTATCAGACCGTCACGCTTAAACCCGATAAAGCGGAGCGAAAGCAGATACGCCGGCAGTACACCAAAACAGCATTTGTAATTGTTGTCAACGTGCTGCTTTTCAATATCGTGCTGAATTTTTCGTCGGTGCTTCTCTGCGGACTTGCAGGGGGAAGCTTTTCTTCGCTGCGTGAACTCTGGAACAACGGCACAAAGGTCTTGGAAAATGACGATATCAACACCGTAAGATCGTGCCTTATACCTATCATAAGCGAGGTCACGGCAATACTTATCGGCGTGAAGCTGCTGAAGCTTGATCTGAAAAAGCTTTTTACAAGAAACGGCTTTACGGGCGGCGAATTGGCAAAGGAATGTTCAATATGCCTCGGACTTCAGACAGCTGCGGCACTTATAGCAGCCTTTGTGGGGTATATCCTGAAACAGTTCGGGCTTGAATCGCAGACAGCAGACCTTACAGCACAGAATAATTCCGCATGGTCGCTGTGGTTTATGTATTTTTACGCAAGCCTGCTCGGACCTGTGCTGGAGGAGCTTCTGTACAGAGGCGTCATACTGCAAAGCATGAGAAAATATAACGAACGCTTTGCAATAGTGCTTTCAGCGCTCATATTCGGACTTATGCACCAGAATTATCAGCAGTTCATACTTGCATTTATGCTCGGACTTATACTCGCTGCAGCAGACCTGCGCTCGGGTTCGATCATACCGTCAATAATAATGCATATCATCGTCAATACCTCGGGAGTAGTGATGCAGCTTGCAATGCAGGCAGCGGATTATGAAACCTTTATCAAGATAACCTCGGGCGATACGAACGCCGCAATGAGCGGAAGCGCATCGTTTATGACCCTCGTGATGATAAATGCGATATTCCGCTACGGAATGATGTTCCTCGGAATAACATTGCTCATAATAGCAATGGCAAAGGGCGGAAATGTCCGCAAACCGACCCCCGCAGGAAAGAGCAGGGGACTGCCAATGCTGCTGAGAACACCGATCTGGTATCTTGTTATTATAGGATATATATTCCTCTGCTTTGTTTTGCCGATGGAAAAGATAGGGTGATTATAGAATTCGGAATTAGGAATGCTGAATTCGGAATTATTTTAATGCGTAATTATTGCAGAACTCAACTTTGTTTCGGCGTTGCGAAGCTAAATAGCTGGTCAAGCTGAGCTCAGCTTGCGAGGGGGTCAAGGGGACGAGAAGCCCCTTGTCGCTTCCGCAGAAGCGAAACTCCTTAAACTATGGCTAAACATTTAGTTGCAATAGCGTAATCAGTAACAAATAAAAAGGCGCAATTCACACGAAAAAGGTAAAACGAACTATGATAAACACAGTTTCGTAAAACCCAAAATGTGAATTGCGCCAATTCTATCTCCTTCAAACAAACTATCCTCGGCGATAAATGCGCAGAGCGAAAGCGATAAGCATTTATCGCCGACATCGTTTGAACGGCGGTGGGATATGAATGGGAAACGTTCTTATACTAATTTTTAAACTGAAAGTGTACAAAAAATCAAGCAAAAGCTCGCATATATGGCTTTTGCGCCGATTTTTTGTCTACACTTTGATTAAAAATTAGTATTACTGACATATCGCATCACTGTTCATACTGTACCGGTCATACAGCGTTGAAGCTTCAAATCCACTCACTTCGTTCGTGGATTTTTGCTTCAAGGACAGTTTGTTTGAAGAAAATAGAATTGGCGCAATTCACATTTTTAGGTTTTACGCAACTGATTTCTCATAGTTCGTTTTACCTTTTTGTTGTGAATTGCGCCTTTTTTAGCTGTTAGTGATTTCGCTATTGCGACTGACGTTGTGCTGTTAGTTTAGGGGATTTCGCTCTTCTGCTAAAGGTCAAATTGACCTGCGACAAGGGGCTTCTCGCCCCCTTGACCCCTCGCAAGCTGTGCTCAGCTTGACCAGCTGATTGGCTTCGCATTGCCCCGACAAATATCAGCTCCGCAAAATAATTCCGCATTCCGAATTCCGAATTTACAGAGCCGCCGCTTCCACCGATCCAACAATATCATAAATATAAAGTCCCGTAACGGCAAGCACCCATACCGATGTCAATATTATCGGCAGTGTGCGCTTTTTATGATACTCCGTATAGGGCGGCAGTGTCGCTTTTTCGCCGCTTTTCTTATATAGCCATATCCCAATGATGGCAAGTATCACTTCTATCACATCTATCGAATAATAGGACAGGTCGGCAAGTTCTTCGCTGAATGCGCCGATAACATCGCTTACGCTCATAAGTCCGTTTATCGCTATATGGCAGACGATCGAGGGTATCAGCGAGTCCGTTTTTACCGTTATATATCCGAAAAAAAGTCCTATCATTGTCGCCATAACGAACTGATACGGATTTCCGTGCATAAGTCCGAACATTACCGCCGAGAAAACTATCCCGAACCGTGCGCTCACCCGTGAGGTCTGTTTCAGCACTACTCCTCGGAAGAACAGCTCCTCCGCTATCGGTGCGGCAATGACCGAGGATATAACATCTGTCAGAACAGTTGCGGCATCGTTTTTCGTTTCATAATCGAACGAGGTCACTTCATATCCCGTGCTGTAAAGCACAAAGTCAACTCCGTACTCTAAGATCATTCCTACTGTATGGAACGCAAACGCCATAAGCACAAAGCGTCCCAGCATTCCGGCGGTTATATTCCGTGTGCTGAACATCGCTCTGCTGTCGACCTTGTTCACGGCATTGAACGCAAAAAACATTATCACCGATGCAAGCGCAGGCGCAAAATACATTGCAAAGCCTTCCGCCCAGCCGACTATCTCCAGTCCCGTTTCGGGGTTCGTTTCCTCGGTGATGAACGGCGAAAGCACAAGAGAAAGCAAAAAATACATCACATACAGCAGAAAATACTGTAAAACCATCGCACCGCCGACCTTGTTGTAAAGCCTGCGCAGCTTTTTCCGCTCAGTTTTGTCGGGGGCGATATCTCTGTCAAGAATTACGTCATTTTCCATCATTTTTATAAGTACCTCATTACGGCAACAACTCTGCCGATGATCTCGCAGTTATCAACGATGATAGGATCCATCGTGTCGTTCTCAGGCTGTAAACGATAGTGTCCGTTTTCCTTGTAGAAAGTCTTTACGGTCGCTTCTTCGCCGTTTACGAGAGCCGCAACGATCTCGCCGTTGTGTGCGGACGAGCATTTCTCAACTACAACGATATCACCGTTGAGAATTGCGGCATTTATCATGCTTTCGCCCCTTACCTTGAGTGCGAAAAGCTCACCGCTGTAACTTTTTTCTTCGTGGAAATTGATATATTCGGTGATGTCCTGAACCGCCGTGATAGGCTGACCTGCCGTTATCGTTCCGACAAGGGGAATTTTTGAAGCCCCTCTGCCCGCAAGCTTTATCGCTCTGTTGCAGCCGTCCACCTTTTCAAGATAACCCTCCGCAACGAGCGTGTTCACATATCTCGCCGCCGTTGAGGTCGAACGGATATCAAGAGCAGCGCAGATTTCCCTTATTGACGGAGCGATGCCGTCTTCGACCCTCTCCTTGACAAAATCAAAAACTCTTTTTTCCTTATCGTTCATTTTACTGCTCCTTTTCTTCAAGTTTTTTCAGTATCAGACGTGCAAGCTTGTTTACATCTCCGCAGCCGAGCGTCACAACAAGGTCGCCCGTATGCACATTTTCCGCAACGTATTCGGCGCAAAGCTCAAAGTTTTTATCGTGTTCTTCCTCATCGAACCACCTTGCGCCGTCTATCTTTTCGCCGAGCGCACTTGTGTGAATGCCGTAGGTGTTCTTTTCCCTTGAACCCATTATCGAGGTAAGCACGACCTTGTCGGCAATTGAAAGCGCCTTTGCAAAATCGTCCGTAAGCATTGCCGTGCGTGAGAATGTGAACGGCTGATGCACCGCCCATACACGCTTGTAACCAAGTCCCTTTGCGGCTTTGAGCGTGACAGCAATTTCAGCAGGGTGATGACCGTAATCATCAACTACCGTTACTCCGCCGACCTCGCCGTACTTCTCAAAACGTCTCTGTGAACCGTGGAAATCGGAAAGTCCGATGCGAACGTCCTCCGCCGTTGCACCCTCATAGATAGAAGCCGCCGCAGCCGCAACTGCGTTGAGAACGTTGTGTTCACCGGGGACGTGAATGGTTATCTCACCAAGCTTTTCGCCCTTGTGCATAAGGTCGAAAGCCGTTTCCAGTCCGCTTATGTGGCGGATATTTTCGGGATAATAATCGCAGCTCTTATCCTTGCCGAAGGTAATGATCTCGCATTTGTTTTTCAAGCCGCTGACAGCCTTCATCGAATTTTCATCACTGCCGTTGACGATAACAGCACGGGAGGTCTGCTCCGCAAACGTGTGGAACGACTTTATCACGTTTTCAAGACTGCCGAAATAGTCAAGATGATCGGCGTCAACGTTGAGGATAACGCTCACATCGGACGAAAGCTTAAGAAAATGATCCATAAATTCGCAGGCTTCGCAGACCATAATGTCGGACTTTCCCGCAATGCCGCTTCCGTGTATCAAGGGCAGCTTTCCGCCGATAACAGCGGTGATGTCGATGCCCTTTTTCTTCAAAATCTGCGTTATCATCGAGCTTGTGGTCGTCTTGCCGTGCGTACCGCTCACGCAGACCGTGTTCCCGAACTGCGCAGTGATGATAGCAAGCAGGTCGCTTCGTTCAAGCACGGGAACTCCGCTCGCCTTTGCCGCAATAAGCTCGGGATTATCAGCCATTATCGCCGCAGTGTGGACGATGAGGTCAGCACCCTCGATATTCTCAGCCCTCTGACCGAGAAAAACAGGGATACCCATAGCTCTTACAGCCGCAAGCGTGTCAGTTTCGTTATTGTCCGAGCCGCTAAGATAATAACCCTTTGAATGGAGTATCTGCGCCAACGGGTACATTCCCGAACCGCCGATGCCGATAAAATGTATATGCTTTTTTCCGTCAAGGACGGACTTATCGAATTTTTCCAAAGCTTTTCTCCTTTTGTCTGATGTGAAATTATACTGGGCAGTCAATTTTGCTTGGGGTCATTGATACTGCCCGATAAATTGGAATTTGACGAATTAAAGCTTACATATCATAATGTACTCTTCTTCGTTTTCGTCAGTTATT
>CAKSKU010000028.1 GCA_934465295.1 uncultured Oscillospiraceae bacterium
GCCTTGCCGGTAGCCATTCCGGCTGCCATATCGGTACTTCCAACACCGGTAGAAAATGCACCAAGTGCTCCGTAAGTACATGTGTGTGAGTCTGCTCCGATAATCACATCTCCGGCTACGGTAAGTCCTTTTTCCGGAAGGAGTGCATGTTCAATTCCCATCTGTCCTACTTCGAAGTAATTCGTAATCTCGTTCTTACGCGCAAATTCCCGTACGCATTTACAATGCTCTGCAGATTTAATATCCTTATTCGGCACAAAATGATCCGGAACCAGTGCTATCTTATTCTTATCAAAGACGCCATCCACGTTCATTTTGCTCATTTCTTTAATCGCTACCGGACTGGTAATATCGTTACCAAGTACCAGATCCAGATCAGCTTCGATGAGCTGTCCTGCTTCTACACAATCCAATCCTGCATGTGCAGCAAGGATCTTCTGTGTCATCGTCATTCCCATGATCCATACCTCCTAAACAATCTATTACATAGAATACCACATTCTTTCCGTTTTGGAAAATGAAAATTTAGTGAATTCTCTTTTATATATGTAAACACAACAACACCCGGGGATTTCTCTCCGGGTGCGTATTTCTTTGTTTGAAGCGATTAGTTGTTGATCAGCTTATCGTTCTCATTGTTCCAGCTATACAGCTTACGGATTTCCTTACCAACCTGCTCTGAAGGATGTTCAGCAGCAAGCTTTCTCATTGCCTTGAAGTGAGCCTGTCCACCTGCAGCAGACATATCTAACAGGAAGTCCTTTGCAAAAGTACCATCCTGAATATCCTTAAGGATCTTCTTCATGGTCTTTTTGGTTTCGTCAGTGATAATTTTAGGACCTGTAATGTAATCACCGTATTCAGCAGTGTTGGAAATGGAATATCTCATTCCTTCAAAACCGGACTGATAAATCAGGTCTACAATCAGTTTCATTTCATGGATACATTCGAAGTATGCGTTTCTCGGATCATAACCAGCTTCGCAAAGTGTTTCGAAACCGGCCTGCATTAATGCACATACACCACCGCAGAGAACAGCCTGCTCACCAAAGAGGTCTGTTTCGGTTTCGGTACGGAATGTGGTTTCCAGAACGCCTGCTCTTGCTCCACCGATAGCAAGTGCATAAGCAAGTGCCATATCAAGTGCCTTACCGGTAGCATCCTGATGTACAGCAACCAGACAGGGAACACCCTTTCCAGCCTGATACTCGCTGCGGACAGTATGTCCAGGTCCCTTAGGTGCGATCATGGTAACGTCTACGAACTTAGGCGGTACAATCTGGTTGAAGTGGATGTTGAAGCCGTGTGCAAACATCAACATATTGCCTTCTTCCAGATTCGGTTCGATATCTTTCTTGTACATAGCAGCCTGTAATTCATCATTAATAAGGATCATGATAATATCTGCTTTTTTAGCAGCTTCTGCTGCTGTATATACTTCAAATCCCTGTGCTTCTGCCTTTGCCCAGGATTTGGAGCCTTCATAAAGACCAATAATGACATGGCATCCTGATTCCTTTGCGTTTAATGCATGTGCATGTCCCTGACTGCCATAGCCGATAATCGCAATTGTTTTTCCTTCCAGTAAAGAGAGATTACAATCTTCCTGATAATAAATATTTGCCATTTCAATGACTCCTTTCGCTGAGGTTTCTCCTCTAAATTTATACCAAATCTGCAATGCAGAATTTTGGTTCCTTTGTTAATTCAGGTAGGTAACGTTCCCTGATCCTCTGCCAAGACCTGCAATACCTGTTCTTGCAAGCTCTAAGATCTCATAGCCGCTCAAAAGATTTAAAAAGGCATCAATCTTCGCCTGACCACCGGTCATTTCAATAATCAGACTGTCAACTGCAACGTCAATGATGTTGCCACGGAATGTATTCGTCAATAAAATCACTCCCTGACGCTGCTCTTCGTTCGCTCTTACCTTAATCAAGGCAAGCTCCCGGTAAACACTGATTTCCGGCTCCAATTCCTTAACGTCACGTACATCTTCAAGCTTTCCTACCTGTTTCTCAATCTGGGCAAGTGTTTCTGCATCACCGGAAGCCACAATCGTAATTCTGGTAATCCGTGCATCCGCGGTTACACCTGCGGTAATACTTTCAATATTATATCCTCTTCGGGAAAACAGACCGGAAATCCGGCTTAAAACACCCGAAGTATTATCTACTAATAACTGAAATACTTTCTTTTGCATGGGATCCTCCTGTTTCGAGATCCTTAATCGGATTTCTTTTGATTAATGCTAGTACAGATTCTACTACGTTGATGTGCAAAAGTCAACGGCAACTAATCTGTTTCTTTACATTTTTGTAAAGCCAGGGTTCCGGTACGTGCGACCTCTACAATGCTGATTCCTTTAAACATTTCCATAAAGGTTTCAATCTTTTCGGTGGTATCACACATCTGGATCATCATCGTATGTGGGGAAAAGTCTACAATATTGGCATTGTCAGTAATCTCACACATTTCTATGATATCACGGCGGTTGGATTTATTGTATTTCACCTTCATCAGGAGAAGTTCCCTGGAAATACTGCTTCCTTCATCAAAAGTCTTTACTTTAATTACATCGAGCTTCTTGTTTAACTGCTTCTCAATCTGTTCGATGGTTCGCTTGTCTCCGCTGCTGACAATCGTCATGCAGGAAACGTCCCGGTCCTGCGTTTCACCAACTGCAAGTGAATCAATGTTAAAGCATCTTCGGGAAAAAAGACCTGCAACCTTACACAGAACACCGGAATGGTTTTCAACTAAAACGGAATATATTTTTTTCATCTGTGCATCTCCTTTCCTACTTTACCAGATCCATGGGATCAATCAGGCATTCCAATAATACGGATTCATCCTTACTTAAGAACTCTCCAATCATCTGTTCTGCATGATCCATGTTCTCCAAACGTAAATACTTCATGCCAAAGGCAGGCGCTAACAGCTCAAGATCCGGGCTTCCGCTTAAGTCAACAACCGAATAATGATCCTGATAGGTGTAATGCTGATATTCTCTGACCATTCCAAGGTAATTGTTCTTTAATACAATGATCTTGACCGGTACCTGATACTGCCGCATGGTGGCAAGCTCCATCATCGACATCTGGAAGGAGCCATCACCGCAGACGGCAATAACCTGACGCTTCTTATCGGCAAGCTTTGCTCCCAGCGCCGCCGGAATGGAATAGCCCATCGTACCCATACCACCGGAGGTTAAGAACTGCCCCTTCTTTACAATATGATAGCCGCAGGACCAGATCTGGTTCTGACCGACATCCGCTACATAAACAGCATCCTCATCCATGGCCCGGCTTAACAGTTCAATAAACTTTGCAGGATCCACATAAGCCGGATTCGGATTCCGCTTCGGAACCATGGATACACGGTAATCGTTTAAAGTATCCAGCCAGTCCTTATGCTCCACATGGAGCTCCTGGGAAAGCAGATCCTTAAAAATATGCTTTGCATCACCGACAAGCGGGATTCCGGGACCTACATTCTTGCCAATTTCAGCCGGATCCACATCAATATGAATCAATACCTTATTCTCTGTAATCAGATCCGGCTGGCTGATCGCACGGTCTGCCACGCGGGCGCCTACCATGATAATCAGGTCTGCCTCATTCATTGCACGGTTGGCACACGGTTTCCCGTTATTTCCGACCATTCCGTAATAAAGCGGATGTTCTGTCGGCATCACACCAATTCCCATCATTGTGGAAACAACCGGAATGTCATGCTTCATGGCAAATTCCTGTAATTCTTCCTTGGCATCTGCCAGCAGGACTCCGCCTCCTGCACAGATAATCGGACGTTTGCAATCCTCCAGTTCATGAATCACTTTTTTGATCTGTACCATATTGCCTTTCACGGTCGGCTTATAGGTCCGCATGGACACACTTTCCGGATAGGCAAACTTCTTAAGCTCTGCATTCTGGACATCAATCGGAATATCAATCAGTACAGGCCCCTTTCTTCCGGTGTTTGCAATATAAAAGGCTTCCTTCATAATTCTGGGAATATCAGAAACCTTCTTAACCAGATAGCTGTATTTGACAAAGGATTCTACTGCACCGGTAATGTCTGCCTCCTGGAACACATCGCTTCCCAATAAAGAAGAATTCACCTGGCCGGTAATGCATACTAACGGAATGCTGTCTGCAAACGCCGTAGCAACACCGGTGATCAGATTCGTTGCTCCCGGTCCTGAGGTCACGGCACAGACACCGACCTTTCCTGTGACACGTGCCAGACCGCTCGCCGCATGGGCTGCGTTCTGTTCGGTACGAATTAAGATGGTCTGGATACCGGAATCCAGAATACTATTATAAAAAGGACAAATGGCAACGCCCGGATAACCGAAAACGTATTTTACCCCTTCTTCTTCTAAACACTTAACAATTGCATCTGCTCCTATCATTGTTTTCCCTTCCTGTCTTTATGTTTCTGTCTTTTCTGTCAGTAAAGCACTCTTATCTTCTGCCGCTTTCATGAATTGGCTGTTATTGTCTAAAAGTAACTGTTCAGTACCTTCACAGTTACGATGCAAAATCCATTCCAAATCGGCTTCGCCGATGGGATTTTGCATTACTGAATCATTTTCTTACAGTCTTGGCAGTAAATGCTTCGACCTGTACTGAATAATTACGTCTAAAATACCTTAAAAAACTTAGCAAGTGGTTCCACAACATCACCAAGATTCTTAATGGATTTATTTAATCCCTCAAAGTCGATGGAATCCATTTTTTTAACCACACCCTGCAAAGCCGTTGAATTATCTTCAATAAACGTATCCAGCTGATCCCCCACCGAAGTAATGCTGTCACTCATGGTCTTCACACTGGCAATCGTTTCATCAAGTACCTCCAGACGGTCATTCACTTCTCCGAGCAATGCGTTCGCATTACCAAGCAGATGGTTTGCCCTCGGAACAACTGAAAAGAGACTGATTACAATCGCAGCAGCCATCACCCCCACAAAGCAGGTGGAAAGTCTTGTGTAAAACAACTGCTTCTTCGCCGTCTTTAACAGCTCCTGTGCTATCCCTTCGGAAGTATTGAGTTCTTCTTTGGAATCCTCCGGTTCCGTATTCTTCTGTAATTCTTCCATGTTTTCCTCCCAAAACGGATTTTTATAAAATTGTATTGATTTTTATACATTGCTTATATGCTATCACAAAATTTCTAAAAATACTATCTTTTCTTGATTTCATTTCTTAACTATGTTAACTTATTGTTACAGTTCATACAGCAGCCAGACACTTGCTGTCAGGCTGTGTAAGAACTTGATTCAGGAGTGAGCAGGCTCCTTTTGCGAAGCAAAACTTCAAATGAGCCTGTGAATCGTTACTTGCCATGCATCCAGAGAAGCTGCCAGTGGCAGGTTTGATGGTGGAACGAGGTACGAGTGAACAGTAACAACTTATTTTTAGATTATAACAAAAGGATAATACCTTAGAGAGAGGCTCTTATGATATTCATTCACAATTTTCATAAATTCCCCGGAAAACGTTTCCTGTTTCCGGTACTGCTTCTGACACTTGTTCTTACCGGATGCGGTAAGGATAAAGCGGTTGAGGCTTACCGTGCAAACATGACGCAGTTTTTTGAAAATATACAGACCATCAACGATGCGATCAATCAGCTGGATCCAAATGATGAAAACGTTGGGGATCAGCTGCTTCCGCTTCTTGACAGTCTGGATAAATCGTTTTCCCAGATGGCTTCCCTGGAGGTGCCTGACGGCTTTCCGGGTGTTGCCGATCTGGCAGCAGACGCAAGCAAATATATGACAGAAGCTGTTTCCTGTTATCATCAGGCCTACAGCGGTGAGGAGTACGATAAAACCTCTGCTGATATTGCTTATCAGAATTATCAGTTTGCGAATAAACGTCTTCAGTATATTGTACAGATTCTTCATGGGGATATTCCGGAGGAAATCTTCACTTATGACGAGGATGATTCCACCGGCAGCACCGATTCTTCTGCTGATGATTTTACGGAGGATGATACTTCAACGGATTCTGCGGAAGATGCTTATGAGGATTCTGAAGATTCTTCCGAAGAGGATGAATTTGCTTATGGAGATGTTCCCGGTACCTCCACAGAAGACTCTACAGAAGCTTCCGATGAAGAAACGGTTGAGTAACCGGAACAAATATGATACTGTAACAATTCAGTATAGTTGAAAATTCTAAGAAACAGAAAAGTTCGAATACAAAGCTTCCCGCTCTGTATCCGAACTTCTTATTTTACATTCTGTTCCTCTCTGATGCTTCATGGAACTTTATCCATGTTCCTTTTACTGTTCGATATTCAGGTCTTACCAGATAAATCCTGTTACTCCGAGCTCATCATACAAATCCATGATCTGGCTTTGCAGCGCCGGATTGTTTGGAAGAATTGCATAGGCATAAACCAGAAGATATACAGCAATTAAAAATCCGATAATGCCAACAATCAGGGATGCAATTGCCATTCCCTTATTGCCCTTATGCTGAACCAATGCAATGATGGCAAGTACAATTGATGCAATTGCCAGAATCAGTGCAAATACATCCAGGCAGCAGCAAACAATCGATAAAATGGACAAAATCAGGGAAGTAATGGTCATCCAGTTACCATTCTTCTTTTGCGGCTCCTGCGGTACAGCATTATAAGCCGGCTGTTGATAGATGTTCTGCTGTGCAGGCTGCTGGTACATATTCTGCTGAAGCGGCTGCTGATATGCATTTTGCTGAAGCGGCTGCTGATTCGCATTTTGCTGAGCCCCGGTCTGCTCCGTCTGTCCGGAGAATGCGCCCACCGGTGTTCCTGTGTCTGCCGGGCGTTCTTCAAAGGCAGGCTGTACCTGCGGCTCATGCGCTGGCACTTCTGTTACCAGCGGCTCTGCTACAGGAGGTACAACCGTTGCAGCCGGTTCTTCCACTACGGGCGTCACTACTGCAGGTGCTTCTTCCAATCTGGTTCCACATCCTTCACAGAATAAAGAAGTATCCTTGTTCTGTGTTCCACAATTTTTACATACTTTCATCCTTGTTCTCCTTATAAAATATTATGATATGAGGTAACTATTCAGAGCCATGCAAATTATGTAACAGTTCAGCCATGGCCATTCATAAGCTGCCGGATTGTACAGATTGGCTAACAAATATACGTGCTTTCCGGCAACTTATTTCATGTTGGGCGTCCGCCCTATAGAAATGATTGTATAAGCTGCCCTTAGTGAGCAAGCTCCCACGGTCATCTTGCACTATCATTTCTGCATGGCTGAACTGTTACCAAATTATGACAATATGGGCATCGAATGCTCGCATTCATAAGGACAATTGACATAATTTATATGGCGAAGTAACCACATGAGTAAAACTCAAGTTGCGTTAGCAACGGTTTTACGAATGGGGTGCTGAATAGTTATGATATGGGTATCAAAAAATTGCATATTTCTTAATCTGCTCTTCCTGTGTTCTTGTCTTATTTTGTTAAACACTCAGTGACCTTTCAATTTTAAGTAAATCAGAAACAGCTTTACGAACCATTGGAGCAGTACTATGCCAATAAATACATAGGCATAGATCTGTACCGGTATTTCTTTACGGTAAGTTACTTTGTTATGTCTGGATCGCCGGTAAAGATACAATATTATAAAATGCAGATAACATACGGCAAGTGTAAGTACCGCCGGATGATAACAGAGGCTTAAAAATAACTCGCCCCGGAAAAACAGGATAAAAGCCCTTGTTCCACCGCAGCCCGGACACGGAAGTCCCGTATTTAACCGGAAAGTACACCTCGTAAGCTCTTCCGTATAATGGTATCCCCATCGTGAAAACCAGATTCCAAACAGAATTCCCGGCAGCGTTACCACCATGGCGAGATAAAAAAATAAATCATCGGCTCTTCTTATTGTTATCTTCTTCATGAAAAGTTGTAGTACACTCCAAAATCATCCATAAGATCATCAAGCTCATCCATATTACCGATATTATATTCTTCCCCAAGAATTCCTGTCATCAGACATCTCGTGAAGGATGCCGGTAATGCAAATGCAAAAATCATTCCAACCAATGCAATGCCCCCACAGACAAGTCCGGTAATCGCCATACCCTTTCCATCAAAGGCTTTCACCAGTGTAATAATACCAAGAACAATTGCTGCAATCGCCAGTAATACATTAAAGCCTCCGCAAAAGCCTCCGCAAAAGCTTCCACAGCAGGTAAACGGGCAGCAAAGCAAAGAAAGAATACCACAGACCAGTGACGCAATGGCTACACCGATATAGCCGCCTTCGTTCTTAGGTTCTTCCGGAATTGAATAATAGGTCTGTGCGGACTGTGCAGGCTGGGTTGTATAAGTATAGGTACTTTGTGTATTATTGGAAACTACATCACCGGTTAAGGCTTCTGTGTTTTGATTCTGATCCTGAACAGGCGTTTCAAGTTTCGTTCCGCAGCTTACACAGAAATGCGCACCGGCTTCATTCTCTGCGCAACAGGAAGTACAATAAATTTTTTCGTTCATTCCACATCTCCTCTCTCGAATAACACTTTTATTATAACTGGTAATTTCAGAAATTACAATGTACAAACATCCTATTCTTATTTCTTAAAGAAATTTCAAATGCAAAACAAGGACAAATCATAATATCATTTTGATTTGTCCTTGTCTATGATTACCTGATTGTTCCATAAGTTCCTTCCGTAGAAAGAGTCACCTCATGTACATTAGTTTTTTTTCTTGAAGTAGAACGCTTCTTATTTAAATGTTCTAAAAAAATATCATCGTCAACAGGAATGGTAACCTCCTGCCCAAGCCAACCTGATAATTGAATTCCAAAATGCAGCACCAATAACATCATTTCTGCCATCCGGATTGTTTTTTACCATCTGTTCAACTACATTATAATACTCATCCGGAGTTGTAGGAATTTCTAACCCCAAAGCATCCAGCCAGTCTTTTCTTAAAAACAAATTACTTTTGGCAGTGGTTGCACGTCTTGCAATAATACCATATAACTGATTATCAGAATTTCTTCCAATATCAAGCACATCCTCCCCCAGATATGCTTTCAAATTCTGGGCCTGATCTTCACCATCAACAAATTCTGAAAGATCCCATACACCACCTTGTTTTAAGTAATCTTCTGCGTATGGATAAGAATAAGTAAGCGTAATATCTGGAGCTGTTTGTGATGCTATCATAGTCTGCATCTTGGTTACTTCATCCCATCTCGGAACAGGAACAAACTCTATATTAATGCCAACCTTCTGCATCTCTTCTTGTACATATTTTGTCCATCTGTTATCAGTAATTGTAGATCCGTCCGGTGCATTGCTTCTATCAAATAGTTCAACCGTAATTGTAACATTGTCAAACATCTTTGATCCATACGTTGTCTGGTACTTGCTTGCCCCCGATGTTGTTTCCTCACTTTCCTGATTCGTTTCCTGGGATGATTCCGAAGAATTCTTATTCGAATCCGTATCCACAGACGAAGTTTTGCTACCGCATCCGATCAGTGCTGTTGAAAGCATTGCAGTAGCCAATAAAACTGAAATACTTTTTCCTAACCTCCTCGTTTATTTGTTAAAAACAGTATATCATATTTATTTTTTAACACATATACAAATTTGTACTTTTTCTTTGCGAAATGCGACTTTTCTATAAAGCACATTGTATAATTCATTTCTTAATTTCAACATCGAATTGTGCATTTTTACAGTATAAATTTCCCCCAAAAAATCAAAAAGGAGCAGCCTTTCATGACCGCTCCTCAATTCGTCTGACAAACCCTCAAAAGTTTCATTACATATTAATCCATAATGTCCGTTTTGAAAAACTTAAAGTTTGAAAAATCAACATATCCTCCAATCTGCCTGGTAGAATAATAAAACAGGCCAAAACGACATCCTGTAAATAAATCCATTTTAAAATACATAGCCTGATCAATACCAAGCTTTTCCCAATTTAAGTTCTTTTTATAATAGAATCCAGCCACATCCTTTTTGTCTGTAAAATCTGCCTCGACCCGAAGTTGAATCTGTTTACTATCAATTGGTATGCTTTCATACTCTATTCCAGGCGTTTCATATTCAAACTGTCCAAAAATTGTTTCATTCTTAGCTGGCCGGCCCATCATAACCAAATAAAATCCATCTTCTTTTTTGTAGACACCAATCAATCCATAATTTCCTATAAAGGTGCAAATTCCTGCAATATCACCAATTTTCATGCAGTCAAAACCCAATGTTACCTCTGCTGCACATGCAGGACCAACGGTACGTTGTGTTAATATATTTCTGGCTTGAAAAAGTGTTGGCGAAATATAGGCAGAATGCATCCTGAGGCAGCCACGTTTTTCTGTTACCGACCAAAGTTTTTCAATAGATTGATGATTAAACTCCCAAAATTTCTTTAATTTAACTTTTCCATCAGCATCTGGCACATAAGTAAAATCATCATTTCCATTTATTTCTTCATATACATATCCAGTATCCGGAACAGATATCTTTGCAGGAACTTTTCCCTGATCACCAATTACAGGATAATTATTTTTGAAATGTAACGGCATCAGCATTGGTGATCGTCCTAGTGCACCTCTGTCCTGAAACATAAAAGCATACCATTCACCATCCGGAGTATCAACCATTCCTCCCTGTGCTACGCCAAGTCCGTGATAGCCCATATCATCGTCAATAATGCATTTGCCCCTAAACTCCCCGGTTAAAGAATCTGACACAAAACAATCTTCTGTTTTTTTCTTTCCTTTTTCTGCATGACAGGTAAAAATATAATAGTATCCGTCTTTTTTATACATATGAGAGCCTTCATATCCAAGACTGACATCTTCCTTGTCTTTTGCAACAATTCTATCCAACCCGTTTTCAAGCGGTCCCGATAAATCCGGACAAAGCTGGGTTAAATGAAGGGTTTTCTGTCCATGTACGATATAAACCTGGTCATCATCATCAAAAAACAAACCACTATCATAATACCATCCATTAATAACCCGGTGGGTCCATGGTCCTGCAGGATCATTTGCCGTCAATAAATGAGATGTATGTGTATCGTTTGCCGTGAACACAATATAAAATGTTCCCTTGTGATAACGGAATGTTGGAGCCCACATTCCTTCACCATAAATATTTTGATTATCTTCCATATAATATCTTGGTGTATTCTCCAATGTTTCATATGCGTGTGATAGTATTTCCCAATTAACCAGATCGTATGAACGTAAGATAACGCAGCCAGGCATAAAATGCATAGTTGTGCTGGCCATGTAATAGACATTTCCCACTCGTATAATATCAGGATCCGGGTAATCCGAATTAATAATTGGGTTCGTCTTTGTCAACATTTTCTCTGTTTTCACAGCTTTGTCCTCCTTGTATATTTGATGTTACTCACACAGTATCATATTTTCACTATACATACGCACTCTATTTCATACCTTTTTTTTGCGTAATCTGACTTTTAAATTATTTTATTTCGATAGTCCATTTGATATTTTTTTGGAGATTTGCCAATTTGCTTAGAAAAAGTTCTTGAATAATTTGAATAATTATTGAAGCCAGTAATAAAACATACATCACAAGGAGCTTGCCCTTCCTGAAGGAGCTTACATGATAAAGTAATTTTTTTGGCAATAATATACTGTTGTAAAGTAATTCCCGTTATTTTCTTAAAATATCGACTGATATATGTCCCATTATAGTGTAATTCCTTTTCTAACGTAGATAAATTTATTTCCTCAGTCAGATGATCATCAATATATTGGAACGTTCTCATAACAAGCTTAGGCATAATTTCCTTATGTGATATCACTTCATTTTCAATAAAATGACTATTTAATTGTACCATAATCAGCTTAAAAAACGAATCTGCAACAAGATCATCCCCATATCTTTTTTCTTTAATGCCTCCTGAAGCATTTTGGCATAATATGTAATGATTTTTATTTCTTTCTCAGATAAATGAGCCATATTTAATATATTAGATGGATTTTTCTTTAAACAGGTTCCAAGATAAGTCGTATCACTGGATGCATTTGCAATTACAGACTCTTTTACATTAATTAAAATCCGATCATATTCGTTCAGAGATTGCAATTCCATCCTATGAAAAGCAAGTTCAGGAATGCACACTAAGTCCCCTCTTTGCAGGACAATTCCGCCAAATTCAGTATATAGATTCACTTTTCCAGATAAAATCAACAAAATCTCATGACCATCATGATTATGCAAAGCTGTGGATGGATCTATGGCATATTCAATCGTTTTATAAGCACATGTCAGATCCCATTCCAACGCAGCAAATTTTCTTTTTTCTTCCGATTCCAAATTCATAATAACCTTTCTGATTAGTCTCCATCCAAATGATAATATTTTTAGTATGTGTTAGATAATAATATCATAATATTTTTACGTATCATATGGTTATTTTGAAAATATACATATTAAATATAAAAGACGTTTTCATTTCTACATTAATTCAAATGAAGCTCTGTTTTTACCTGCATCAGATCTTCAGCTAAATCTAAATCCTCTGTTACATCCAAAACCGGTTGACCATCTATATCAAAATGTACACGTCTGATGCCACTGCAACGTGGTGCATCGATACCGGGGCGTGCATGATAAGTATTCCATACATCTCCATTATCATCCTCTATATACGCATTATGCCCTGTTCCAAATTCTCCTGAAACACTTCTGGACGTAAGGAGTGGATAATTACTTTTTTTCCATTGATCCGCACATAGAAGATCTCTTCCTTTTTCGATAGATAAAAGACCGACTACATAGGAAGTATCCACAGCCGCAGCCGAATAAGTAATATACAATTTTCCACTTCGAATTAATGCAAAAGGTCCTTCCACAACAAAGGTATGATTATTTTCCCAACCATACTCCGGTTTTGTAAGAATTACCGGATCACAAGCCAATTTCCATGGTTCCTCAGGGTTCAATTTGGCAATATAAAGCCATGCTCCCAAATCTTTAGGAAGAAACTGTCGTTGAGACCAAATAACATAGTCCTCTCCTTCCCATACAAAGTGAGTCATATCCAAAGTGATCTCTTTTCCAGCCTCACATATATTGCTTCCATCTGCTTTAACAATCCTTCTAGGTGCTTCCCAGTCTTCCTTTACAACAGGGTTTCCACCCTCCTTCAAAATCATTACACGACTTTCTTCTTCGTAGAAAGGTCCCGGAGTAGCAGCATGAAGAATACATAATCTATTTCCGATAATATGAAGTTCAGGCGCCCATAAAAGTCCGCCAATCCCCTCATAAGTAGTACTATCCAAAATCAAATTTTCTTCAGCATTAACTAATTCCGGTATTGAATTCCCTTCTCTTATATACATGGTATGCTCATGGTCTCCATCATAGGTAGCGATAAAATAATATTTTCCTTTCCATTTGCCGATGCATGGATCTGCATGATTTCTAGCTACCGGAAAAGGAAACTTATCCTGATGAAGGGTCCCGACAATTGTTTTTTCTTCTTGTAAATCAAAATCATATTCATCAAGATTCCAATCTATTGCCACACTAGTCTCAGTACCGTCGGAAAATATCTTTTTAGCTTTTAACGCAGTGAGTTCTGCCTTGTTTTTTACTTGAATTTTTTCAGGAAATATAGTTGCTACATGGCAGGGGGTAAGAAATTTATTCTTCAGCCTTCGAGCCATATCATCTGTAATCTCAATATAATTCCATAAATGTGCACCTTCCGGAAGATTCTTCATTTCCTCTGCTTCTTTTATATATCTTCCAGAGTCCCAAAAAGCGATTAATTCCAGATATTCTTTGGTCGGATTATACAAACCAAGTTCCTTATATGTAACAAAGTCACTGGTATTAAAAATCAGCACCTTCCCTTCGCTTTCTTCATCTTGTTCTCCGTCTGCAAGAGTACGCATCGCCATTATTTCAAAATTATCATCCTTCGCGTATATATATGGATATTTAATGCTTTTAGGATTTAAAGAACCATCTTCATTTTCCGTAGCTTTTGCAAACAATATCCCACTGTTATGATTCAAAATACAAATTTCACCATTTTCTTCCAATAATAAATGCATGCTATAAGCCAATCTTGGATCGTAATATACCTTATCAATTGGTTCTCTTGTATAACTCCATAATTTGATCATTTCTTTGCTTTCCTTTCTTAATAAGAATTCTTTTTAATTATTGTTATCTGTAATATAGATCTGCTTTAATTATAGACTTATATATTCAATACTGAATTTTCATTTGTTGCATCAATTATATCAAATAATTCTGCACATGCTATGGTATCTTTATGAGGGATTATGGGACTTTCAATACTTCCCTTCTGTATACAATGCATAACTTCTCGAATCTCATAAGTGAATCCATTTTCTGTTTTACTATCTTTAAAATGATCTATCAATATTCCTTCTCGATTATACAGAAAACATTCTTCTGCGAAATGAGGAAATGGTAATATAATTTTCCCTTCACGTCCATAAAGTATCATTTTCTCTTCCACTTTAGAAACAAAAGTAGTCATTAAACTCACTAATGTATTTTCAAATGAAAGCGTGATATGATTCGTAATATCCACTCCACTTTCACTCCACTTGGCCGAGACGGTCATATTTCTTATCTGTTGATCCAGGAGAAACGTTAATATTTCATATGCATACACGGTAAGATCTCTTGCCACTCCACCACCCAGTTGAGAACTGTAATAGCGATTTTCAAAATCAACTGGTGCAATAAATCCAAGCGTAGTCTGCACCAGTTCTATTGTTCCGATTTTCTCATTTTTAATCCATTCCTTTACTTTTTTGACTGCTGGCAGAAATCGGCTCCACATTGCTTCCATTGCAAATACATCAAGATCCTTTGCACGCTGCAAAGCTATTTTTGCCTGTCGAGAATTTTGAAACATTGCCTTTTCACATAATACCGGAATTCCCCTTTCAATACATAACATTGTCAAACGATAATGATCATTTACAGTAACAGAAATATAATCACAATCAGGATGTTCGATATCCAACATCTGAACATACGAGTCATAATAATGAATTATATTGTTTTTTTGGGCAAATTGCCTTGCTCTTTCTTCATTTTTACTTGCAACTGCTATTAATTTCACAATTATCAATTTTGTTAACCGCATTACAAAATTTATTAGCTATATTTGATGCTCCCAAAATACCAAATCGAAATTTTACCATTTTCAATGTCCTTTCAAAAACTATTTTAATCATAAAATGTATGAATGTGATTATCAGTATAACTTATTGATTTTAGCTTCTCAATGAACTATACTTTAAAAAAAATGAACTATTCTCATATAATTTTATAGGAGATATTTCTTATGAATCAAATTATATATGTGGGATATGATGGTATTCACCCTCAAAATTTTACATATGATATACCAAATGGTTTCGATTCCTTTTTACTGGTTGTGACTAAAACACCAGTTTTATTACGTCTTCAATCAGAAATCAGGGAATATCCTGCTCATACAGCTATTCTATATCCTCCCAAACATGATATATGGTATGCTTCTTGTAAAGGTATCTATGAAAATCATTGGTTACGTTTTATTTCCAATGAATCATTTGTTACGAAATTTCCTTTGCAGGCCAGTCCATTTCATATTTCGGATCCAGAATATTATCGTTGTTTGTTTAAACTTCTAACTTGGGAATCTTCTCAGTTAACGGCATCCTCTCGTTTTTATCAAAATGCCGGAACATTAACTGAAAACAGAGATGCACTTTTAGAACATCAAAATATGAATGAAAATATGAAGAAAATGACCATATCTCAACTTCTTCATATTTTATTTGATAAGTTAAATAGTGATATCCAATGTCATACTATTTCAAATTATGATAATTCACTATTATCACTTCGGAGGCAGATTTCTTTAAGACCAGAACTTCCTTGGGACATAACTTCTATGGCACAAACACTTAATATAAGTAATGGATATTTACAACTCTTATATAAGCAAAAGTTTCATATATCATGCATGGATGATGTTATATCTTTTCGAATTCTTAAAGCAAAAGACCTTTTACTTTACACCACAGAAAATATTACAACAATAGCTATGCAATGTGGATATAATAATGTAGAGCATTTTTGCAAACAATTCCAAAAAAAAACGGGAATTTCTCCTGGTAAGTTACGAAAACAATCTAGGATCTAAGCTTCCTCATATTCATTTATAAATCAGGAATTTCCAAAATTAAGAAAGTGCCGTATTATCAAATACGACACTTTCTTATATCTCTATATGATTACATTTGGTTAACTATTTGTAAATTTCTTAGAACTTACCAGCCTTGGCAGCTTCCTCGATGGAAACAGCTACTGCTACGGTCATACCAACCATCGGGTTGTTACCTGCACCGATCAGACCCATCATTTCTACGTGAGCCGGAACGGAAGAAGAACC
>CAKSKU010000029.1 GCA_934465295.1 uncultured Oscillospiraceae bacterium
GCCCTTTAGGGCGTGCTTGTAATAAAGCCCTTATAGGGCTAATCTCAAACCACCACTTGAAGTGGTGGTCATGACTTAGGAACTTAGTCTAATTCGGAATTCGGAATTATTTGCAAAACTCAACTTTGTTTGAACGATGCGAAGCCAAATAAAGTTTACGTTAATTCTGCAAGAATTTCGCTTTGTTCAAAGGGTGGCAGGGGTTGAGGGGACAGCGTCCCCCATCGCTCTCCGCAGAGAGCGAAATTCCCTAAACTAACAGCTAATGCATTGTTGCGATAAGCGAAATCAGTAACAGCTTAAAAAGGCGCAATTCACACGAAAAAAGGTAAAACGAACTATGAGAAATCAAGTTTGAAAACCAAAAATGTGAATTGCGCCTATTCTGTTTTCCTAAAACAAACTATCCTTGAAGCAGAAATCCACGAACGAAGTGAGTGGATTTGAAGCTTCAACGCTTTATGAATGATAAACCGCAGTATGAACAGCGATAGGACATGAATATAACCGCCCGTTTCACATTCAACCGACAGTTGATTTTTCACCGAAGAATTAAACTGACATTTGTTTGACAGCAGACCTTTTCCCATGTTACAATATATTCAACAAAAGCTTTTGATTTTTACGAAAAGGATAGATAGTATGAATATAAACATAGGCGAAAATATCAAAGCCCTGCGCAAAAATATGAGCATAGGGCAGGAGACGCTTGCAAATTCGGTCGGCGTTTCCGTTCAGGCTGTTTCAAAGTGGGAAACGGGGCAGTCGCTGCCCGATGTCGGCATTATCCCCGATATTGCGGCTTTTTTCGGGGTAAGCATCGACAGCCTTTTCTTCGGCAAAAGTCCGACCGCCGCAGGTTCGGGAAAGCTCACCCTGCCGAATGACGGCAAGCTCTACATTGTCCAAGTCCTCAATGGCGAGATCCTTGACAGTGAGGAATGGAACAGGGATAAGTGTATCGAACTTTCAGCCGAGCGTTTTGAGGGAACACTCGGTGTTGAAGTTTGGGGGAACGCAAGCATAAAAGGCGACGTGAGCGGCGGTCTGCACGCAGGGGGCAATGCGGCGTGCCAGAACGTTAACGGTGGTTTACACGCAGGCGGTGACATTGCCTGCAAGAATATCGGGGGCGGTGTTTGTGCAGGCAATGCGGTGTACTGCGGAGATGTTGTAGGAGATGTGAATGCAGGCAGCGTAGCAGACTGCGGCGATATTGTCGGAAGTGTCAGCTCGGGAAATGAGGTCAACTGCGGAAACGTAAGCGGAGACGTCAGCGCAAGCGGCGACATTCGCTGCGGTGATATCTCCGAATGCGGAAAGATATCCTGTGCAGTGCTTTACGTCAAAGGCGGCATAGAATGTGATTCGATCGAATGCGGAGGGAATATCTGCACGGAAGAAAATCTCGGCGAAAAATTTGATTAAAGCAAAGCAGACTTGTTTTCGGTATACGGAAGCAGGTCTGGTTTTTTTTAACCTTGCGGTGTGGAGGAAACCCTGTTCGCATACAAAAACTTTGTAATAATTTCGTGGAGCGGGCGGATATGGAATCTGACCCTACGTTAAAATGTTGGTTTGGGTTCATATTTCACCGCTGTTCAAATGTTGTCGGCGGTGGGATCGGTATGGAAAAATGCCGCATCTTCGTTCATACTGCGTTGAAGCTTCAAATCCACTCACTTCGTTCGTAGATTTTTGCTTCAAGGATGGATGTTCGGGTAAAAGAAATGGCGCAATTCACATTTTTTGGTTTGCTTTTTTTGATGTGAATTGCGCCATTTTAGCTGTTAGTGATTTACGCTTACTGCAACTGATGTTTTGCTGTTAGTTTAGGGAGTTTCGCTTCTGCGGAAGCGACCAAAGGGCTTCCGCCCTCTGGACACCTGACGAGCTGTGCTCAGCTCGACCAGCTATTTGGCTTCGCAACGCCGAAACATAGTTGAGCTATGCAAAATTCCGAATTCCGAATTCCGCATTCCGAATTAAATAAGTTCCGAATTTACTTCGTGGTTGACTTTTTCTGCAATTTGAGTTATAATTAATCTGTATATTTATGCCCCGAAAGGTGAATAATAAATCAAAACTACCGTTCAAATGAAATTTCGGGGGAGAAAATATGCATAACAATTGTGATGAAAATGAAAATAAGGAAAACGGCGGAACTTCCGCTTCCGATGAGGCTCTTGACCGTGCGGAGCTTATTGAAAAGACGGGGGAAGTCACTTCACAGAATGCGAAGCATCTTATTCACTGCCTGACGATAATCGGGCAGGTGGAGGGGCATTATCTTCTTCCGCCGCAGAACAAGACGACCAAGTACGAACACATTATGCCTGCGCTTGTGGCTGTTGAACAGGACAGGTCGATCGAGGGACTTGTTATTATTCTCAACACGGTTGGCGGTGATGTTGAGGCAGGGCTTGCTATTGCGGAGCTTATTGCGGGAATGAAAACGCCGACGGTATCCATTGTTGTTGGCGGCGGTCATTCTATCGGCGTGCCGCTTGCAGTTTCGGCGAAGCGTTCTTTCATTGTGCCGAGTGCAACTATGACGATACACCCCGTCCGAATGAGCGGCACGGTTCTCGGTGTTCCGCAGACTTTATCCTATTTTGACAAGATGCAGGACAGGATAAGCAATTTCGTTTGCCGAAACAGCGGTATTTCCGCACAGCGTTTCAAGGAGCTTATGATGAACACGGGCGAGCTTACGATGGATATGGGAACTGTCATTGACGGCGAAACTGCGGTCAATGAGGGGCTTATTGACAGGCTCGGCGGTCTGTCCGATGCTATTGAGGAGCTTTACAGGCTTATCGAAACGGGCGAACCTCGTTATCCCGATGAAGAATCGTAAGCGGAGGTGCGGAAAATGGTCATTCACTCTATTATCGGCGAATATGATATTTTATATGCGCAGGAACGTGAGGCTGCTTATGCGCTTCGTTCGGCTAAAGGTTCTAATGGATACGATGAAGCTTTGTTTTCTGCGGACTGCACCAAGCTTTCGGCGGAAACGCTCAGACTGCCTTGTGATGTGGGCGGTTTGACTGCTTTTTCAGCTTCAAAAAAGTGAAAATGCGCTGTTTGGGGCGCTTAAATAAGACAACGGAGGAAAAATTTTATGACAGTGATCGAGGGCATTATTCAGGGACTTATTCAAGGTTTATCGGAGTTCCTGCCGATATCGAGCTCGGGGCATTTATCGGTTTTTCAGCATTTTTTCGGTATTCACGGGGAAAGTGCAGTGCTGGTGAATGTTTTCCTGCATCTTGGAACGCTCATTGCGGTATTTATTGCGTTTTGGGGGAAGATAAAGGCTTTGATAATTGAATTTTTCAAGCTTATAAAGGATATTTTCACGGGAAAATTCAAGTGGAAAGAGATGAATCCCGAGCGCAGAATGATCTTTATGATAATAATTTCCATTCTGCCGCTTTTCGGATTTTACATATTCAAGGATTTCTTCGAGGGATTGCAGTCGGACAGGAGCATTGTTGCGGAGGGCATCGGTTTCCTTTACACTTCGGCGCTGTTATTCCTTTCTACGAGCAAGCTTTGCGATGGGAACAAGCTGACCTGCGGCGAAGTAACAACGCCAAAGGCGCTTCTGATAGGTGTATTTCAGGGAATTGCGCTTGTGCCGGGCATATCGAGGTCGGGTTCGACTATTTCGGCAGGACTTTTTGCAGGCTTGAAGCGTGAGGACGCTGTTGAATACAGTTTTATTCTCGGAATACCTGTAATACTTGCAGGTGCGCTGACGGAGATGCTTTCTTATGACGGGGGAGCGGGTTCGGAGCTTGTACTGCCGCTTATTGTAGGATTTGTTGTGGCGGCTGTATCGGGATATCTGGCAATAAGGCTTATAAAGCTGCTCGTTGTATCGGACAAATTCAGGATCTTTGCATTTTACACGCTTATACTTGGTATAATCGTACTTTCGATAGGAATTTATGAGGACGTAAGCGGAAATTATCTTTATGAGATGATAGCTGCGAAATAATTGGAGGAATTGCTTTGGCACAGAACAAGACAAAGGCGAGCAAAGAGGAGATCGCCCGTCAGAATGAGAATGCGAGGCATCACGACCGTGTTTTATGGTCAACGGTGCTGTTTGCGGCAGGTGTGCTTGCGGCGGCGTTCACGCTGATAAAGGGTGAGTCGCTCTGGAACACGATACATAATATTTTTCTCGGGCTATTCGGCGTGACTGCGTTCCTTGTGCCGATAGTGATGATCTATGCTTCGATAATGATAGCGATGGATAAGACGGAGCTTTATGTAAGCACAAGGCTCGTTCAATGCGGAGCGGCGATACTGCTTCTGACGGGCTTTGTACAGATATTCTTTGCTGGCGAGTTACAGGGAGAGAGACTTTTTGACGAGATACTTCCTGCGCTGTATTCGGAGGGAAAGAAGCTTCGGGGCGGCGGAGTGATGAGCATTATCATTGCAGGACCTTTGCTTGCGCTTTTCAAGAGGGTAGGGGCATCGATAATCGTTGTGCTGCTCTGCTTCGTATATATAATGGTAGTTGCGAACAAGACGGTCATTGACCTTTTCAGAATGGTGCGCAACGGTTTCGCAAAGGCGAGCGCTGCCCGTGCGGAGAGCTATGTTGAAACGCCCGATTTTGTACCTCCTCCGGGGGCAAGGAACGGCAAAAAGACTGTTCCGAACGAGGATGTTCCCAAAAAGATCGCAGAAAAGCAGCAGAAGAACTTCGATGTTGACATTCCGATGCCTGCCGGACAGAAGCTTTCGCAGTCGGAGCAGATAAAGGCTACGGGAACCCTGACCGAGCCGCCTAAGGAGTTCACGGACGAGGGTTCGCCTATTCCTGCGGCTGCGCCCAAGATAGTTGGAAACAAGGCTGTTGAGGCTGACAAGGAGCTTGCAAAGGAACAGCTCAAATCGGCATCGAGCGAGCTTGACGATATTATAAAAAAGGCTGCGGCTGCGCCCAAGAGGGTGGCAAGCTCGGCTTCAAATGCTGCTGCATCTGCGGCTTCGGCTTCGTCAAACAAGGTTTCGGAAAATGCTTCGGCTGCTTCATCGGGTGCGGCTAAGGCTTCGTCCGAGGAGGACAGCTCGCAGCTGAAAAAGGACATCGCCAATGCTATGGCTAACCGCAAGGCTGTTGCGAAGCAGTCAACTCTTGCTTCGGAAAAGATCGAATCGACCGAGGAGCTTGATATGCCCGATGCGCCGACGGCGGCTGACATTCAGCATGAGATAACCGAGAACAAGCAGGAGGCATTCGTTTACACATTTCCGCCTGTTGACCTTTTGAAGCAGGCTGACAATGAGAGCAACTCCGAGCAGGCAGAGGCGGAGATGAAGAACAACGCTGACACGCTCGTTGACACTTTGAAGAGCTTCGGCGTTCAGACGAGGATAGTTGACATTCACCGCGGTCCGACCGTTACGAGGTATGAGCTTCAGCCGAGTGCAGGCGTTAAGATATCCAAGATAACTGCGCTTGCGGATGATATTGCGCTTAATCTTGCGGCGGCAGGCGTTCGTATCGAAGCGCCTATTCCCGGCAAGGCGGCTGTCGGAATCGAAGTTCCGAACCGAGTAAAAGACACGGTCTCGATCCGTGAGATGATAGAGAGCGAGGAGTTTTCACACGCAAAGAGCAAGCTTTCGTTCGTTGTCGGAAAGAACATTGACGGTGAAGTTATTGTCGGTGATATTGCGAAGCTTCCGCACGTTATCATTGCAGGTACTACGGGTTCGGGTAAATCTGTTTGTACAAACAGTATAATTATGAGTATTTTATACAATGCTTCGCCCGATGAAGTCCGTCTTGTACTTATTGACCCGAAAATGGTTGAATTCAAGGTTTATGACGGCATACCGCATTTGCTTATCCCCGTTGTAACCGATCCGAGAAAGGCGGCAGGTGCGCTTTCGTGGGCGGTTCAGGAGATGCTGAAGCGATACAAGCTTTTTGCGGACAGCAATGTCCGTGACCTTAACGGATACAATGAAATGGCTGCCGAGACCGAGGGCGTTGAGCCTTTGCCGAGGATAGTCATTGCGATAGACGAGTTGGCTGACCTTATGATGGCTTGCTCGAACGAAGTCGAAGATTCGATATGCCGACTTGCGCAGATGGCGAGAGCGGCAGGAATGCACCTTATTATTGCAACGCAGCGTCCGACAGTTGATGTTATCACGGGTCTTATCAAGGCGAACATTCCGTCAAGGATCGCACTGACGGTTTCATCGCAGATAGACAGCCGTACTATCATTGACACGGCAGGTGCGGAAAAGCTGCTCGGCTACGGTGATATGCTTTACTATCCGCAGGGCATACCGAAGCCTGTCCGAGTTCAGGGCTGTTTCGTTTCGACAAAGGAAGTCGAGGCTGTCGTTTCGTTCATCAAGAGCGGCGGTCAGGTCGAATATTCGAGCGAGATCATCGAGGAGATAGAAAAGGCTACGCCTGTGCCTAAGGGGGAGAACAAGGGTGACAATTCTTCCGATGTGCCTACGGGTGACGGCAGTGATGAGGAGATCATCGACCGTGCTGTTGAGGTGCTTTGCGATGCGGGACAGGCTTCCGTTTCGTATTTGCAGAGAAAGCTGAAGCTTGGCTATGCCCGTGCGGCGAGGATAATGGATCAGCTTGAGGAGCTGGGCGTTGTAGGTCCATATGAGGGTTCAAAGCCACGAGCTGTTATAATCACGAAAGAGATGTGGCTAAAGCGCAAGCTTATCAACGAGGATGTTATTTCCGAACCCGTTGGTGACGGCGGCTCGGAGATATTTGATGAAGTTGTTTCGCAGATGGAAGAGGATAGCTGAATTCGGAATTAGGAATTCGGAATTCGGAATTATTTTTGCTTCGCAAAGTATCGTGAAATCGCTGGGGGCGGATTCTGTATCTGCCCGTTGACAGACCTTGCATTTAGGGTGGATTTTCCGTAGGGGACGGGTTCCCCGTCCCGTTATGCCCGTTTTGTTGGATAATTTCGTTTGTTTGTTATCTCGGTTTGGGGTGTATGCTATGCTGAAATGGATAATTGATACTTTTTATGACATTGTTGACTATGGTTTGTTTTCCGTATTCGACAAAAAGAACAGCTATCGTTCACCGCAGTCCGTTCCCGAGGCTTCGGAGGAAGATGTACAGCCGAATAACGACGGTGAGCAGCCTGAAAAAAACTTTTTCGTGCGGCATATTATCGACTTCATCGGCATTGCGCTGACGGTGCTGGTGTTTATCAGCGAAAAATTTGCGGAAACGATAGTTATTTCTCTGGCGATGGGATATGTGCTTTGGCTGATGGGCCGTTTTGTGATAATCCCGATAATTTTAGCGATGAATATTGCGGCGTACATAATGATCGGAAGGGACAGCGAGGCGGGGGTAATTCCTGCGTTCTTCGGCGGTATCATCGGTGCGGAGCTTGCTGTTCATATTGAAAATCCGGAATATGCCGGCGGAGTGTTCATAAAGGCGATCTTTAAGATATTTATATGGATATGCGTAGTGGCTTTGCTTTCTGTTTTATATACATGAATTAAGTTTTTTATGCGAAATGCGTAATTAGTGTGAGATATATAACCGGACGGATATAGAATCCGCCCCTACGGAATTGGGTTTTTTACGGTAAATTTGCGGAAAAATAATAATTCCGAATTCCGCATTCCGAATTCCGAATTGAGCCGTATGTTACGAAAATAAAAAGGAGTATTTATGCCGTTTTTACCTATATCAAAAGAGGATATGCAGGAGCGTGGGATAGAGCAGTTTGACTTTATCTGCATCACGGGGGACAGCTATGTTGACCACCCGAGCTTCGGCATTTCCATTATATCGAGAGTTGTTGAGAGCCTTGGGTTCACGGTCGGGATCATTGCACAGCCCGACTGGCACAGCGTCCGTGATTTCAAGAAGCTTGGCAGACCGAAGTATGCGTTCCTTGTGACTTCGGGAAACATTGACAGCATGGTTGCGCACTACACGAGCGCAAAGAGAAAGCGTTCCGATGATGCTTACACGGCGGGAGGAATGGCAGGAAAGCGCCCTGACCGTGCGGTCATTGTTTACTGTCAAAAGCTGCGTGAGGCTTACGGGGATATTCCCATTGCCATTGGCGGTCTGGAGGCTTCGCTTCGCCGATTTGCGCATTATGATTACTGGGACGATGCTGTTCGTCCGTCAATACTTTATGACAGCGGTGCCGATCTGCTCATGTACGGAATGGGTGAGCATCAGATAACGGAGATCTGCACACGTCTTGCAAAGGGTGAGGACATTCACGGCTTAAAGGACATTCGCGGAACGGCTTATCTTGTAAAGCCCGTTGACACGCCTTACGGTGCGGTGGAATGTCCGTCGTTAAAGGCTTGCCGAGAGAACAAGGCTGAATATGCAAAGGCTTGCCGCATACAGTATGACTGGCAGGACGAGGTTTACGGCAAGACTATCATTCAGCGACAGGACGATATGATGCTCGTTCAGCTTGCGCCCTCGCCCGTGCTGACTACGGAGGAGCTTGACGCTGTTTACGAACTGCCTTACATGAGGACTTATCACCCTATTTATGAGAAAGAGGGCGGTGTTCCCGGCATAAAGGAAGTTGAATTTTCGATAACGCACAACCGAGGCTGTTTCGGATTCTGCAACTTCTGCTCGATTGCGCTTCATCAGGGCAGGCGAATCGCTGTGCGAAGTGAGGAGAGCGTTCTGCGTGAGGCGAAGCTGCTGACGACCCTGCCGAACTTCAAGGGTTACATTCACGATGTCGGCGGCCCTACTGCGAATTTCAGACGGACAAGCTGTGACAAGCAGCTCAAATATGGTCTTTGCAAGGGCAAAAAGTGTCTTGCGCCCGAACCTTGCCCGAATCTTGTTGTCGATCATACGGAATATCTTGAAATGCTCCGCAAGATAAGGGCGATACCAAAGGTAAAAAAGGTATTTATCCGAAGCGGTATCCGATATGATTATCTGATCGAGGACAAGGACGATGAGTTCATGCGTGAGCTTATCGAAAACCACGTCAGCGGACAGTTAAAGGTTGCGCCCGAGCATTGTTCGGCGGCTGTACTTGACAAAATGGGCAAGCCGCACATTGAGGCTTATAAGAAATTTCAGGATAAATTTTATAGAATGACAAATCAGATCGGAAAAGAGCAGTATCTTGTGCCGTATCTGATGTCATCGCACCCGGGCAGCACCTTAAACGATGCTGTGGAGCTTGCGCTGTTCTTAAAGTCGCTGAAAATGCGTCCCGAGCAGGTGCAGGACTTCTATCCGACACCGGGAACGCTTTCAACGTGTATGTTTTACACGGAGCTTGACCCTTACACGCTTGAAAAGGTATATGTGCCTAAGACGGCGGAGGAAAAGGGTATGCAGAGGGCGCTTTTACAGTATTTCCGTCCGCAGAATCAGCGGAAGTGCATTGAAGCTTTACAGAAAGCACACCGAACCGATCTTATCGGCAGCACTCCCGACTGTCTTGTAAAGCCTGACGCTCAATATCTGCGAGAACTCAACGAGCGCAAGCAGAAGCAGGCTGAAAAGGGCAGGGGACACGGCACTTCACACGGAAAAGCTAACGGAAACAGCCGTGGGAACACTCACGGCAGGAATGATGCCAAGGCTAACGGCAGAAACGGAAGTGAAAAGAATTGGCAGCAAGGAAAAAATCATCGTCAAGATCAAAATCATCAGCAGCACGGCGGAAAGCCGAACAGAGGGAAGAACAGAGCTTAAGACGGCTTTTTCACCGTGGGCTGACGTTCCCTGCGCTGATAGTTGTGATACTTTTTATAGCGGCGTTCGCTTACGGTTCGTATCTTGAAAAGGGAAAGACGGAAGAGCCTGCGGCTGTGGTCAGCAACTTCATCGAAAAGGACGCCGATCTTGCGATACGGTACATTGATGTCGGGCAGGGTGACTGCGAGCTTATTTCCTATGCAGGGAAGAATGTTCTCATCGATGCGGGCGTAAAAGAGGCGGCGGACGATATTGAAGCTGTGATAGACGGGCTTGGGATAACAAAGCTTGATTATGTTATAGCGACTCACCCTCACGCCGACCACATCGGGGCGATGGACAAGATAGTTGAGAAGTACGACATCGGGACGGTCATTGCGCCGAGGATAAAGGACGATCTTGTGCCGACGACTAAGGTTTATGAGCGTTTTCTGACGGCTCTTAGCAAAAAGGGACAGAAGCTTACGGCGGCGCAGGCAGGGAATGTTTACTCGCTTGCGGACGAAAACAAGGAAAACGACAACACGGCTTTTGAGGTGCTTGCGCCCGTTGGGGACGATTATGACGATCTGAACAACTGGTCGGTGGTGATAAAGCTCACGCACGGGAACTGTGCGTTCCTTTTCACGGGTGATGCGGAAAAGGAAGCGGAGGCTGATATTCTTGCGAGCGGTACTGATGTTTCAGCAGATGTACTGAAAGCAGGGCATCACGGGAGTTCGACCTCATCGAGCAAAAAGTTCCTTGAAGCGGTCTCGCCCAAGACGGCGATAATAAGCTGCGGAACGGACAATTCCTACGGACATCCGCACAAGGAGACCATTGACAAATTCAAGGAAATGGGCATTGAATATTTCCGCACGGACGAATGCGGAACGATAACCGTTTACTCGGACGGCGAAAGCTATCGTGTACAGACGGAAAAGGAGAGCAACGGAAAATGATGATAATTGACAGGATAGAGGGAAAGACGGTCGTTATTGAGGACGGTGACAGGTACTTCAATGCGGATATCTCGCTTTTTGACGGGGCGGTGCATGAGGGCGATGTCATTGCGGAAAAGGACGGGCGTTACTTTGCCGACAAAAATGCGACAAAAAAGCGCAGAGAGGATATCATCAAGCTGCAGAACAGCTTGTGGGAATAAAAAAAGAAGGTAAAAGTTATGCAGAAGTTATTGTTTGACGAATTAAGGGAAAGGCTCCCGAAGCTTTCAAAGGGTCACAAGAAAATTGCGGAGTATATGCTCAACCATTATGACAAGGCTGCGTTTATGACCGCATCGAAGCTCGGCGGCATTGTCGGGGTGAGCGAATCGACGGTGGTTCGTTTTGCGACAGAGCTTGGCTACGAGGGTTATCCCGAACTTCAGCGTGCGCTGAAGGACTACACGAGCAATATGCTCACGACAGTTCAGCGCATCGATGTTATGAACGACCGTCTTGCCGACGAGGACGTTTACGAAAAGATCATAAGCATGGATATAGACAAGCTGAAAAAGACGCTTGAAGAGGGCGACAAGGAAGAGTTTTACCGCACGGTGGACGTGCTTTGCGAGGCTAAGAACATCTATGTTATCGGCGCACGCTCGGCGGCTGTACTGGCACGTTTCCTTTCGTTCTACTTTACGATGATGTTCGATAATGTCAAGCTTGTTCACACGACTTCGACCTCGGAAATGTTCGAGCAGATATTGAATATCGGAGAGAACGATGTTATGATCGGCATAAGCTTCCCGAGGTATTCCACACACACGGTCAAGGCTTTTCGGTACGCTTCCTCAAAGGGTGCAAAGAATATTGCCATAACGGACAGCATGTCCTCGCCGCTTGCGGAATATGCCGACAATATCCTTATCGCACGCAGCGACATGGTATCCTTTGCGGATTCGCTTATCGCTCCGATGAGCGTTATAAATGCGCTTATAGTTGCCGTTGGTCTGCGCCGCAGTGATTATGTTTCGGCAAGCTATAAAAGGCTTGAAGATGTTTGCGGAGAATATCATGTTTATGACAATGAAGATGAAAGAAAGGACTTTGCTCACGGCATAAGCACGGAGAGCTTATAATTGACGGTTAATATGGCAGATCAAAAAGCCGAATTTTCGGTAAAGAGGAATTAATATGAATGAAATTGTTAAAATGCTGAAAGTGCAGTATGACGACAGCTATAAAATGCTCAAAAGCATAGTTGAGATTTGTCCCGATGAGCTTTGGAAGGCGGATAACAACGGTCTGCCTGTTTGGAATAACGTCGTCCACGCTCTCATGGGCAGCGATTTTTGGCTCAGGCTCGATTACAAAGCCGACTTTGGATCAAGCTTCTGCCTGCCCGAAAAAATAGGCGAAAAGCTGTATCGGGACGAGTGGTGCTGCGAAAAAGACGGCTTAATGACAAAGGAGCAGGTAACGGATCTTTTTAAAATTTTCGATGTAAAAAAAGATAAATTCTTTGATTCGCTTACCGATGATATGCTCTGCCGAAAGATCCTCGATGATATGGATTTTACCTATCTCAGTGTGATATGCGCTCAAATATGGCATATTATGTGCCATGTCGGGATTTGTCAGGACGCTGTGACCTCATTCGGCGGCGAAGATATCCCTTGGGTGGCTTTCGGGGAAAATTGAGAGCCGCAAAATAGTTTTTTGGAACGGAAGGCTGCTATGGACTTTATTTCAATTGGCGATGTTAAAATAGAAAAAACCGCTGCGCTCGCTCCTATGGCTTCGGTGGCGGACAGAGCTTACCGTGCGGTCTGCAAGGAGCAGGGTACGGCTTACATGGTTTCGGAGATGATCTCGGCAAAGGGATTATGCTATTCCGACAGAAAGACGGAGGAGCTTTGCACTGTCATTGAGAGCGAGCGGCCTTACGCTTTGCAGCTTTTCGGCGAAGATCCCGAATTTGTCGGCAGGGCGGCTTCGATGCTGATGAAATACAAGCCTGACATACTGGATATAAACATGGGTTGTCCCGTTCCGAAGATAGTTGGCAGCGGCAGCGGAAGTGCGCTTATGAAAACGCCCGAAATTGCGGCTGAGATAGTTCGTGCGGCTGTGAAAAACAGTGATGTTCCCGTTACGGTGAAGTTCCGCAAGGGTTGGGACGATGAAAATGTGAATGCTGTACAATTCGCAAAGGTGGTAGAGCAGGCAGGTGCATCGATGATAGCCGTTCACGGGCGCACCCGTGTTCAGATGTATCACGGAAAGGCTGACCGTGACATTATCCGGCAGGTGAAAGAGGCTGTTTCGATACCCGTTATCGGCAACGGCGACATTGACTCGCCCGAGAGTGCGGCGGAGATGTACGAACAGACGGGGTGTGACCTTGTTATGATAGGCAGGGGAAGTTACGGTCGTCCGTGGCTTTTCTCGCAGATAAAAAGCTACATGGAAACGGGTGAATATGCGCCCGAGCCTGCGCTTGAAGAGAAGCTTGCGATAATGCTTCATCAGGCGGAGCTGACGGTCGGATTCAAGGGCGAGAAAAAGGCTATGGCTGAGCTTCGCAGGCAATGCTCGTTCTATCTGAAGGGCTTGCCGAATGCGGCGAGCTTCCGAGGCAGGTGCGGAACTCTGACCTGCATGGACGATCTGCGCAGGCTGACGGACGAGATACTGAGGGCGGCTTTATGAGATACACGATAAGAAAGGCGGTTTCGGCTGACCTTGAAGCTATGTTTGAGATAGAGCAGGCTTGCATTGCCGACCCTTGGAGCATGGCGGCGTTCGGGAGCAGTTTTGCGGCGAACGGGGCGTTGTTTCTCGTTGCCGAGGCTGAAAGCGGTGAGGTCTGCGGCTTTGTGACGGCAAATGCTGTGCTTGACGAGATAAGCATTTACAACATTGCTGTAAAAGAGGGGTTCAGGCGGCTCGGCATCGCTTCGGCTTTGATAAGTGAGCTTGAAAAAAGCGAGCCTTACAGAATTGACCTTGAAGTAAGGGAGAGCAACGCTTCGGCGATAGCTTTATACGAAAAATGCGGCTTTGAGCAGGTCGGTATGCGCAAAAATTTCTACGCAAAGCCGACGGAAAATGCTGTGCTTATGACTAAGTTTTTTAAAGAGTAGGCAGAGCATTTTTGTGTACTGCTTTGGCAGGATCTCTTTGAAGAAAGGAAGAATGAAATGAAGATACTCGGAATAGAGTCCTCGTGCGATGAGACGGCGGCGGCTGTCATTGAGGACGGAAGAAAGATACTTTCCAACGTTGTTTCGACGCAGATAGAGGAACACAAGAAATACGGCGGAGTTGTACCCGAAATTGCTTCACGCCGACACTGTGAGAACATTCTCGGAGTTGTGAGAAAGGCTCTTGAAGATGCGGACACTGATCTTGACGGGATAGACGCTATCGGTGTTACTTATGCGCCGGGTCTGATAGGTGCGCTCCTTGTGGGTGTAAGCTTTGCAAAGGGACTGGCTCTTGCGGCGGACAAGCCGCTTATCCCTGTACATCACATCGCAGGACACATTGCGGCGAATTATCTTGCAAGCGCAGAAACGGACGAGCCTTTGAAGCCGCCGTATCTATGTCTTGTTGCGAGCGGCGGACATTCGCATATAATCGAAGTAACGGACTACACGAAGTTCCACGTTATCGGCAGGACGCACGATGATGCGGCAGGAGAGGCTTTCGACAAGGCGGCGAGAGTGCTTGGTTTCTGCTACCCGGGCGGTGTACAGATAGACAAGGCGGCGCAGAGCGGTGACCCGAACGCATACAAGCTTCCTCACCCGAAGATAACGGGAAGTGAATATGATTTTTCATTCAGCGGTTTAAAGACGGCTGTGATAAACCTTGCCCACAATGCGGAGCAGAAGGGCGAGGAGATAAACAAGAACGATCTTGCGGCTTCGTTCCAGAAGACGATATCGGAAATTCTTGTGGGAAAGACCATTGCGGCGGCTAAGGCGTACAATTACAAAACGGTTGCGCTTGCAGGCGGTGTTTCGGCGAATTCTGCGGTGCGTGGTTTGCTTGAAAAAGAGTGCAAGAAGAACGGAATGAAGCTTTATATGCCTCCGCTTTACCTTTGCGGTGACAATGCGGCTATGATAGGCTGTCAGGCTTATTATGATTACCTTTCTGGCAAACGTGCGGGAATGGATCTTAATGCAATTGCGACGCTTTCGCTTGAAGAAATATGAGGGAAAACTATGCCGAGATTTTTTATTGACCACGAACCGACGGACTATATAAATGTTGAGGGTGCGGACGCACGGCACATTGGCTACTCGCTCCGAATGAAGATCGGGGACGAGATAACCTTCTGCCGCACGGGGACGGACTATATCTGCGAGATAGAGGAGATGACCGAGGGTTCGGTCTTATGCCGTGTAAAGGAGACTGTGCCTTCAAAGTGCGAGCCGAGCTTAAAGCTGACGATATATCAGGCTTTCCCGAAGCAGGACAAGTTCGAGCAGATAATACAGAAGGTGACGGAGCTTGGTGCGGTGCGGATAGTGCCGTTCCTTTCACGCAGGTGCGTTTCCCGTCCCGATAAAAAGGACTTTGCAAAGAAGCGTGAGCGTTTTATGCGAATTGCCGAAGAGGCGGCGAAGCAGTCGGGCAGGGGGATAATTCCCGAGATAGGGGAGCTGATGAGCTTTGATGAGGTTGTAAAGGATATGTCGGCGGCGCAGATAAAGCTTATATGCTACGAGAACGGCGGTCAGAAGCTTTCGGAGATAGATCTTGTGTCTGCGGACAATGCGGCTGTGATGATAGGCTCAGAGGGCGGATTTGAGCGTTCTGAGGTGGAAAAGGCAGAGGAGAGCGGAGCTGTGCCTATATGGCTCGGCGAGAGGATACTCCGGTGTGAGACCTGTCCTATTGCAGTGACGGCTATTATAATGAATCTGAGCGGGAATATGTGAATTATGAGCAGGTCAGAGCCGCTGCGGCGGCTTTGATCTGTGTTTTTACATAGTTAATACTAATTTTTAATCAAAGTGTAGACAAAAAATCGGCGCAAAAGCCATTTATTCGAGCTTTTGCTTGATTTTTTGTACACTTTGAGTTTAAAAATAAGTATAAGAAGTTAATTTCGGTGTAAATACTATATTGATTTAATGTGACGTTGTAATAATTGCATATAAAATCGCAAAAAATGTTGAAAAAAACAAATAAAACATAGAACGTCGAAAAAACTATTGACAATTAAGAATAAAAGTGGTAATATAATAAAGCTGTCAACGAGGGAAACCCCGAAAGAGAGCAAAAAAGTACGAAAAACTTCAAAAAA
>CAKSKU010000030.1 GCA_934465295.1 uncultured Oscillospiraceae bacterium
ATGCAGGAATTGTCCCAAAAAGTACAGGCAAAGACAAGTTTTGCGCAGTTAAAATTCTCTCTTTTATATGAATTTTCGTCAAAAATTTCGTCACTTTCTCCAAATAAAAAAGCTTTGCAAGCCGTTCCGACCTGCAAAGCCCGATATTTATCTGTGACCGCCGCTTCCGCCGCCGCCCATACTGTGACCGCCGCTGCTTCCGTGACCGCCGCTACTGCTGGTTTCGATCTTGGTTCGTGTAACGGTCTCACGGAGATAGGTGTCGTTCTTTCTGTACATATTGACACCGCCTTGGCGAACATAGTTCGTGGCGCTCGTTTTGCTGTGGAATTTATATCTTGATAAAACTATGCCTATGCCTATCGCTGCTGCGACAAGTCCGCCGATAACGCCTGCGACAATGCTTATGCCGAGAGCCGAACCTTTGTCATTCGTGAAGTAGCCATTGTCATAGACCTCTCTTACGCACTCGAAGTAGGTCTCAACGTTGCCCATATCATCGTAATCGTAATATTTCTCGTTGCAGCGTTCTATCATATCATGAACTCTTGCATCGTTGAAATAGTTCACATCGGGGTCGCCGCCGATCGCAAAGTGACGGTAGCCCGTGTCGATGAGGTAGAGAATACCGCTTGCATCGAAGCTGCCGTATATCTCCTTATATCTGCCTTCGGCGTAGTCTATCGCCTTTGAACCGTCGGTCGGGAAATCGATATCCGTCGTGATAACGGCGATGTTCCAGCCTGTGTAGTCGCAAAGCTCCTGCTGCTCCTGCATAAGAGTCTGCTCCTGCTCATCGGTGTAGAGATCCGCATTGTCCTCAAAGTAAATACTTGCCGCAAAAGAATTTATGCAAAGGCAGAGCATGGCTGTGAGAGCCGCTGCGAGGGAGAGTGCTGTTCTGAATAATTTTTTCATCCGAGAAGCCCTCCTGCAACTGCGCCTATTATTCCGCCGAATACAGCGAAAAGTCCCAAGCCGAGAGCAACGAGCTTCGGCACGGAGACGGGGAGGTAGCCCTCGATCTTGCCCGTCTGACCGTTCATAGCGAATTCGTAATCCTTGCCCCTGTACTTATAGTTCAGGAACCACACGGGGAGCATAACATAATGCCAGTTCGTGCGCACAAGGCGGATATTTTTATACTCGGGAGTGACGGACGTATAACCTACGACCGAATCCATAAGAATACCTTCCGCACTGCTGTTTATGCGAGCCTTGATATTCGGCAGGACTTCGTCCTTTGTAACATCATATTTATCGGCGAAGAAGCCCGAAAGGTAGGACATTTGGAACTGCTCGAACTTTGTATAGTCGAACGGCTCAATGGCGTCCATGAGCGAGTCCTCGATCTTTTTTGAACCGTCGGCAGGAACGCCGTCATACTCTATTTTGGCGGCACGGTTTATCCTGTAATATTTTGTCCTTGTAACGTTGTAATCGCCCGAGGTATAGGTCGAAACTATCCTCGCCTCGGCGTCTATCTGTGCGTCGACCTTACAGTCGGCGAGCCAGAACGGAACATAAAGCCCCGTGATCTTTTCAAGAGTGGAGAACGATGTGTAATCCTTCGGCAGAAACCACTTCTTTTTGCACCATTCCTTATAGTTGAGCATCGCCTGCTCACGGGTGTGGGTGAACGGGATTATCATTTCGGGACGGCACTCGCCCGAGAGTCTGCCCTTGAGCGAAACGGGGCTGTGGCAATAATAGCAGAAGGTTGCCGCAGTGTTTTCGTCAGCGATTATCTCTGCGCCGCAGTTGTCGCAGATATAAAGGTTAGTGTGGTCTTTGAATTCAGTCTGTTCCTCGCTGCTTGGGATATTGACGTTGACCTCCGATGCGTCCTGCTGCATTTCTTCAGCCGTGAACTCCGACTGGCAGTATTCGCAGACGTGCATCTGTTTTTTCGGGTCAAAGACAACGCTTCCGCCGCAGTTCGGACATTTCATCTGTACTACGTCCATGCTTTATCTCCGTTACGGCCTTTTTGCGCCACAGTTATTGCAGAAATTGCCTGTATTTTCAGCACCGCAGGAGCATTTCCATGAAGCATTGGGGTTCTTAGAGCCGCAGTTGCTGCAGAAGTTGCCCGTGTTCATCGTTCCGCATGAGCATCTCCACTGACCTGCGGGTGCAGGCTTGGCTTTGCCGCAGTTGTTGCAGAAATTGCCTGTATTTTCAGTGCCGCAGGAGCATTTCCATGCGCCCGAGGAAGCCTGAGCCGCCTGAGCTGCCTGCTGCTGCATCTGAGCGGCATTCGTGCGTGAAGCGGAATCCATAAAGCCGCCTGCTGCGCTCATGCCCATTCCCATGCCCATGAATGCCTGTGCTGCGCCTGCGCTGTTAGAGCCTGCTTTGTTGAGTCCCTCGGCGATCTGCCCCTGAACATAACCCTCACGGATAGTTGCGTCCTTAAGCATTGCGCCCTGATTGCGCATATTGATGAGCTTCTTGGATTCTTCGTCATAAGAAATGCTTGCGATACCAACGGAGCAGACTTCCATACCACGGAGCTTTGTCCAGTCCTCGTCAAGCGTTTCGGACATATACTTTGAAAGCTCACGGCTCTTGGAAGTAACGGAGGATATCGGGATACCATCCGAGGACATCTGATTGATAGCCGACTGAAGAGCGTCCATAAATTCGTCCGCATACTGTCCGCAGATGGAATTATAATCAACGGAGGAAGCACCTCTCGGAATAGCTTCGTTGAAGAATTTGAGCGGATCGGTGATCTTTATCGAGTATGAGCCGTGCGCTCTGAGGAAGAGTTCAGCGTCATATCTTGTGTCATAGTAGTTGACGGGGTTCTTTGTGCCGAACTTTATGCCCTTGATCTCCTGAAGATTTATGTAGTAAACACGCTGAGTTCCGCTGACAGCACCGCCGTGCTTGAAACGTTCCCATGTTTCCTTGACGGATTCGCTCAATTCACCGTTGAAAAGCGACGGTGCAGACGAAAGGTTTACCTCATAGTAACCCTCCTGTGCGCAGAAGTCAACGACCTTGCCGCTGTCGATAAGAAGCATCATCATATTCGGATAAACGTGGATAACAGAGCCGTTAGAGATAACGTTGTCATCGCCCTTGTTCTTGCCGCCCTTTACCTTTACGCCACTGACCATAACGGTCGTGTCGGACATCGGTGCAGGTTCGATGGTCTCGAGCCATGAATCCTTTAAAACTCCGCCAACGGAAGATACTGCTGCTTTAATAAGTCCCATAATAATACCTCCTGAATGTCATTTATTTTTTCTTTTTTGAGATAACGCCCATAACAACAACTGCGATTATCACCACCGCAGCAACAGCCGCAGCAATAATATACGCAGATACAGGGATATTTCCCGTAAGAGCGCTTTCGGTCAAAACAGTCATATTGGTTTTCCTTCCTGCATACAAAAAACATTTCTGCATTCTTGTGATTTATTATAACATATATTATTAATAATTTCAATCTAATTTGAATATTTTTTTAAAAAATCTTATTCCAAACATTGATCGGGTTTTGGGGATAAACAAAAACCGCCCGAGCATAAGCCCGAGCGGTGATCGTTTAGATAAGTATATCAGATCTTATTCAGCTTACTTTCTCTTCTTTGCAACGATTGCAGCAGCACCTGCAACAGCCATTACGGAGAGGATCACAGCAGCAGATGTGTTGCCTGTTGCAACAACATCAGTAGCAGCATCAGCAGCAGGAGCATCAACTGTTGTGTCAGCTGTATCATCAGCAGCAACATCTTCGTCAGCAGCGCCATCGTCAACATCAACATCAGTATCATCAGCTGTTACCTCGTCGTCAGCAACATCAGCTGTGTCGTCGAGAGCTTCGTCTGTATCGTCAGCAGCTGTATCTGTTGTTGCATCTGCCTCTGTTGTTGCATCAGCAGCTTCTTCAGCAGTTGTGTCTTCAACAACAGGGAAACCAACATCGATCTTGTTGCCGTCAGCATCTGTGAATGTGATGTTGTCGATGTAGATAACATAATCAGTACCGTTCTGGTTAGCCCATGTCATCATACCGAAGAAAGGATTTACACCCTTTGCAGAATATCTCTGTGTAGGAAGAAGGATCTTTCTTTCAATGTGTTCCTTAGCGATACCGCCTTCAACATAGAGCTGATCGGATTCGCCGGACCAAGAACCGTCAGACCAGCTTGGGTTAACCTGACCCTTGCCTGCAAGCTTCACATCAAAGCCGCCTGCAACGCCGATAGCACCGCCCATCCAGCCGAGCTGCTTTGTGGAATCCTTAGGAACGAATGTAGCATCGAATTCGATCTTGTTGATCTTTATAGCGTTCTCTCTGGGCATGATCTTGTCAAGGTCAAACCAAACCTTAGGAACGTTCAAGGGGTTCTGAACGTCAACCTTAAGCTGCTTGGAACCGTCATAATCTTCAACGGAAAGAACGGAAGCGTCAGATCCGCCGCTGTCCTTAGGCTCATCATTGTTCATGTAAACGAACGAGCAGTCGCCGTCCTCGAAATCAACAACTGTTCCTGTGGAAATAGCGGAAACATTAATTGACATTGCAGATGCAGCCATTGCAATTGTAGCAACGGAAGCGATGATTTTCTTCATATTCATTGTTTTTTCCTCCTCTTATTATTGGTGATATATTTATAGTCTCACCAACTTTGAATCTAATTATATCATTTTACAGAGATTTTGACAACTGCAAAACTAAATAAATATGCCAAGATATTTTCGGCGATTTTTACAAAAAGAAACGACCCTCGGCAGTTAAATGACCACCGAGGATCGTGATAATTTATCGATCTTGCTTAAAAGAGCTTACTTTCTCTTCTTAGCAACGATTGCAGCAGCACCTGCAACAGCCATTACAGAAACGATAACAGCAGCGGAAGTGTTGCCTGTAGCTGTAGCTGTTGTAGCAGCAGTGTCAGCAGCAGGAGCATCAGCAGCAGCTGCATCATCTGTTGTATCAGCAGCAGTATCATCAGCAGCAGTATCATCAGCAGCAGCTTCGTCAGCAGTTTCGCCAAGAGCAGATACGCCGTTCTTCATGATCTCAGCGCTCATTGCTTCGTCAACTACTGTGAATTCGCCTTCAGCAGAACCTGCGGAGAGTTCAGCGGACTTGATGATAACATCGTTTACCTGGAAAGAAAGGCCGGAAGAAGTTTCATCTTCAACACCGTCATTGATGTAGCCGTGGAAAGACTGCCATGTAGCTTCGGGAACTACGAATTCAACAGATGTAACATCCTTGCCGACAACGATGAATCCGTCACCCTTTCTGATAGCTGTATCAGATGTGAACTGGCTTGTGATCTCGTCCCAGCTTTCAGCAGCGTTCATAGCCTTGAGGAGATAGTTGCCGTCGCCAACGAGGGGATCGTGTCTTTCAACTTCGAGAACTACCTTAACGTCGCCGCCGATAGCTTCAAATTCAGACTTAGGGATAAGTGCGCTCTGTGACCAGCCGCCTGTGTACTCAGAGTTGAGTGTAACCGTAGAAGCGAATGCGCTTACAGCGAGTGTGGATACTGCAACTGCAGCAGCTGCCATTGCAGCAATGATTCTTTTGAGTTTCATAATTGTTTACCTCCAATTGTTTTACCAAAATTCCTAATGGAACATTTTTGTGTTTTCATTATATCATTTAGGCGGCTTTTTTTCAACCTTTAATTTTTATAATATTTCCTTTATTTTTTTGTTGGTTATCTACAAAAGCTACAAAAATGCCTTTTTCGCCTTCAAAAAAGAGAAGCCGCCCAAAACTGAGCGGCTTTAAGCATCTTGATCGATTTGAAAAGATTACTTTCTCTTCTTAGCAGCGATTGCAGCTACGCCGGCAGCAGCCATTACAGCAGCGATCATAGCAGCGGAAGCATTGCCTGTAGCTGTGGAAGTTGTTTCTGTTGTTGCAGGAGCAGCTTCTGTTGTCTCAGCTGTGTCAGCGGTTGTATCAGCAGCTGCAGCAGCGCCTGTGCCTGCAACTGTGAACTTAACAACGATGTCGTTTGTACCTGCTTCGAGGCAAGAAGAATCGATCATTGTAGCTGTCTTGCTCATAACGTCGCCGTCAGCAGCACGGCAGTCAACTGCGCCGTCATCGGAAACATCTTCGTTAGGGGAGTTCCACTCGTTGTAGAGGTTAACTCTTGTGTTGATTGCAGCGCCGTCAGCGGAGCATGTATAGCCTTCGCCGATCTTCTGCTCAACGCCGTTGATCATGATGGAAGTAACTGTGATAGTGTATGTACGGTTGAAGAATGTTTCGCCGTTCTTAACTTCGAGAGCATTGAACTGTGCAAGAGCAATGCCGTCTGCGCCTGTCATGGAAACAGTGTAGTCGCCGTCGCCTGTGATCTGAACGTTTTCCCATGTAGCGCCGAAATCGCTCCATTCGGAATCGTTGATGTTGAGGTAAGCTGTACCGTCAGCAAGGGAATCTGTGTTCTGAGCAGCGAATGCGCTTACTGCCATTGTGGATACTGCAACTGCAGCTGCTGCGATAGCAGCAACGATCTTTTTAATTTTCATGATGTTATTCCTCCATAAAATTAATTGTTCTCATCTTTTCCTCCGATGAGCTTAAACCTATTATACAACATTCGGCTGATAAAATCTATATCAAAAATGCAAAAAATAATAACGTTTTCATTATGCTATTTTTACAAAAGAAACAGCCGTCCGAAAAAGAACGGACGGCTGTGTAACGCTTTTTTCAAAAGCTCCGTGTGATCGGATGATTACTTGGAAGCCTTCTTAGCAACTACTGCTGCAGCAGCAAGAGCAACAGGGATAACTGCGAGTGCGATAGGAGCGTTGCCTGTTGCAGGGTTGGAAGCTGTTGTATCATCAGCAGTTGTGTCGTCAGCAGCATCAGTATCAGCAGCAGCATCGTCATCATCAGTATCAACATCAACGTCAGCATCAGCATCATCGCCATCATCGATGTCTGCATCGTCGTCATCGTCATCTACTGTATCGGATACTTCTGTGTCCGTTTCGTCGAGGTCAGCACCGCCATCTTCAATACCGGCAGCAGAAACTGTAAGGCTGAGCATAGAAGCAGCCATTGCGCAAGCTGCGATAGCAGCAAGAATCTTCTTCATTTTCATTGTTGTTTCCTCCATTTAAGTTATTTTTTAATCACCACAATCATAATCATTGTGATTATGCTGATATTATAACATAGTCTGCCCGAAATTCAAAGCATTATTCTGACGTATTTTTTTTGCATTTTCTGCTTTTTTTTAAGCATTTTGCCTAAATCGGCAGAAAATGGTGTGAATTTGATTAAAATTCGGTTACAACGGTTAAAATCGCTGTAATTTTGCAAAACGATTACATTACATATAGTATAATCGCCCAAAATGATAAATCATCGTAATAACTGCACCGAACAAGCCGAAAAAGCAAGCCGCCGCAGTCCGGAATGTGCCGATCATCAGAACACAGCTTATATATTATATCCAGTGCCTTTAGGGTTAAACCAAAAGCGCCCTTATTCAGAGCGCTTTTTTGTCTTTTGTGCCAATATTTTATCGTAGATCTGATACATCCGCTTTCCACGCTCATTTACGGTATTTTGATCATCCATACCATCGTTGACTATATCGAAATTCATTAAATCTTGAAAATCCGAATAATCTTCTACTTGAAAAGTCATTGTATTTTCATCATAAGGTGCAGATGAAATAATGCTTTTTTCAGACAACTCCATATTATTGACTAAAAAATCATAATCTTTTTTATTTAACTCCAAAGTTACCATAATTCCCTATCGGTGCATATATGCGGTTGAACAACTGCACAAGCAAATCACAGTTTGTTTTAAAAAAGTCCTACACGCAGCAGGGCGGATATAGAATCCACCCCTACGATTTTACAATATTTTGCGGAGCAAAAATAATTACGCATTACGAATTACGCATTAAAATTAATTCCGAATTCCGAATTCCGCATTCCGAATTTATCTGAGCTTTGCTCCGTTCGGAACGTCCTTGTCGATGAAGATAACTCTTGCATCTTCGCCGACATCAGCGGCTACGATCATTCCCTCGCTCTCTACACCGCAGAGCTTTGCAGGCGAGAGGTTTGCTACTACGATAACTTTCTTGCCGATAAGGTCTTCGGGCTGATACCATTTTGCAATGCCCGAAACTACCTGTCTGCCGCCCACTCCGTCATCGAGCTGAAGTTTAAGGAGCTTCTTTGCCTTCGGAACTTTCTCACATTCCTTGACTTCCGCAACACGGAGGTCTACCTTGCCGAAGTCGTCTATCGAAATGATATCGGAGAGAGGAACGACATTTGAAGCCTCTTCTTCAGCAGGAGCGTTGGACTTGATAAGAGTATTGAGTTCGTCAATTTCCTTTTCAACATCAATTCTCGGGAAGAGGAGATCGCCCTTCTTTACTGTAACATTTGCAGGGAGAACGCCGAACCTGCCGAGGTTCTCATACTTTACATCGTCCTCCGATGCGCCGATCTGCTCCCATACCTTTGGCATTGTTGCAGGCATAAACGGAGCGAGAACTGCGGAGATGATCCTTATCGTATCGAGGAGATTGTAAAGAACAGCCGCAAGTCTTGGCTTGTTTGCTTCGTCCTTGGCGAGTATCCAAGGCGTGGTCTCGTCAATGTACTTGTTTGAACGTGAAACTACCTTGAATATTGCGATAAGAGCGTCCTGAAGCCTTGTATTCTCAACGCAGTCATCGACCTTTGCAAGGAGCGATGTTGCTTCGGCGATAAGCTCATCGTCAAATTCGCCGCTCTGCTTTTCGGTCGGAAGTGTGCCGTCAAAATATTTGAGCGTCATTGCAACGGTTCTCGAAACGAGGTTTCCGAGTCCGTTCGCAAGGTCGGAGTTGATGCGGTTTATCATTATCTCGTTGGAGAATGCGCTGTCTGCGCCGAGAGCCATTTCACGCAAAATGTGGTAACGGATAGCGTCTGCGCCGTAGCGTTCGCTCAAAACGAACGGGTCAACGACATTGCCGAGCGATTTGCTCATCTTCTGTCCGTTAAAGGTTATCCAGCCGTGAACTGCGAGGTGCTTCGGGAGCGGCAGGTCGAGTGCCATGAGCATTGCAGGCCAGATGATAGCGTGGAAACGCATGATATCCTTTGCGACCATGTGGACATCGGCAGGCCAATACTTGTCATAGTCGTTGTGTGCGCTGTTCTGATAGCCGAGGGCTGTGATATAGTTGGAAAGCGCATCTATCCAGACGTAAACAACGTGGTTGGGGTCAAAAGTTATCGGAATTCCCCATTTGAAGCTTGTTCTTGAAACACAGAGGTCTTCAAGACCAGGCTTGATGAAGTTGTTTACAAGTTCGGTAGCTCTTGTCTTTGGGCGGAGGTAGTCTGTTTCGGTGAGAAGCTTCTCGATGCGGTCTGCGAACGGCGACATTTTGAAGAAGTAAGCCTCTTCCTTTGCCTCGATAACATCTCTTCCGCACTCGGGGCATTTGCCGTCAACGAGCTGGGATTCTGTCCAGAAGCTTTCGCACGGAGTACAGTATTTTCCGACATATTCGCCCTTATAAATGTATCCTCTGTCGTAAAGCTCCTTGAAGATTTTCTGTACAGCTTCAACATGGTAGTCATCGGTAGTGCGGATATAGCGGTCGTAGCTGATACCCATACATTCCCAAAGCTTTTTGAAGGTCTTTACGACCTCGTCAACATATTCCTTTGGGGTAACTCCCGCTGCCTTAGCTTTTTCTTCGATCTTCTGACCGTGCTCGTCCGTTCCTGTGAGGAACATAACGTCATAGCCCTGCATACGCTTGTATCTTGCAATGGTATCGCAGGCAACGGTCGTGTAGCAGTGTCCGATGTGCGGATTTCCCGATGGGTAATAGATCGGGGTCGTGATATAAAAAGGTTTCTTTGGCATAAACTTTATCCTCCCGTAAAATTCAAGATTATCGCTCATATTATACCATAATATATATAAAAAATCAAGAGTGGGATAAAAATGCAAAAAAAAAATGCAGGACAACGGTGCCCTGCAAAAGTGAAATGAATTGAAATAAGATAAATATGTGTAGAACAAAAGAAAGGAGACAACAAAACGGATGTTAAACATTTTAAAAATAGAATTTAGAAGAATTCTAACATCGTTATTATTATAAACCATAAGTCTCTGTACGTCAACAGTTTTTGGCTAAAAAAACATTTTTTGTATAGTTGCACAAAACATTAGAGGAAATTATATAAACTTTGGATATTTTCGCTGTGCATAATGTAGAAAAGTTTAGAATATGAGGATAAAATAAGCTTCAACTTGTGTAATATAATTGCAAAAGAGACACAATTAAAATCAACTTTAATTTGTTATGATATCACAAATATTCGCAAATGTCAATAGTTTTTATCCAATTGATAATTGAGAATTGACAATTGATAATTAGCAGTTGACAGTTAATAGTTAATTGCTTTTTTAATTGATAATTGACAGTTGAGAATTGGTAATCAATAATTTTTTTGTCGGAAATAAAACGACTAAAACACTTGACTTTTTGGCTCGCAAGTCTTATAACATAAGTATAAAAAGAGTATACCGACAGACGGTCGCCCCCATATTGCGTTGAAGCTTAAAATCCACTCACCTCGTTCGTGAATTTTTGCTTTAAGGATAGATTATGAGAAAAACAGAATTGGCGCAATTCACTATTATGGTTTTATGAAACTTGATTTCTCATATTTCGTTTATCATATTTCGTGTGAATTGCGCCATTGATCAAGTTAACAGTTGACAAGCATTGATCAAAAATTATCAATTGTCAATTATCAATTATCAATTATAAAACGTCGTCCACGATGTCCTCTGCGCCTGTTACTACGTCGTTTACGATGTCGCCTGCGTCGGTGACGATATCCTCGATAAAGCCGTCGCCGTCGATGTCGCCCGTGGTGCGGGTGGTCTCGTTGTTATCGTTTTTGGTCTCGCTGTTGTTATTGCCGTTAGCATTGCCGTTGTTGCCGTTGGTGCTGCTTTCGCTGTTCTGTGTTGTTGCCTGCGATGAATTCGATGTTGTCGAGGACATTCCGCCGTTTGAATTTGTATTGTTATCAGCTCTTCCGCAGCCCGTGAATGCAAGCACTGCCGAGAGTGCCGCTGCGGCTATGAGTACCTTTTTCTTCATTTTTTCCCCTTTCCGGCAAGGTTTTGCTCCGCTGCCGAGTGGATTTATGCTTATACATATATAAATGTGCAAACCCCGTATGCTGATACTTTCAGCACTGATTTTTTCATCAGTGACTTTATTTTGTCCGAAAAAATTTATTGTATTCGGGAAAATTTTTTCTTTTTCATGCTCAGTTAGATTTACTTTAAGTATATTTTCAGCAGAATTTTCACTTTGTAAAGTATTTTTTAAAAAGATAATGTTAAATCTGCACATTTGAGGCGGCGATATATAAAGTTTTATTGTGCAAGGTTACAAAAGTAGATTATTTTTGCAACAAAATGAGCTTTTTTTGCCACTTATTATATGACAGGTCTTTTAAAGGAAAAGATTTTGTGGTATAATGTTATTATTGATTATTCTGACCCTTTGGCAGATAAGAGGTGATAACAGCTTGAAGAACTCCGGCACTAAGGATAATAAAGATATAGATTTCGACAGGTGCGTGGAAATGGCAAGAGCAGGCGACCCCGATTCATTTGCGCAGCTCTATGCTTTGGTCTACAAGGACTTATACCGCATTGCTTTAATAAACCTGAACAATAATCAGCATGACGCTTCCGATGTGGTTAGCGACACAGTCCTGGAGGCATATTCTTCCATTAAAAAATTAAGAGATGAAAAAGCATTCAAAAGCTGGATAATTAAAATTCTCACTGCAAAGATAAAAACAAAGCAGAAGGAATATATACAGAAAAACAATTTCAGCAATGAGCTTGATATTCTCGACAGTGTAGAACAAGAGAAGTCCGATGAGATCAATTACAACGGATTGGAAGTTATGGAGGAGTTTGCTAAACTGGACGAGGAAGACAGACTTGTATTATCGCTCGGCGTTGTTTCGGGCTACAAAAGCGAAGAGATCGCCAAAATGCTCGGTATGTCTGCAAATACCGTTCGTTCAAAGGCGGCACGAGCTAAACTGAAGCTTAAACAATTGCTGACGGAACGCTGATGGAAAGGAGGTTGGAATCATGACGTTTGAAGAAAGATTGAATGAACTTATCGATGAGGTAGAGGTCCCCGACGAACTCTCCCCCGAAAACATTGCCCTTATGCTCAAGGCTAAAACAACACAGTCAAAAATGGAAACGGAACACATAAATATAAAATCCGTTCCTTCAGTTCATGCACAGCGACTCAGAATTATAAAGATGACTGCGGCTTCCGTTGCTGCCTGCGCTGTTATCGGCACCGGACTTATTGCGTATAACAGCCAGAACGAAAGCGATATCGGCACTATCGATGAAACCATCGAATACAATGCCATCTCCCCCAATGATTATGATGACCTTTACAGCATTTACACGGGAATATATTTCTCAGCCGAACCTGAGCAGGAAGATAAAGATAATGCTTCCGAGGCTGATGATAACAACGAGAACGTTCCTGCTATCTCGGATGCTCCCACAGAGCCCGAAGATACGCTGTCCGAACTTTCGGCTTACGATTTTCAGGGCGCTGCCAAGGGCTTGGCAAATGACGCCGACATCGTAAAGACCGACGGAACTAATCTTTACTGTATAAGCGATGGAAAGCTTTATATCATCTCGCTCGATACAATGGAGATAGTGAGCGTTATCGAAAACAAGCTCAGCCCTCCCGTTGAGCTTTATATCGACGGCGACAGGCTTATCCTCGTTTCAAAGGAAAATGAGGAGATACAGATCGTTGAAAGTTCTTCATCATCGTCTGAAATCACCACGTCGGACAGTGTTGTTCCAGCAGCCGGCTCCGATACACTCTCTACGGACGAAAAGAACGCCGATCCCAACCGAACCGAAAGCGTGAGCCGTGCAAACGTCGCAGTGGATATTTACGATCTCAAAGACAAATCAAACCCGAAGCTTACCACTTCCTATAAACAGAATGGAAAATATACGTCCTCAAAGCTCGTTGACGGAGTGCTGTACCTCGTTTCGGATCATTCCGATTACAGAACAGCCCCCCTGAGCGACGGGGCAAGCCTTGACAGCTTCGTTCCTGCATATTCGCTGAACGGAGACCGCAGGTTTGTCGCTCCCGAGGACATTATGGTCCCCGCAAACGCAAACAGCACGGACTACACGGTCGTTTCGGCGATCGGCTGCAGCTCCGATATCCCCGAGGTAACGGTAAAAGCCGTCCTCGGAACAAGCAGAAACGTCTACTGCTCCGCCGATACCCTCTATACAGTCGGAGTAGGCAGAAGCAGCAGCGGCGTTGATTACAGCATCATCACAAGCTTTGACCTCTCCAAAGGCACGGGCATCACCTATAAGGCAAGCTCGTCCGTTGCAGGCAAGGTCATCAGCAAATACAGTATGAACGAATATAACGGAAACTTCCGCATTGCAACGGAAATTTCCGACGAAAACGGAATCTCGACTTCCGTATATGTACTCGACAGCGAGCTTAAAGTCATCAACAGCGCAGGTGCTCTCCTCGCAGGACAGACGGTTTCCGCAGTCCGCTTTGAGGATACCTTCGCAAGCCTTTTCACAAACGATGATACACCTGCACTCGTCCTTGACCTCGCAAGCGACCCTCCCGTCCAGTCACAGTCGCTCGCAAACACCTCCGCTTATCTCTACGGATATTCGGATGATAAGCTTTGCGGCATCGACAAAAAGGCTGACGGAAACGGACTCACCCTCACGATGTATGATGCAGATAACGGTCTTATGCTCAACAGCATCGACTTTGCCGAGGATATCGGAGAGGTAAATTCAAAGGCACTCACCGACAGACGTGCAGTCCTCATCGATTCGGGAATGGTCGGCGTACCCGTTTACAGCTATTCCGAATTCGGCGTGAATAACCTCTACTATGTTTTTGCCTATGACGACGAAGCAGGCTTTGCGCTGAAGGGCAAGATCGAATATGCAGAGCTTGACGACAGCGCAGTCTTTGAAAGAGCCGCAGTCAGCGGAGATATGCTGTATGTTTTCAGCGAGAAAAAAGTAGTTTCAGTTCGCCTTAGCGACTTTAAGGTAGCAGGATCAGCAGATCTTGCCGATATAAAAGCATCGGTCGAAGGAACTGAAGCAGAATAAAAAAAGATAAAAAAGAACAAAAGAAGGAAAACAAGCTGTACCCAAAACGGGTGCAGCTTGTTTTCTTTTTAAAAATATAAAATGACGTGAAATAAACAAAAAAAACAACAAGAAAGCGTGTTTTTTCAAATAATTGACAAAACGCAATAAAAATGGTAAAATAGAAATATGAGCATACCAGAAACGGTAGGCGGTCAATTCCTGCTCCCTGAAAGGGGGCGTTGCTTTATGAGTATTATTGAAGTACTTACTTTAGGAATACTTATTTGCGATATCATTAAGATACTGCTTGACAGCAAAAAGAAATAACCGCCCAGCCTGATATGTACCCAGAATCCTGGACACAATAAAATAGCTTAACCCATGGATGCTAGCCTGTATAAAACAGGAGGCAT
>CAKSKU010000031.1 GCA_934465295.1 uncultured Oscillospiraceae bacterium
AAGGAATTTTTTCAGGGCAGGATAGACTGCGATATCAGCGAAAAGGGCAAGATCCAGCTCGGATACCTCGCAAAACGCTTTGAAACGATAGATTATGACGCCATTTATTCCAGTCCGCTCAAACGGGCAATGGCGACCGCAAACGCCGTAAATGCACGGCTCAGACTGCCAATAACCGAGTGTGACGGCATCATCGAGATACACGGCGGCGTATGGGAGGGAATGCTTTGGACGGATATTGAGAAAAAATATCCTGTGGAGCATGACCTTTGGAAAAACGATATGAAGGATTTTTATGTTGAGGGCAGCGAGCGAATGTCCGAGGTCTACGAGCGCATGATAAAAGCCGTTGACAGCATTGTGCGTGAAAATGAGGGAAAGACCGTCGTTGTTGTTTCGCATGGCTGTGCGCTGCGGAACTATCTTTCGTATGCCGAATTCGGCTCTGCTGACAAGCTCGGTGATGTCGGCTGGTCGGACAACACTGCCGTTTCGCTCATCGAATATGACAAAGCACTTCGCCCGAAAATAATCTTCAAAAACGACAGCTCGCATCTTCCGCCCGAGGCTTCGACCCTCGCATTTTCGCACTGGAGCAAATATGATGAAAAGGAATCGAAATAATGAGAATACTTGCAGTTGACTACGGTGACGCACGCACGGGAATAGCCGTCTGCGACAGGAGCGAATTTCTCGCCTCACCGCTGACCGTCATAAACGAATACAACCCCGAAAAATGCGCTGCAAAGGTCGCAGAACTCGCAAAAAAAGAGCAAGCCGAACTTATAATAGTAGGCTTGCCGAGAAATATGGACGGCAGTGAGGGCGGACGTGCCGAAAAATGCACCGAATTCGGTAAGCTTGTGTCCGAGCTTTCGGGCATTGAGCATAAAATGTGGGACGAACGCCGCACGACTATAACCGCTCACGGCTATCTTAACGAGACCAATGTTCGGGGAAAGAAGCGCAAGGCGGTCGTTGACGCTGTTGCGGCTGTTATCATTCTTGAAAGCTATCTTGCATACAGAAAAAATTGTGAAAAATAACAAAACGGCTCTGCGGAGGGATTTCCGCAGAGCCGTTTTTATGCTTTGCATAATTACGAATTAAATTTAAGCTTTTGAATGTTCAAACTGCGAATAGTAGAGCTTGCTGTAAAAGCCGCCTTTTTCGATAAGCTCATCGTGCTTGCCCTGCTCGATGATGTTTCCGTCTTTCATTACGAGGATAAGGTCGGCGTCCTTGATAGTCGAAAGTCTGTGCGCTATGATAAAGCTCGTTCTGCCTTTCATCAGCTTTGCGAATGCTTTCTGGATCCGCTGTTCGGTCATGGTATCGATGCTTGAAGTTGCTTCGTCAAGGATAAGCATTGACGGTTCGGCGAGCATTATTCTTGAAATGGAAAGAAGCTGTTTCTGACCCTGTGAAAGCGAGCCGCCGTCCTCGGAAAGCTCCGTATCATAGCCGTTTTCCAGTCGCTTTATGAAGCTGTGTGCGTGAGCGGTCTTGGCGGCGTTCACGACCTCATCGAGCGAGGCTGTCGGATTGCCGTAGCTGATGTTTTCCCTCACCGTTCCCGTGAAAAGCCAAGTGTCCTGAAGAACCATTCCGTAGAGGCTGCGCAGGTTCTTTCGCTTCATATCCTTGATATTAACGCCGTCAATGAGAATTTCACCCTTGTTGACATCGTAGAATCTCATAAGCAGGTTGATGAGCGTTGTCTTTCCGCAGCCCGTAGGTCCGACGATAGCGATCCTCTGACCCGGCTTTACCGAAAGGTTAAGGTTCTGAATGAGCGGAACTTCGGGAACGTAGGAGAACGAAACATTCTTTATCTCGATGCTGCCGCTGCACTTCTCGGGTTCAAGTCCGTTTTCATCGGAAACCTCTGGCTCTTCGTCAAGAACTGCGAAAACACGTCTTGCCGAAGCGAATGCCGACTGGAGTTCCGTGATAACGCCCGTAATTTCGTTGAAAGGCTTCGTGTACTGGTTTGCATAGCTTAAAAATGTTGCGATCTGTCCGACCGACATTACGCCGCCGTTGAGAACGGAGATCGCACCGAAAACGCCCGTTGCCGCATAAACAAGTCCGTTTACGAAACGTGTCGAGGGGTTCGTGAGAGCGGAGTAGAACTGCGCTTTAAGTCCGCAAACATAGAGCCTGCCGTTGATCTCCTCGAATTTTTCCTGCGCTTCGTCCTCGTAGGTGAAAGCCTTGACGACCTTCTGATTGCCGACAAGCTCTTCGATGCAGCCCGAAAGCTCGCCCTGAACGCTCGAACGCTCACGGAATTTATCGTGGGAAATTTTCGTGATGAATGCCGCAACGAAAAGCGAGAGCGGCGTGATAAGGATAACGATGAGGGCGATCTTTGCATTTATCGTAAGCATAAAAATGATAGTGCCGATAATGGTAACGATGCCCGTCAGAAACTGCGAGAAGCCCTGGAGCATACCGTCAGATATCTGCTCGATATCAACGGTAACACGGCTGATAAGATCTCCTCGGGAGCTGCTGTCGATGTAGCTTATCGGGAGAAGATTTATCTTTTCATAGACCTCGGTACGAAGATCGTTTACCGTGCGGTAGGAAACAGTGTTCGTGCAGATAGTCATTACCCAGCTGAAAAATCCAGAGAGCAGAACGACTGCACAAAGCTTTATTATTATCGGCAGAAGCGACTCGAAGTCAACATTGTCCTTGCCGATGATAAAGTCAACGCCGTCACCGATAAGAACGGGCGCATAAAGCGTAAGTCCGACGCTGACAATTGCCGAAATGAACGAGATTATAAGGAACGGGAGATACGGCTTTGTGTACCTCAGCATTCTTCCGAGAACGGGGGTCTGTTTTTCTTTGTTCTTATTCATTGCCGTTTGCCTCCTCCTTTGAAAGCTGTGAGTAGCAGATCTCACGGTAGACATCGCAGCTTTCAAGAAGCTCCTTGTGAGTACCGAGTCCTGCCTGCCTGCCGTCATCGAGGACGATGATCTTGTCAGCCTGCATTATCGAGTTTGCACGCTGGGAAATGATGAATGTCGTCATTCCCGTTGTGTTCTGTGCAATTGCCTTTCTCAGAGCCGCATCGGTCGCAAAATCAAGCGCCGAAGCACTGTCGTCAAGAATAAGTATGTCAGGCTGCGAAACGAGCGCCCTTGCGATCGTCAGACGCTGTTTCTGACCGCCCGAAAGGTTCTTGCCGCCCTGCGCAATGTGTGTGTCCAGACCATCGGGCATTTTTTCTACGAATTCCTTTGCCTGCGCTGTTTCGAGGGCATTCCATATCTCCTCGTCCGTAGCGTCACGCTTGCCCCAGCGCATATTTTCAGCGATCGTTCCCGAGAAAAGCACTGCCTTCTGCGGAACGACACCGACTTTTTGACGGAGTGCCGTTGTGTCATAATCGGCAGCGTTCGTGCCGTTTATTTTCAGCTCGCCCTTTGAGATATCGTAAAATCTCGGGATAAGCGAAGCGAGCGTTGATTTGCCCGAACCCGTACCGCCGATAACACCGATAGTTTCGCCCTTTTTGGCTGTGAGATCGATGTCCTCCAGCGCATATTCGCCCGAGTTGTTGTAGGAGAAGTAAACGTGCGAAAATTCGACTGCGTTTTCCGAACCTGCACCGTCTTTTTCCGTACCATTCTTTATGGACGGCTCAATATCGAGAACCTCGTTTATTCTTGCCGAGGAAGCCGCAGCCTTGGTGAAAAGAACAACAAGGTTCGCAACAACGACAAGCGCAAGCGATATCTGCGTCATATAGTTTACGAAAGCGATGACCTCGCCCTGCGTGAGCCGACCGGTATCAACGCCGACACCGCCGTACCATACGATAGCCGCAATGGCAAGGTTAAGAATAACATAGGTAAGCGGATTGAGGAGTGCGGAAAGCCGTCCCACACGAAGCGAAATGTCAAGATAATCGTCATTTGCCTCGTCAAAGCGCTTCTGCTCCGTGTCCTGACGGGAGAAAGCACGGATAACTCTTACACCCGAAAGTCCCTCACGGGTAACGAGCGAGATGCGGTCGAGCTTTTTCTGAATGACCTTGTAATACTTTATCGAGCGTGACATTATAAGGTAAAGCACAAGCACGACAAGCGGTATGATGATAACGAATATCACCGAAAGCTTTAAGTCGATGCTCATCGCCATTATAGCCGAGCCGATAACGATAAAAGGCGCACGGACAACAAGACGGATAAACATTGCGACCGCCTGCTGTACCTGATTTATGTCGTTTGTCAGCCTTGTGATGAGCGACGGAGTTCCGAGCCTGTCCAGTTCGGCGTGGGAAAGGCTGTTGATGTGACGGAACATATCGTTTCTCATAACAGTTCCGACGCTCTGCGATGCCTTTGATGCAAGATACTGGCATATCAGCGCAAAGCAAAGTCCGAGAACGCCGAGCAGAATGAGAACACCGCCCATTTTGTAGACATAGCCCTTGCCCATATTTCCCTTGATGCCGTTGTCAACGATAGCCGCCATTATCAGCGGAACGATGACCTCAAAAATAGCTTCGATAAGCTTTGAGGTCTGTCCGATGATAACATACTGCTTTACAGACCCGAGATACCGTTTTGCAAGCTTAAACAATCAGTCCACTTCCTTTTCATTCTTTTTCTTTTTGAATATCAGAAACCTGCTGAAAATATAATTGAGCACAAGCACAAAGACCTGCGCTATCAGCTTCATAACAAATTTGTTCAGGCTCAGAACATCGACCGTCACAAGCATAAACCCGAGTTCGAGCAGGAACGAAAACAGCCTTGCCCCGATAAAGGAGATAAGCTCACGCAGAAAGAGCTTCTTTTCAAAGCTTTTGCTCCCGAAAACGAACACCTTGTTCGTGAAAAAGGCGAACAGAACCGCACATATCCACGAAACCGCAGTCGAAGCCGCCGTCCCCAGTCCGACAGCATAAGCGATATACTGCGTTCCGATCGAAACGAGCGTCGTCAGCGCACCAAAAAAGATGTACAGCAGTGCCGATTCATATTTATAGTATAGCTTTTGGATACATTCGGGAAATATCCCGACGATCTTATGGATAAAACGTTCAAACATATTTTTTCTTCCTTTAATGCGTAATTATTATACATTTTTAAACCCGATAAGTCAATATGCCAATGCTGTTATATTCATAAACACACGGTAATACAGTAATTTATCGGCGCAGTGAGAAAATACATAATTCACCTTGACAATTGAATGTATTGTATGTATAATAAAAATATCGGAGGCGATGTAAATGACAAATGAAGAAATGCTTGCCAAATTGATAGAGGGTCAAGCGGTTATTATGAAAAAGCTTGACGATATAGAAAACGAAGCTAAGATTACCCGAAATGCGGTAAACTATTCAAGTGATAAGCTTGAAGAACTGATAACATTACTTAATGAAACAAACGTTATCAGTATGAAATACTGATATAAATGCAATTGTACATAGGACTTATTCCAAATGAATAGGTCTTATTTTTTTGCGAAAACGGGACGGGAAACCCGTCCCCTACATTATATATTCGTTCTGCATAGCAATCGCGAATTGAACGGGCGGATATAGAATCCGCCCCTACGGTTTCGGGATAAATCTGCGTACCCCGATAATTCCGAATTCCGAATTTAAATAACTACGCATTAATTTTTGGCGATCGCATACTTAGTTATATTATCATATAAATGTAAAATAAAGCTTACTCAAAATATAATTTTATGTTAATAAAGCCGTAATATGTAAAAAACCCTTGATTTTTTCGGGAAACTGTGATATATTTACTTTTAATAAAATCGGAATTTCTTACATATATAATACTATTTACAGAAAGGATAAATCAACTTGGATAATCTGCCTGCCGCCATTACGGCGATAATCATTCTTATTACATTCTCTGCGCTGTTTTCATCGATGGAAACGGCGATATCCTCTGTCAACAGGATCCGCCTTAAACACGAAGCCGCAAACGGCAAAAGAAGCGCACAGAGAACGCTGAAGCTTGCCGAAAATTTCGACAAGACCATAACCTCCATACTTGTCGGAAACAATGTCGTGAATATTCTCATCTCCTCACTCGGTACGGTCATCTTCACAAACCTTCTGGGCGCATCGGGCGTTGCTGTTTCGACCGCAGTTATGACCGTCCTCGTGCTGACATTCGGCGAGATCCTCCCGAAGTCAATGGCAAAGCAGAGCGCAGACAGCTACGCCGTCGGAACATCGGGGATCTTAAGCTTTATCTGCTGGATACTTACACCTATCACGTTCCTCTTTTTACAGCTGCAGAAGCTTATGCAGAAGCTTTTCAAATCGAAGGAAAATGTTCCGAGCGTTACCGAGGACGAACTCAAATATATCATTGACGAGATCGAGGACGAGGGTGTGCTTGAAAAGAACGAGAGCATTCTTGTACGCTCCGCTCTTGAATTTGACGACACCTCCTGCGAGGAGATACTTATTCCCCGTGTTAAGATAAGTGCGGTCGATGTGACCGACAGCATTGAGGAAATTCGGGATATTTTCATAAACGAGCGTTATTCCCGTCTGCCTGTATATGAGAAAAGTATTGACAATATCATCGGATTTATCACAGACAAGGACTTTTTTGCGCTGCTTTTCGGCAGCGGTGATGAGAAGGTCTCCTCTATTGAGGGCATTGTGCAGAAGGCGCTTTATGTTCACGAGAGCAAGCTCATCTCCGAGCTTCTTGTCGATATGCAGCGTTCCAAGATACACATTGCCGTTGTAAAGGACGACTACGGCGGAACGAGCGGCATTGTCACGATGGAGGACATCATTGAGGAGCTTGTCGGCGAGATCTATGACGAGAATGACGAGGTCGTTCAGAGCATTGTCAAGACGGGCGATAATATGTATGAGATACAGGCTGATCTCAGCCTTAACGATATGCTCGAAAAGCTCGGGCTTCCCGAAAACACGATCGATGTTGACGCTTATGACAGCAACACAGTCGGCGGCTGGGCTCTGGAGCTTTTCGGATATATCCCCCCTGTCGGCGCAACGGTGAAAAACGGCATTTTCAGTGTTACCGTTCTTGACGGCGACGAGCGCACCATAAACAAGATCGGCTTAAAAATTGACCGACCGGAAAACACCGATGAAACCTAAGCCGAAAAGGTTTTCGCAAATTTAAAAAATATTAAAAAAATATACATTAAAACTGCCCGATATAATGATATACTAAAACGTGTATATGTTAATAATTTGGAATTTTTATTGCTTGAATTTTTATCGGGTGGGGTAATAATGGAGAAAATCAATATCGCTGTCTGCGACGATGACGCAGCTTTCCGCAAAACGCTTGAACTTGAACTTATAAGCTATTCCCGTGAAAATGAGATAGATATGTCTGTAAGAACATTCTCGAACGGACTTGAGCTTCTTATCTCCGAAATAAAATACGATCTTATCTTCCTCGATTACAGCATGGGCATCCTCAACGGGATCGAAGTCGCTAAAAAGCTGAGGGGAAAAGGAGTCCGCTGTCCGATAATCTACGTCACGGGTTACAGCGAGATCGTCTATGACGCATTCGAGGTGAACGCTTTCCGCTTCATCACAAAGCCTGTTGAGCCGGGCGTACTGAACAAGGCTCTTGACGACTTTATCTTCCAGCTAAAGACGAATAAGCTTGTAAGCTTTGTTTCGGACGAAGCTTCGATAACGATATTCTCCTCCGAGATAGTTTATGTTGAGGGGAAATTCCGAGGCTGTATCGTTCACGCCGCAAAGAAAAGCTATCCGATAACGCAGAGCTTTGCGGAATTTACAGAGGGTCTTGGCGACAGGTTTTTTGCCTGCCGCAGGAATATAAGCGTCAACACGGCTTTCATCGATCATCTTGAGGGTTCGGCGGCTGTTCTTACGGACGGAAGAAGGCTCAAGGTCGACAAGCCTAAAGCAACAGAGCTTGCCGAGCTTATGGAAAGCTACAACGCTGACTGATACATACACAACGCTCCGTTTTTTGCGGGGCGTTTTATAGTTTTTAGGCTTTATGGCTTAAGGCTCTCCCCTTTTACATAAAATTAATAAATGAGAAAACGGGAGCATTTGCGAGCAATCGGGAGCATTTCGGAGAATAAAAATATTTGCGGAAAGCTTTCAAAGAAATTTGCTGAAATCTATTGACATTTTGCGGCTTTTGTCGTATTATTTATCTTGAATTAATTTGGGCGAACTTCGTTTTTCGGGGGACGCTCTTTCTGAAAGGAACGTGAGGATAGGATTGGAGAATAAGCTCAAGCTTTATGGATTCAATAATCTTACTAAGACCTTAAGCTTTAATATTTACGATATCTGCTACGCCAAAAGCCCGAGAGAACAGAAGGACTATATCAACTATATCAACGAACAGTACAACTCCGAAAGACTTACAAGCATTCTCTGTGACGTAACGGAGATGATCGGCGCAACAGTGCTGAATATCTCAAAACAGGATTATGAGCCGCAGGGTGCTTCGGCAACGCTCCTCATCTCGGACGAACACCGCAAAAATGCGGGCATTGATGAGTCCTGCAACCTCGGGAACACTATGACAGCGACCGTTGAAAAGGAGAGCATAGCAGGTCACCTCGATAAGAGCCACCTTACCGTGCATACCTATCCCGAATTTCACCCCGATAACGCTATCACAACGTTCCGTGTTGATATCGACGTTTCCACCTGCGGAAAGATCACTCCGCTGAAATCCCTAAACTACCTTATCGGAAGCTTCGACTCCGATATTATAACGATAGACTATAAGGTAAGAGGCTTTACCCGTGACGAGCAGGGCAAAAAGCTCTTCATCGACCACAAAATAACCTCCATTCAGGACTATATCGCAAGGGAAACTCTCGAAAAATACGACGCAGTAGACGTTAACGTCTACCAGTCGAACATCTTCCATACAAAAATGATGATAAAGGAGATATTCCTCCAGAACTATCTTTTCAACACCGACACCTACGAGCTTGCCCCGAAGCGCAGACTTGAAATAAACGATGCGCTCCGCCGTGAGATGATAGAAATTTTCAGCGGACAAAACGTGTTTTGATTAATTCGGAATTATGAATTCGGAATTCGGAATTAATTGAGCTTTTACTGAATTTTGCTTAAAAGCAATACACATTTTTCGGGACGGGAGACCCGTCCCCTACGGAACGGAGTAACGAACGAATATGGGATACGACCCCTAAAAATTCGGTTTTTATTCAGATTTGCGGAGTATAAATAATTCCGCATTCCGAATTCCGAATTCCGAATTTATTTAAGTTCCGAATTCCGAATTTATTTAAGTTCCGAATTTATAAAGTGGTTGCTGTAATGTGCGGCGGAAGTGGTAAAATATCCGCTTCCGCTTTTTGATTTTGGGAAAGGGGCGGCGGTTTTGAAGTACATCAACATAAAGCGAATTTTCCTTAATATCGGTCTTACCCTCGCAGTCATAGCCGCAGTTTTTCTTTTTCATCAGCTCTATGAAAACTTTTTCCTCGTAAAAACTACGGGAACGGTGTTCAGTATGAACGCCGAGCCGAACCTTTTTTATGTTGATGAGAATGGCGAAAAAGAAAATCTTTACTCCTACGGCGTTGAATATATGACAAAGCAGGGGCAGATGTTCCGTGACGATATTTGTGACCGCCGCGGTGAATATAAGATCGGCGATACGGCGGCGCTTTACTATGACAAGCGAGAGCCCGAACATAACGCCTATCCCGAGAATAACCTCTTCTTCATAATTGCGTTCGGCGTTCCTGCGGCTCTGCTGATATATTTCTGCCGCTCGGCGTTCAAAGGCTACAAAACGGAGTACCTCGACCGATATAAGAAAACCGTCATTTTCAGCGTCATATCAGGCTGGATACCGATAATTTATTATATATGGTATAAGTTCTTTTTCACGCCCTCGGGCGAACTGTTTGCGGGACTTGGCGAGGCTCTTATGTGTATTTTCCTTTTCGCCGCTGTGCCGATAGTAAATATAATAGTATGGATAATTTCTGCGGCAGTATATGCAAAAAAACAAAGAAAACTCGAAAGAAGTGTTGATAAAAATGGATCAGCATAACGCTCCGATATATGAAGCTCTCCTCCGATACCGTGATGCAAGGATAGTTCCGTTCGATGTGCCGGGTCACAAGCACGGAAAGGGCAATCCTGCACTCACGGAATTCCTTGGAAAAACCTGTATGGAAGTCGATGTGAACTCGATGAAGCCTCTTGACAACCTTATCCACCCCGTTTCCGTCATAAAGGACGCCGAGACGCTTGCGGCCGAAGCTTTCGGGGCAAGGCACTGCTTCTTTATGGTCGGCGGAACGACTTCTGCGGTGCAGACAATGGTGCTTTCCGTCTGCAAGGCCGGGGACAAGATAATAATGCCGAGAAACGTCCACCGAAGTGCGATAAATGCGCTCATTCTCAGCGGTGCAGTTCCCGTTTATGTTAACCCGGGAGTAAACGAGCGGCTCGGCATACCTCTCGGAATGTCCGTTCGTGATGTTGAGGCTGCGATAAAGGCTAACCCCGATGCGAAGGCTGTGCTTGTCAACAACCCGACCTACTACGGAATATGCTCTAACCTGCGCAGTATTGTCCGCATTGCGCATGAACACGGAATGGCTGTGCTTGTGGACGAGGCGCACGGAACGCATTTCTATTTCGGCGAGGGTATGCCGCTTTCTGCTATGGCGGCGGGGGCTGATCTTGCGGCGGTATCGATGCATAAATCGGGCGGTTCTCTCACGCAGAGCAGCTTTCTTCTTGTCGGCGAAAATGCAAAGGTCACCGAGGGTCACGTTCGTGCTGTAATAAACATCACGCAGACAACGAGCGCATCGTATCTGCTGCTTTCCTCGCTTGATATTTCCCGAAGAAACCTCGCTCTTGACGGAAAGAACATTGTGCGCAAGGTCGTTGAAACGGCGAACTATGCACGTCAGGAGATAGGCAAGATCGGCGGCTACTGCGCATTTTCGGACGCACTTATAAACGGTGATGATATCTATGATTTCGATATGACAAAGCTTTCCGTTCACACCCGTGACATCGGACTTGCAGGCATCGAAGTTTACGACAAGCTTCGTGACATTTACGATATCCAGATAGAATTCGGCGATATCGGAAACATTCTCGCATACATCTCCGCAGGCGATATGTGGAAGGACATAGAGCGGCTCGTTGCGGCACTCGCCGAGATAAAGCGGCGCTTTTCCAAGGACAAGTCGGGTATGCTCGACCACGAATACATAAATCCGCAGGTAGTTCTCACGCCGCAGGAGGCTTTTTACGGCGAGCAGGTCTCGCTCCCGATAGAGCAGAGCGCAGGCAGGGTAAGCGGCGAGTTCGTGATGTGCTACCCTCCCGGAATACCTATCGTTGCTCCGGGTGAGCTTATCACAGAGGAGATACTCGCCTACATTCGTTACTCCAAAGAGCGAGGCTGTTCAATGACGGGTACGGAGGATATGAATATTGAACGGATCAAGGTAGTTAGATAATTGATAATTGACAATTGACAATGGACAATTATATAGTTTACTGTTGACAGTTAATAGTTAACAGTTGAGAATTA
>CAKSKU010000032.1 GCA_934465295.1 uncultured Oscillospiraceae bacterium
TTTTTTGAAGTTTTTCGTACTTTTTTGCTCTCTTTCGGGGTTTCCCTCGTTGACAGCTTTATTATATTACCACTTTTTGCAGTGATTGTCAAGCGTTTTTGATCGGTTCTATGTTTTGTTCGTTTTTTTTGACATTTTTCTGCTTTTTGTATGCAAATCATACAATATAAATCAATTCACCGAGGTCATAAATCCAATGTAATCCAGTTCATTCACATAAACATTCTTTACACTCTCGTCAACATCATTGAATACTACACAATAATTGCATACAACATCGTTCCCGCTCGTTTCATCGCTGTAATAGTAACGGTAAACGTTCGTGACCGTATTATCGATCCCTTTTATAATAGAATACGGAGTCAGTCCGAGTGCCCTGTCGACCGCCTTGCGCTTCATACCATATTCAACTGCCGTCAGCTCGATCTTTTTCTGACTGTGATGACCCTTCCAGTTCTTCTGGAGCTGTGAAAAATCATAGTATGTTACCCTGTCGATCGTTTCATCATTCGCCAGCGAAACTGCGATCGCCCACTCGGGGAAGCTCACGCCCTCGATCTTTATCGTCAGATTTCCCTCGCAAATATTGTCAAAATCGCCGAGCTGATTTACCGCATCATATTTCGATACCTTCGTAAAATCGGTCTCTGTCTTAGCCTCAGCATAAGCAAGGTTGCGTCCGATCGGCACGTTTTTCAGCACCTTTTCACCCTCGGACGGCAAATTCATCAGCACAAATATTGCAGCCGCCGCCAATACTATTACAACAGCCACCGTGATAAGCACAGGCTTTACCTTGGACTTTTTCACAGCAGTATCTCCGCCATCGGCAGCCTTTTCCCTGCGCTTTTTCTTTTTGCCCGACCTTTTTTCCCTTGCGTCAGTCTGCTTTGCACTCTCATCAAGCGCACTCATTATATTTTCCGAAGAAAGATCTTCTCCGCAGCCGCCGCAGAATGCAGCACCGTCTTCATTTTCAAATCCGCATTTTGGACATTTCATAATTCCGTTGATCCTTTCCGTGTGTTTATTTTTTGTCAAAAGTGAACGAAAATCTTCCGTTTTTCTAGTATTTATCCATAAAATTATCGCCGCAAAAACAGTGCGATACTGTTCTAATATTATCATTTTTTCTCTTTTTTGTCAAGCATACGACAGAAACTCCCTCAAAAAGTGTTATTCCATAATCGGCATAAAACATTCCAATAAAAGCATTTCACTTTGTCTAACTTTTATGTTATAATCAATTTATAGAAAGAGTATAAAAGTTTTGCAAATTGTTGAAACTTTTTCTATACTTTATACAACTAAATGCTTATCATTAAAATCTAACTTAAAACTGGAGGAATTTGTTATGGCAAGATTTACTTTACCAAGAGACCTGTATTTCGGAAAAGGCGCAATTGAGAACCTTAAAACTTTTAAGGGCAAAAAGGCAATGATCGTTGTCGGCGGAGGTTCAATGAAGCGTTTCGGATTCCTCCAGAAAGCCGAAGATTTTCTTAAGCAGGCAGGTATGGAGGTTGCCCTCTATGAAGGCGTAGAACCCGACCCGTCCGTTGAAACCGTTATGAAGGGCGCTCAGGCTATGCTCGACTTCGGACCTGACTGGATCGTTGCTATCGGCGGCGGCTCGCCTATCGACGCTGCAAAGGCAATGTGGATAAAGTATGAGTACCCCGATTGTACATTTGAAGATATGTGCAAGGTTTTCGGTATCCCCGAGCTTCGTAAAAAAGCTAAATTCTGTGCAATTTCTTCAACCTCGGGTACAGCTACCGAAGTTACCGCATTCTCCATCATTACAGACTATTCAAAGGGAATCAAGTACCCTATCGCCGATTTCGAGATAACCCCCGATGTTGCTATCGTTGACCCCGACCTTGCTGAAACAATGCCGCAGAAGCTTGTTGCTCATACAGGTATGGACGCTATCACACACGCTATCGAAGCTTACGTTTCGACCGCAAACAGCAGCTATTCCGACCCTCTCGCTATCCACGCTATCGAAATGATACAGGCTGATCTCGTTGATTCTTATAACGGAGATATGGCCGCCCGTGACAGAATGCACGATGCACAGTGCCTCGCAGGTATGGCATTCTCGAACGCCCTCCTCGGCATCGTTCACTCAATGGCTCATAAAACAGGCGCAGCATTTGCTGACTACGGCGCACATATTATCCACGGCGCAGCAAACGCAATGTACCTCCCGAAGGTCATCGCATTCAACGCAAAAGACCCCACCGCTAAGAAGCGTTACGGCGTAATTGCGGATTATATGCACCTCGGCGGAGCAAACGACGATGAAAAGGTAAAGCTCCTCATAGAGTTCCTCAGAGGTATGAACGATAAGCTCAAAATTCCTCACTGCATCAAGAATTACGGCGCAGACAGCTATCCGACAGAGCAGGGCTTCGTTCCCGAGAACGTATTCCTCGAAAGACTTCCCGATATCGCAAAGAACGCTATCGGCGATGCATGCACAGGCTCGAACCCACGTCAGCCATCGCAGGAAGAAATGGAAAAGCTGCTTAAGTGCTGCTACTACGATACAGACGTTGATTTCTGATACATAACAAAAACAGCCGCCGCAGGAATTTCGCTTGCGGCGGCTTAATATTTTATGCCAAAAAGCTAAAAAGGATATACAAAATGAACTTTGATGAAAACTACCGCTCGTTCCTGAATGACTTCGGAAAGGGAAGAAAAGCCGTCCTCTCCACAGCCGAAAACAATATCGTTTCCTCACGGATGATGAGCGTCATCCAAATTGACGGCATATTCTATTTTCAGACGGATAAAACGTTCCAAAAGTACCGACAGCTTACGCAAAACCACAATGTCGCCCTGTGTATAGACAATATCCAGATCGAGGGCGAAGCAGAAGAAATAGGTCACCCGCTGAAAAATCCCGACTTCTGCAAGGTTTTTGAAGAGTGCTTCAAAGGCTCGTTCGATGCCTATACCTCGCTTGAAAACGAACGTCTTTTCACCGTAAAACCTGCTTATATACAGCGTTGGATCTACAAAAACGGCTCACCCTTTATCGAAAGCTTCGACTTCAAAACGCATACTTATAAATTTGAACAGTATATTGGGATATAAAAACGAATTTTTTCTTCTTGAAAAATTTTCACTGACATACCTACCCCATCACTGTTCCATGCTGCGTTTTACCATTCATAGAGCGTTGAAGCTTCAAATCCACTCACTTCGTTCGTGGATTTTTGCTTCAAGGATAGATTTTTGAGGGAAAAAATTGGCGCAATTCACATTTATGGTTTTACGAAACTGCGTTTATCATAGTTCGTTTTACCTCTTTTGTGTGAATTGCGCTTTTTTAGCTGTTAGTGATTTACGCTTATTGCAACTAACGTTATGCTGTTAGTTTAGAGGTGTTTCGCTCTCTGCGGAGAGCGACGAGGGACGCTGTCCCCTCGACCCCTGCCACCCTTTGAAAAGCGTGGACGTAAACTTTAGTTTTTTTACTTTTTCAAAAGCTTTTTAAGTCTTTCCATTGCCTCAATAGTGTTTTCTTTCGTGCCGAATGCTGTCAGTCTGAACCAGCCCTTGCCGTTCGGACCAAAGCCCTCGCCCGGAGTTCCGACGACCTGAATTTCGTGAAGCAGATAATCAAAAAACTCCCAGCTGCCCATTCCGTTCGGGCATTTGAGCCAGATATATGGCGAGTTCTTGCCGCCTGTGTACTTGATGCCAAGCTCCTCGCAGGTCTCGCTCATGATGCGGGCATTTTCCATATAATAGTCGATGTCGGCGTGTGTCTGCTTCTGTCCCTCCTCGGTGAAAACAGCCTCGGCTGCTCTCTGAACGGGATAGGAAACGCCGTTGAACTTGCTTCCCTGACGTCTTGACCATATCTTCGCAACGCTCACTTTTTCGCCCGACTCGGTAACAGCTTCAAGCTCCTTGGGAATTACCGTGTAACCGCATCTCGTTCCCGTGAAGCCTGCCGTTTTGGACAGCGAGCATATTTCAATCGCACATTTTCTTGCACCCTCGACCGTGAAAATGCTTCTCACAAGGCTCTTGTCACGGATAAAAGCTTCGTAAGCACTGTCGAAAATGATTATCGCATTCTTTCTGACAGCATAATCGACCCAGACTTTGAGCTGCTCCTTTGTGTAGACCGAACCCGTAGGATTGTTCGGCGAGCAAAGATAGATAATATCGCAGTCAACGCTCTCATCGGGCATTGCCGCAAAACCGTTCTCCTCGTTGGACGAAGCGTAAATTATCTCTTTTCCGCTCATCGTGTTCGAGTCAACATAAACAGGATAAGCAGGGTCGGTAATAACGATCCTGTTCCTGCTGCTGAAAATATCGACAATGTTTCCGCAGTCGCTCTTCGCACCGTCGCTTATAAGAATTTCCTCGGGCGAAACGTCAGCACCGATCGCATTTTTATAGTATCCCGAGATCGCTTCACGAAGAAAATCGTAACCCTTGCCGCTGTCCTCATAACCGCGGAATGTTTCGGGTCTGCCCATTTCGTCAGCAGCTTTTTTCATTGCCTCAACAACAACAGGCGCAAGCGGTCTTGTTACGTCGCCGATGCCCATTCTGATAAGCTTCTTATCGGGATTAGCCTCACGGTATGCATTGAGCTTCTTCGCAATATCGATAAAAAGATAATTTTCTTTGAGCTTCAAAAAATTTTCATTTATATAAGCCATTTTCAGCACGTTCCTTTCAAATCAAAGCTTGATCTCGCCGTCAAAAACAGTCTCAGCAGGGCCGCTCATTATAATGTGATTGTTGTCACTGCGGTAGGTTATCGTGAGATCGCCGCCCCTGAGCTTCAGCGTTATCGGCTCGTCCTTTTTGCAGAAACCGTTCAGCACAGCCGCTGTCGCAGTCGCACAGGCTCCCGTTCCGCAAGCCCATGTTTCGCCCGAACCACGCTCCCAGACACGCATCTTAATAGTGTGTCCGTCAAGTATTTCACAGAATTCCGTGTTCACACGCTCGGGGAAAATAGGGTCATTCTCATAATCAGGGCCTATCTTTTCAAGATCAAGTCCGTCAATTTTGCTCGTGAAAACGACCGCATGAGGATTTCCCATAGACACTGCCGTAATGTTCACACTCTTTCCGTTGACATCTATCGGCTTGTTGATGAAACTGTCACCCTTTGCTAACATCGGGATATCCTTGGGAACAAGAATTGGCTCGCCCATATCAACATCGACCGTCTTTACAATACCGTCCACAGGGTGAAGCGTCAGATACTTGATGCCGCTCTTCGTTTCAAGCGTTATCTTCGTCTTGTCCGTCAGCTTGTTGTCATAAACATATTTGCCGATGCAGCGTGTGGCATTGCCGCACATCATACCCTCCGAACCGTCTGCGTTGAACATCCTCATTCGGAAATCAGCCTTTTCGGACGGCATAATAAGCACCAATCCGTCTCCGCCGATGCCGAAATGGCGGTCGCTGACCCTGATCGAAACCTTTTCGGGTTCATCGACCTTTTCCTCGAAGCAGTTGACATAGATATAGTCGTTGCCAATTCCCTGCATTTTGGTAAAGCGCATAAAAACACTTCCTTACAATATTATGATCAGTCAAAGTAAAACCATATTCGCAAAACATACCCGTTTTGTTACCAAAACAAAAGCCGCAGGGCTTCCCTGCTACATTTCGTAAGTCTTAAGAATATCAAGTGCGACCTCGACCTCGGGAACACGCTGATCCATAGCTCGCTTCTGTATCTGCCTGTGAGCGTCCTCCTCGGTAATTCTGAGATATTGGATAAGTACGCATTTCGCACGGTTTATCTGCTTTAAATTGTAAAGCTTCTTTTCAAGCTCCCTGCGCTCTTTTTCATTTTCAAGCAGCTTTTTTCTTGCAGAGACCGTGAAATTTACAGCCTGAACAAGAACCGACTTCGTGAAAGGCTTCGAGAGTATGTAACAGCCCTTGTCGCCTATCTTTCGGTAGATCTCATCATAATTTTTCTGTGCAGCCGTTACGATGAGCGCACTTGCAGTATTCTCCGTTATAAACGCCGCAAGCTCCAGACCGTATTCGTCCGCAAGCGGAGTGTTGAGTATTATCAGATCAAATTCGCATTCTTTGACAACGCTTCTTGCATTGCTTCCGTCCGAAACGGATATCGAACCGAAGCCGCAGGACTTCACCGTCAAAGCAAGATTATCACGCATCTCTTCATTCAAAGATATAACAAGAGCCTTTGGATCCGACATTTTCGCACTCCTCTCAAAAAAATCACCTGTTTTTGGCTGACAAGGTTATGATAACACACTAATTTGATTTTGTCAATAGTTTTTGCAGGATTTTATCCCTAATCCTGCAAAATTAAATATTTAATAACAATTTTTTATAGTATTCTGCAACATAAAGTTAGCTTAGCTTCATTTTACAGTCTTTCTGTTGTTGTATAAGAACATCGATACCGCCGCCGCAATGATTATGCCGTATCCGACAAAGCTCCACTTGTCGGGAACCTGCCCGAAAAGGAAAAATCCGAACAGCGTCGAAAAAAGTATCTGCGTGTAGTCGAAAACAGAAACCTCCCTCGCAGGAGCGTGTGTGTAAGCCGCCGTTATCGAGAACTGACCGCCTGCCGCAGAAAATCCCGTCAGAAGCAGCATAAGCGTCTGATATAAGCTCATCGGAACAAAATGCAGTATCACATACGGCAGCACCGTAACGCAGGAAAATGCCGAGAATACAAACACTATCACAGGGCCTTTCTCTCCTCCCCTGCCGAGCTTGCTCACGAATGCATAAGCCGCACCTGCCCCAAGTCCCCCGAGAAATCCTATCATCGATGGGAAAAGCGAGGCATTCGCAAACGTAGGCTTTATTATGAATAAGCTTCCGACAAACGCCGTCAGCACCGCACAAAGCTGAAATACCGTCGGCTTATCTTTGAGTATTATCGCCGAAAATACCACCGCAAAGAACGGCGACATCTTGTTGAGCATCGAAGCGTCCGCAAGCATAAGATGATCTATCGCATAGAAATTGCATATCATTCCGAGCGTTCCGCAGAATGCCCTCAAAAACATATATATGCGGTTTTCCTTTTTGCAGGTAAGCTTTATATGATTTTTCTTTAAGATAAAAAATGCAGCTATCGCAGCCACAAAGTTGCGGAAGAATACCTTCTGCATAAACGGAAGATCACCTGCAAGCTGTATCGAAGCGTTCATCACCGCAAAGCAGAACGCCGAACATATAATATATAGTATTGCCTTATTTTTACTTTTCATTTTCTCTTTCACCCAAAGTATAAGACCGCATAAGCCGCCCATAGCTTATGCGGTCTTTATTTTCAGACTGTCAAACAAATGTCGTCAGCGCTTTTTCAAAGCCGCCTTTAAAACTCTGCGTATCTGCCTTATATCGATAGGCTTTGATAAATGACCGTTCATTCCGCACTGCGCCGATTTCTTGATGTCCTCGTCAAAAGCATTCGCCGTCAAAGCGATTATCGGGATCGCCCTCGCATCGGTGCGGTCAAGGCTTCGTATCTTCCTCGTCGCTTCAAGTCCGTCCATAACGGGCATACGGATATCCATAAGAATCGCATCGTAGTAATTTTCCGCAGAATCGGCAAATTTCCGGACAGCATCCTCACCGTTTTCCGCAGTTTCAATGACAAGTCCCTCGTGTTCAAGCAGCTTTACCGCTATCATTCGGTTGATCTCATCATCTTCCGCAAGAAGAAGTCTGCGACCCTCTATGGAAACATCTTCATTTTCCGCAGCTTCACTCTCGACCTTTGACTTGTCAGCTATCGGCAGTGCAAGATCAAAGTAGAACTCCGAACCCTTTCCGAGTTCGCTCTCAACATTGAGCTTTCCGCCCATCATCGATACGTAAGCATTGCTTATCGCAAGTCCAAGACCCGTTCCGCCGTACTTTGCCGTTATCCTGCCGTCAAGCTGCTCGAACGAATCAAATATCTTTTCAATGTTTTCATGGCTGATGCCGATACCCATATCCTTAACGGAGAAATGCAGACAAACATTGCCGTTGTTCACGCCCGTTTCATTCACCGTAAGCGTTATTCCGCCGTTGTGTGTGAATTTCAGTGCATTTCCGAGTATGTTTATAAGCACCTGACGAAGCTTAAGACTGTCGCCGAATACATACCGATGCTCAACTGTTCCCTCGACCGCAAGATATAAGCCTTTCTGTTCGGTCTGAACGCGGATTATCGTTTCCGTGTCGTCAATGAGCGTCTGCAGGTCGAACGGCAGACTGTTGACGACCATCTTTCCGCTTTCGATCTTTGAAAGCTCAAGATTGCTGTTGATAAGCTCCATCAGATAATGTGAGGATCTGTCGATCTGCTCCACATAACTGCGCACCTCATCATTCAGTTCACAATCATCGAGCAGCAGCTTTGTTACACCCATGACCGCATTCATCGGCGTTCTTATCTCATGCGACATCTTCGAGAAAAATTCACTTCTCGCAACATTTTCCGAAGCCGTTCTTGATGAGATCACCTGCGCCGAAATTACCCTCGAAAGCTCTGCCATCGATTTTATCGAACTCTCACGCTGTTCACGTTCAACTGCGCTGAATGCGAGGAACGCATACGGCACACCATTGTAGAATACCGGCGTTATCAGTACCTTGCCCTCATCACGAAGCATTGCGATGAATGACGAAAGCTCATTCGATGAAGCATAGAAATTCTTGTCGGCAATGATATTTTCCTCCGCCGAAAGCAGATTTATAAGCTCGTCAAATCCCTCGCCGAGCGAAAATGCGCTGTCAACTATCTTTATCTTTCCGTACCTGCTCCACTGGCGGAAAACACGCACCGAGCTTCGGTCACGGTTCATATCAAAGAACGCTATCCTCTCCAGATCGAGCATACGTCCTATCTTGCAGAATATGATATCGATAGCCTTTGTGAGCTTCTTCGATTTTTCGAGCATATTGATGGTGTAGGAAACCATATTGTCGGTAGGATTGTATTCACTTTCAAGCTCGCTTATTCCTGCACTCGATTCATAGTTCGCCGCCGCAAGCTTTGCCCTTACCGAAAGATCAAACTGCGCCTCACGATAATATGTTATCCTCGGATAGGACGGCATTTCACTCGCAAGACTCGCAAGACGTGCATTATCCACCGCATCGGCAAATTCCGAAGCCTTTCCGCCCTGGAAAATACCAATTCCGCAGTATATCGAAGAATCATCCTCCGATGAGTAAACTCTGTCGATATACGAAAGTGCCTTGTTAAGATTTTCGCCCCTGTCGCCCTCTAAATTGTTCGGAACGAATACAGCAATATCCGATACCGACATTCTCCATATAATGGTCTCCTCGGACTCAAAAATGCGGATTATCGAAGCTATTTCTTCCATAACTCCGTTAAAATAGTATGAACCCTCACTTCGGATAAATTCATTTACATTTTTAAGGGAGAAAATAACGACCGCAAATTTTCTGCCGTTTTCAAGTGCCTGCTTTTTCGCAAGTATATATCCGTAATCATTGTCATAGAAGCCTGTTATCTTGTCACGGCTCGCAAGCACCTGCTGACGCTGCTCTTCAAGCACCGTTTCCGTAACATTCTGTACGCAGGCAACGACCCTCACGACCTCGCCGTCCTCGATTATGGCTTTTCCGAGAACCTGATCCCAGATTATCGCCTTGTCCTTCGTGTAAACTCTCGTCCTGAACGGCTCGTTGAGCTGTCCGTCAAGGAACGCCGTTATCGTGTTGATATCCTCCTCGGGGCAGACCTCGCCCTCCATAACACGCTTGCGGAAGTTGTTGTATATGCTTCTCCGTGCAAAGCAGTGCTGCTTGTCCTTGTCAAAATGGAATATGATGAAAACATCTTCCGCATTGAGATACTGGAAAATGCTGCTCTGGGACGATCTGAGCGCTATCGAGCAAAGCTCATGCTCACCTGCGTATGTCAGCATAGCCTCACGCCGCCCGTCAGCCATATCGCTGACCTGCTCATAAAGCTCCGCAAGCTCCTTGTTCCTGAACGAGACCTTTTTCTCGGACTTTTCCTTTGCCGCAAGCGCCTTTACAGCGTCACGGAACTTCGTGAACGACTTTGTTAACGAAACAACGAATGCCACCGCACAGACAAGTCCGAAAGCCGATATCAATATCATCGTAATGTTGAAATGCTTCAGCGTGTATTCATAAGCGCTGTAAATGCTGTTTTCGCCCTCTACCGCCGCAACATACCATGTGTTTTCGTAATACGAATTCTCGGTGTAAAGCTCCACAGGGCTCGCCGTGCAATACGCCCGTCCGTCCTCAAGCTCAATATCGTCCGTTGTGTAAGCGATATCGGAATATTCCGCAGGAACGAGCCTTATCTGACTGCCCGAGGAAACATTCTTCACCGAGCTTATGCCGTTCATAGCCTGAACAATGCCGCTAAGCTCCTCATTGTCGGTGTATTTTTTCGAGCTGAAAAGCACAAGTCCCTTGTCATAGCCTTCCTCGTCAAGCATTTCATCAAGTCTTGAACAGGAAAGCGTTATGCCGATAACACCATAGACGACCTTTTCGTATATCAGCGGCACCGAGTAGGTCACTATGCGCTCATTGCTGCCGTCATCGAACACAAAGCTGTCCGCCCAGTAGCCGTAATAGCTGTTCTTTCTGCTCGGATCCTTCCGTGCAGCCGTAACAGGCTCTATAAAAAATCTGTACTTCACCGCATCGCTCTTGCTGAACGTAAAATCGCTCTCCCAGTTGATGTCGAGCGGAATATTGTAATGTGCAGAGATCGCCCTGTTTCCCCTTGTCATCACCGAATCAAAATCATCAGCCGATTCAGGGTCGGCGTCCTTCACAAAAACTCCCGTGTACGACGTGTTCGCAAGAAAATCCGAATCACCGCAAAGTATCATAAACACACCGCTCGGCGTAGATTCCGTCAGGTGATCTATCAGCTCACTCGCATATTCTTCAATGAACAGGCTCTGTGCGCCCGGGTCGGACAGGAACTCCTCAGCCGATATCCCCCTCTTGTCAAGGATTTTTGAAAGGATCGCATTGGCATTTGCCGACCTGTCGGACATATCAGAATATTCGCAAAGCTTATTTTTCAAAAGAACGCTCTGCTTCACAGCGGAATTATAAAGATTCTGCTCCGCCTCTCTGTTGATCTGCCTGAACATTTCCCGTGAATTTGCCGAAAGCAGGTACATCATACCCTGTATAAGCATAACAGCCGCAAAAAAGCCCGCAATGAGCTTTATCGTGTTGTTTTTTGCGATCTTGGCACTGCCCATAGATATTTCATCTCCGATCTGCCTTTAAATTTATATAAAAAAAGAAAATTTACTCATTTTTATTATTAAAAATATTATAGCATATATTCAAAAAACAAGCAATAGTTTTTTAATTTTTTCAGCAACTTGTCCAATTTTCTTAACTTTTGTTAGGAAAAGTAAGGACTGCGGAGCGTTTTTATCGAAAATTGCTCAATGTTATGTTACAATAGATAGGTGACACAAAGTATAGAAAAACAACTTCCAAAATGATATAATGTTTAAGAAC
>CAKSKU010000033.1 GCA_934465295.1 uncultured Oscillospiraceae bacterium
GCCATCGTTCCAACCACATAAACCGGGATATTGATACGTTCTGCTGCCTTTAGCTTTTCCAGAAAGCCACCTGTTCTTCCGCTTTGCTTCGTCACAAGACACTGAATGTCATATTGCCGCAGCATGGCTTCATTCATCTGCTCGGTAAATGGTCCCTGCAGCGCCAGAATCTGCTTTCCGGCAATTCCCTGCTCCATACAAAGCTGAATGCTCTCGATACCCGGAAGCACCCTGACATAGAGACGCTCCTTCAACTTCTCATGCGCGCAGTACCGGAACAGATCCTTGCTTCCTGTCGTAAGAAGAATATTGCCCACGGTCTGGCACAAAGCTTCCGCACAGGCTTCGTGATCTTCAAAATAGCGGACGCCTTCGATTCTTCCTTCCTCCCGCTCTCTTTTTAACCGCAGATAAGGAATGGACAGATCTTTCATCGCCGCTTTGATATTCTGCGTTACCACCGTGGCATACGGGTGGGTCGCATCTACCACAGCAAGGAAATTTCCTTTTTCAACAAAATGCCGGATTTCTTCCTGATCCATTCTGCCCCGGTGGATGCTCACAAGAGGATTCTCCTTTAACACGATTTCTCCATATTCCGTTGCCACACACACGGTATGCGCGATTCCGGCATCTGTCAGAGCTTCAGATAAGGCTCTTCCCTCCGTTGTCCCTGCAAAGATTAGTATTTCTTTCAACTTGATACCCCCGCTTCGTAATCAGTTTTCCATTGATGATTTCCGATCCTGCATTTCCGATAAACACGGTTGTGAACATGTTCACCTGCGTATCCCGCAGCTCCTTTAACGTACAGACAACCGCTTTCGTTCCTTCCCTGCCGATATTCTCCACATAACCGCAGGCGCGGTCCTCTTCCAGTATTTCCAAAAGTATATCACAGGCCCGTTTCAGATAATCCTTCCGTTTATGACTGGACGGATTATAAATGGCAATGGCAAAATCCCCCATGGCTGCTGCCCGGAGCCTTTTTTCAATCTTATCCCACGGCGTCAACAGGTCACTTAAACTGATGACACAAAAATCGTGGTTGAGTGGTGCTCCCAGCACCGCTGCCCCACTGCAGGCTGCTGTAATTCCCGGAACTACAATAAGCTCCATGTCCTCATAACCTTTACCAATCTCATACATTAAGGAAGCGAGCCCATAGACACCGGCATCCCCGCTGCAGATCAATGCCACCTGCTTTCCTTCAGCCGCCTTTTCAAAGCACATCCGGCAGCGTTCTTCCTCCTGCCGCATCGGTGTTGACAGCAGCTCCTTTTCCCTGAACCGTCCACCAAGCAGATTGATATAAACCGGATAGCCGACAATGACATCAGCTTCCTCCAGCGCCTTAAGAGCCTCTCCTGTCATCATTTCTTCTTTTCCCGGGCCCATTCCTACGATATAAATTCTATTTTTCATCAAAAGACACGCTCCATCTTCGTTTTACAATCGCTGCTGTAATTCCATCCTCTGCCTGCTTTCCCGTGATGAGTATTCCATCCGGACCGATAAACCGTAAGGCTGCCCGTTCACAGACATTATCAACACCCACCTGACTTTTCACGAACTCCGATGCATGGAAGGTTCCTTCCACCTGCTGTAGTTCTTCCGCGGAATAGGTGACAAAGGGAATGCCATAATGGCTGCTCATCCAAAGAATTCCTTCCTCGTCCTTTTTCCGGTCAATCGAGACAAACGCTGCCACCTGCTCCATGGAAATGCCGCTTTCCTTAAGAACTCTGTGCACAAAATGGTCAATCTGCTCTGCCGCCTTCCCCCTCTTACAGCCGATTCCGATGACATACTCCTTCGGACGCAGGGTAAGAAGACGTCCCTGCCCATAGGAAGCCGGGGCAACTAAAATATCGACAGGAGACTCTGTAACACTAGGAATTCCGGCAGACGATTCTGAAAAGACAACCGGAGCATCTGTAATCGATTCTACTGACACAACCGGAACATCTTCAGTTGATTCTGCCGACACAGCCGGAACATCTTCTGAAACTTCTGTCGGCATAACCGGGACATCTGTATGTAATTCTGCCGAACAGGGAACAATCCGGATCCCTTCCGGAACATTACCTTCTCTCGGAACCTTTCTTCCTCCCGTGCTCCCCGCTTCTCCTTCTTGCAAATGCCCTTCTTCCACTGCCATCGTCACTTCTTCTCCTGCCAGAATGCGGGAAGACACCTTGGCAATGCCATCCTTATTTACGATGTGCAGTGCATTCCGTCTGGCAAACAAATCGACCGCAAAGCAGTGATTCAAGTCGGTTGCCGTTGTAATGACCGGGGTACTTCCCATGCGCTCTGCAAGGGAAACCGCCAGTTCGTTGGCTCCTCCCACATGCCCTGACAGAACGGGAATCACAAAGCATCCCTGTTCATCCATTACAAGCACCGGCACATCATTTAATTTATCCGTAAGAAACGGAGCGATGGCCCGGACCGCTATTCCACAGGCTCCGATAAAAAGAAGGCTTCTGCGCTTCTTCATCTGCTCACCGGTCCATTCCGTAAGTGGCTGTTCCACATAAGAGAGTCCGCTTTCTACAAGGTCCTTTTCTGTAAGTTTTCTTTCTGTCAAACTCTTTTCCGCATGGGAACACTTCGTATAAAGGCAGAGATCCTCCTCTGTCTCCCCTGAAAATGCCTTTTTGATTTTTAAGGACAGTTCGATTCCTTTTAGCGTAAAGCTGATAATACTTACCTTCATTCTTGTGTTTCCTTTGCTTTCCGGAATTCCGTCGAAAAATCCGGCGCATAGAGTCTGGACTTCCGGTAATGCTGATGCGCGATTGCATCCCCGACAAGCACCAGTGCTGTCTTATAGATTCTATGCTCCTTTGCAACAGCCGGTAAGGTTTCCACCGTACAGACATAAGCCTGCTCTTCCGGCCAGGTTGCCTTATAGACAAGAGCTGCCGGTGTCTCTCTCCGGTATCCGCCTTTTATCAATCGCCTGCTTAGTTCTTCCAGCATTCCGGCACTTAAGTAAATCGCCATGGAGGCCTGATGCGTGGCAAGCCCTTCGATCTGTTCCTTTTCCGGCACGCCTGTCCTTCCTTCCATCCGGGTAATAATCAGTGTCTGGGAAATATCCGGCAGGGTATATTCGAGATTCAACGATGCTGCCGCTCCGAAGCAGGCACTTACGCCCGGACAGCTCTCATAGGCAATTCCCTTTTCCTCCAGTGCATCCATCTGTTCACGCACCGCCCCGTAAATACTGGGATCCCCGGTATGCAGCCGCACAATCACTTTTCCATCTTTTTCTGCTTCTTCCATGATCGCAAGGACCTCCGGAAGCGTCAGCCTGGCACTGTTATGGATTTCACAATCCTTTTTTGCATATTGTAAAAGCTCCGGATTCACAAGAGAACCTGCATAGATAATCACATCTGCTTTTTCCAAAAGATGCATGCCCCGTACCGTAATTAAATCCGCTGCTCCTGTTCCTGCTCCAACAAAGTAAACCATTCTTTCACTCCCTCACTCTTTGCCAGTTCCCCAAATTCGTTCGCGTACATGAGGCATTCGACCTGCATCTTTCCCCCGGCACGCTTATTCAGATAATAAAAAATCCGCTCCATCGCTGCCTCCATGACCGGTGCTCTTTTGCCGCATGAATCGAGGATTCTTACAGCTTCTTCGGTTGTGACACAGGCTAAAATCTGCTGTGCCACCGGAAGCTCTACGCCAATCTTTACCACAAAAGAAGTCAACAGCTCCATCCGGCAGTCCCCTTCCCTGGAATGGGTGTTCATGATGCCGCCCGCTACCTTAATCAGCTTTCCGATATGGCCGGTTAAAAGCATCCTCTGAAAGCCAAGCTCTACCGCTATGTCAATCGTCTGCCCGATAAAGTTACTGCATTTTACACTCCGGTTAAGGTCATAGTGATAGACCTTTTTCATATAGTCCAGTCCATAATTTCCGGGAGAAACCGCCACGTAATCATACCCTTCTGCCCTCCGCTGGTTGAGTTCTACACGGATGGTATCCAATATTGCCTGATTGCTCATCGGCTCTACAATTCCGCTGGTTCCCAGAATGGAAATGCCGCCGACAATGCCAAGGCGTGGATTAAAGGTCTGCTGTGCAAGCTCCTCTCCTCCCGGCACGGAAATCTCGACCTGCAGGATTCCCTGATAATCCAAAAGGTGGCATACCTCCAGTACTTCCTTCGTAATCATTTCCCGCGGCACATGATTGATTGCCGCATTTCCTACCGGCTGGTCGAGTCCCGGCTTTGTCACTCTCCCGACGCCCGTTCCACCGTCAATGAAAACCTCTGCCTGTGTCCCTTTTTCACCGGAATCCGGTTGATTTTCCGAAAGCGTTACCCTGGCAACAATCCAGGAACCGGTTGTGACATCGGGATCGTCCCCGCCATCCTTTATGACCGCACAAGTAACGGTGCGCTCTTTCCTCTGAATATCGGTAATCTGCGCGGTGTAAGGAATTCCCTTGGGCGTTTCGATCGTGATTTCTGTTTTTTCCATTCCGGAAAGAAGCATGTAGGCAGCCGCCTTGGCAGCGGCTGCGGCACAGCTTCCTGTCGTAAAACCGTATCTCATCTCTTTGTCCTTAATCTATTATCTATACCTTGGTTTGTTTCTGTCATCTGTCAACCATATTTCAACCGGTATGAATCCTTTATTAAAGTAACAATTCAGCCAATCCTTTCATGATCTGTTTCGTGTGAGTTCATAGATCAATGCGTTGCAGATTGCTGCGGCTACATTGCTGCCGCCCTTTCTGCCCCGGTTAATAATAAAAGGAACATCGGTCTGCCAAATGAGCTCCTTGGCCGCTTCCACATTCACGAATCCGACCGGAACACCGATCACAAACGCCGGACGCCAGTCACTGCCCTGCATCATTTCATAGATCTGAATGAGCGCTGTCGGTGCATTTCCTACGGCAAAGATCACCGGCTTTTGAATCCTGGCTGCCATTTCCATGCTGACAGCCGCCCGCGTCGTTCCGCGCTCTTTGGCAAGCTTTGCGACGGTTTCATCTGCCATATAGCAATGTACCTCTCCCCCCAGCCCGGCCAGCGACCTCTTATTAATTCCGGAGAGCGCCATATTCGTATCCGTTACAATATCGGCTCCTTTCTTCAGAAGCTCCTTGGCAATCCCTACTGCTCCCTCCGAAAAGGTCAGGGTATCCGTATATTCAAAGTCTGCGGTCGTATGAATGACTCTTTTCGTAATCATTTCCTGCTCTTTGGGCAGCACAATTCCGCGCTTCTTAAGCTCCCCATCGATGATCTCAAAGCTTCTTTGTTCAATCTGTTCCGGTAATAAATGTTCAATCACGGTTTTAAACACTCCTTTATTGCTTCCAGTAATTGCAGATTTTCTTCATGACGCTTCACGGCAATGCGATAATACCCCTGGGACAGTCCTTCAAAATTCGAGCAGTCACGGATCAGAATTCCCCACCGCAGCAATTTCTCATACAGATTTTCCTCACAGTAAAACAAAAGAAAGTCCGCTTCTCCTTGCAATATCCGGATCCCCATTTGTTGTAGTTCCTCTGTAAGAAACTGCCGCTCCTTTTTCACATATCGGACGGTCTCTGTAAGGTAAGCTTCGTTTTCCGAAGAAAGGCATGCCTGTCCTGCCTTCTGGGCAAAAACCGACAGATTCCACTCCGGAAGCTGCTCCCGGATTCTTATAAGTAGCTCTTCTGTGCTGCCAGCCAGATAGCCAAGCCGTACTCCCGGAATAGCGAAACTTTTCGTAAAGGCCCGCAGCAAAAGCAGCCGGTCCTCTTTCCCGATTTCAGAAAGCATGGTATCCTGCCCTTCACAGAATTCGATAAAGCATTCATCCAGTAACAGAAAGGTATTGGTTTTCCTGCATTTTTCCAAAAGCTGTTTCAGATACTCCTTCGAAGTAAGCACTCCGGTCGGATTGTTGGGATTTGCCAGAATAAGAAGCTCCGGTCTTTCCTGTTCCAAAACAGTAAATAATTCCTCTGTTAATAAAAACCCGTTCTCTTCCTTTAGCATAAGTGGAATCACTTTGCTTCCTGTTGCTTTCGCCGCATGCTGATAGCCATAAAAGGAAGGAGAAGGGATCATGATTTTCGTTGGATGCAGGGCATGCACAACCGCCATCAGAAGCTCCGAAGCTCCGTTTCCGAAAAGCAGCTTCTCTTCCGGAACAGCAAGCTTCTCTGCAAGGCTTTCCTTCAGTGCCAACGCCTCCATATCCGGATATTCCTGCACGCTGCAGACTGCTTCATGCAACGCTGCTTCGACTCCGTCCGGCATTCCAAGCGGATTTACATTGACCGAGAAATCAAGCCGGACCTGATTCCGGTAGATATCTCCACCGTGTATTGCTTTGTTTTTCATCGTGTTTCTCCGGCTCCTTTCTAGCTTATCCAAAGTAGAAATGCAATTCCCATCATCCCTATACACAAAAGCTCACAAAGCCATGCGGTAAGATACATAAGTTGATTGATCCGTTTGATATCCTCGAATTCCACCTTCCGCACCTCATCTCCGATATAGGGTTTTTTCACCACTTTACCAAAATAACTGGCATCTCCGGCAAGCCGGATTCCAAGTGCTCCCGCGCATGCCGATTCTGTCTGTGCCGAATTCGGACTGGCATGGTTCCTACGATCCCTCCTGTGAATCTGAAACGCCCTTTTTCCGTCATATGCACTTCCACCGACAAAAGCGGAAAGAATCATCAGATAAGCACTGATTCTGGCAGGAAAAAAATTCACCACATCATCCAGCTTCGCTGCCACTCTTCCAAAATAGAGATAACGGTCATTCTTATAGCCAACCATGGAATCCATCGTATTTACAGCCTTATAAAAGAACCCCAGCACCGGGCCTCCCAATGCCAGATACAGCATCGGTGCAATCACCCCATCCGAGGTGTTCTCCGCTACCGTTTCAATCGCCGCCCTGGCGACTCCTGTCTCATCGAGTACGTCCGTATCTCTTCCGACAATCATGGATACCGCCTTTCTCGCTGCCGGAAGATCTCCCCTCTTTAAGCAGGCATAGACCTTCATGCTCTCAACCTTCAGGCATTTCGCTGCCAGAATCTGATAGGTCATGATGGTTTCCAGCACCAAGCCTATGTAAGGATGCAGGGCATAACCGCCAAGCAAAAGAGCTGCGGTTACCACGGTTACACTAAGAAGTACCAGTACAACCAGCACAATTCCTCTATGAAATTCTCTACGATCATTTCTTTTACTTTCTTCCGGATTCCCCAGCAGTTTCCGGTCAAGTGCCGCGATCAGATTGCCGATCAGCCGGATCGGATGCGGCAGCCAGTAGGGATCCCCCAGCAGAAGATCCAGAAGGAAACCCAGAAAGAACGCTGTCATATGATATTTCAGCATGGTATTCTCCCCATATGATATATTCGATCATACATAACTATTCAGTACCTTCACAGTTACAATGCAAAATTCATTTAAGATCAGCTTCACCTATGGAATTTTGCACTCTCAAATCATGTTCTTATGCCTTCAGCGGTAAATGCTTCAAGCTGTACCGCATAATTACAATCATTCATTATGTCTATGCGGTTTACATAACTAATTTACATAACTTATCCATATATATCTCCCCGGATGACTGCACAACGGTTACTTTGCAGCGATAACCTTCTCCGTTTCCAATCTGGAAATCGAAGTACTCACCGTCCGTAAAACTGCTGCACACTGCCATAATCGTTCCCCCATGAACCACGGCAGCAATTTTCAGATTCTCATCCCTGTTTTTCTGCTTTGCTGCATTTTGCTGTTTTTCTGTATTCTCCAGCTTTTCTAACTTCTTCTGATTGTCTGTATTCTTCTGATTCTTCACATTCCTGTCATTTTCTGCATTTTTATTTTCTGCATTTTTATCTTCTGCATTTTTGTCTTCTTCATTTCTACCTATAACCCCGGCAATTGCAATCCGGAGCATCTCTTCAAATCCCTGCCTGCACCGTGCAATAAAGTCCTCCCGGCTTTCTCCTTCCGGAAAAGGGATTGTTCCGTTGCTGTCAATCCATGTCTGATACCGGCCATCTCCCTGCAGGTCCTGATAATTCTTTCCTTCAAAGAGTCCGAAGTCCATCTCCCGGAATTCCGGAATTATGTGCTGCTCACAGTCCCGAAACAAAAGCTCCGCTGTTTCCCGGCACCGTTCCATAGGACTGACAAATAAGGCTTGTAAGGATGCCGGATCAGGATAGATGCCCTGCCTTTGAAAAGCCTTTAATTCCTCCCGTCCTTCTTCACTTAACGGCTCCTCCGTCCTCCCCAGATACCGGTGCTCACGATTGGCATTCGTTGCTCCGTGCCGGATCAGATAAACTTCTATTTGATTCTCTGACCGATTCCGCATAATACACGCACCACCTCATCTGCTTTTTGTGCAAGCCGGATCAGAATTCTTCCGGTCTGCTCCCGATAGGTTCTTTCAAACGCATCCACCGGAACGATTCCGTTTCCGATTTCATCACAAATCAGAATAACCTCCGGATGCTTCTCCACAAACTCCATCACATCCGCTTCCAGTTCCTCCGGGGTTCTTTTTCCTGCCAGTTCCTTCTTCACAACATGATGGAAGTGATTGATAATCATCATCTTTTTTTCACCGCCTGCCTTTTTCCAGGCTTCCTGTATCTGTCCCTCTTCCGGAAGTACCCCATCAAAGATAATACTCTTCCCGTTTCCTTCCTCTTGCAGGACATAATGCAATTTTCCCTGTGCCAGACCACCTATAATTAATTTCATGATTTTCCTCTTATATCAACTTACCCACTACTGCCACTACAACCATCACCACTTCTTCACACAACAGCACAAACCATCCTGCGGTATCCCCGGTAATTCCACCGAGCTCCTTTTTTGTCCGGTGATGGTAATAGGCGAATATCAAAAGCGCCGCAAGTACCGCCGCCCCTCCCGGCAAAGGCGACTGCCACAGCATGAATGCAATACACAGGATTCCCTGTACATAAAGGGAGGCTTTCACAATCCGCTTCTGTGCCCTGCTCGCAAACAGGTAAAGCAGGCCATCACTTTTCGCGGAGCGGAAGGTAACCACTGCAATGCCGCTTAATACTCTCGACAACACAAATCCGGCACAGACAATCCAAAGTCCGCTTTCCTTTTTAATCTCTGAGAACGCGCCCAGATAAATCAGGCCGTAAAGTGCCAGCATAATCACCGAAAACGCTCCAATATGGGAATCCTTCAGTATTTCCAGCTTCTTCTCCTTCGGCTGGTACGAGTGGAACGCGTCCATCGTATCCATGAAGCCATCCACATGAAAACCGCCGGTAATGAGCAGAGGAATGGCTGCCCCTCCCATTGTATAGCAAAGCATTCCCAGTTCAGCCTGTTTACATAACATGGACCAAAGAACAATACCAAGTCCGATCACCGCCCCAATCCATGGAAAAAAGCATAACATATATTTCATGTCTTCCTCTTTCCACTCAAACTGCGGCATCGGAATCCCCGAATACATGGAAAAAGAAATGACAAGAGCTTTTAACAGTTTCATAATAACGTTCCTTTCCAGACAACCGGAATACCGGTCACAACTTCAATCACGGTATCGGCCATGGCAGCCAGCCTTTCATTGACCTGCCCCATCGCCTCGATATATTCCGCGGTCGTTTCTTCGTAGGAAATGCCATCCTCAAATACATTATTTGTCACGATAAGAAAGTGGGCAAGCTGGCTGTTCAGTGCTTCTATTCCATCGAGAATCTGTGCGGTCACCTCATCCCTTAACCGGATTTTATTTTCTGCAAACATTTCATTTGCAACCAGATTGGACATACATTCCAGGAGTGCCGTATCCCGTATGAACGGTACGGAATTTTCCGGCCGATTGATCGTCACAGCTTCCTCCTGAAATTGATTGGACGGCTTTGCAATTCTCTGCGCTGCTTTTGTAAGATCCCTTGACTGCTCAATCGTCGTAAAGCCTTTCCCGGCACGGAGCCTTTGATGACGTCTGATTTTGGCAAGGCTTTCTTCCCCAAACGGCTGCATGGTCGC
>CAKSKU010000034.1 GCA_934465295.1 uncultured Oscillospiraceae bacterium
CAGATTCCTCCGAACCGGTGCATGCCGATATAGGATGCTCTGGAAAACAACAGAATTCTCTTTTCCGGCACGTAACGTTCAAACGCCTCCGAGGCAGATCTCGTCATATAATATCCAAACAGGTTATGTACCTGATCGTGACGGTAACGCCTGCCTTTATAATTATGGTAAAACGAAGCATAATCCTCCGGATTATTGCAGATGCCTCCAATCATTCCTGTCATTTCGAAAAAGGTATTCACGTCAAGGTTCATCTTCTTATAGTCTTCCATTTTCTCAAAGACCTCTTTCAGATGCTTTTCCGAATAAAAAATTGCCGGTTCATTCATATCGTTCCAGAAGCCGTCAATTCCCTTGTCGATCAGAATCCGGTACTTATCACCAAACCACTGTCTTGCCTTGTCATCAAGCATATCCGGAAAGCAGCATTTCCCGGGCCATACCCCGATAATGAAATCTTCTCCGTTTTCATCCTTGCAGAAGTATCCGTTCGCTTTGCCTTCTTCATAGACACCATAGCCATCTTCCTTTTTTACACCACCATCAATAATGGGAACGAGATGAATGTTCTCCTTCCTCATTTCTTCGACAAGCTCTTCAAAATCAGCGAAGCTGTCCCGGTTAATCGTGAAGTCCTTATACCGTTCCATATAATCAATATCGAGATAGATACTGTCAATGGGAATGTTATGCTTTTTATATTCCGCTGCCACCTCACGCACTTCATCCGCTGTATCATAACTCCACCGGCTCTGCCCATAACCAAATGCCCAGCGGGGTGCAATATAGCTTCTTCCGATCAGTTCACGGAATTCCTTCACTACATCCCTGTAGGAAGCTGCCTCAATCAGATAAATTTTATAGTTCTCCTCTTCCATGGAAATGCAAAGATCATCAATATCGGTATAACCAATATCGAAGGTCACCCTGCCCGGCGTATCCACAAACAAGCCATAGGTTTCATGTACTCCGTCACCCACCATAATGAAGTTGTGTGCTCCATACAATGAATTGGTATTCTCACAGTGATTCGGATTATCGCTGCAGTTGCTGATGTAACGCCATCCTCTCTTGTTGATGCCACGCACATTTTCTCCAAGCCCATACACGATTTCATCCTCTTTCAAGGAATAATGAAAACCGTCTTCTTTTTTCTGAAAAACACCATCGCTCCATGCAGAGGATGCGAGCTCCTTTACCACAGCATCCGTTTCAATCGGTTCTCCAAAGATATATTTCCTTACCATCGTTCCTGTCCTGACCAACCTTTCATTTAATGAATATGAAGAGACCTGTCACCGTCTCCTCTGTGATATATTTTACTCTGAAAATTAACCGTACAACGGTCCGTAAGCCTTGCATGCAGCTATGTCCGCAGCTTCGGTATCCCTGGTTCCAAAACTTCCCCATGCATGCGGTCGGAAGATCCTCTCTTCTTCCACGTTGTGCATAACAACCGGAATTCGAAGCATGGAAGCCAGTGTAATAAGGTCTGCACCCATGCATCCTTCAGGGCTTCCACTTACTCCTTCACATTGATTTTGGAAAGAAACTCCGGATTCCAGTCATCAATATGCATGTCCATTAAATTTCGTCTGTAGTTTCCTTTAATCCACATATTCTGCCCTTCCAATGAGCGGTTTTATTTAATTATATTCTATCCCCGTAATGTATTGAAAACAAGGAAAAATAAGGACAAACCGTCTCGGATTTTTGTTATTTTCCGATTGGTTTATCCCTATTCTTATTTATTATAATAATATGGGAATCTGACACATCCCATATTACCTTTTATCGTTTTTATGCAGTAATATCCAGTGCATGCCAGTACTCGTCATTTCCGGATCCGCAGGTTACGGTAAGCTTCTTTCCAACAACAAAAACCTTGCAGTTGTTGACACTTCTTAATGCATCCAGCTTTAATTCCATCGTTCCGCCATTGGTGTCAAGGAACAAAACCTTTTCTGTAGACTTACCGGAAACTGTTCCGGTTACGGTAATCGTTGCAGAGGTGTTCACAGATGCAGAACTGCTGCCACGTTCCCCGGTCAGGGTAGAAGCATGCCAGTAACCGTCATTTCCGTTATATCCTCCAACAGTCATCCTGTTTCCTGCAACCGTTACCAATCCGTTGATCGTGTTGGCATTGCTGTCAATCTTAAATTCCATGGTACCATCCTTAGTGTCAAGGAACAGGACGCTTTCTGTTGTCTTACCGGAAACCGTACCCGTAAAAGTATTGGTCACCGTACCTGTGGTATTGCTGTTATTTCCACCTGTAGTTGTGCCTTCTGCAACACGGTTTGCATGAAGGTACGCATCACCTCCACGGTAAAACCATACCGTGAGCTTCGTTCCTGTTGTCTTCCATTTGCCATTGGTGGTATCGGCATTTCCATCCACTTTAAATTCCATCGTTCCGTCCTTGGTATCAAGAAACAGGACATCACTTGTGGTCTTGCCGGAAACCGTACCATTTACATAGGTTCCACCCATGCTGCTACTACTGTTATTCTGGGTATTGGACGCATCTGCAATCGAAATCGCATGCATATAGGCATCGGAACCACGTGCACAGGTAATGTTATACTTTCTGTTGGCTACCAGTACGGAACATCCGTTGATGTTGGTCGTCTGGTCGTACTTAATCTGCATCTCGCCCTGTGCGGTATCCACATAAAGGACATCGCCATTTGTCTTATCACTGATCGTTCCTGTTATGACAGAGGTCTTGGAAGTATCAATGGTAATTCCAACAGCTGCTCCGTTATAAGTAATCTTGGTTGCATGCCAGTAACCGTCTGAGCCATGCGAAATTGCTACAGAAAGCTTTGTTTCCGGCAGAAGAATTCTCGCCTCACTGACATCGGTACTGCTGTCAATCTTAATCTCCATCTTGCCATCCTTCGTGGATAACATTAAAAGCTCTGCTGTCGTTCCGGATGCAACCGTTCCCTGTACATTTGCAGTTTCTGCTGCATATACCTCTGTCTGCAAAAACGGTGTCAACAGCATTGTCACTGCCAGACACATTGCCAGACAGTTTCTCCATCCTGTCCATTTCTTCATCGTAAATACCCCTCCTATAATCTGTCGATCATCAACTTTGTTGTAGTGGTTTTCATAATATTTCCCTTATGTAAACCATCCTACATCATAACACTAAAAAAAGCAACTTTTTTCCACATCTTGTAGAAAAAGGCTGCTTTTGGTTGTCATGCATATGACAAAATGATCCGGTGAATCATTTTCGAGTTCACATAAGATATTGAATTATCCACACATTACTGAAGCTCTTTATAAAACTGCTACAATAGAAAATCTATTACACACCGGTCGTATCAAAATCCGGAATGAAGCTCTCCTTCGCCACATCTCCCTCCTGGATAAAGGCATTGGTAATGCCAAGCTGCAATGCATAGTCCACCACCTGCTCATACTCCCGTACGGTTACCTTACGCATGAGCTGCGGCTCCTGCCGTGCGGCCTCTTCCAGTTCCTTCTGATTACCGCTGTGTGAGGTAAGCTGCACCATCGGCGTATACTGGTTCATCAGACTAATGTAAACCCTGTCCCCATAGGTTTCCCACAAATACCGCAAAACAGCTTTCGCATTTTTCTTATGTCCCGGCAGCAGTAAATGCCGGACAATTACCCCTCTCTGCATCATTCCCTCTTCATTAAAAAGAGGTTCTCCTGTTATTTTCACCATCTGTTCTAACGCGCGCTTCGCCACCTCCGGATAATCCCCTGCATGGGAAAGCCTCCCTGCCAGTTCTCCATCCATATATTTGAAGTCCGTAAGAAAAATGTCCACCAGACCCTCTAATGCTGCAATCACATCGGCCTTTTCATACCCACTTCCATTATACACAACCGGAATACAAAGTCCCTGCTCCTTTGCCTTGAGAAGCGCCCATACAATATCCGGCAGATCATGATCCGGCGTCACCAGATTGATATTGGCTGCTCCCTGTGCCTGCAGCTCCAGAAAGATTTCTGACAGCCTCTCCCTGCTGATTTCCTTTCCTCTTGTACCGGCTGCAATATCAAAGTTCTGACAATAGACACACCTTAAGTTACATCCTGAAAAGAATACGGCCCCCGAACCCCTTTTTCCGGAAATACATGGTTCCTCCCACATATGTAAGGCCGCTCTTGCCACCCGCAGTGTCCCATCCATCTGACAAAACCCGGTCTGTCCTTCCTTCCGGTTCACCCCGCACTCTCTCGGACAAAGCCTGCATTCTTCATAAGCTTTTTCAAACATATCATATCTCCCCTGTTCTTCGTTTCTTTTATAATTTTTCATCTTCGTAACCATACATACGTGCACTGTCCGTCATAATTGCAACCGCCTGCCAGGTACGAGTAAACCGTAACTATTTTTATATCTATTCCCCTTCCAAATATGTTATACTTAATTAAAATATACCATAAGTGGTATACTTGTCCATTTTACCCATAATGGAACAAAACCACTGTACTCACCCAAATGTCAAGGAGTTAAACATTATTTTATGAACACCAAAATTTTACACACCCTGGAATATGACAAAATCATTCAATTACTCATAGACAAAGCAACCTCTGCTCCCGGACGGGAGCTGTGCCGCAGACTCATTCCTTCCACGGATTTATCTGCGATTGAGAAAGCCCAGCAGGAAACGGGCGATGCGCTCTCCATGCTGCTTACGAAGGGCTCTACTTCCTTTGGCGGCAACAAGGATCTGCAGTTTGCCATCAAGAGTCTGGAGATCGGCTCCGCCCTCTCCATCCCGGAGCTTCTCGGTATCGCAGGTCTTCTCCAGAATACCGCCCGCATCAAATCCTATGGACGAAAAGCGCGTGAAGAGGATGCCGATACCTCGTTGACACCCTACTTTGCAGCGTTGGAACCGCTTACCAGAGTATCGGAGGAAATCAGCCGCTGTATTCTGTCCGAAGAGGAAATTGCAGACGATGCCAGTCCGAAGCTGAAATCCATCCGTCGGTCCATCGTCTTAACCGGAGACAAAATTCACTCCCAGCTGAACAGCATGGTGAACGGCTCCTACCGAACCTACCTGCAGGACAACGTTATTACGATGCGTAACGACCGCTACTGTATTCCTGTCAAGGCAGAATATAAAGGACAGGTCAGAGGTATGGTACATGATCAGTCCTCGACCGGTTCTACCTTTTTCATTGAACCGGAGGCCATCGTTAACCTCAACAATCAATTGAAAGAGCTTTCCATTCAGGAAAAGGAAGAGATCGAAGCCATTCTCTTTTCCTTAAGTCAGCTCTGCGCCGAACACACGGAAGAGCTTGCTCGCAACCAGCATCTGATGACACAGCTTGACTTTATTTTTGCCAAGGCTTCCCTTGCACTTGACTTAAATGCAACGAAGCCGGTTTTTAATACCGATCACTATATCCAGATCCGGAAAGGACGTCATCCGCTCCTTCCTTCGAAAAAGGTAGTTCCGATTGATATCCATCTCGGAAAGGATTTTGACCTTCTGGTCATCACCGGCCCCAATACCGGTGGTAAAACCGTAAGCTTAAAAACCATCGGACTGTTTACCCTCATGGGTCAGGCAGGTCTTCACATCCCTGCGCTCGACCGCAGCGAGCTATCTATTTTTACAGAAGTATTTGCAGATATCGGTGACGAGCAGAGCATTGAGCAGAGTCTCAGTACCTTCTCCTCCCATATGACCAGCATTGTTTCCATCCTGCAGAAAGCCGATGCCGATTCACTGTGCCTGTTTGATGAACTGGGTGCAGGAACCGATCCGACCGAAGGTGCCGCCCTTGCAATTGCAGTTCTGAACTACCTGCATGAGCGCGGAATCCGCACGGTTGCCACTACCCATTACAGTGAGCTTAAGGTCTATGCACTTTCTACCGATTTTGTGGAGAACGCCTGCTGTGAATTTAACGTAGATACCCTTTCTCCGACCTACCGCCTGTTAATCGGCGTTCCCGGAAAAAGTAATGCCTTCGCGATTTCCAAAAAACTCGGGCTTCCCGATCATATCATCGAAGCTGCCACCGCACAGATCGGTACACAGGATAAAAGCTTTGAGGATCTGCTCTCCGATCTTGAGGAAAGCAGGATCACCATTGAGAAGGAACGCCGCGAGATTGCTTCTTATAAGGAAGAAATCAAAGCACTCCGCGAAAAGCTGCAGCAGAAGAACGAAGAAATTGATATGGCAAAGGACCGCATCTTACGTGAAGCCAATGAACAGGCCCGTGAGATCCTGCAGGATGCCAAGGAAACGGCCGATGAAACCATCCGGATTTTCCAGAAAGCCGGTCCCAATGTTTCTCTGAAAACGCTGGAAAAGGAGCGTGAAAAGCTCCGAGGTGAAATCGGTAAGAAGAACGACAAACTGGCACTGAAAACGGCTCCCACCAGATCCGGAAAAAAGGTCAGGGCTGAGGACCTCAAACTCGGTGACACCGTGAAAATCCTCTCCATGGGACTTGTAGGAACCGTCAGCACGCTTCCGGATCACAAGGGAAATCTGTTCGTACAGTGCGGCATCATGCGCTCCCAGACAAATATCAAGGATCTTGCTTACGGGGAAGCCAAAGCAGAGCCTGAAAAACCGGTTTTACAAAGAAGCCATACCGGAAGTGTGAAGATGTCCAAATCCATGCACGTTTCCGCTGAAATCAATCTTCTTGGCAAAACCGTGGACGAAGCGCTTGCCGAGCTTGATAAATATCTGGACGATGCCTACCTTGCCCATCTTCCTTCCGTCCGTGTCGTACACGGCAAGGGAACCGGTGCTCTCCGCAGTGCCGTGCAGAGCCATTTAAAGCGCATTAAATATGTAAAGAGCTACCGGCTGGGGGAATATGGAGAAGGAGATGCCGGTGTGACCATCGTCACCTTTAAGGAATAACGTTAAAATTACAAAACAATTGGAACTATTTATTTTAATGGTTTGTCAAAAATTATGAGATGAATCATTTCAGGAAAGGTAGAATAATATATGGCTGCTAAACAGAAAATTTTAATTGTAGATGATGACAACAATATTGCAGAACTGATTTCGCTTTATCTTACAAAGGAATGCTTTGAAACCATGATCGCCGGGGATGGCGAGACTGCACTTACACTCGCGGACAGCTTTGCCCCCAACCTGATCCTGCTTGATCTCATGCTTCCGGGCATTGATGGCTACCAGGTCTGCCGGGAAATCCGTGCCAAATCATCCATTCCGATCATCATGCTCTCTGCCAAGGGCGAGATCTTTGATAAGGTTCTGGGATTAGAGCTCGGGGCCGACGACTATATGGAAAAACCGTTTGACTCCAAAGAACTGGTGGCACGTGTCAAGGCAGTTCTGCGCCGTTACAAACCGGCTGTTGCCGCGCCTGAGGCTGCCGATATCCGCTGTGTGGAATATCCGGATCTGATTATTAATCAGACCAACTACTCCGTCCTCTATATGGGACGCACGGTAGAAATGCCGCCAAAGGAGCTGGAGCTTCTCTACTTCCTTGCTTCTTCTCCCAACCATGTATTTACCCGTGAACAGCTTCTTGACCAGATCTGGGGATATGAATACATTGGTGATACACGTACCGTTGATGTACATATCAAGCGTCTGCGTGAAAAAATCAACGATCACGAGCACTGGAGAATTGCCACCATCTGGGGTATCGGCTACAAATTTGAAACGAAATAATCCATGAACCCTTGTCGTCATGATGAGCAGCGAGGCTTTTATGAAAAAGACACTTTATCTGAAATTTATTCTTGCATATATTATTTTCGGTTTTTTCGGCTTTATGGTTGTGGCAACCTTCGTAAGCAGTATGACCATGGAGCATCTGAAACGTGAAAAAGCAGATGCATTATATAAGGAAGCGACACTGATCGCCAATACCTTTGCCTCCGACCTGTACAACAACGAAACTACTATGGAAAGCGTTCAGGATCAGCTTGATGCACTGGATGCTTATCTTTCGGCTTCCCTGTGGATTATTAATCCTTCCGGGCGTCTGGTGCTTCGCTCCTCAGAGCCGATTAATGTCGAAAACGAGATTGTCATTGAAAACTTTGATCCAACCATTACGGAGGGCTCCTATTACACCGTCGGAAATTTCTTTGATACCTTTACCGAGGAACAGCTTAGTGTCTTTGCTCCGATCACTTCCGATTTCAAGGTACGCGGATATGTAGTTATTCACTATCCGTTGAGTAACCTCACGACATCCTGCAACAGTCTGCTGAACATTTCCTATATTATGCTCATCATTCTGTTTTTGCTCTCGTTGATTATTCTGATTTTTTTTACGGAACTGGTCTATCTGCCCCTGCGCAAGATTACGAAAGCAACCGAACAGTATGCTTCCGGTAACATGCACTATGAATTCCAGATCGACAGTGAAGACGAAATTGGATATCTGGGTGCAACAATTTCCTACATGGCAGGCGAAATTGCCCGTTCCGAGGACGATCAGAAGAAGTTCGTGGCGAATGTTTCCCACGACTTCCGCTCTCCCTTAACCTCAATCAAGGGTTATCTGGAAGCGATGCTCGATGGCACGATTCCCCCAGAGCTTTACGAAAAATATCTGAACATTGTTTTGAATGAAACCGAACGTCTCCGCAAGCTGACAAACAGCCTGCTGACCTTAAATAATCTGAATACAAAGGGTATGCTGTTGGATATCAGCCGCTTCGACATCAATACGGTCATCCGTAACACAACTGCCTCTTTCGAGGGTACCTGCAAACGGAAAATGATTGCCATTGAACTCATCCTTACCGGGGACGAGCTTTATGTCAAGGCCGATGTCGGTAAGATTCAGCAGGTATTGTATAACCTCCTCGATAACGCCATCAAATTCAGCCATGAGGATTCCATTATTAAAATTGAAACCACCGAGAAGCACAATAAAGTATTTGTCTCCGTAAAAGACAATGGTATTGGTATTCCAAAGGACGAATTGAAGCAGATCTGGGAACGCTTTTACAAGTCGGATCTGTCCCGTGGCAAAGATAAAAAGGGCACCGGTTTAGGACTTTCCATTACCCGGGAAATCATTCGTTCCCATGGCGAAAACATTAATGTCATCAGCACAGAAGGGGTTGGCTCGGAATTCATTTTTACTCTTCCGGTTGCTCCGGATGAAGAGGAAGAAGATTAACCATTTTACACTTATCAGCAAATACTATCCGTAATATTACCCACAGAAAGAAGGAAAGACATGCATATTATTTTACATCAGCCGGAAATTCCGGCAAATACCGGAAATATTGGAAGAACCTGCGTTGCTACAGGCACAGATCTTCATTTAATCGAGCCTCTTGGCTTCCAGCTTAACGAGAAGTCCATTAAGCGTGCCGGCATGGATTACTGGGAGCACCTGAATGTTACCCGTTATATTAATTTCGAAGATTTCAAATCCCAGCATCCGGGTGCAAAAATCTGGATGGCTACCACTAAGGCACGGCACGCCTATACAGACGTTTCTTTCGGGCCGGACGATTATATTATGTTCGGAAGAGAAAGTGCTGGTATTCCGGAAGAAATTCTGATACAATATCCAGATACGTGCATCCGGATCCCGATGTTACCTGCGATCCGTTCCCTAAACTTGTCGAATTCAGTATCAATTGTTTTATACGAAGCACTTCGCCAGCAAAATTTTGAAAGCATGCAGCTTACCGGAGAGCTTCACCGTCTTCACTGGTCGGATTCTGCTATGAAAGCAGAGTAAATGCA
>CAKSKU010000035.1 GCA_934465295.1 uncultured Oscillospiraceae bacterium
TTAGTTTAGGGAGTTTCGCTTCTGCGGAAGCGACAAGGGGACGCTGTCCCCCTTGACCCCCTGCCACCCTTTGAACAAAGCAAAATTCTTTCAGAATTAACGTAAACTTTAGTTTTTTTATTCCGAACGGAGCGTAAATGAACTCATAAGCTCCTTGAGCATTGAAGCCTGTCCCGAAAGCTCTTCCGAGGCTGCGGCGGATTCTTCTGCTGTTGCGGAGTTCGTCTGGACTACGCAGGAGATCTGCTCGATGCCGACCGATATCTGCTTGATAGAATCAGCTGCGTCATTCGATGCTGCGGAGATCTTGCTGTTGAGCGTTGTAACCTCTTCCGAAGAGGTTTCCACGCCGCTCATTATATCGGCAAATTCCGATACAAGCTCGCTGCCGTTATGAACAGCTTCGATAGAAGCTTCGATAAGCGAGTTTGTGGAGCTTGCGGCTTCGGCGGATTTGCTTGCAAGGTTTCTTACTTCATCGGCAACGACCGCAAAGCCCTTGCCTGCTTCGCCTGCTCTTGCGGCTTCTACAGCGGCATTGAGGGCGAGAATATTTGTCTGGAATGCGATGTCTTCGATAGTTTTGATTATGTTGCGTATCTCGTCGGACTTTGTGCTGATCTCGTCCATTGCAGCAACAAGGTCTTTCATTCTCTCGCCGGCATTGGTCATCTTGCTGCTTGTGTCATTGGTCTTTTCCATTGCATTGTTAGCATATTCGGCGTTTTCATTGATCTTATCGGAAACAACGCTGATAGTTGCGGCAAGCTCCTCAATTGAAGAAGCCTGCTCTGTTGCACCCTGTGAAAGAGACTGAGCGCCCGAGGAAACCTGATCCGCACCTGCGGAAACCTGATCTGCGGCTTCGTTTATCTGCGACATTGTGCCGCTGAGCTTATGGTTGATATCGCGGAGGTACTGGAGAAGCACCTGATAATCGCCGATATAATACTGTTCGCCCTTGCTTGTATGTACGTCAAAGTTGCCCTGCGACATAGCTTCGAGGATACGTCCGATATCCTTGATGATATTGTTTGTATTGGAAACAACGGTCTGTGCTGCTGCGGAAAGTATGCCCGTTTCGTCCTTAGCCTTGATAACAGGAACAGGACTCTGGAGGTCGCCTGCGGCAAATTTTTCAATACGCTCTGTGCAAACACGGACGGAGTTACCGATATGTTTGCCGATTATTCTTGCAAAAACAGTTGCGATGATGCAAGCAGCTGCAAGCACTATTATTGTCAAAACGATAGACCGGTAGGTATTATCCATAAAGTCGCTCTTGGGTGCATAGGTAGCGAGTGACCAGCCATCGGTATTGGGAACAGGTGCATATGCAATGAATTTTGAATTGCCGTTGAGCTTATAGCTGGTAAAGCCCGATTCACCGTTTCTCATTTTCTGATGGACGTTGGCAAGTGTTTTATAGCCTGCCTGACCTGTTGTGTCAGCTTCGGCGAGAGCCTCAATGTTTTCGGCATTTTTTACAACTTCACTGTCAACATCGGCGATCGTATCGCCGTCGTTGTCGATAATGTATGCGTTGCAGTTGTCGCTCAGTTTGATCTCTCTTACGATATTGTTAAGAAATTCCGTATCCGGCTGGATAAGAACGCAGCCTGTGACTTCGCCGCCGGAAACGCCGTTTTTCCATACAGGTGCGGCAACAACGATAACGAGTTCATTCGTCAGCTTTGAAAAAACAGGTTCGGAAATAGTGGAGTTTCCGAGCATTGCCTGCTGGAAATATTCTCTGTCGCTGTAATTTTTGCCGTCAATGGAGCTGCCGTCTGCATAAATAAGGTTGCAGGTCACAAGTCCGTGTTCGTTTGCGCTTTGCTTGAGTATCTCTTTCTTGTCATTGTCGGAAACGCTTGCATCGGAAAGGCTCGGGATAACGCCAAGTCCTGTCGCAATGTTTTCATAGGAACGTATTTCCCAGCTTATGCGGTCTGCGGCAAGCTCCGTGGAGATGAGCAGATCTTTGCGAAGGGTTTCGATGGTTGTGTTATAGGTCATAATACCTGCGAATGTACCTAAAACGAGTAGTGATATACCAACGAGGAGAATGCAGCATAAAAAGATCTTTTGCTTGATCGACTTCATAGAATGACCCCCAAAAAATTTTATTAAAAAGCTTTTTCGGACGGCAAAGAACAGTTCTTTTGTAAAAATCACCGTTTTCTGACAAAATCCGAGCTTTTTCCATTTATATATTATAATTATACCACTTTTCACAAAAAAATCAAGAGGAAATCGGAGATTGTTATCCTTTATTTAATATAAGATATCATTTTTATCTGATGATCGGATCATTATTTATGAAATATTTTCAGAGATCGATATTGACAATGCTTTAGCAGTGCGATATAATAAAGCAGTTGTATTCTGTAAAGGAGAAAGTATTTTATGATAGGTTTGGGAACGATAATAAATTCTGCCGCCATAGTAGCAGGCGGTCTGGTCGGACTTTTTAGCGGAAAGCTTCTGAAAGAGCGCTTTCAGGAAACATTGCAGCTGACCTGCGGAGTGAGCGTTCTTGTAATAGGAATTGCCGGTGCAATGGAGAAAATGCTGAGCATAAAGGATGGAGGTCTGATCTCGGGTCACAGTATAATGATAACCGTCTGCCTTGTGCTGGGCGCATTGATCGGCGAGATAATAAATATCGAAAAGGGCTTTGAACGCTTCGGCGAGTGGCTCAAAAAGAAAACGAAAAGCACGGGCGACAGCAGGTTCGTTGACGGCTTCGTGACGGCTTCGCTCACGGTTTCGATAGGCGCAATGGCGATAGTCGGCGCAATAGAGGACGGCATATCGGGCGACTGGTCGATACTTGCGGCAAAGTCGGTGCTTGACTTTATAATAGTAATGGTGATGACCTGTTCAATGGGAAAAGGCTGTATTTTTTCAGCCGTCCCCGTGTTCGTGCTGGAGGGCGTGATAACGGTCTTTGCGATATTTATAAAGCCGTTTATGACCGAGCTTGCATTGAGCTGCATATCGCTTGTCGGAAGCATACTTATATTTTGCGTAGGGATAAATCTTGTGTGGGGAAAGAAAATACGTGTTGCAAACCTGCTTCCGTCGTTGCTGTTCGCCATCGCTGCAGCATTTATGCCGGTTTTCTGAACAAAATAGGGGAGATGCGAAGCAAAATAGCTGGTCAAGCTGAACACAGCTTGCGAGGGGGCGAGTAGCCGCCCTTGTCGCTCTCCGCAGAAGCGAAACTCCCTAAACTAACAGCTAAGGCATTGTTACAATAGCGAAATCAGTAACAAATAAAAAAGGCGCAATTCACACCAAAAAGGTAAAACGAACTATGAAAAATACAGTCTCGTAAAACCATAAATGTGAATTTCGCCAATTCTGTTTTCCTAAAATAAACTATCCTTGCGGATAATATATGCAAACGAAGTGAACATATATTATCTGCAACAGAATATGTACCGTTAACCGCCCTAAAAAATCAAATCACAAACAACAGCCCGATAAACATCACAGCACCTGCAATATTTCCCTTTGCAGGAAGCTTTGTCGGGAGAAGTATCAGCATCGCAACGAACGTGTTGAAAACACACGCCCACCATGGCAGATCGGTGTTTCCCGAAACTATCATCACAAAGAGCGTCACAACGAATACAAGCAAGCCGAGATAACCGACAAACATCGGAGCTATTGTTTTCTTTTGCAGTTCAAGCACGGCTTCTCTCGCCTCGTTTGTCCTGCCGAGCCTTATGTAGAGCCACTCTATGACGGCGAACAAAACATGATGCGCCGCAATAGGAACGGCGTAAAGCACTGCCGCAATGAACATTATCACCGAAGCGGTCTTGGAATATCCGCTCATCCAGCTGCTCATACCGAAATAGCCGAAGCTGAACAGCGTTATCGCAAACACGCCGAGCAGTGTTGACGAAAGAGGGTAGGAGAGCGGCATATCCGCAAACATCGCCGACATTTTTTCTGCATCGTTGATATTTTTCAGGTCAAGCCTGCCCTTTTTTGAATATGCAAGCAGACAGTCGGAAGCTCCGCATAAAATATGTCCGATTATCGCCGCAATTATCGAAAGCTTTATCATAGATCAGTCCACTCCTTTGAGCGAAGCATCTCTTTTTTCCATAAGCTCTGCCCATGAAATTATCGTGTCCATCGCAGCGATCTGGTTTCCGCAGCAGCAATGGTCTGCGCCCTTTTCGTGGGTCGTGATCTCACGGGAGGAGACTGAACGGGCATTTTTGAGGAGCAGGAGCTGTCTGCCGATACCTGCACGGCAAGCCATTGTGTCCGTGCTTCCGCCGATGACAAGATGATCCTTTGTGAGCTTGTCTGCGATAGGTCGAAGATCGATACTCCAGAGAATTTTCACAAGCCTGTAAACGTTCGTTGTTCCCATTCTGTGAAAATATGTGCGGAAGAAAGTCATTCCTTTGCCCTTTTTTGCGGCATAGATAATGTTTATCAGCCAGCCGAAGCCGTAAAGGATAATGTTTAAAAGTGCAATGACAAGTCCGTTCACGAACGCATTGTTATGGAAGTTCATTTTCAGCGCACCGAACTGCGCAATGCTCACGCATCTTGAAACACGCTCATCGAACGCCGACGCTCTCGGAGCGAAAAATCCGCCGAGCGACTGTCCCACAAGTATCACGTCATGCAGATCGAAATATTCCGTCACAGTCTTAACGGGGCGCTCCCATTCCATGACGAGCGGCGCACCGTGGAGACGGATACATTCGCCCTGACCCGGACCCTCGAAAAGATAAACGTTGAAGCCATTCTCTCGGAGATATTCACACTCGGCGAAAAATTCCTCATAGCTCGAATCGAAGCCGCCGTGCATAACGATATCGCCCTTGGGGTTCTCGGCGTTGAATTTCAGTGTCGGCAGGGTGTAGCTTTCGTAAGGCACGTTCACAAGCTCGACGAGCGGCTTTTCTCCGCTGAAAAAGTCGGCGTAATACTCGAAGAAAAGCTCCCTTGCCTTTTTCCATGCAGCAAGACCGTTCGGGTCTTCCCAGTCGGTGAAAAATTCGGACATTCTGTAAAGCGCAGCGGCATTTTTTATATGTCCGTTTTCAAGCTCAAGGTCAGCACGGTTTTTCAGCACATCATAAAAATCGGCAGCGGTCTTTATTGTCGGACCTATCTCCTGCGCAACGGCAAGGTCACAGCCGTCCATATTCACGAGTCGGTTGAGTTGGAAGCTTATGCTCGGGTCGTCGTTCAGCTTGTGCATTCCAACGGGAATTTTTATCGGTTTTGTGATATCATACTTTTCCATAAATATCGCCTTCAATCAAAATTTTTCATTGAGAAATTCTTCGATCTCTTTTATGTATAAGTCAGGCCTCATAAGCATTCCGAGGTGTCCGCCGTAGGTCTCTTTTACAACAGGATCCGTGAAAATATCGACAAGCTTCTGCGAATCGGCTTTTTCAAACATATCGTTTTCGGGGATAAGCACAAGCACCTTTCCGTCGAGGTATGCAAAATCGCTCCTGCTGAATTTCTCCAGCTTGTATATATCACCCGTCGCAAGTATGGCACGGAGATAGGAATATCTGTAACTTTCATCTCTGCCGATACATTCAAAGAACGTTACTGCGTAAGCTTTTTCCTCGTCGCTCTCGTTCCGGAAATGCTTTTTTACCGCATTGATAAGCATAGGACGCAGCTTGTCGAACTTTACCGTCTTGATGTAAAGCTTCATAAGCGGAAGAACGAACTGCTCCTTTTTCATTCCCTCGACATAGGAAGAATCAACGGTGAGCGTTGTCATCATAATAAGACCGCCGACCTTGTAATTCTTTGCATAAAGCTGTGCGAGAACGCCGCCGTCGCTCAGTGCGCATATTATCGGCAGTGCAATATCAAGCTTGCCGAAAAGCTCATGAAGAAGCACGATCATCTCTTTGTTTTTGTAGACCTTGACAGGGTATTTCATCATTACGACACGGTAATTTTTTTCAAATGCGGTCACATAATTTATCCATTCCTCCTGCATATCGATGCCGTTGAGGAAAACGATAGTCCGGCTGCCGCTTCCACTGTCGATGACCTTAAATTCATGTCCCGAAACGGTCACAGGCTTGTAGCTGTGCGTTTTCATAAACTCGTTGTATTCGTCCGTAAAATTTCTCATAAAATAGCTCCCTTTCCGCTTATATAAATTTCGATCGTGCGAAGCAGTACCTGAATACTGCTTTCGAGCGAAGTTTTTACCATTGTGTCGCTGTGCTGCCTTATCGCATATATCGATTTGATAAGATTTATAAATGTTCCGATATCAACGCCGTCACGGACATCATCAATGAGCGAAAGCCAAAGCTCTGCCGTTTTCATCTGCGAATTCGGGTCAAAATAATCCTCTCCCAAGTGTTTTCTTATCCATAAAAAGTCATTGAACGTAAGTCCGTTCATAAGGTCGAGATCAGAGTGAAGATATTCGTCAAAAAATTCGATAAATTTGTGCGCTGACATCTGCCTGCGCCCGTTCAGCTTTGCAAGGAGCATTTTCTGCGTTTCCCTGCTCGCATATTCTGCGGTTTTGATGATAAATTCCTCTTTTGAGCGAAAAAAAAGATAGAAGCTGCCCTTTGCTATCCCGACAGCCCCGGTCAGCTTTTCAACGGACATTTTCTGCAAGCCCAGTTCCTTGCTAAGACGTATGCAGGCAAGTATAAGCTCCGTTCTTATTCGCTCCGACTCCTCCTCGGTAAAAGCGGTCGGCATCAAAGCACCTCATTTCTGTGACCGAAATCACACATTTTGGTCACAGCTCTATGTTACTATATGCTAACCGAAAAGTCAATGGATTTTTCTGCGATTTGTGACTTATGCTGTTTTGGGGTGATCATATTTATTGATTTTATCTAACTAAAGTTATATTAGGCTAACCAATCAAGCTGCAAAATTGGAGAAAATCGCTTATATGGTTGATTTTTCAAGCTCATTAAGATATAATAAAAAAGCCGAGAAGGCTTTGATTCTTGATATGTGGTTAGATAAAGCTAACACAGGGGGGAGGAGTACAAGATAATACTTTTGATAGAAATAATTGTGCTGCTCGTTATATTTACCATAGTCTATATGGCAGGTCTGAAGAAGCAGTCGCTGAAGGGACTTCATAATCTTCCGAAGCCTATACAGGAGCGTGTCCGTGAGCTGCCCGAGTATGAGGGAAAGGTCAAGGGTGATATCCTCACGACAAAGCAGAGAATTGTAAAAAAGCTGCCTGTGCTGCTGATAGTTGCGGTGTTCTTTTCGCTCCTTACATATCTTTGCTGGGGCAAGGGATTCTCTCCGCAGCTTTTTATACTGCTTTGCGATAAGCGCAAGCGTAAAGCTTTATGTAACGCTGATATTGCAGTGCGTAGTTCTTGTGAATAACCCGAGCTTATGGCTTCACGGAACGGAGGACTTGAAAGAGGAGTGGACGAACAGGCGGTTCTATCTCAGCTCGATACCGAGAAGTCTTTGCGCATTTGCAATAGTTTCGCTCATCATCGGCGGGATAATTGCGGTGATATGATGCGAAATTTGCAGGAACGTCAATTTTACGCTGCTTTAGAAAAAAATGAACGCTCCCCGACAGCATTAAATATGTCGGGGAGCGCCGGTCTGTCAAAAAAGTCACTCAAAAGGGTGGCTTTTTTCTTAACAGGGGGAGCAATTATCTGCACACACTTTCAAATAAAGGTAGTTGCACCCATCAATTACCCTTAATGCATCCCATTGTTCCGGCATTTTATTAATGTCAACACAATTATCGCTAAAACAGTAAAGACATATCTCATATGAAGATGTTTTCCTAAAAAAAATCATACATGGTTCTTCAAAACTTATTGTATCGATACATGCAAAAGAAAATGGTTTAAATACAACATCTCTGTTTTGCTGCATATTTCCAAAGCAATCAACCATAAAATAGTTACAGTTTTCATCAACTGTTGAAATTTGATATTCATAAAAATTTCTATATGTATTTGTATTTTTTCTCACGTAGTCAAATATTTCAATATAGCTTTTTTGCGCTTCTTCATATTTTCTGCTATGTTTATATAGAAATACAATGCTTAAAACGATAATTATGAGTATTAAGAATATTCCTACCACAGCAATTACTTTTTTAAAAGTTTTAAACTTTATACTGATGGTTTTAAATAACAAAAAAAATAACATTGAAAATATAACAAAAGCAGAAACAAATATAACGATCCAAAAAGGTTTACTGCTCATATATTCAGCTGACCCGACTAAAAGTGCAGAACGATTTAGTGAGTATATCATAATCGCTGAAATGCAAAAACAAAATATTGAAATACAACCTATAATTACTATTACTATATTCTTAATTTTTTTCATAAAATGCCCACCATTATTATAAAGCTGCTATGCAATTAAGGCTTCCGGGTATTACTTTGAGTCAGCAAGATGATCGACAAGTTTGGAATACCTGCAAACAGGAGCAACCAAAGCATCTATCATACTAAACACTGTTTAAAATATAGAAATAATGAATAATGTCCCTTTGTTTGGTCTTTTATGTCTGCACTTTTTATTGTACTTCTTCAATTTGAATATTCCAGTATACTACTTCTGATTTTAATGTGATGAAATTGGGACGAACTCTTATTATATGCTTGACCCGATATTTTGTGTCATCACACGTCAATATAAATTCCGCACCCTTTTTATAATCCTCGGTAGACTGCAGATCAGGAACATCGTTAAAAAATGACGGTTGTACATCAGTGATTTTTCGATATAAAGATATTTTGTCATCAACGGTTTCAGCCGCTTCATATTCATTCCTTGATATGGATAACTTATACTTGCTTGACAACATATCGTATTGTATATAAGTTGTTATGTCACTCGGTTCTTCTTCAAAAAATGAAAGAAGATCTTCAAGCCAAAATCTCGCTTCAATATTTTTACTGTCAATTTGTTTTATCCGGATCCCCAACAAAATCAACATTAATAAGGGTATTACGAAGATCATTATTTTTTTTGAGATTTTCATATAATGGATATCTCCCCGGTGATAGGTTTAAAACTAAACGGTATTGCAGTATTTTCAATAATTCTTCTCTTGTCATATTGGCTCATCCTATTTTATTATATCAGATTATTTCGGTGATTACAAGTCTAAGTTATTGCATATGGGGTGAAAGCCCTTTGTTCGCTCTCCGGACAGCTGCTATGCTGAAACGGTTGGATATGGAACCTTTCCATTACGACTTTTGGTAGTTTCATATCCACTGTTGTTCAAACGTTGTCGGAGTGAAATGCTTATCGCTTTCGCTCTGCGCATTTCACTCCGATGATAGTTTGTTTGAAGAAAATAGAATTGGCGCAATTCACATTTTTTGGGTTTACAAACTTAATTTCTCATAGTTCGTTTACCGTTATTCGTGTGAATTGCGCTTTTTGATTTGATAGTGATTACGCTTATCGCAACAATGCCTTAGCTGTTAGTTTAGGGAGTTTCGCTTCTGCGGAAGCGACAAGGGGACGCTGTCCCCCTTGACCCCCTGCCACCCT
>CAKSKU010000036.1 GCA_934465295.1 uncultured Oscillospiraceae bacterium
TTTATTGAAGTAAAGTGTAGATAGTATTATTGCTAAAATAATTATTATACTTGCTTCAATTATCATAATTACCTTATATTTTTTCATGTTATTTCCTTTCAAATATAAATTCTGAAATAAGATTATTTATACGAAAAAGCAATATAAAATAGAATTATATTGCTTTTTCGTTGATTATGTTATGACGATAGATAATGGAAAATACCGTTTATTAAATCATTCCTTTCTGTTTTTTGCTTGAATGTGTATTTTTTCATTAAATTGCTATTTATTCAGTATGTCCTTAAATGTTTTTTGTGCCAATTAAGCCGATTTTAGAAATTACTCTGCAAAATCAGAGTTTGAAACAGCAACGTATGAGTTAATTTTCATCTCAATAGCCTGCTTTGCTTCATTTGTAAACGTAAACTGATTGAACATTGGCAATGTTGCTTCAAGCTCTTCCGCCGTAATTCCATTAAGAGCGTAATCCTCAGGTGAGTGATAATATATCCATTTAAGAGAATAAATATCACTTCCTTTGACAATTGCTGTCTCGGCTGCAAAATGTGATGCGACAGCTTCGTCATTATCCGATGTTATTAATCAAATTTCACAAATTACAATTGTTATGTTGTGTTTTTACGCTCATAGAGCAAATTAATTTTGTTATTAATATATTTTCCAAAACAAAAAGTATATGTCCAGATCACCTATTGTAAACAAAGGCCTATCAAAATAATTAAAACAAGTAGGAACGCATATTGTAGCCCATTCTAATATATTTATAACAGATAATTTATTTATAACACTTTTTTTGCTTTTTATTATTGTAAGGACATATGCAGAGATAGACATCACTAATAGTAATAGTAATAAACCACCAGACCGCATAAAAAAGCTCCACCAAAATAATACAGAAGGTATCACAGTAATACAAATATTTTTGCATACATTATTAAAACTTATTTCATTAGATTTAGCTATTATACAAATACATATAATTTTATACAATAAATATACTATTAAAAACATTGACATCGCCTCCTATTCCACCAGATCCTGTTCACATTAAAATAGCGTCAAAAATCATAGCCAATGTGAGATTACTTAAATACAACACATCAAGCTTATCATAGCGAGTGAAAACACGTCTAAATCGCCTTATTCGCAGAAAATACCGCTCAACTTCGTTACGCCATTTGTAAAGCTCCTTGTCATACTCCCAAGGCTTTTTCCTATTTCTTTTGGGTGGGACAATTGGCACAAAGCCTTGCTTTACAGCAAGTTCACGTGTTTTATCATCTTCATAGGCTCTATCCATAAGCAGATAGTGGCTATCTTCGGAATAAATACTTGAAATGAGTTTTCTTCCTTCCGGTGCATCATGTTTATTTCCGGCAGATAAATGAAAAGTCATTACATATTTCGCAGACGTGGAAGCCAAATGAATCTTTGTTGTGAGCCTCCTTTTGAGCACCCTATATTCTGCCCACAGCTTTTGCACCAGCGGTTGAATCTGACATAAATCGTGTGCCAATTTCCGTATTCGCTTGGCAATGCCCTCCATTTGCAGCTGTTTTCAATTATATACAGTAATGCACACAGAAAATCATAATTCGATACTTCCGGTTTTCTGCGAGGTGTCGGCATTAAATGCTCAATTTTCGCAAATTGTTTTTCGGTTAATTTCATATGTTTATGGTAACACATTATTTGGCAAAATGCAACAATTTAATGTGAACAGGCTCTAATTTTTTATGTGAATTGCGCCTGTTTTATTTGTTGGTATTACACGGTCTGCGTAATGTGTTTCGCCCTTTTAGTCCTTATGATTCTTCATATACTCGAGGTTCTTGGAGATAAGCTCATATCTCTGCTTTACGCAGTCAACGGAGCGAAGCGGGTCGGACGGGGTGTTGAAAGTATAGTCCATAAGCTTTTCAACTGTTGTTGATGCAACGTGTACTCTTGTATCGGAAGAAGCATAGTAGATATAAACTTCACCGTTTTCGCGGACGATAGCACCGTTTGTGAACACAACGTTTGAAACGTCGCCCACTCTTTCCTCGCCGTGCGGAGCGATGAAAAGTCCCGAGGGTGATGCGATGAGCTTGGACGGGTCGTTAAGGTCGGTCGCAAAGACGTAGATAACGTAGCGAAGTCCTGCGGCTGTATTTCTTACGCCGTGGGCAATATGTATCCAGCCCTTTGGTGTCTTTATAGGAACTGCGCCTGCGCCGTTCTTTACCTCTGTAATAGTGTGGTAAACTCTTGGGGAGATAACGGTTTCCTCTGTGCAGATCTCAGCGTTGGTGATATCCTTTGCAAGTCCGAAGCAAACGCCGCCGCCCGAGCCTGTCTGAATGAAATCGTCCTGCGGACGTGTATAGAATGCGTACATTCCGTTTACGAATTCGGGGTGGAGGACAACGTTTCTCTGCTGTGGGGACTTTGATTTAAGGTTGGGAAGTCTTTCCCATGTTTTGAGATCCTTTGTGCGGACGATGCCTGCCTGTGCAACTGCGGCGGAAAGGTCGTTGGACGATGTGTCCTTGCTCTCGGAGCAGAAAACGCCGTAGATATAGCCGTCCTCGTGCTTGGTCAGACGCATATCATAAACGTTGGTCTCTTCGGGGTTGGTATCGGGGAGAAGAACGGGGTAGTCCCAGAAGCGGAAACCGTCAACGGGGCTGTCGCTCTCGGCAACTGCGAAGAATGACTTTCTGTCGTTGCCCTCTACTCTTGCGACGAGGTAGAACTTGCCGTTGAGTTCGATTGCGCCCGAGTTGAGGACTGCGTTGATGCCGAGGCGTTCCATAAAGAACGGATTCGTTTCGGGGTCAAGGTCATATCTCCAGATAACGGGGGCGTGATCGGCTGTGAGAACGGGGTACTTATAGCGGTCATAAGCACCGCCCATATAATCGGTCTTTTCGTTTTTGCGGCTGATGAGCTTTTCGTAAGCGTCAAAAACCTTTGCTTTTCTTTCGTTGAATTCGGACATTGGCAAAACTTCCTTTCTAAGCGATATGCTTTAATTTTATTCTATCATAACAAAATCGCTTCTTCAAGAGAAATTTAGATTTTTTCGTTGACTTTTTCTCTGTTTTGTATTACAATATAGAGTAAATGCAGAGAATTACGCCCTTTAAACGTTTACACGAAAAATTTTCGGTGCTTTGAATATCTTAAACGTTTTATTGTGCAGTTTAAACAACGCCCTCTGCGGTATTCTTATGATAAAGGGACGGTTGACGACGATGAAAAGAATTTTTTCGGTTTTGCTCTCTATTATGACCTGTGTGATGCTCCTTACAGCCTGCGGAGAGGAGGCGGCTGAGGAATCGGCATACAGCGGTATCCTCACAAAGGTCAAGATCGGTATGCCCCTTACAAAAATTGTCTCGATGCAGCCCGATGGGGTCGAGCTTTACTGGGACGATGACACAACTATCTGGAGCATAAACACTGACACAGACCTTATGGCAGAGGTTTCTGCGCTCGTTCCTGCCGAGGATATGTTCTACTATGCGGATGATTCCATAATTACATATAATTTCAAGACCCAAAAGGGCGATGATGAGCTTTATCTCAAGGGTTACAGCGAGGAAGTCCACTGTCTGCTTGACCGCACAGCAGCACAGGACTACTTCGACAAGAAAACAGCTGAGCTTATCAGCAAGCACTGTGTTGACGACGGTTCCGTTGCAGGTGGATCGATGGTCGGCACAGAGGATATCGATATGGAGCTTGTTTACAGCCAGAAAATATCCGCAAGCAGCTATGACCTTGTGTTCTCAATGACGCTCACCTATGATACAGTCAACGATGTTGCAGGTTACTATGCTACCGAGTTCAAGATCGAGCTTACCGAAAAGGATGTCAAGACCGAGGTCGCTATCGCAACGCCCGAAACCAAGTGATCCCAACGCATAAATAATGTAGATCAGAAGCGGTGCAGTGGGACTGTGCCGCTTTTTTGAAAGGACGAAAATGTTATGAAGAATATGCCAACCGTAAAGCTGGGAATTGCGGCTGTGAGCCGTGACTGCTTCCCGAAATCCCTCTCCGCTTCAAGAAGAAGCAATGTTGTCAAGGCTTGCAAAGAGAAAAATATCGACATTTACGAATGCCCCGTAACTGTCGAGAACGAGAACGATATGCTCTGCGCACTTGACGACCTCAAAAAGGCAGGCGTTAATGCGCTTGTTGTCTACCTCGGAAACTTCGGTCCGGAAACGGCTGAAACGCTCCTTGCGAAGAAGTTCGGTCTGCCCGTTATGTTCGCAGCGGCAGCAGAGGAATTCGGCGATAACCTCGTTGACGGCAGAGGCGATGCTTTCTGCGGTATGCTCAACGCAAGCTACAACCTCGGACTTCGCAATGTCAGGGCTTACATACCCGAATATCCCGTCGGGAACCCTTATGAAGTCGCTGATATGATCGCTGACTTTATCCCCGTTGCAAGAACTGTGCTCGGACTTGCAAGCCTTAAAGTTATCACATTCGGCCCCCGTCCGCAGGACTTCCTTGCCTGCAATGCGCCTATCGCAAGACTTTATGACCTCGGCGTTGAGATCGAAGAAAACTCCGAGCTTGACCTTTACGCCGCTTTCAACGAACACGCAGGCGATGCACGCATTGACGGCGTTGTAAAGGAAATGGAAAGCGAGCTTGGCGCAGGCAACAAGATGCCGGGAATTCTGCCGAAGCTTGCGCAGTTTGAGATAACTCTCCTCGACTGGGCAGAGGCTCACAAGGGTTCGAGAGAATATGTCGTATTCGCAAACAAGTGCTGGCCTGCATTCCAGACGCAGTTCGGCTTTGTTCCGTGCTATGTAAACAGCCGCCTTACCGCAAAGGGTATCCCCTGCGCCTGCGAAGTCGACATCTACGGCGCAGTGAGTGAGTTCATCGGTCAGTGCGTTTCGGACGATGTTGTAACTCTTCTCGACATCAACAACACCGTTCCAGCAGACCTTTACAACAACGAGATAAAGGGCAGATTCGACTATTCCCTCACCGATACATTTATGGGCTTCCACTGCGGAAACACAGCCGCAGAAAAGCTTTCCTCAAAGGAAATGAAGTATCAGCTCATCATGCACAGAGGTCTTGAACCCGACAAAGAACCCGATATCACAAGAGGTACTCTCGAGGGCGATATCGCTCCGTCCGAGATCACGTTCTTCCGTCTCCAGAGCAACGCCGATGCAGAGCTTAAAGCGTATGTTGCAGAGGGTGAAGTTCTCCCCGTTCCGACACATTCATTCGGCGGCATAGGCATTTTCGCAATAAAGGAAATGGGACGATTCTATCGTCACGTTCTTATCGAGGGCAGATTCCCTCACCACGGCGCAGTAACATTTGCACACAACGGAAAGGCTCTTTTCAACGTTTTCCGTTACCTCGGAGTGCAGAGCGTTGGCTTCAATCAGCCTAAGGGTATGCTTTACAAGACGGAAAATCCGTTTGCATAAAAATTTCTCGGAAAAGCCGATCATTGCTGTGAAAAGCGTTCTGATCGGCGTTTTCCGCTTATCATAAGAGCATATTGTTTTATCTGTTTTATGCCGAGCAATCATATAGGGTAAATATGCATTAGCTTGCGTTTGTTTAATAAGGGAAAAAGAATGAATACCGTAAAGATCGAACCTATCAGCCGCACGGAGGCTTTGAGATACCTTGCCGCAGGGGGAAGCACGCCCGATGAGAACCTTTCGGTGCTTATGGATAGCTGCGAAAAAAAGCTCCTTTCGGCGGCGCACGGGAAATTTACGTTCCGTGTTTTTGATATTGAAAATATGACCGATAATGAGGTCTCCTTAGCCGAGTCTGAGCTTGTGCTTTCGGGAAAGGATATAAGCCGTCACCTTGCTTCCTGCGAAAAAGCCGTGCTGCTTGCGGCAACTATCGGCGGAGAGGTCGACAGGCTTATCCGCACCGAGCAGGTTTCCGATATGGCGGCGGCTGTCGTGATCGACGCAATGGCAGGCTGTGCTGTCGAGCAGGTCTGCAATAAGGCGGAGGAAGTCATAAAGGAAAGCTTCCCCGAAATGAATATGACGTGGAGATTTTCCCCCGGCTACGGCGATATGCCGATAGACTGCCAGAAAAAGTTTGTCGATGCTGTGAACGCTTCTCGGGAAATAGGCTTGAACGTCAGCGAAAGCTTCATAATGATACCGAGAAAGTCCATAACGGCTGTGATAGGACTGTCGAAAGAACCGATAGAGAAAAAAAGGCGAGGCTGCGCCGTCTGCTCAATGAGAGATCGCTGCACCTACCGCAAAAATGGAAGCAGGTGTACATATTGAATAAAAAAGAACGCTTTTATAAGCTTTTGGAAGAAAATGAGTTCGTATTTCTTGACGGCGGCATGGGAACCATGCTGCAAAAGAGCGGACTTAAAACGGGCGAAGTCCCCGAGCTTCTGAACCTTGATAAGCCCGAACTTATAACCTCGGTGCATAAGGCTTATGTTGACGCAGGTTCGCAGATAGTTTATGCGAATACTTTCGGTGCGAACTCATATAAAATGGCTGAAACGGGAAAGACCGTTGACGAGCTTATCTCGGCGGCTATAAAAAATGCCCGAAAAGCCGCAGGGGACAAGGCTCTTGTTGCTCTTGACGTTGGCCCTATCGGTCAGCTTCTTGAACCGACGGGAACTCTCAAATTTGAGGAGGCTTACGACTACTTCAAGGAAGAAATGCTCGCAGGAAAGGACGCAGACGTTATCGTTATCGAAACGATGACCGACCTTTACGAAGCAAAGGCAGCACTCCTCGCCGCAAAGGAAAATACCGACCTCCCCGTTATCGTGACAATGACATTCGAGCAAAATCTCCGTACATTTACAGGCTGTTCCGTCGGTGCAATGGCTCTCACTCTCGAAGGCTTGGGTGCAGATGCTGTCGGCGTGAACTGCTCGCTCGGCCCCCGTGAATTCGCCCCCATTATTGAGGAGCTTTCCAAGTGGACAAAGCTCCCGATAGTCGCAAAGCCGAACGCAGGACTTCCGAACCCCGTAACGAATGAATATGACGTTACTCCCGAAGAATTCGCCGAGAGTGCCGCAAAGCTTGTCAGGTACGGCATAAAGCTCACGGGCGGCTGCTGCGGAACGAACCCCAACTATATCAGTGCGCTCAAAAAGGCGCTTTCTCCGCTCAGATATGAGAAAAACACGCCAATGTGCGAAGCCGCTGTCTGCTCTGCCGAAAAGGTGGTCGTTATAAATCAGCCGAGAATAATCGGTGAGCGCATCAATCCAACCGGAAAAAAGCTTTTCAAAGAAGCTCTCCGCAAGGGCGATATCGACTACATTCTCGGTCAGGCTATCGAGCAGTCGCAGGCAGGCGCAGAGATACTTGACGTAAACGTAGGCTTGCCCGAAATTGACGAAAAGGCAATGATGGTACGCACCATTAAGGCTCTTCAGGGCGTTACCGACCTGCCGCTGCAGATCGATTCGACTATTCCCGAGGTCATTGAAGCCGCTCTGCGTGTTTACAACGGCAAGGCTATCGTCAACTCCGTGAACGGCGAAGCAGGCTCAATGGAAAAAATTCTTCCCATTGTAAAAAAATACGGTGCGGCAGTTGTAGGACTTACCCTTGACGAAGAGGGTATCCCGAAAACCGCCGAAAAACGTTTTGAAATAGCCGAACGCATTATGAACAAGGCAATTGAAATGGGTATCTCAAAGGAGAATATCTTTATCGACTGCTTAACACTCACCGCTTCGGCAGAGCAGGCTAACGTTATGAAAACGGTCGAAGCTTTGCACAGAGTAAAAACGGAGCTTGGACTTAAGACCGTGCTTGGTGTTTCAAATATTTCATTCGGTCTGCCGAACCGTGAGCTTATCAACTGCAACTTCCTGCAGATGTGCCTTACGAACGGACTTGACCTGCCGATAATGAACCCGAATGTGGCTTCAATGACGGGCGCAGTTCGTGCTTACCGACTTCTCACTGCAATAGACGTAAACTCGGTCGAATTCATAGCTGCTTATGCAGGTGAAAAAACTCCGCCAAGTCCTATTCCGAAAGCCGCAGGCGGCGAAACGCACGATCTTATGTACTGCGTGAAGAACGGACTCAAAGCCGAGGGCGCAAAGGTCACGGAGGAGCTTTTACAGACAACAAATTCAATGGAAATTGTCGATAATATCCTCATTCCTGCGCTCGATAAGATAGGCGAGGACTTTGAAAAGGGCGTGATCTTCCTGCCCCAGCTCATAATGTCCGCAGGCGTTGCGCAGGCGGCGTTTGAGGTTATCCGAAACAATATGATAATGAACAACTCCGCTCCCGTTGTAAAGGGCAAGGTCGTTTTGGCGACCGTAAAGGGAGATATCCACGACATCGGAAAGAACATCGTAAAAGTTCTGCTCGAAAACTATGGATATGAGGTAATTGACCTCGGACGTGACGTTGACTATCAGGCTGTTGTCGATGCGGCGATAGAAAATCAGGTGAAGCTTGTCGGACTTTCGGCGCTTATGACAACAACGCTCTGCTCGATGGAAGCAACGGTAAAGCTTCTGCGTGAGCAGTATCCCGAGTGCAAGGTAGTAGTCGGCGGCGCAGTCCTCACGCCCGAATATGCGGAAAGCATCGGTGCGGATTTCTATGCCAAGGACGCAAAGGAAACTGTTGATGTGGCTAAGAGGATATACGGGTGATTTTTAAATTCGGAATGCGGAATGCGGAATTCGGAATTATTGCATAGTTCAACTTTGTTTGGGCGATGCGAAGCCAACTTAAAGTTTAGGTCAAGCCTTTTCAAAGGCTTGCAGGGGTCAAGGGGGCAGAGCCACCTTGTCGCTTCCGCAGAAGCG
>CAKSKU010000037.1 GCA_934465295.1 uncultured Oscillospiraceae bacterium
AAACGTTTTGCGAATAAAATTCCTGCATTATATTTTTTTGTGAGAAAGTGTCACCTATCATTGACAATTGAACAGAATTACACATTAAATTTGCGCTTTTTCTATTGAAATCCCCCGACTTATGTGGTATAATTAACTTTAAGTATAAGTTTGTCAGATCGCAAAGGAGCTTTATTTTAATGGCAGAAAAATTTATCCAATTTGCGGTGAGGGACAGCAACGATCTCTTTAAGCTGGAGCTTTGCAAGACCTTGCTGCATTTTACCGAATTCGATTTCACATATTTCTGGGAAAGGTGCATGGACGCAGGCAGAGCTGCCAAAAAGTCGGGGCATCTTCCTGCAAGCACGGTTTCCAATGCTAAGACCGTTATTTCTGCTGCCCACCCTTACATTGAAGCTATGATCGGTGCGGATTACTCCGAGATCGTGACCGACTGCATCATTGAATACATCTGCCACTCCGAACGCATCAGTCTTGACGAGCTTTGGGTGCGCTGCATTTCCCCCAAGACCAAGTACGAAGAAGCCATTTTCAACCGCATTTCCATGTTCAAGTCGGGCAAGGCTTCAAACGGCTGGACTAACATTGTCCGCTTACAGGAATATGCACAGAACAAGCTCGCTTTTATCTATGACACGAACGAGGACAAGACCGTTGACTCTGCTCAGGTCTTAAAGGTACGAAAGGAATATTTTGACGTTTCCTATTCCGTTGCCGCCAATGAGCTTGGAATGGCTGAAAAAAATCTTCCGTCCGTTTCCGTATGCAACCCCGGTTTAACGCCGACTGCCGCTTTTATGAATGCAAAGGTCGCAAAGGCTGTTTACCGCCGCTTCTCCGAGGCTTTTAAGCTTGGCGGCGATATGTCCGTTCCCGAGGGCAAAAACTGCGAATACATAAAAGACAAGCTTGCGATGGACGCTTATGATTTCGTCCGCGGAATGAAGCGTCCCGGTGAGCTTGATATGAAATTTGCGCTTGAAGCAATGGAGAACAACCCCGTTGAGGTCTATCTTCCCGACAGCTTCAAAGCCGTGATAGACCTTGAATTTGACCTTATAATGAAAAACGGACTTGCTTTCCGCAGATGTGAAGAATGCGGAAAATTCTTTGTTGCTGATGATGAAAGCTTCCTCTGCAACCGCATAAACAGCTCGGGCATGACCTGCCGACAGCAGGCGGACGCTCTGAGGACTGCCATTGCCGAGGCGGCGGAAACGCTCAAAGCAACTGAAAAAACCGAAGCTGTTCAGACCGCCGAAGAACCCGAGACGACTGTTCCCGAAGAACCAAAGAAGCCCGAACAGATACCTCCCGAGCTTGAAAAGAGAGGTCAGAAGATATACAATGCGCTTTACAAGCGTGTCGGAAAGGCTATGGACGAAAAGGAGTTCCATGAGTGGAGCAGATACCTTTCCGATATGAAGAAAAACATCAAGGCGGGCGAAGCGACCGCTGACCAGCTCGGCGAGTTCCTCGATTATTCCGACAGACTTTGCGCCGAGGTGAAAAAGGGCAGAATGACTCCGCAGACCCAGTTCCGCTACCCCGAAGATGTTGAAAAGTCGGAGAAAATGTCGCCGCAGGAAGCTGCCGATGAAGCAAAGAAGCCCGAGCCTCACCCCGATGTGATAAAGGCGGACGCAAGCTCGGTGCGCATCATAAAGCCGTTCAAGCCCGAGACTTTTGACAGCCTTGCAGATGCTTTTATGGCAGGAAAATTTGACGAGGACGGGGAAGAACCTCCGAAAAAGCCCGAGCCCGAGGTCAGGGAATACAACTGGACGAGAATGACCCGTGAAGAGGCTTACGGACTGAAAAAAGGCGGTGAGAGCGAATGAATTTTATCAATGAAAGTGCGGCTATAAACGGTCTTGCCGATTATATCGTAAAGAGCGGCGTTTGCCTTTATAACTCCGTAAAATACATCTATTCGCTCGCCGAAAACGAGTTTTACAATGTCGATATAAGGGACATACTGAAAATAATCATCAACAATTTTCCCGAAACGGACGGGATACGCTCGCTCGGACTGCGCATTGACGACTACACCTGCCGCCAGATGCAGAGCGAGGAATACAACAAGGTGCTGCCGCTCATGGTATTCAGCCTTGCGGTGCGCATACCCGTGCTGAAAAATGTCAAAAACGGCGATGACGTTATGACGGACGACCAGCTTTACAGGCTTTACAACGCTGTTATCGACAAGGGTGCGGAAAATTACCGTGAAATAATAACGGAATCGTTCCTCGAAACGAAATATCTCGTGCGAAAGGGAAAAAAGCTGCCGCCTTTCACAGCCGACTGGTTCAAATCGTATATTCTGAGCAGCGTTCCTGCGCTGTCGGTGATAACCAACAAGAATATGTTCCTGCTCGGGTTTGCGGACACGCTTTTTGCCGTCTTTTACACCTGTATGGAGGACGGCTTATCCGAAAAGCTGCTTGAATATGCTGATGAAGCGCAGGCGGCAGACGGGGAATAATTACGGGAGAAGATGACTATGAATAATATAAAGAAAACTGTTTTTCTCTGCGGCTTTATGGGCTGCGGAAAATCGACCGTCGGAAAGCTGCTTGCGCAGAAGCTCGGCTGCGGCTTCACCGATATGGATAATTATATTGTCGAAAAGCAGGGAATGCCCATTCCGCAGATATTCGCCGAAAAGGGCGAGGATTATTTCCGTGATGCCGAAACGGACGCTGTAAGGGAGCTTTCCGAAAAGGCAGGAGTTATCGCCTGCGGCGGCGGCGCAATGCTTCGCAGGGTCAACGCCGATATCGCAAATTCGGCAGGAACGGTCGTTTTCATCGATGTTCCGTTTGAAAGCTGCTACGCACGCATCTCGGGCGACAAAAACCGTCCTATCGTTGCGAACAACACCAAGGAGGAGCTCAACCTTATCTATGACGGCAGAGCGCCTATATACAAGGAAAACTCCGCTCTCACCGCAGACGGCAGCGGCACTCCCGAGGAGATCGCCGAAAGGATAATCAAAGCACTGAAAGACTAACCGAGAGGAAATGAATAAATGAACAAAGTCTATGCACTCGGAGTCGATGTCGGCTCTACCACAGTTAAAACCGTAATTCTTGATGAAAATAAGCAGATAATTTACTCAAAATACGAAAGACATTTTTCCAAGGTAAAGGAAACCGTAAAGTCACAGCTTGAAATTATCGCAAAGGAATATCCCGATGCAAAGTTCAGGCTTTCGATAACGGGTTCGGCAGGTCTCGGACTTGCTACCGCTTCCGAGCTTCCGTTCGTCCAGGAGGTTTTCGGTGCTTTCATCGCAGTTAAGGAAAGCTATCCCGATGCCGATGTTGTTATCGAACTCGGCGGTGAGGATGCAAAGATAATCTTCCTCACGGGCGGCGTTGAGCAGCGAATGAACGGCTCATGCGCAGGCGGCACGGGCGCATTCATCGACCAGATGGCAACGCTCCTCGGCATTACCACGGACGAAATGGATAAGCTTGCGCTCAATGCGGAAAAGGTATATCCTATCGCTTCACGCTGCGGCGTTTTTGCAAAATCCGATATCCAGCCGCTTCTCAACCAGGGCGCACGCCGTGAGGACGTTGCCGCTTCTATCTTCCAAGCCGTTGTTGACCAGACCGTTTCGGGTCTTGCACAGGGCAGACAGATAAAGGGCAAGATACTTTTCCTCGGCGGTCCGCTTTCGTTCCAGATGGGACTTCGCAAGGCTTTCGTAGACACACTCCACCTTTCAGAAGAGAACGCTATATTCCCAGAAAACGCACCCTGCTTTATGGCTTACGGCTGCGCACTTCACGCTAACGAGGTTTCGGACGAATATTCGCTTGACGATGTTATCGACCGCATCGAAAATGCCAAGATGACCGATGACATCATCACGGGCGATCCGCTCTTTGCTTCAAAGGAAGAATACAACGAATTCGTTGAACGCCACAAGAAATGCGACCTCGAATATGAGGATATCAGCACTTACGAGGGCGGCGCTTATCTCGGTATTGACGCAGGCTCGACAACGACAAAGCTTGTGCTTATCACTCCCGAGGGCAGGCTGCTTTATCAGCACTACACCTCCAACAAGGGCAGACCGCTTGACGTTATCACCGATAAATTAAAGGAAATGTACGCTCTTATGGGCGACAGGATAACGATACTTTCCTCCGCCGTTACGGGTTACGGTGAGGATCTCATCAAAGCAGGCGTGGGCGTTGACTTCGGCATCGTTGAAACCGTTGCGCACTACAAGGCGGCTTCATTCTTCAAGCCCGATGTTGACTTTATCATCGACATCGGCGGTCAGGATATCAAGTGCTTCAAGATAAAAAATCACGCTATCGACAGCATTATGCTCAACGAAGCCTGTTCTTCGGGCTGCGGCTCGTTCATTCAGACGTTCGCACTTGCGCTCGGCTATGATATCGCAGACTTTGCACAGCTCGGACTTTTTGCAAAGCACCCCGTTGACCTCGGCTCACGCTGCACGGTATTTATGAACAGCTCCGTTAAGCAGGCGCAGAAGGACGGTGCTTCGGTCGAAGATATCTCCGCGGGTCTTTCCTCATCGATCATCAAGAATGCTATATATAAGGTTATCCGTGCGAAATCCGCAGACGAACTCGGCGAAAATGTCGTTGTTCAGGGCGGTACTTTCCTCAACGATGCGGTTCTCCGTGCATTTGAAAAGGAACTCGGAAAGAACGTTGTCCGCCCCGCTATCGCAGGACTTATGGGCGCATTCGGTGCAGCTCTTTATGCTAAGGAAAAGTGCAAAGAGGCTTCGCATATCATCTCCGCAGAGGCTCTCGAAAACTTTACATATCAGTCAAAGCAGCTCAACTGCGGCGGCTGCGGCTCTCGCTGCGCACTTACAATGATAACCTTCAACGACGGAAGAAGATTTATCAGCGGCAACCGCTGTGAAAAGGGCGCAGGAATCAAGCGCACCACCGAACCGCTCGACCTCTTTGAATACAAGTATAGACACCTCCTCTCAAAAGCAGACGAAAAGCCGACCGTTACACCTAAGGCAAAGGTCGGAATACCGCTCGCACTCGGACTTTATGAACAGCTCCCGTTCTGGGCAAAACTTTTCACAGAGCTTGGCTTTGAGGTCGTTATCTCCGAGGAAAGCACAAGAAAGACCTACTATAAGGGTCAGAACACTATCCCGTCCGATACGGTCTGCTACCCTGCAAAGCTTGCGCACGGACATATCATCAGCCTGCTTGAAAAGGGTGCAGACTTCATCTTCTATCCCTGCGAAAGCTATAATATCGACGACGGCGAAAGCGATAACCATTATAACTGCCCCGTTGTCGCATACTACCCCGAGCTGCTCCGTGCGAATATTCCCGAGCTTAACGATAAGAATTTCATCTCGCCTTATATCGACATAAACCTCCCGAAGCACTCGGCGGAAGTCCTCTCCGAGTCGCTCAAAGACTACGGCATCACGAAAAAGCAGGCAGCCGCAGCTTATGTTAAGGCTATGGATGCACTCAAACAGTATATGACCGAGATCGAGACCGAGGGCGAGCGAATGATCGCCGAAGCAAGAAAGCAGAATATGCCTATCATCGTAATTGCCGGCAGACCTTACCACCTCGACCCCGAGATAAACCACGGCATACACAAGCTCATCTCCTCGCTTGACCTCGCAGTTATCACCGAGGACAGCATCTTCAAAAAGGGTCACACTCCAAAGCTTGATGTCCTCAACCAGTGGACATACCATTCAAGACTTTACCGTGCAGCGCAGTATGTCACAACGCAGAAGGATATGCAGCTCGTACAGCTTGTATCATTCGGCTGCGGCATCGACGCTATCACAACGGACGAGGTAAGAGGAATACTTGAAAGCGGCGGAAAGCTCTATACCCAGCTTAAGATCGACGAGATAAACAACCTTGGCGCAGCAAAGATCAGACTTCGCAGCCTTGTTGCGGCTATGGAAGAAAACGACAAGAATTAATTCGGAATGCGGAATTATTTGCATAGCTAACATTTGTCGGGCGCTGCGAAGCCAAACCAGCTGGTCAAGCTGAGCACAGCTTGCGAGGGGTCAAGGGGGCGAGAAGCCACCTTGTCGCTTCCGCAGAAGCGACACTCCCTAAACTGACAGCAAATGCATTGCCGCAATAGGAAAATTACTAACAGCTATAAAGGCGCAATTCACACAAATAGGGGTAAACGAACTATGAGAAATCAAGTTTGTAAAACCAATAATGTGAATTGCGCCAATTCTATTTTCCTAAAATAAACTATCCTCGGCATAAAATGCGCAGAGCGAAAGCGATAAGCATTTTACGCCGACATCGTTTGAACAGCGGTGTGGTGGGATATGAACGGCAAAAAGACATTTTAACGTAAGGTCAGATATTTGAATCCGCCGCTGACGAAATTTGTTGTGTTTACTGACATACTCCATCGCTGTTCATACTGCGTTTTACCATTCATACAGCGTTGAAGCTTCAAATTCACTCACTTCGTTCGTGGATTTTTGCTTCAAGGATAGATTTTTGAGGAAAATAGTATGGCGCAATTCACATTTTATGGTTTTACGAACTTTATTTATCATAGTTCGTTTACCTTTTTTCGTGTGAATTGCGCCATTATAGCTGTTAGTAATTTTTCTATTGCGACAATGCATTAGCCATAGTTTAAGGGAGTTTCGCTCTCTGCGGAGAGCGACAAGGGTGGCGCTGCCCCCTTGACCCCTGCCACCCTTTAAAAAGCGTGGACGTAAACTTTGGTTGGCTTCGCATTGCTCGACAAATGTCAGCTATGCAAAAAATTCCGAATTCCGCATTCCGAATTCCGAATTATTTTAATTTTTCCCTTGACAAATCGAAAATAATGTGCTATAATACAAAAGTTGTTTGACAACGGCTATCGTGTTCTAAAGACAGCAGGTGGTTTTTACCGTAAATCCTGCCGAGGAAAGATCGCTAAAGTATTATTATGCTTTCGCCCTTTTCAGTCTTTGACCGAAAAGGTTTTTTCTTTTTACAGATCCCGGCAGCAATTGTTACCAACCGATCTATGTTTGATACCATTACCGTTCTTCGGTCAAAGGTATTATGTATAATTACGGAGGTGAAAACATTATGCCAAGCGCAAAGGTACTTGAATCCAAGAAAGCAAGAGTTGAAGCTCTCACCGATCTTATCAAGGGAGCTGCAGCAGGCGTTATCGTTGACTACAAGGGTATTTCCGTTGCTGACGATACCAAGCTTCGTAAGGAACTCAGAGAAGCAGGCGTACAGTACTTCGTTGAGAAGAACTCTATGCTCCGTTTCGCTCTTAAGAATGCAGGCCATGAAGGCTTTGATGATGTTCTTGAGGGAACAACAGCTATCGCTCTTTCTACCGAAGACCAGACTGCTCCTGCACGTATCCTCGGTAAGTATATCGAAGGCGCAGACGAAAAGTCCACTTTCTCTATGAAGGCTGGCTTCATCGGCACTGAGATCTACGACAAGGCAGGCGTTACCGCTCTTTCCAAGATCCCTTCAAAGGAAGTTCTTCTTGCACAGCTTCTCGGTTCTCTCCAGAGCCCTCTCCAGAAGTTCGCTGCTACTGTTCAGGCTGTTGCAGACAAGAAGAAAGAGGAAGAGGTTGCTTAATTGCGATCAAACTTTTAAGCTCTGCGGTGCAAAATGACCGCAGAAACCGAATTTGTGCTTAAATAAAGCACGGAAAATCAAATTATAAAGGAGATTATTATCATGGCATCTGAGAAAATTACTAACATTTTAGATCTTATCGATTCCCTCACAATCCTTGAACTCAACGAACTCGTTGAAGGCGTTCAGGAAAAGTACGGTGTATCCGCAGTCGTTGCTGCTGCTCCTGCTGCTGCAGGCGCTGCTGCTGCAGCAGAAAAGACAGAATTTGACGTTGTTCTTGCTTCCTTCGGTGAGAAGAAGATGGACGTTATCAAGGCTGTTAAGGATATCTGCGGTCTTTCCCTTAAGGAAGCTAAGGAGCTCGTTGAAGCTGCTCCTAAGGCTCTTAAGGAAGGCGCTTCCAAGGCTGAAGCTGAAGACATCAAGACTAAGCTCGAAGCTGCTGGCGCAACTGTTGAACTCAAGTAAGTTTGACACTTTCGTAAATAATTACCCCGTTCTCTTTGAGGACGGGGTTTTTATATTATATTCGGCTTTCAGCATTTAAGCTATAACCTTAACTTCCAAATTTATCAAGCATAAGCCCCATAAAATCGTCATGCAGTTCAGCGTCATAGTTTTCTGTTAAAGACCTCTTTGTGTCGTAATTTATAATATCGATCAGAAATTTGTCCGACAGGCTCGTCCCATTGTCAAACATCACCATAATTGAATGAGTATAGGTTTCCAACAGATCATATGCGACACGATATATCGCCGCTTTTTCAGTATCATTCAGCCGCTTTAGCTCTTTGTAAGCATCGATTTCAAATTTATTTGTATCGGCATTTTCCAAGCTTTCCTTTAAAGAATTTAATTGCTGTTCTATCGTATCCACAAAAAAAGAAAGAAAAACGTCTCTGTCTTCCATGCAAACCGCCCCTTTCACAAAAATTAGGCTTTTGATTTCATATACATATTTTACCACAGCGTAACAGGTAATGTCAACCGCTTTTTTGCAATTTGCCGAAAATGTTCTTTTCACAAATATTTGCAAGCCAAATTTGCCCTCAATGTTATGTTACAATAGATAGGTGACACAAAGTATAGAAAAACAACTTCCAAAATGATATAATGTTTAAGAAC
>CAKSKU010000038.1 GCA_934465295.1 uncultured Oscillospiraceae bacterium
GGTGGTTCTTAAACATTATATCATTTTGGAAGTTGTTTTTCTATACTTTGTGTCACCTATCTATTGTAACATAACACTATTTTTGTGAATTTTAAAAAAATACTATTGACTTATGGCTTTGTATATGCTATAATAAAGAAAACTTATCAAGAGTGGCGGAGGAACTGGTCCTGTGAAGCCCGGCAACCTAATTGCAGAAGTTATTTCTGACAGGAAAGGTGCTAAATCCTGCGGTGAAAAGCCGAGAGATGAGTAAGATTTGTCTTTAACGTCTGCGCTTGAAAAGTTTTTTCAGGTGCTTTTTTTATTTTAAAGGAGGAATTTAAATGTCAAAGAAGTTTTTTACATCGGAATCCGTAACTGAAGGTCACCCCGACAAAATATGCGACCAGATCTCGGACGCTGTTCTCGATGCTATCCTTAAAGAAGATCCAATGGGCAGAGTTGCCTGCGAAACAGCCACTACAACGGGTATGATACTCTGTATGGGCGAAATTTCCACAGAATGTTATGTTGATATCCCGAAGATCGCACGTCAGGTTGTCATTGATATCGGTTATGACCGTGCAAAGTTCGGTTTTGACGGTCATACCTGTTCAGTTCTTACAGCAATTGATGAGCAGTCCGCAGATATCGCACTCGGTGTTGACGAAGCTCTTGAACATAAGCAGGGCGAGAAGTCCGACCGCTTTATGACGGGTGCGGGCGATCAGGGTATGATGTTCGGATTTGCCTGCAACGAAACACCCGAGCTTATGCCTATGCCTATCTCGCTTGCACATAAGCTTGCAAAGAAGCTTACGGAAGTAAGAAAGAACGGCACTATCCCTTATCTTCGTCCGGACGGAAAAACTCAGGTAACCGTTGAATATGACGACAACAAGCCCGTTCGTGTGGATACGGTCGTTGTTTCCACACAGCACTCCGAAGCTGTTTCGCTCGAACAGATCCGCGCGGATATCATCGAAAAGGTAATAAAGCCGATCATTCCCGCAGAACTTCTCGTTGATACAAAGTATTATGTTAACCCGACAGGACGCTTCGTTATCGGCGGACCTCAGGGCGACAGCGGTCTTACGGGCAGAAAGATCATCGTTGATACCTACGGTGGATATTCCCGTCACGGCGGCGGAGCTTTCAGCGGAAAGGATCCCACAAAGGTAGACAGAAGTGCAGCTTATGCAGCAAGATATGTAGCAAAGAATATCGTTGCGGCAGGACTTGCCGATAAGTGCGAGATCGAGATAGCTTATGCCATCGGCAAAGCAGAGCCTGTCTCCGTCCTCGTAGACAGCTTCGGCACAGGCAAGGTCTCCGACGATAAGCTTTCCGAAGCCGTAAGCAAAGTGTTCGACCTGCGCCCCGCTGCAATAATCGAAGCACTCGACCTCCGCAAGCCGCAGTACAGACAGCTCGCAGCATACGGTCACATGGGCAGAGAGGACCTCGGCGTTGCCTGGGAAAAGACTGACAAGGTAGAGGAGCTTAAAGCGGCTGTTAAGTAAAAAGCAAAACCGAAATGTTCGGTAGTGCGAAGCTAATTAAAGTTTTTAAAGCAAACAGGAGACAAGGTGACAGGATCACCTTGTCTCCTGTGCCTTTAATTAAGTTTACAGTTGACAGTTAACAGTTTTAATTGATAATTGATAATTACGCTATTGCAATTGACGTTATGCTGTTAGTTTAGGAAGTTTCACTCTCTGCTAAAGGTCAAATTGCCCCTGTCACCCTTTGAACAAATCGGAATTCTTGCAGAATTAACGTAAACTTTAGTTGGCTTTGCAACGCCGAAACAAAGTTGAGTGATACCAATAATTCCGAATTCCGCTTTCCGAATTTAATTTATTTCCTGCTCCGGAAAACTAACAGTTATCGTCGTTCCGACATTTTCTTCGCTTTCAAGCTTTATATCCGCTCCGTGGTAGATCGCACCGTGCTTTACTATCGAAAGTCCGAGTCCCGTGCCGCCGAGGGCTTTTGAGCGGCTTGAATCTACTCTGTAAAAGCGCTCGAAAACTCTGTCCTGTGCCGAAACGGGTATTCCGAAGCCGCTGTCCTTTACACTCAGAAGCGTTCTGCCGTTTTCTTTTCGGATATTTATATCGACAGTTCCGTTCGGGCGGTTGTATTTCACGGCGTTGTCGCAGAGGTTGAAGATCATCTCATCAAGTATCTTCCTTACGCCGAAAAATACTGCGTGTTCGCCTGTGACGCTTACCGTCAGCTTTGCTTTATCGGAGACGGGTTTTATTCTGTGTGCGATCTCCTCCGAAAGCTCATAGAGGTCGATATTTTCCTTTTCATACTCAACGCTGCCGTCGTCGAGGCGTGAGATCTTGATGATATCGTTGACGAGAGTAATAAGTCTTTGCGCTTCATCATAGATCGACTTGGAGAAATCGACAACGGTATCGTCGGGCGTTCCGCCGCTCATCATAAGCTCGGCAAAGCCTGAAATGGAGGTGAGCGGTGTTTTCAGCTCATGAGAAACATTTGAAGTGAACTCTCTTCTCAGGCGTTCACGTTCGGAGCGTTCGGTGACATCGAGGATAACAATTACTGCGCCGATTATTTTGCTCTCGTCAAAGACGGGGTTTGCGATGAGTCGGTATATTTTTTCGCTGATGCGTATCTCGGATTCGGCAGGATTTCCCTTTACGGCTTTTTCCGCAACGTCGCAGAACTCCGTGAGAACGCTGCCTGCATCTTTTTCGATGCCGAGTATCCTTGAAGCCGCCGTATTATAGGTGAGGACGCTCGTTTTCGTATCGGTGACGACGAAGCCCTCGCTCATATTTTCGGTGATAAGGCGGAATTCCTCCTTGCTCCGCTGTGCGTCACGGAGCTGTTTCTGTATCGTTTCGTGCTGTGCGGAAAGCTTGTCCGTGAGCGGTGCAAGCTCGGGATAAGGTGCCTTTTCGGGTTTTTCCGTATCTATTTCATTTATCGGCTTTGTAATGTTTCTGGAAACGATGAATGACAGTATTCCCGAAAATATGAGCGCAGCAAGGAACACCGTCACGGCAGGAACAACGAGCGTTTTCAGCATGGCTTCGATGACATTCTGCTCCGCTGAGATACGGATAACGCTGCCGTCATCGAGGCTCACCGCATAGTATATCGTCCTTGTCATAAATGTGTCGGACTTTCTTACCGAGCTGCCCTCGCCGTTTTCCAATGCCGATCTTACCTCTTTGCGGTCAGCGTGATTTTCCATTGAGGACGGGTCTGCTTTCGTATCGAAAATAACATTGCCGTCACTGGCGATGAGCGTGATGCGCCTGTCCTGTTTGTCAAATGTATAAAGGCAGCCCTCGCCGTATTCCTCGGCTGTTGCAGCAATAAAGTGTGCTTCCGTAGAAAGCTCGTCCGTCAGTTCTTTTTCAAAAACATCGATGAGTATGCCAAAGATAAGACCTATCACAAGCACAAGCACCATACACGAAGCGAGCAGCTCCGTAAGAAATATCTTTTTAGTCATCGGACGCTTCCTCTCCGCCTATTCTGTAACCGACATTTTTTATCGTCTTGATAAGCGAGCCGTTTTCGCCGAGCTTTACACGGAGCTTTCTTATATGAACATCGAGTGTTCTCGAATCCTCGTAATATTCGCCCCAGATATCGGTCAGCAGCTTTTCACGGGAAATAACGCTGCCGTTCGCTTTCATCAGCGCCGCAAGCAGGCTGTATTCCTTGAACGAGAGCGTGACCTCCTCGCCGTCCGAGCGGACGATATGCTTTTTGTCATCAAGGGTGATGCCGCCGCTTCGGAGCAAAGACTTATCCTCGTCAGATCCCTTGGAGGAACGCCGCAGGAGCGCACGGACTCTTGCGGAAAGCTCGGTCATACCGAACGGCTTTGCGAGATAATCGTCCGCACCGCTGTCAAGACCCGTCACCTTGTCGAATTCGCTGCTCTTGGCGGTGAGCATTATAACGGGGACGCTGCTGCCGCCGTCACGAAGCTTTTTCAATACAGTAAGTCCGTCCTCCTCCGGGAGCATTATATCAAGAATGAGAAGTTGCGGCTCGGCTTTTCCGAATTCAGCCCAGAACTCGCTCGGCAGTGCGAAGCCTTTTGCTTCATAGCCGTCCTTTGTCAATGCATAGCACACAAGCTTGCGGATATTGTCATCGTCTTCAAGCAGATAGATCAATTTATTTTCCTCCGTTATAATCGGGAAAAAGCCGACCAAACCAAATTGACCGGCATTTTCTTATAATGTTCACTTAATTTTACCACATTCGACGTCATTTGGCAAGAGAAAACTCAACCGAAGCGTCCTCCGATATAATTTGCCGTGCGCTCGTCATTGGGCGATTCAAAAATTGTTTTCGTATCGCCGAATTCAACAGCTTCACCGAGCAGGAAGAACGCCGTTTTGTCGGCAATTCTTGCAGCCTGCTGCATATTGTGCGTTACTGTTATGATAGTGTATTTTTCACGAAGCTCCAGCGCAAGCTCCTCAATTTTCGATGTTGAAATGGGGTCGAGAGCGGAAGTCGGTTCGTCCATAAGCAGGACTTCAGGCTCGACTGCAATGGCTCTTGCGATGCAAAGACGCTGCTGCTGACCGCCGCTCATTCCGAGGGCGGATTTTTTCAGCCTGTCCTTGCATTCGTCCCAGATAGCTGCGCCCTTGAGCGATTTTTCAACGATCTCGTCCAGTCTTGTCTTTGAGCGTATGCCGTGGATCCTCGGACCGTATGCAACATTGTCATAAATGCTCATCGGGAACGGATTGGGCTTCTGGAACACCATTCCGACACGGCGGCGGAGCTTTGTCACGTCCATATCGCCGTAGATATCCTCGTTTTCGAGTGTGATGTTTCCCTCGATCCTGCAGCCGTCAACAAGATCGTTCATTCGGTTGAGACAGCGGAGAAAAGTCGATTTTCCGCAGCCCGAAGGACCTATAAGAGCGGTTATGCGGTTTCTCGGGAGCTTTATGGTGATATTTTTGAGTGCGTGATTATTTCCATACCACAAATTTAAATTTTCAGCGGTAATAATTGATTCATTAGCCATAAAAAGACCTCATTTATGTGCGCTCTGCAAAGTGCTTCTGTACATATTTGGCACAGAGATTGAGCAGCAGCGTGAGTATAAGAAGTATCGCAGCGACAGCGAAAGCCGTATCAAATTCGCCTCGCTCCTTTGCATACATATAAAGCGAAACTGTGAGCGTTGAGCCTGCATTGCCGCTTGAAGCAGCCTGTGCAAAGCCGTAGATCTCGTTTGCCATTCCTGCGGTGAAGAACAGCGCAGCCGATTCGCCCGTAATTCTGCCGACAGCAAGGATAACACCCGTGATGATACCGTCAACTGCGCTTGGAAGAACGACCGTGCGGAGCATTCTCCACTTGCCCGAACCGAGTGCGAGCGCACCCTCACGGTAGCTCTGGGGAACAGCTTTAAGGCTTTCCTCGGTGGTTCTCATTATTGTGGGGAGCGTCATGATAACGAGCGTCATTGCGCCTGCGATAAGGCTTGTGCCGAAGCCGCAGAACTGAACGAATATCAACATTCCGACAAGTCCGTAGATTATCGACGGAATACCCGAAAGCGTTTCCGCAGCAAGTCCGATAAGACCCGTCAGCTTCTTGTTTTTCGCATACTCGTTAAGATATACCGCCGCACCGATGCCGAGCGGTATAACGATCACCATTGTGAAGAATATAATATAAAGCGTGTTTAAAATGTTAGGGAGGATTCCTATCGTTCCCGTCAAAAGGCTTGGCTTTTCGGTCAGGAACTGCAATGTTATATGCGGCAGTCCTTTTACAAGCACGACTATTGCAATTGCCGCAGCCAGAATGCACACAACAGCAGCCGATACATATATAGACGCTTTCAGCGCTCCGCTTTTTACTCTGCGGACAGCAGTATTTCTATCATTCATCTTAATTCTTTCCCTTTCTTGTTAAAAGGTTCAGCACAAGATTTATTACAAGGATAAACACGAACAGCACAAGTGCAACGGAGAAAAGTGCTTCTCTGTGAAGTCCCGAAGAATAGGACATTTCACTCGCAACAGCCGTTGTAAGGAAACGAACGCTGCCGAAAAGCTTCGGCATATTCGGGACGTTGCCCGAAACCATCATTACAGCCATTGCTTCGCCGACCGCTCTGCCTATACCGAGGACAACTGCGGCGGAGATACCGCTCTTTGCGGCAGGAAGAATTACTTTAAAAATAGTTTCTGTCTTGTCTGCGCCGAGTGCAAGCGAACCCTCTGTGTATTCGTGGGGAACAGCTCTTATTGCACTCGCCGAAACGGAGATAACGGACGGAAGAAGCATTACCGCAAGCACGATAACTGCTGCGAAAAGGCAGGCACCGTCGGGAAGTCCGAATGTGTTTCTTACCGCAGGAACGATATAGATCATTCCGAGAAGACCATATACGACCGAGGGGATACCTGCGAGCATCTCAACTGCGGAGGAGAGGAACGAAGCAAGCTTTTCGCCTGCGAACTGTGTGATAAAAACCGCTGTAAGGATTCCGAGCGGAACGCTGATAACGACCGCTGCCGCCGTTGCATAGAAGGAGGAGAGTATGAACGGGAGGATCCCATAAGAAGCCTCTGCCGCAGTCGGCTGCCATACCTTTCCGAAGAGGAACTCCTTAAGTCCGATCTCACGGATAGCAGGAACGCCCGAGCTTACAAGAAATGCTGTTATAACAATTACAAGTGCGATAGAAGCCGAACCGCATATCGTGAAAAATCCCGACATTACCTTGTCCGAAGCCTTGGAAAGCGTGCGCAGGACGTTGTCTTTCCTGCGTTCCGCTTCACTTTCGCCGCTGACTGAATTTACTATGACCGATCTTTCCATAAAGAGCCTCACTTGGTTTACTTAGTTGTTGGAACTGCACCCGCAGAAGCAATATATTCATCTGCTTCGCTGCTCATGCAGAAATCGTAGAACTTCTGAGCGTCATCGGAAAGTGCCTTGCCCTTGACTGTGATGAAGTAGAATGCTCTGCTGATCTTGTAGCTGCCGTCGAGAATAGTATCATTCGTAGGCATTACATTTTCAACGGAGAGTGTCTTTACCGTGTCCTTTACGGAAGCTGTTGAAGCATAGCCGATAGCATTTGGGTTGGAGGAAACTGTCTGGATAACGTCGCCTGTTGAAGTAAGCTCCTGAGCATATACGCAGGAATCCTTTGTGCCTGTTACGGATTCAAAACCATCACGGGTGCCCGATGCAGCTTCTCTGCCGATGCAGACGATCGGGTTATCATCGCCGCCGAGTTCGGACCAGTTTGTGATCTTGCCTGTGTAGATATCGGCAATATCGGAAACGGAGAGGTTGTCGATCTTGTTTTCGGTGTTTACTATAATAGAGATGCCGTCATAAGCAACGATAGCGGAATCATAAGTTGCCGTTTCATCGTCCTTGAGCGCACGGCTGGAAAGTCCGATATCGCATCTTCCTTCGCCTACTGCGGAGATACCTGCGGAAGAACCCGTTGGGTTGTATGTGATCTTAACGTTCTGGTGCTTTTCGGAATAGCTTTCGCTTAAAATTCCGATGACCTTTTCCATTGATGTTGAACCGTCTGTGGAAACTGTGTGTGAAGTTTCCGTGCTGCCGCAGCCTGCGAGAAGTGCTGCGGATAAAACTGCTCCGATAATAGCTGTTGTTGTCTTTTTCATAATAGATACCATACCTTTCAAATTATCATATTTTCCTTTTTGGCACAATGTTATTGTAACTCTTCCAATGTTAATTCCGAAAGCTAATCTATGTTAAGCCTATGTTAAGCTGTGATTCTCACCTTAACATTGTCGAAAAAGCACGCATCTACGTGGATAAACAAGGAAATTAGCACTCTCACACTAAGACTGCTAATTTTCTTTGAACATTGACAAACCTATCATAATTTCATCACATAAGGGGGGTATCATATAGACAATGAAAGAAAGGAAATGGTACCGATGGAAAGAACAATGAAGAATATGTAAGGCGATGAGCCGAGCATAAAAAATCAAAACGTTCATTTCAAACAAAAAGAAAAACAGAACCCAAAGGAGAGATCTTTATGTATGGTATTACACCTTTTGAAAAGAAAACTTACGACCTTTTTAACGCATTCCACGATTTTGAAGATAACTTCTTCAGCGGAACGGCACTTGCAAGCTGCAAGACCGATATAAAAGATGAGGGCGACAAGTTCGTTCTCGAAGCTGAACTTCCGGGCTTTGAAAAGGAAGATATCAAGCTTGACCTTGACGGCGACAACCTCGTTATCACAGCCGA
>CAKSKU010000039.1 GCA_934465295.1 uncultured Oscillospiraceae bacterium
ATTGATAATTAATGATTTCCAACTTTTAATTTTCAATTCTCAATTGTCAATTATCCATTGAATAAAGTTCATATAATACCCGGCGAGACTTTACAGTGCACAGAAATTCCACCAATCAATGGCTAAGCCGATGAAACACAAGAATAATTGATAATTGATAATTGACAATGGATAATTGATAATTAATGATTTCCAACTTTTAATTTTCAATTCTCAATTGTCAATTATCCATTGAATAAAGTTCATATAATTCCAAAAAAAATTAATGTATCGGTATTGACAAAACTTTAACAATGTGATATTATATTAATGGGTCGGGGAAGAAGTATCCTCTGACCCCGAAGAAAATGCCCAGAATTATTAATTTAATATAGGGAAAAACGCAGAAATGCGCTAAACCTAAAATCAAATCGGGAGGAAATTTGAAAATGGCAGACAAGAAAACTACCGCAGCTGCTGCAGCACCAAAGGTTGAAACCGCTGAAATGATCAACGGCCTTGTTGCTAACGCAAAGAAAGCTCTTGAAGAATTCATGAAGCTTGATCAGGCTCAGGTCGACAAGATCACAAAGGCTATGGCTCTTGCAGGTCTTTCCGCTCAGAGCGAACTCGCAAAGATGGCTATCGAAGAAACAGGCAGAGGTATCTACGAGGATAAGGTTACAAAGAACATCTTCTCCACAGAATACATCTGGCACTCCATCAAGCACGAAAAGACAGTCGGCATCATCGAAGACAATGTCGATGAAAGCTACGTTGAGGTTGCTGAACCTCTCGGAATCGTCTGCGGTGTTACACCTACAACAAACCCGACTTCCACAACAATGTTCAAGTCTATCATCTGTATGAAGACCAGAAACCCGATCATCTTCGGCTTCCACCCATCCGCACAGCAGTGCTCCAAGAGGGCTGCAGAGATCGTTCGTGACGCTGCTATCAAGGCAGGCGCTCCCGAAAACTGCATTCAGTGGATCGAATATCCTTCCATCGAAGCAACAGGTCTTCTTATGAATCACCCCGACGTTGCAACTATCCTTGCAACAGGCGGTCCGGGAATGGTCAAGGCTGCTTACTCCGCAGGTAAGCCTGCACTCGGCGTTGGCCCCGGTAACACACCTTGCTATATTGAAAAGTCTGCAAACGTTAAGCAGGCTGTTAACGACCTTATTCTTTCCAAGTCCTTCGATAACGGTATGATCTGCGCATCCGAGCAGGCTGCTATCATCGATCAGGAAATTTATGATGAGGCTGTTGGCTTCATGAAGTATCACGGCTGCTATTTTGCAAAGCCTTCCGAAGTTAAGAAGATCCAGGAAACCATCATCGACACAGAAAAGATGGCTGTACGTCCTTGGGTCGTTGGTCAGTATCCTTGGCAGATCGCTGAAAAGGCAGGAATCACAATTCCTAAGGAGACAAAGGTACTCTGCGTTGAGATCGGCGGCACAGACGCTAACAAGTATCCTCTCGCACTTGAGAAGCTTTCTCCTGTACTTGCAGTTGTTAAGTCCGACACACACGAACACGCTTTCGAACTTTGTAAGGAAATGCTCAAGCACGGTGCAGGTCACACAGCTGTTATCCACACATCCGATGATGAACTCGCTGATCTCTACGGTGAGTCCATGAATGCAAGCCGTATCGTTGTTAACTCCCCTGCATCCTTCGGTGCTATCGGTGACGTTTACAACTCCATGGCTCCTTCCCTTACACTCGGCTGCGGTTCTTATGGTAAGAACTCCGTTTCCGAGAACGTTACAGCTAAGAACCTCATCAACGTTAAGAAGATCGCTAAGAGAAGACTTAACATGCAGTGGTTCAAGGTTCCTGAAAAGATCTATTTTGAACCGGGTTCTGTTCAGTATCTTGCTAAGATGCCCGAAATTCACAGAGTTATGATCGTAGCTGACCCCGGAATGGTTCAGTTCGGCTATGTTGACAGACTCACATATCAGCTCAATAAGAACGAAAATCACCCCGTTATCGAGATCTTCAGCGAAGTTGAGCCTGATCCTGACCTTACAACAGTTCGTAAGGGTACAGGCGTTATGAACTCCTTCCAGCCTGACTGCATCGTTGCTATCGGCGGCGGTTCCGCAATGGACGCTGCAAAGGCAATGTGGCTCTTCTATGAGAACCCCGATGCTGACTTCATCGGCATGGCTCAGAAGTTCATGGATATCCGTAAGAGAGTTTACAAGTTCCCGAAGATGGGTAAGAAGGCTAAGCTTGTCTGCGTACCTACAACTTCCGGTACAGGTTCCGAAGTTACTTCGTTCGCTGTAATTTCCGACAAGTCCAAGAACATGAAGTATCCTCTTGCTGACTATGAGCTTACTCCTGATATCGCTATCGTTGATCCTGAGTTCGTTTACACAGTTCCTAAGGCTTCCACAGCATTCACAGGACTTGACGTTCTCACACACGCTATCGAAGCTTACGTTTCTGTTCTTGCAACAGACTATACAGACGCTCTCGCACTCCACGCTATCAAGCTCGTATTTGAGTATCTCCCTGATTCTTACAAGACAGCTGATAAGCTTGCAAGAGAGAAGATGCACAATGCTTCCTGTATCGCAGGTATGGCATTCACAAACGCATTCCTCGGTGTAAACCACTCCCTCGCACATAAGCTCGGCGGTGAGTTCCACATTCCTCACGGACTTGCAAATGCATACCTCCTCCCACACGTTATCGAATACAACGGTCAGCAGACACCTACAAAGTTCGCTGCATGGCCTAAGTACGATCACTATATCGCTCCTGAGCGTTATGCTGAGATCGCTAAGCTCATGGGCTTCGTTCCTCAGGACGCTTCCGTTGAAAAGGGCGTTAAGGCACTTGCTGATGCAGTAAGAAAGCTCATGAAGGAAGTTAATATTCCTCTCTCCATTTCCGAAGCAGGCAAGACCGACAGCAGATCCTACATCGATCCTAAGGTTTATGATGATGCAATTGAAATGCTCGCATACAAGGCATTCGATGACCAGTGCACAACTGCTAACCCAAGACTCCCGAGAATTGACGAGCTTAAGGAGCTCCTTAGACTTGCATATTATGGTAAATAAGATTTACCGGCAAGTAATTTGTCAGTAGCATAAATATTGACCGCCTCCGTTTTTCACGACGGAGGCGGTTTTCTTATGATATTTATTATGGGATAAATTCCTCCGGCAAAAATTATTTTAGAGAATCAGCGAAAAGGTCTTGACTTGGAGTTTACTTTAGATCGTATAATAGATATAAGCTTCTGAAAAAGTAAATGTTTAAACTGTAAAGGAGTTAATTTCTATGAAAAAGCCTTACATTGTATGCCACATGATGACCTCGTTAGACGGACGGATCGACTGTTCAATGACTGAACATCTCCCCGGAGTGCAGGAATATTACGAAACGCTTGACAGTCTTGATGCGCCGAGCCGTGTGAGCGGACGTGTGACAGCACAGCTTGAAATGGCGCTTTCGGGCGAGTTCCATTCGGATAAAAGCAGCCCTCTCGGAGAGGAAAAAATCTCAAAAGCCACAGATGCTGACGGATATGAGATCGTTATGGACACAAAGGGTACTCTGCTCTGGAATGACGATCTTGGCAGCGAAAGACCCTTGCTCATTGTAACGAGCGAAAATGTCAGCTGAAAATATCTCGGCTATCTTGACGGCAGGCATATTTCGTGGATAGCCTGCGGAAAGGACAGGATCGACCTTAAGCGTGTCTGCGAGATACTGTCGGAAAGCTTCGGCGTAAAGAGGATGGCGGTTGTCGGCGGAGGTCACATAAATTCGGCTTTTCTTGCTGCCGAGCTGCTCGATGAGGTGAGTGTTCTTATAGGTGCGGGCATTGACGGCAGGAGCGGAATGGCTGCGGTCTTTGACGGACTTCCGCAGGAGCGACCTGTTATACTAAACACCATTTAAAATTTAGAAAAAAATCAAGCCGACAATCTCGAATATATTGGATTTCGGCGCAGATTTTTTCTTTATTTTATTGGTGTTTAGTATTACACAGCTCAAGCTGAAGAATGTGACACAATTTGACAGCGGTGCGGTTTGGATCAGGTACGAAGTTAAGTAAGGATGAACCCCTATGCCGTAAAAGCGGTGCAGTCACGGAAAATTGGATGTGACTGCACCGCTTTTATACTATTTTTAATGGTATATGTTCTCTATGGTTCATTCATTGGTTCGTGTTATCTTAACGACGACCGCCTGAAAGCCGTTGTCCTCAAATCGGTTTAGGAACGAAGATTTCATATATGCGGTGATCTCCTTTTTGCCGTTCGTATCCATAAAGTAATAGCAGTTCGTATCGTAGCCGCACAAGACGAGTGTATGCGAATTGCCGTACCAGATATATTTTTCCGTAGTGCCGTTTATGTACCACTCGGACGGCTTGCGGTAGTTGAGCGGCTTCATATCGATCGTTGCCCAGACTATTATCGGCACGCCCTCATCGATAAGCTTTTCAATATCAGCCGAGTTGAGGTTTTCTTTGAGCGCAATGGCGTTATATTCTGCGGTGGACGGCCCTTTTTCCGCAAAAAATCGGTTCATCGAGGCTGCAAGCACCTCGCTTGTGCAGCCGTAGCCCCAATTATAGGGATCGCCCGCAAAAACCTTTCTCGGGTCGGGTCCGTATGACTGCTTATGCTTATCATAGTAAAAATTGTCGTCCCAGCCGAGATAATTGTCGGTGAAGTCGAGCTTATCCGTTTCAAAGCCGAGCATTTGCAGCACTGCGGCGGCACAGGACGGTTCGCATCCGACGGGCAGTTCGGGATACTGATCGATCAGCGGCACATTTACCGACACCTTTCCGAGAAGTGCGGTCGGCTTTTCATAGTTCTCCCCCAGCTCCTCAACGGTATAGCCGCCGTAGAGTGCATGTGGGTCAGCACCGAGAAGCGTGTACTTGTCATTCTCGGCAATGCGTTCGCCGAATTTTTCATTTGTGATAAAATAATCTGCGCAGACCGTTGCAGCCGCAAGACCGACCGCAAGCACAGCAACAATAGCTTTATACCGCATTTTCCCGTCCCTTTGATTTTATATTCTGAGCTTTAATGAAATAAGTATAACATATTTCGATAAGGATTTCAAGGCTTGACAGGATCGAAAAGCTCCGAACGCCCCCTTGACAAAGGTGCCGGCCTTGGTGTATAATATATCTACGGAGGCTGAACGGTATGAATACAGACGAGATCTTGCTTCAAATACTTGAAGAACAGAAAAAAATGCATTCGGATATCACAAAGATACACTCTGATATCGACGGACTGCAGAATAACCAGCGTGAAATGCTCAACAGGCAGGATAAGCTTGAAAACAGAATGGCAAGCTTTGAAAGCAGACAGGACAGCTTTGACAAAAAGCTCGATAACTTTGACAAGAGATTGAGCAGCGTTGAGGCTAAACAGGATAACTTTGACAAAAAGCTTGATAACTTTGATAAGAGATTGAGCAGCGTTGAGGCTAAACAGGACAGCTTTGACCAAAAGCTTGACAGGTTTGAACAGAGACAGGATAACTTTGACCAAAAGCTTGATAATATTGATACAAGATTGGGAAATGTTGAGGCAAGGCTTGATAACGTTGAAACAAAGCTTGATAATGTTGATACTAGATTGGG
>CAKSKU010000040.1 GCA_934465295.1 uncultured Oscillospiraceae bacterium
TTTGGTTCGGAATAGTGTGGTGCTGGCGGTCTATCTCTTGTTTTCGGTTGCTTGCTTCTTTACCGTACATGAGCATTATCTCCGGGGATGCAGCAGCAGATCACAATATAAACCATTCTTATCATACCTTCGTCCTTTCTACCATAAAAGGGATATTAAAAAAGTCTTCCAACACTGTCGTATTGGAAGACCATACAAATGCAGAAGATATTATACTTAACTTTATTACCTACGAAAAACCGGTTGTTCTCTCTGCCGGGGAAATCACCATCGGAGAAGCGGTTGCCTCCTTCGAAGGTGCGAGTCTGCTTACCATAGAGACTTTGCCTATTACGGATGCACGGCTCAAAACAGCATGGGATCATGATCTGTACCGGATCCGGCTGAAAAGTGATAGCAGCGATTTCCGGGTGTCTGTCCAGTAGAAAGATTTCTGGATTATCTTACGGAATGTTTATTCTTATACATTTCATCATCAGCCCGTTTTATTGTATCCTCCAGAGCTTCTCCCGTCTTGCGAAAGGCTCCGCCGATTGCAAGGCGGCAGTAAAACTCTGCCGTTACATCCGATAAATTTCCTCTCTCATCTGTCCGCATCATATTTACCAGTTCCTGCACTTTTTGTTCTGTACAGTCTTTTACCAGCATTACGAATTCATCACCGCCGATCCGGAAACCGCTTGCCTGTTCCGAAAGATACCCACGGATGAACTCTGCCGCTTTCAAAATTACAGCATCACCCTTTTCGTGTCCGAAGGTGTCATTCATTTTCTTCAGGTTATCAATGTCGAAATACAGTACACCGATGGTGCCATCTTCCTGCAGTTCCCTTAGCTGTTCTTTGTAATGCCGCTTATTATAGAGCTGTGTCATGCTGTCATGATTGCTGTTCCAGTCCGCAATAGCCAGCTGGGAACTGGATGCAATGATATCATGCTCCATCTTCTTCATAGACTCACACAACCGTTCCAGTTCATCTCCAGTTTTAATATTTATCCGGCTGATAGGGGATTCCCTGTCGTCCCGCAAAATCGTACCGGAATAGCTGGAAGCAGCTTTGGACATAGCATTTAACGGTCCCAACACATTGTGCTGCATGAACCAGATCATAAAAATTCCAAAAAGTACGGTGATCGATGTAACAACGATCGTAATATACCCTAAATAGGTCAGCTGTTCCATTCTGACATTTTCCGTGGAGATCCCTACAATAATGTAGGCAACCGGAATATTGTAGGAGGAATTCAGTGGAATATAATAATCACTTCTTCCGTTATATTCCAATGGTTCTATTTCCTCACATGCCATCAGTTCATCCTTTACGGAATCCTGTATTTCATCATAAGGGCGGATATCCCCCAAAAAGGCTCCGTTTTCTGTCAGATCCGTGTCATATACATAGCAGCCTCCACCATCCCTGAAATTGACCACACTGATCTGCAGTACATTTTCACTGGTGTTACAGTAGTCGATAAGTTTATTCCACACTTCATAATAGGCTGTATTTCTCCGTCTGTCGTCGAGGTAGCCTGTCACGCTGTCTCCATCTACTACCAGCCTGCAGGTATTCGCCACTGTCTGCGCCAGGGAATCTGTATAGTCCCGGTTGACATTCATATAATTGACATAGTTTACAAAAATGAAACTTACATCCATAATGCATACTATGATAACAATAGCCAGAACGATTTTATAGTTTAATGAATTTTTCATTTGTAATCCTCGGAAATCAATACTTTCTCTGATCTATATAGTCGGCTGCATTTTCATAGGTATAGATATTTTCCTCGGTGTTATATATTTTTTCCACCTCTCTGCCAGCTTCCAGTTCTTCAATGACCTTCTCCACTGTGGATGCCAGTAGCGGATTACATTCCACAGACGCATGTAATTTTCCGGCGATCATATTTTCAAAGCTTTCGTGTAAGGCATCGAAGGAGATCATAATAATGTCTCCTTTGGGCCCATAACTCATTCCGTTCCGGTCCAGCGCCTTCATTGCACCAAATATCATGTTATCGTTTTCCGAAATGATCACATCAATATCTTTCACTTTGCCTTCGCTGAGAAGGTCTTCCATATAGGTCTGCCCTTCCCCCTGAGTAAAGTTGGCACAGCCTCTGTTAACGATCGTCCAGTTCGGATGTGCTTCCACTCCCTGTAAAATGCCGTCCGTTCTTCCGATGGCTGCAGTGGCACCTTCTGTTCCTTCCAGCAAGACGATATTAATCTGTTCCTCTTCCCGTCCCTGCTCCGTTAAATATTGTTCCAGCCACTCTACCGCTTTATGACCTTCTTCTTCAAAATCTGAACCGATCCAGGATACATATTCATCTTCATCCACCGAAATCTTACGATCCGCTACGATCACCGGAATTCCCGCTTCCTTTGCGGCATGTACAGCATCCTCCCATCCAGTCTCTACGATGGGCTGCAGGATAATGTAGTCTACCTCCTGCTGGATCAGATCGTACATCGCTTTTACCTGACGGTCAGAACTGGAATTGCCGTCAATGTAGATCAGATCATATCCTCTTTCCTTTGTAAAGGTGTTCAAATAATCATTCGTGTTGGCATCTCTCCAGTCAGACTCTTTTCCCGTCTGGATCATCCCCACCCGGATGAGGCCGTCATAATACCCCGGTGCTGCTCCCCGGATCAGTTCCTGCGGTTTATCGGCATGTTCCGCTCCACAGCCGATCAGCCCCAGACAAAGCATCAGAACGCAAGTCACAGCGATTATTTTCTTCTTCATGCAACCACCCCTGGTTCTTTATTTATCATTCGTTTTTCTGTTATTTTCTCTTTTCCGGACTTTGTCCTCTTAATTTTTATAGTATCATTTTCCTGTATATGGTGCAAGCCATCACCGGTAGTTCGTAAAAATAATTTTACGTATTTTTAGCTGTTTTTTTTAAAGTGCATGATTTGTATAATTTCGATAATTGTAGTATGCCGTAATGAGAGAAAATTTCGTGACGTATCACGTTCAACATGCACTACAAGAAAGAGGTTATTCAAGAATCTTTCCCTGATATTCTATGACAAAATCTAACTCTCCCTGCTTTTTACTATTAAAAGAACAAACACTTTTCCGTGTGAGTCCTATCCCTTTATATTGTTATTTGTAACTTTATTCTTCTAATTTCTTTTGTTGTAAAGATACCAGATAATCGTCTACTCCTTTGACATTTTCAGCCCAGTTTCCTTCTGCGTCCGTATCCCAAGTAAGCGTCTTACCAGTTAATCCTACTTCTTTGCAGATCTGTGCCAGCTTGTTGCACCCTTTGTCTATGTTGTCACGCTTTATCTGCTTTTTACTGCATGGAATCTTTTCATGTTTCCAGTCCTTATTGATGCAAGGACATTCCCTGCATTTTTCGCTGTAATCGCCGTGACAGACCGTGGCTAAAAGCTTATCCATGTCATAGGCTTCGTATACGAAAGTAGTTCCCTGGTTCTTCATTTCCTTAAGAACCGGCAACAGATTCAGTGACTGGTTCACCCCGGGCACACAAAGAAACGTCCTGCCGGAGAGCGCATGCGCAAGATCTCCCTTTAAGGGTCCTTCTGTCACAAACAACAGGTCATTACCTCTGGTGCCTCAGTTGGAAGAACTACTTGTTAAGCTGCTACGTAATCAGCAGCTTAATGCAAAACTGTTTGGTGATTCCTATAACAAGGAGTTCAGAGAATATATCAATGTAGATCCTATGGGGAATTTAATTAAGCCGAATTTTGTCACACAGCACTTTAGGCTTGTCTGTGACAAAAATGAGCTGAAGCATATCAGATTCCAAGATTTACGCCATAGCTGTGCTACGCTTTTATATGACAGCGGTATAGACCTGAAAGCAATTCAGGAATGGCTGGGACACAGTAATATTTCCACCACCATGAATATCTATGCTCATCTGAACTATAAGAACAAGGTTATATCCGCAAATGCGATAGCCGGAATTATACCAAATTACAAAGAAAAAGAACCCCGAGCAGCAGCAAACTAACCGGGATTCTTCCTCATGCCATACTGCTGGTGGCCGGACTTGAACCGGCACGGGATTGCTCCCGAGGGATTTTAAGTCCCTTGCGTCTGCCTATTCCGCCACACCAGCATGGTGTGTATATACATCAATCGGAGGGGTTTTCCCTGATATTTGGAGGGATATTTCCGATGGATGAACAACTTAATATTTTTTGATTTTCTGGAAAGCCAGTAAAATCAGGGGTTTGCACGATATCGTGTGGGATATACGTGTGGGATTTTAAGTCCCTTGCGTCTGCCTATTCCGCCACACCTGCAGACGCATCACCAATATATTATTGATGAATGGGA
>CAKSKU010000041.1 GCA_934465295.1 uncultured Oscillospiraceae bacterium
GTTACCGCCGCAAAGGACACCTTTATCGAGTGGGAAGGTGTGCTGACCGATTGCTTCAAAACCCTGCAGTATTCCGAGAGCTTTGTCAGTACCACCAATCAGGCAAGCAATGAAAAGGTTGCCCTTGCTCAGCAGATCAGCCAGAACTTCGATGCGACCATGGACGGCTTTATGTCCTCCTGGGAGAACCGCAACAAAAGTCAGGACATTATGAGCCAGAAGCAGAGCGACGCCACTCTCGGCTATGAGCGTGTGTATGATACCGAAACAAATGAGATCTACAAAGCGACAAACGGCTTTACCGATGTGTACGACGGCAAGCGCTATAAGCCCGTGACCGACGACAATATGTATGCCGAGCCTATCAGCGGCTATATTGAAAAGCAATAACATTATAACAAAAGCGGTTTACCATAGAACCGTGATGAAAAGGAGGCGCCGAACGATGAATATGCAGCTTTCCGCTTTGCCGGACAGTAAAACAACAAGAATAATACTGCCGTATAAAAGGCAATATGTGATCTTCGCCGTTTATGAAGTGCTGGATAAAAACGGTGCCGAATATGAAAAAACAGACGCATCCACTATTTTAACGAAAATGTCGGTGTACGGTAATTTGAGCAGCTTTTCTATATCCGTAGATGAACAGGAAACGGGAACGGAACTGACTGTAACAATGATACATCACTGCGATGGTCTGTCCGACGCCGGTATCCGGCGGGCAACGACTGCCATAGCCGACAGCGTATCTCAGCATTTGGAAAACGAGCTTGAGATAAACAAGGTATTCATCCAAAAACAAACTGTTTGAAATTTCAGAATGGAGGCAATCAAAATGAATGAATCAAGAGTATTTATGTTAAATGGCACGGATATGCAAAAGATCGTTACCCGCTTAGAGGGTTTCTTTCGCACCGAGAAGGGTATGGAGGTGCAAAGCTCCGAGACTACGGAGGGCTACGTTATGCAGGCAAGCCAGCCGAAAGACGGCTGGAAAACCCTTACGGGAATGCGGCTGGCTATTACCGTGCAGATGGCGGTGATGGGCGACAAGCTGAATGTCAGTATCGGTGAAGGTCAGTGGTCGGATAAAATAGGAGCAGGCGCCATCGGTCTGTTTGTGGCATGGCCACTGGCGATTACCGCCGGCATGGGTGCGTTCAAGCAGAAAAAGCTCCCCGGCGAGGTTTTTCAAGTGATAGAAAATGCCATTATGACCGGCGGAAAACCCGTGGTCGTGACCGGTGCCGGTCAAACTGTAGCGGCAGGCATGATCGTATGCCCAAACTGCAAGAAGCAGCTTTCCGCCGACGCAAAATTCTGCGATCACTGCGGAACAAAGCTCGGCAGAAAATGCCCGAACTGCGGCGCGGTCGTGAAGCCGGACAGTGTTTTCTGCTCCGAATGCGGACAAAAACTTTAAGAAAGGAAATTAAGACTATGAAGAATAAAGCGTTTAATACAAAGCTGCTGACAGTCCTGCTCACGCTGTGCATGGTGCTGTCGCTGGTGCCGATGACGGCGGCTACGGCCTTCGCTGCCAATACAACCACCGTCACTAACGAAACAGAGTTGACGGCGGCGCTAAATAATGCGGATTGTACTGAGATCAAGCTTAGCAGCAATATTGAAACCACTGGGAAACTGTATGTGGAACGCACCGTGACCTTGGATCTGAACGGACATACCCTGAGCTGTAGTTCGGAAAATACGGGTATAATCTGGGTGAGGAAAAACGGGAACCTGACGATAAAGGACAGCGGTACCGGTGGCAAGATCGATGGACAGGAAAAAAACTGCGGCATTTTCATTAAGGGCGGTGTTCTGACCCTGGAGAGTGGCAGTATCGTAAACTGCTATGAAAAGATAATCGATGAGTACAGTGGAGACGGTGCTGCCGTAGATTTGGAAACCAACGGTCAATTCATTATGAACGGCGGTGCAATTGAGGACTGCCGGGCTGGTGATGACGGCGGTGCAATTGATATAGGCAGCGGCTGTACTTTCATTATGAACGGCGGTGCCATCAAGAACTGTAAGGCAACTAAAAATGGCGGTGCAGTCATCGTCAAAGACAAAGCCAAATTTGAGATGAACGATGGTCTGATCGAAGGATGCTCTGTCACAACTATCGATGGCACTGGCGGCGGCGTATATATTGCGAATGTCGGTCGTTTTGTCATGAGCGGCGGTACGATAAAAGATTGTACCCGATACTTTTCTGATTACTACGGCTATATAGGAAATGGGGTAGCTGGAGAGACTTTTTCTAAGGCAGAGATCGTTTTGAAAGGCGGCACCTTTGATAACTGCGGCACATTTGGATGCACCATTGATACCCATACCGTCACTTTTGACTCTGACGGCGGCAGCGATGTGGATCAGCAGGAGATATGCAATACCTCTGCCATCAAGCCCTCCGATCCGAAGAAAGACGGCTATGATTTTGCCGGCTGGTATTTAGGCGATACGCAGTACACCTTTGATACCAAGATCACCACTGACATTACCCTGAAAGCCCATTGGTCACCCACATCAGCGTCGACTGCCATCACTGCGGCAACGATCCAGAATATGAAATTCAACTATCAGCCGGGTGATGCCCCACAGGCAACCGCCGAGGTATATAATGCCGATGCCGATAAATATGAAATCGCTTATGAATGCTGGCAGCAGTTCAAAGGCAACGAACCCGTTGCCGCCTGGTATTCCGACAACGGAGCACACGGTTCTCTTCCGACCATCACGGAATTTGAAAGCGGGGAAAAATATGTATATTTCCTTATGCTGAAGCCGAAGGATGGATATTCCTTCAGCAGCGAAACCGCTGTTACTGTAAATGGTTGGACGGTTGAGCAGCAAAATATTAGTGTGAATCTGGACGGACAATCTGTGTATGTTACTGGTATTGCAACAATTACACCGACCAAACAAAACAGCACGCTCACTGCCGTCGATGTTGCGAATGTGAAACTCGACTATCAGCCGGGCAACACCCCCAAGGCATCGGCCAAGCGAACAGGCACTAATCAGGATAAATATGATATTCTCTTTGAGTGCTGGGAAAAGCGTGAGAAGGATGCCAACGACACCGTGAGCACGGTTGCTTACTGGTATTCCGATGAAAACTGCTATTCGGACGGCAATGTTCAATTCAATACATTTGAGAAGGGCGGAAGATACCGATATTCCGTGAAACTTCAGGCGAAAGACGGCTATACCTTCGACAGTAATTTGACAAACAGAGAAAATGTTACATTGAACGGAGCAAGTCTGCCGTCCGGTTCGTGGGTCATGGTGATGGATGACGGAAAAACCTGCCTCATTCAATATGGAACAGAGTTGCGTCCCGGTCAGGCTGTTGAAGAAATCCGACTTGATGCCGTTATCAACTTTAATGCCGGAGATAAACCGCTTTTCAGCACCGGTATCATTGACCCTATCGTTGACACCGATCATCAGCGTTGGGACGCCAATGACGGCAGCGGTTATGGCATTACCTCCAGCGACTACTGGAACGAGCGTTACAACGGCAAGCTCATTACGGAATTTGAAGCTGGAAAGAGTTACACCTATGGCGTATATTTCAAGATTTCCGACTTGGGCATGGAAGAGGGCTACCGCTTCGATCAGAACACGAAGCTCTATATCAACGGCGAAGAAATCACCCTGACACCCGATCAGATCGATGTGGATGATAGCGGCGAAACCATTTGGTTCAGCAATGTATTGACCATGACGCCGACCACCGTGAAAGTTATTGATGTGGTGGAGATCAATGACGCCACTGTCAGCTTCAAGGACGGCGATAAACCCGTATTCACCGGCGATGTGCCCGATGATGTATACTACGTACTGCGAGCTGCGTGGTGGGAGCTGGACAGCAAAACCGGTGCGATTTCCGCAGATTTCTTCAGCGGCGCTTATGAAAACAAAATCACCGCTTTTGAAGCCGGGAAGACCTATCATTACGGTGTGTATGTAAAGGCTGTGGGCTATGTTGAAAGTGAAAATACCACTTATCTATTCGGTCCCAACACTAAGCTGAAGATTAACGGCGAATTTGTGAATTATACGCGCTATGAGGGCGATGAGAGCGACGGCTCTGACGGTACTATGTGGGTTCTCACCGACCTCACGATGACCCCAGATGCAGGCGGCACGACTCCTGCCGAGAAGTACGCTGTTACCTACACCGATGGTGTGGATGGCGAAGAGATCTTCAAGGATCAGGTTTATACCGTGGAATTCGGCAAGGCTACCCCTGCATTCAACGGCACGCCTGCCCGTGACGG
>CAKSKU010000042.1 GCA_934465295.1 uncultured Oscillospiraceae bacterium
TGCTTTATTTGAAATGAATCTAAGTGAGACTACAACATTCCTATAGAGTGTTCGAAATATAATTACATCCTATCGGAAACAAATATAGTATATTTTCATAAATAAAAAACGCTAAAGTGTTTGATAATCCACTGATTACAAAGGAAATAATTATAATTCGCCAAATTACCAAGCAAAAATAAGCCAAATTACCAAATTGATTTCGTCCAAACTTCCAAATTTGTATTGCAATTTATATAATTCATAAACTATTTCCCTATCTTTGCAAAAACTATGTATCTATGGAATATAAAAATCGAATAGCAGATAAATTATTGCGTGATAAGTTAGAGGCAATGGGTGCTGTTTTAATTGAAGGTCCCAAAGCTTGTGGTAAGACGACTACGGCTGAACAACAAGCTAAAAGCATCATCTATATGGACGACCCGGTAAAGCAAGAACAGTATAAACAGATGGCACAAACAAATATCCGTTTTTTGCTTGAAGGAGAAACTCCACGTTTGATTGATGAATGGCAACATGTTCCTCAGTTTTGGGATGCCATTCGGTTTGAAGTTGACCATAGAGATGACGATGGTCAGTTTATGCTTACAGGATCTGCAGTTCCAGTTGATATGAAAGAAATTCATCATACTGGAACCGGAAGATACGGATGGCTTACTATGCGTCCTATGAGTCTTTGGGAATCAGGAGAATCTACAGGAGAGGTTAGTTTGTCGGATTTGTTTCTTACTCCTGACAGAATAGGAGCATTAAATAAACTGACCTTACCAATGCTTGCATTTGCCGTTTGTCGTGGCGGATGGCCCAAGTCTCTGCAAAAGAAAACTGAAAAGGCAGCATTATCGCAAGTAACGGAGTATTATAAAGCCATTACAAATAGTGATATATCGCGAGTAGATAATGTAAAAAGAGACGAGGAGCGAGCAAAGAGAATAATGCGTTCATATGCCAGACATCAGGGCTCTCAAGCAAGCATAGCAACGATTCTTGCTGATATATCAACAAATGAGACAGGAAACATCAGCGATGAGACATTAGGAGCATACCTTACTGCTTTACGAAAAATATTTGTGATAGAAGATATGCCGGCATGGAATCCAAATCTGAGAAGCAAAACAGCAGTGCGCACATCTGACACAAGATATTATGTAGATCCTTCATTGGGAGTTGCTGCTTTGGGACTTGGGCCTAATGACCTGATTAATGATTTGAATACATTCGGATTGTTTTTTGAGACGATGTGTATCCGTGATCTTCGTGTTTATGCGGATGCTTTAGATGGTTCGGTTTACCATTATAGGGATAAAAATGGTTTGGAATGTGATGCTGTGGTGCATTTGCGTAATGGTGCATATGGTTTAATTGAGATAAAATTAGGCGGAGAAAAACTTATTGAGGATGGTGCTAAAACATTAACTGCACTTACCAATATTATTGACACCTCCCGAATGAAGGCACCTGCATTTTGTATGGTACTAACTGGTGTAGGAGACTTTGCCTATAGACGGACTGATGGAATCTATGTTGTTCCTGTTGGATGTTTGAAAGATTGATTGTGGGTAAAAGCGGTTATAGGTAAGCCGAATGTTCCATCATGCCTAAAGCAATATCTTACATCATAGGGAATCTGATCGATAATTATACATGATGGTTCATACAAGAAGGTCGATTTAAATTTCATGTTTAGGTCTCACCGGCAAACTTCCGTGTGAGCCCTATCCGAAGATTGAGCATAGCTGAACATGAAGAAAGGCAGGTCAGACACTCCTCTAAGCTAAGCTCGGAAGCCTTTTATTTTTGAGTTGAAGGATTCCGCTCCCGCATTGGTGGAGTGGACGATGAAGTAGTTCAGGATTTCATCCTCCCGTGATCTCACCGCATCCCTTGCCGCCTTCATTTCACGGAGTGAGCATTTGCTCACATCCTTATACCATTCCCTGAACTTGACTTTTGCCGTTTCCCTATCCAAAGTGGGACTCCGGAAGATTGCCCTGAGCCGGTTCGTGATGTCGTAAGCTTTCAGGGCGAGGTCTTCCTGTGTCAATCCATACTCCTTGCGGAGGGATTTGAGTTTTGCAGACAATAGGGTCTTCATAATATAATTACATCCTATCGAATGTAAAACTCTCCGCTGCTCAAAAATTACATTGTTTCGAATATAGAAATATGACATTATAGGATGTCAGTCCTTTTACGGAACAGACCGGCAAGAAATCGCCGGAAATGTAGCTTAACTCACTCAACGAAGTTTATTCAGTTCTCTCATCATTGATCGTCTTCGACTATATTGTGTCCTGAATTCTTCAATTAGTTTATTCACAGCAGCTTGCCCTTCACTGCACGAATCCCGTAGGGCCTTCATACTGCTGACGATATAACAATATCTACGGCTATCTGTAGGGATGGCTTTCGTTCGGATGTGGTCAATATGCTCTTCAACGATCTTACGCCTTGTGGAAGAATCCAACAGATTGCCATATTCAGCCAAAACCATATAGCATTCATCGTTGTAGTTATTATTCCAAGACAAACACTCGGCCAGCTGTGGGATCATGTTCTCTTCTGCACATATTCTGGCGGTATCCTTCTGACTATGAAAACGGCTCTTATCGACCAACTTTTCAATGATGGTATGTAACCGGTTTGGAGAATTGGCAGGTAACTGTTCCAGAACATGTTTTAACTGAAGATAATAATCATATTCTGAAGAATAGCTGTTCAAAATCAGATATTCAAGTTCTTCTGCCAGCCTTGATGTGTCTCCTGTTGTTTCAAGCAGTTCCATCTTTCTTTCATGACAGCTGTGCACATACGAAGAGTCTTCCGTACATTCTATTGCTCTGTCCAGCGATTCAATAGCCTCTTCAATTTGTCCGTGGAATATTTGGGAATCTATCCGCATTTTGGATAGTTCCGGTACGAAAAAGTTATCATCTATTGTCTTCTGTGCAGCATCATACTTCTCTTTATAGTTCAGGTATGCCACTTTTCTGAACAACCAGCGATTTCTATAATAGACAGCTCGCCCTGCATCGTCTATAATCTTATCAAGTGACGCCAAATGGTCGTCAAAATTATCGAAAACGCCCTCAAGAACACTCTGCAGCTCACTCAAATCTGCAAGGCAATACCCTCCGTCCTGAAATACAGTTGTTCCTAATACCTTGTCAATGTCACTGGATATCCTCCTGATGGTATTAATATCCAGCACTTTAGATTCGACTAACGATATGAGCAGATCTGCTGCACTCCTGGTCTCGAAATCATATCCATCGTAACTCTCACATTCATACACATGGTCTTCTGAGTAATGCATTCCGACAAAAAGGATTACCTCGGACGCAATTGACGCCGCTGCATCAAATTCGCCTTCGTGATCATAATATCTGGCCTTATCCATCATTCGCCTCAATTGGTCGGCTATCTGATACCAGTTTAGTGATGGCCCCCATCTGTCTCCGCTCTCATCAACGGAGAAAATAATATTCCTGACCTCAGCCCTAAGTGAGTCCAAGTCAATGTCGTCAGGAAAAAAGTGCCGAATTAAGGCCGCACTTAAATCTTGATTCTTATATGCATAGTCTTTCATGAAAGAAAAGACTTCGTCACTACTATTCAGGCTGAAAACCTGGTCGAGTTTTGCTTTATTCATTTTGTTTATTGTTTCAGAGCGCTCGAATTTTATTCGGCAAGATACGAATAAATATCATCCCTGTAAAATCCCCGGCGGGACGAATCCACGCTCCGTAGATTCGTCCCGCCAATGCTCACCTTTATTTTATAAACTTTCCCGCCTCTTCATCAGAACTTGAATGACAAGCCTGCTGACACGTAGCCCGCGTCATGACCGCCCTCCACCCAGAGTCCGGCCTTGTCGCAGAAGTACCAGCGGAGTCCGGCGGTGGCCAGTATGCCCATCTTCGTGTCCATCTTGTTGAATGTGGAACTGGCTTTCTCTCCGCTTTCGTGGTCAGTGGT
>CAKSKU010000043.1 GCA_934465295.1 uncultured Oscillospiraceae bacterium
TCTTTGTCTGCCAAATGAAATTTTGAACGATGAAGCACCTCGGAATATTCTTCTATGATTTCATCATTGTACAAGGGTTTGATTTTTCCTGCAAAAAGGCTGTTGATAACTCGGCGTGTTGAGGCTGTGGCATTTTTTGTGATAAAAGCTGATATAAATATGTTGGTATCAATAACTGCGTACACCATTGCGTTCTTTTCTTAATCGTCTGACTTCTTTTATCTCTGCATTGATTTCATCAAGAGACATTTCTATGTTGTTTTCTCTTGCCGCCTTGCACATGTTTTCAAAAGCTTCTATTGCTTCGGCTGTAACCTTGTCTTCTTTGCTTTCCTTTGCCTTGATGGCAAAAGGTATACTTCGTGTGCGGATTACCGCCTTGACAAATACATTGATTGCTGCATTTGCACTCATGCCAAACTGCTCACAGAGGCTGTCGAACATTGCTTTTTGTTGTGAGTCTATTCTGACTGTCATTGATGTCTGTGCCATAACTTTATCTATTTTAATTAATATTGATTGCAAATATATGGCGTTTTGATGTAAGTTGTATGACTTATGACTCCTTTTTATCAAAGTTTAACAAAGAATGTGAAGTCAAAAATACTTTTTATCATGCACATGCTCCTGCCTGTGTATGGTACTGGCATTGGGTTATTTCAATTTTGATAATTAAAAAATTACTATAATGTTTGGTTTAAAATCTTTGAATATTTTGGGTAGTAAGGCGGAACTCGCCTCACTGCTTGAGGGCAAATTGCTCATTAATACTGTTAATGCTCATTCTTATAATACGGCTCGGAAGGACTCGCTCTTTGCTGAGGCGCTGACGAATGGGGATGTGTTTGATTTCTTTGCTGGTACTGTGGAGCGTGCGCCGATGTGATGGCAGGAGCATGGCTTGGAATGGCTTTATAGATTGTTCAAAGAGCCGAAGCGTATGTGGAGGAGGTATATTATTAGGAATGCGCTGTTCCTTTTGAATATGGTGAAAGAGTCGTAGGGTTCTAAAATCATCCTTCAATAGTCTTTAAGAACCTTTCGATTCCCCTTACAGGGGACAGAAACCTTCTTTTTTTTTGATAAAGCGGGCTGCACTCGGCATAGTTCAAGCAAGCTTGGCTTTGCACTCATTTGCACAACCTTTCCCCTCAGGGGACAAGGGATGTAACCGCTCCTACTGTCGCTCTGAACCACTGCGCTCCAAGGTTGGCGGGGCATCAGAGCCCTCGACAGGTTGTTGTGCGGGATGGGACCTCAGGGAGAAGACTTGATAAAACATTGGTTGGAAGGGAAGGGATTGACTTGCAGAAGGGGTGCTTGCTTCTTTTGTAACCTAAAAAATCCACACCTTGAATGGTTTCAAAATGTGGATTCGTAAATTAGTATATATTGTCTTCTCTTCACGGAGGATCTTTCACCTGTGTTTTTATTCATGCCGTTAAATTCATAGAGGGCTTCATTGCATGCTTCAATGAGGTCTTCTATGAAATACTTTTTGTTTTGGGGACAAAGATAATAAATCTGTGCGAGATATGTGCACAGATACAAGTTTTTTTCGGTTTTGTATAAAAAACATTGAATTTATGCTTATTTCGTAATAAAATTACTACTTTTGCAATAATGTTTGCGTTAAGTATGCAGATATAATGCACAGCAGCAATCTAAATTTGCAGAAAATTCTAAATGAAAATATATGAAACATTTGTCAATTCGTGTGCCTTGGCATGACAACAATTGGAATGGATCTGTTTGCTGTTCACCAGCGGCTAATCCGTTTTGCTTGACTTTGCACAACATCTTGGAGCGTAAGAATAATCTTGATGAAGATAAGAATGCTTCAAAGAAATGGTGTGAACTAAAGCCTGAGCAGCTTCCTGCCTGCAAGGGTGAAAATGGTGGTTTTATGAATGAAGATACGTACAAGCGTATCTTCGTTCATGTGTATGCCTATAACAAACAGTTGCCTCATTCTCAGTTGCTGCCCACAACAATAGATGTGCCTCCTTTCTCGGCATTTGGAATACCTTTCCGCTATTTGGCCAAAGGTTCACAGGAAGATATGGAAACTAAGTTTCCAGGCTTGTCACGTGATGAAGAGCCTCCTTTTGGAACTTCGTGGATATTTGGTGCACAGCGCCAAAGAGATATTCTACATTGGTTTCTGAAAGATGTTGTGGAGCATGAATCATTAGTAGCTTTCTATTGTAAGAACGGAAATCCTGTTGATGAAGATGCTGCCCGAGTAATTGTTGGCTTGGGTGAGGTGAGTCGTGTTCATGATGTTCTTGAATTTGACTCTGCTGCGGATTACACCTATCCTGCATGGGATTTGATGATAGGGCATTCTATCCGACCAAATCTGAAGGAGTCAAATGGATTCCTATTGCCATATAAGGAGTATTTAGCCATTGATGAACAGGTGTTTAAAGACAAACTCCATATGTCAAAGGCTGCCGCCATCAATGAAATAAAGTTGACATTGGATAAAGTGGGCAATACTCAGAAAATATTTGATGAGCTTTCTTACGGTTGTGACAAGGTTAGTCATCACAGTATGTTGATCATTCTGGCTGCTGCCCGAGATTCTGTTGAAGCAATCATCAGACATGGACTGGTTGGAGGTGATTGGAAACGCCAATTACGTTGGATAGACCTGCAAATAGGTAATATCAAGAAAGCTTCTGGACCATTCCCCGGATTTGCAGAAGCGCTACGTGCCATAGGAGTGAATTATGCTTATTTGATAGAGCATGATCTTCGCATTGGTAAGTATTTGGCTCCTAAGGGTAATCCATGGGAGGCTTATTCTGATTTGTTGTCAGGTAAGATTCAGATTCCAGGGGTTGCTTATAATTCTGAATTGGGATATTATAAAGCATATTGGCATGCTACCGCCGATAAGCAGAAACAGGTCTTGATGCTTTTGTCGCGTTTTGAGCTTGATTCTTCACAAATCTCATATTGGGTGAAAAAAACAGAGTGTTATGATGATTTATTGGCAAATCCTTACTTAATCAGTGAAGAAGGTGATACGTCTATATCAACCCAAATGGTGGATTATGGAGTGATTCCCGATGTACAGATACAGGGGGAATGGATTCCTGAAGCTCCATCTTGTGTAGAAACCCTTATTGACAAAAGAAGAATTCGTTCATTGACGATAGAGAAACTCAGATTTCAGGCAGATTTAGGGGACACTCTTCTTTCTATGAGAGAACTTGATAGTTTTCTGAAGGAAGAATTGGATAAAGACAAGATGATGCTTCCTCCAGACTACTTGCTGAAAGTAGGTTCTTTCATGCAGGAAAAATTAGAGTATATCAAGACCGAGGACTCCGTAGCCATTCAGTTGAGGGAATTCACAGACATGGAAAGATGGTTACAAAAACGTTTGTCTGCCCGTGCAGCGAAGGATGTGAAGGAGCCATTATCTGAGGATTGGTCTTCATTGGTTAAGAATTCAATAGCTTTTGATGCATCAAATCCTCAAAGTGTTATGGCCGTTAAAGACCAAACCAAGGCATTGGAGATAATTAGTTCCAGGCGTCTTTCTGTGCTTACAGGTCCTGCCGGTACAGGAAAGACAACTGTGGTAAAGGCGTTCTTGTCTTCAAGAGAAGTGATAGAAGAAGGTGTATTGCTATTGGCTCCAACAGGAAAGGCTAGAGTTCGTTTGGGAAGCATGGCATCTAATACCCAGGCTTTGACTGTGGCGCAATTCTTGACAAAACAGGGGTTCTTTGATGGGAGTACAATGAGTGCTTACATACCAGCAAAAGATAAGCAAAGAAAATATGTGGGTGCAAAGAATATTGTCATAGATGAGTGTTCAATGCTCACTCTTTCATATTTTTACGTGCTGCTGAATGCGATAGATCTGAAGACTGTAAACAGAATCATCCTCATAGGCGACCCATATCAGTTG
>CAKSKU010000044.1 GCA_934465295.1 uncultured Oscillospiraceae bacterium
GAAAATTCATATAAAAGAGAGAATTTTAACTGCGCAAAACTTGTCTTTGCCTGTACTTTTTGGGACAATTCCTGCATAATATTATACCAATCAATAATGACCTATCATTAGGCATAAAATTAAGGAGTGGATCTCAATGAGTAAATCTTCCAAGTCACGAAGCAAGGGCGTACTTGTTGTTCTTCTTGTGCTTGCAGTCGCCGCAGCGGTATTCCTGCTCGGTAAGGCGAAGCAGGAGGCGGATTCAGACAGGTTTTTCGCAATGTCGGGCAACGCAGAAAGGGTCGAGTTCCTCAACCGTCAGGGCTATATCGTCAAGCCCGATGCTGTTCGCCGTGAGGACGTGACCGTACCGTCCGAGTTCAACGATACCTACCAAAGCTATGTCGAGATGCAGCAGGCGCAGGGGCTTGATCTTGCGGAGCATAAGGGCGACAAGGCAACGCTTTTCAGCTATGCGGTACTGAACTATCCCGAGTATTCCGAGAACGTCTTTGCCGACCTCCTCGTTGCCGACAACAAGCTCATCGCCTGTCAGCTCAGATACGATGATGAGGAGAACGGCTTCGTCAAGCCGCTTATTACAAAAGGTCTGACCGAGATCAAGCAGGACGAGACCGAGCCGCCCGAGAACAGGGCTGAGACCACCGCACCGCAGGAGCAGACCCCTGATGAAGCAGGAACAAACAATGTCGACACAAGCGCAGCCGCACAGCAGACAGAGGGCATTTCGACCGAGACGGCTGTGTCCGACAATGCTTCCGAGGTCATCTTCGTCCCCGATGACAGCACGGACGGGACAAATTTTGAGTGATAGGCAGCGTAACATTTGCCGCTGATTTTTCGGCTGTTTTGGAAATATTCTTGGATAAAACGACCTCGAATATTTCCAAGACGGCGTATTTTTTTGAGCAGGTTTAGATTTTTTCGATATTTAAAAAAATTTTTCGGGAAAAATCGTTTTTTCAATGCGGTTTTTGAGCAAAAAATAAGCTTTTCGGCACAAAAATCATGCCGATTCATGAATAAAGCCTGCGTTTTTTGTAATAATATGATAAGCGTGGGAGCTAAAATGCAATAGTATGTTGTGCAATGTGACAAAACTCAAAAAAATAGGTGAAAAAGTATTGACTTTTTCCGCAGAATAGTGTATTATAATTAAGTCGTCACGAGAGAGAAACAAAAAACTCCGAGTGATAACAAAAATGTGGGAGCATAGCTCAGCTGGGAGAGCATCTGCCTTACAAGCAGAGGGTCATAGGTTCGAGCCCTATTGTTCCCACCACACGGCCCGATAGTTCAGTTGGTTAGAACGCCGCCCTGTCACGGCGGAGGTCGAGAGTTCGAGTCTCTTTCGGGTCGCCATTTTTGTCTTTATAAATGCTTCTGTAGCTCAGTCGGTAGAGCAGGGGACTGAAAATCCCCGTGTCGATGGTTCGATTCCGTCCGGAAGCACCACAAAGACAAATAGGTGCTTAGTTAGTGCAATAGTGTTGACATAGCACTTATGCGGATTTAGCTCATCTGGTAGAGCGCCACCTTGCCAAGGTGGAGGTAGCGAGTTCGAGCCTCGTAATCCGCTCCACATCAAAAGCGTCAGGGCAATAGTCTTGGCGTTTTCTTTTATATTAAATTGGTTCGGTCGGTGAATGTTTTGCCGGCTTTTGTTTTTATGTAAAATCGGCAATTGTAGGGTCGGATTCCATATCCGACCGTTTTTTGCACAACGAAATAAAACATATACTGCACCTACAAAACAGACTATCTGTCAGATATTCAACCGCCGCTCATATTGCGTTGAAGCTTCAAATTCACTCACTTCGTTCGTGGATTTTCGCTTCAAGGATATTTTTTTGAGAAAAACAGAATGGCGCAATTCACATTTCATGGTTTTACGAACTTTGCTTTTCATATTTCGTTTTACCTTTCGGGTGTGAATTGCGCTTTTTGATTTGTTACTGATTACGCTATTGCAACTGACGATACGCTGTCGGTTTAGGAGATTTCGCTCTCTGCGGAGAGCGACCAAGGGCTTTGCCCTCTGGACACCCACAAGCCTTTGAAAAGGCTTGACCTAAACTTTAGTTGGCTTCGCATCACCTAAACAAATTTCAGTTCTGCAAATAATGCCGCATAAATTAATTTTCCTTTTGGTGAAGCTTTAAAGTCTATTTGTTAAACTATTAATAACAAATTGTAAACATTTTACACTCGGCCTTGTAATTCCCCCGAAAACGTAGTATCATAAAACTGCGATTTCGGGGTCATCTTTTGGGGTAGTTCTGCCGAACAGGGAGCTTCCTCCGCACTTGCAAGGATATGCCAATGCGCATTGCAAGGCTTTGCTGTCCCGAAGTTCGTCAAGGCAATGGAATTACATCGTGTGTGACATAAAGGAAGTATTGAAATGATCTCAAAGCTTAAAGACAAAATCGTTCGTTTTTGCCGCTGGGTATGGCAGGAATGCAAAGATGTGAAAACCTTTCTTCTTCTGATGCTCGTTATTGCGGTCGTATACTCACCCGTATGGGTCGGATATCTGCTCCATGCGCTGTTTGACTGGAACTGGGCGTTGGTAATGGCGTCTGCCTGTCTGCTGTTCTGGGCAGGGCCTTTCACGCCGTTTTTTCCTCTCTGCATTGCTATCACGCTGTCGATCAAGCGATTGACGGAACGTTTTAGCAATAAGAAAGGTGCTCCTCCTGCTCAAAAGCCGAAAAAGCGTTCCCACAGGCGATATTCTTTGAGCTGCCCTCTGCGTGGGAGAGTTACGGCAATGCGGCGTTCCTATACAAGGCGGAATAAAAAGAGAGCCTGACGGGAATTGTGACCGTGTAAAGCGTTTCCGCTTAATATTATCAAAAAAATGACCGCACCCGCAGGTGAGATGAGCTTTCACCTGTGGGTGCGGTTTTCGCATTTAATTTTTCTTGACGTGCAATGCAGCTGTGAATTTTTTCATAGCCGCCGCTGCGCAGGTCATGTATTTGTCAAGAGGGGGATAAATTTTATTTTGCGGAAAAAGCACAATTTTTGTCCTTTATGAACTGCTTTATAAGCGTAGTTTTGCCAACACGCCTGCGACCGTAAATTACAACGAAGCCGCTTTCACGCTTATATTCACGTTCAAGTGCGGCAAGCTCGTCTTTTCTGCCGATAAATTTCATAAAGTGCCTCTTTTAATATAATTTAAATTAGTTTAATCTATATTATATTATGATTACAGCAGCTTGTCAAGTGATTGAGGGCAAATTTGGCTTGCAAATATGTTCAATTGTCAATGATAGGTGACACTTTCTCACAAAAAAATATAATGCAGGAATTTTATTCGCAAAACGTTT
>CAKSKU010000045.1 GCA_934465295.1 uncultured Oscillospiraceae bacterium
ATATAGTCTTGTCAATTCTAAATTTACAATTATCAATTTCCTACTGTTGCTTGACTACTAATTATCAATTATCAATTAAAAAGTGTGGTGTTTTTTGATGGAGTTGTGGTACAGCGAAATGCATACCAAGGACGTTAAAATGTCCATTAGAATAGACAAACAGCTTTGCAGTGAGCAGAGCGAATTTCAGCGCATCGATGTTTTTGAGTCGCCCGAATTCGGCAGGTTCTTAACGCTTGACGGAATTATGATGCTCACCGAAAAGGACGAGTTCATCTATCACGAAATGATAACTCACGTTCCTATGGCATCGAACCCCGACATAAAAAAAGTCCTCGTTATCGGTGCAGGCGACGGCGGAACTATCCGTGAGCTTACCCGATATGAGGGTATTGAACATATCGACATGGTCGAAATTGACGAGCGTGTTGTTGAGGTATCCAAGCAATTTCTTCCGCAGACGGCTTGCAGGCTTGATGACCCGAGAGTTCACATTTTCTATGATGACGGACTTCGTTTTGTCCGCAGAAAGCACAACGAATACGACCTTATCATTGTTGACAGCACTGATCCGTTCGGTCCGGGAGAGGGACTTTTCACGAGCGAATTCTACGGCAACTGCTATGATGCTCTCACCGAGAACGGTATCCTCGTAAATCAGCACGAAAGCCCGTATTACCCCGACGATGCAAAGGCTATGCAGAGGGCGCACAAGCGCATTCGTGAGCTTTTCCCGATATGCGGAGTTTATCAGGCGCACATTCCGACCTATCCCTCGGGACACTGGCTTTTCGGCTTTGCTTCCAAGACGGTCGAGCCGCTTAGCTTTGACGCTGACAAGTGGAACGCTCTCGGGATAAGGACGAAATATTACAACACCGAGCTTCACAAAGGCTCATTCGCAATACCAAACTATGTAAAGGAGCTGCTTGACAATGCAGTCTGAAAGAAACGCTTTTATCGCTTGTGACGGCGAATATGACCGCTCGAAGATAGTCATTTTCGGCGCACCGTTCGACAGCACGACTTCCTACCGCCCAGGCACACGCTTCGGCGCAAAGGCTATCCGTCAGGAAAGCTACGGCATTGAGACCTATTCGCCCTATCAGGACAGGGATCTCACCGACTACACTTACTATGATGCAGGCGACATTGAGCTTTGCATAGGCTCGTCCGACCTTGCGCTTGACCAGATAACAGAGCTGACGGGAGAGATCCTCACCGACGGAAAAATGCCGCTTATGCTCGGCGGCGAACACCTTGTAACGCTTGGTGCGGTGAGGGCTGTCAAGGAAAAGTACGATGATCTTTACATTGTGCAGTTTGATGCTCACGCCGATCTCCGTGACGATTATCTTGGGGTGAGAAATTCCCATGCCTGCGTAATGCGCCGCTGCTATGAGCTTGTCGGCGAGAGGCACATTTATCAGCACGGCATAAGGAGCGGTGAGCGCACGGAGTTCGATTTCGCCAAGGAGCATACGGTAATGACTCCGTTCAGCCTTGACGGCATCGACAGTATGGTCGCAGAATTAAAGGGCAAAAATGTCTACCTTACGATAGATATGGACGTTCTCGACCCGTCCGAATTCCCCGGAACGGGTACTCCCGAAGCAGGCGGTGTACGTTACACCGAGCTTCTGGCTGCGCTTATGAAAATGAAAGGTCTTAACATCGTCGGCGCAGATATGAACGAGCTTTCGCCGCCGTATGACCCGAGCGGCATCTCGACAGCGCTCTGCTGCAAGCTCCTCCGTGAGCTTCTTCTGATGCTGTCATAAGAACCGCTGTTTCAGCGTTCTTTTATTTCGGCATAAAACGCCCGAATAACGTTTTATGCTTTGGTTTTGGAGTTTTTATGGAAGAAAAAATTGAAAATACCGAAAAGCTGACCCTGCTCCAGAGGATAAAGGGCAACAGCTATGGGCGGATCTCGCTCTCATTCGCAAAATGGTTCATTCCGTCTATCATTGTCGGACTTGCGGTGGGCGTTGTGGGCGCACTTTTCGGAAAGGCACTCAGCTTTGCGACATCTTTCCGCACGGCGAACCCTTTTATGGTGCTTCTGCTGCCGTTGGCGGGTCTGCTGCTCGTTTTTGTTTACAACATCACGAAAATGTCCGATGATAAAGGCACGAACACAATTATCCTTGCCGCAAGGGCGGAGTCGGAGGTAAAATTCCGTCAGGCACCGCTCATCTTCATCGCAACTTTCATCACGCACCTTTTCGGAGGCTCGGCAGGACGTGAGGGAGCGGCTCTCCAGATAGGCGGAGCGCTCGTTTCACCGCTGAAAAAGCTTTTTAAGATGGACGAGCATGACGGCTCGATACTGATAATGTGCGGTATGAGCGCAGGCTTTGCGGCACTGTTCGGGGCGCCTGTTGCTTCGGCTGTTTTTGCGGTGGAGGTGACGATAGTTGCGGCTGCGCAGTATTCGGCACTCGTTCCGTGCATGATTTCGGGCGTGACCTCGGCTATGACGGCAAAGGCACTCGGTGCGGAGGCGGAGAGCTTCATTGTCAGCGGAGTTCCGACTCTTTCGGCGGAAAATGCTGTTCAGATGCTTCGTGTTATCGTTCTCGGCATTGCCTGTGCGGCTGTCAGTGTACTTTTTTGCAGCGTTATACATAAATCGGGCGAATTATATGCAAAATATATCAAGAACCCCTATTTCCGAATTGCAGCAGGCGGTCTTATTGTTGCTGTTCTGACAGTCCTTCTCGGCACAACGGACTACAACGGTGCGGGAATGGACGTTATAAAGCGTGCGTTCACGGGAAATGCCGATCCGATAGCTTTCCTGCTCAAGCTTCTTTTTACGGCGCTGACCCTTGGCTGCGGCTTCAAGGGCGGTGAGATCGTTCCGAGCTTCTTTGTTGGCTCTACATTCGGCTGTGTTTTCGGCGGACTTATCGGGCTTGACCCGTCATTCGGTGCGGCTGTCGGACTGATCGCAGTATTCTGCGGCGTTACGAACTGTCCGTTCGCTTCCATAATTTTAAGCTGCGAGCTTTTCGGCATGAACGGACTCCCATTCTACGCTGCTGCGATCGCTATAAGCTACATGCTCTCGGGCTACACGGGACTTTACAGTGCGCAGAAATTCCACCAGTCAAAGGCTAAGCCGGTGAAACACAAAAATAATTGATAATTGATAATGGATAATTGATAATTAATGATTTCCAACTTTTAATTTTCAATTCTCAATTGTCAATTATCCATTGAATAAAGTT
>CAKSKU010000046.1 GCA_934465295.1 uncultured Oscillospiraceae bacterium
ATAGTAACCGGAAACCCGAACTTCAAAGACGGGCCCTGACTTGTGATATTCAAAGCTTCCGGCTATTACCGATGTTATTGATCCAGATTGCCGTGAGCAATTACGACGTTAGACTTTTTCTTCTTTAAATACCTGGGATCCGTTTCGGGTTCTGCATAGTATTTAGGAAGAGCTGCCTTTTCTTCCGGATCGGTGATCTGCTTCTCCAACATGGAGCTTCGTACAATGTTGACATCCTTCGGTGCATCCACCATGATTCGCAGATGATTCTTCGTTCCTCCGAGGAATACGACCTTGATGTTGTCACCAATCATCAGATATTCTTCCGTACTTACCGTTAGTCTTAACATAGAAACCTCCTGTCTCCTTCGAGCCTCCTGGCTGTTGTTATTCCTAATGCAACACTTTGTAATAAAGTGTTGCATTCCTGAACCATGCAAAAAGAGAACTTCAACCAGCCGATGGGAGCTGGCTCACATGAGGCTGATTGAAGTTCTCTTTTTATAGGGCGAAGCCCTCAATGAAATAAGCTGCCGGCCAAATATCAACCGTATAGGTATGAAGTGGCAAACGGCAGCTTATGAATTGCCATGGTTCAGGAATTGTGCAGCACTACAAGAAATCACTAACAATGATTTCAGAATTTCATTGCTTGCAGCTTCCTGTTTTGGACTTTTCCAGGCTTAATTGTCCATTTATGTCCAAAAATCCAGCTGCTTTCAGGAGGTCACTGCCTGACAGCTTCCTGTTTTGGACTTTTCTAGGCTTAATTGTCCATTTATGTCCAAAAATCCAGCTGCTTTCAGGAGTTCACTGCCTGACAGCTTCCTATTTTGGACTTTTTCCAACTTGATTGTCCATTTATGTCCAAAAATCCAGCTGCCTTCAGGAGTTCACTGCCTGATCGCTTCCTGTTTTGGACTTTTCTCAAATTAATTGTTCATTTATGTCCAAAAATCCAGTTACTTTCAAGAGGTCACAGTCTGACAGCTTCCTATTTTGGACTTTTCCTGGCTTAATCGTCCATTTATGTCCAAAAATCCAGCTGCTTTCAGGAGTTCACTGCCTGACAGCTTCCTGTTTTGGACTTTTCCAGGCTTAATTGTCCATTTATGTCCAAAAATCCAGCTGCTTTCAGGAGTTCACCGCCTGACAGCTTCCTATTTTGGACTTTTCCCAACTTGATTGTCCATTTATGTCCAATAAGCCGGCGTATAATGTACGGAGAGAACAGGAGAAGGGAGTCCATATGAGCAAAACACAGCCTATCAGGTCAACAACACAATTGAATCAGTTTAAAAAGTATTATCAGGAAATTATTCCGGAGAAACGTAATTATGCGCTGATTATTCTGGGATTAAATACGGCACTTCGTATTTCAGATATTCTGCAGCTGCGGGTATCCGATGTCTGGGATTGGCAAAAGCAAAGCTTCAAGAGGCATCTTGAAGTAATGGAAAGCAAGACCGGCAAACAGACATCCATCTACATAAATAAAGAGGTAAGGCAGGCTTTACTCCAGTGCCTGCTGAATCAAAGAGCTGCAGACGAGTTTATTTTTGCAAGCTATAAATATAAAAATATGCCATTGAGCCGGTACCAGGCGTACCGGATTGTAAAGCAGGCTGCCGTTTATGCAGGGATGCCGGAGCATATCAGCTGTCACTCCCTGCGAAAAACATTTGGTTATCATGCATGGAAGCAAAGTGTACCTCCGGCAATGCTGATGGATATTTACAATCATTCCTCCTACCAGATCACCAGACGGTATCTTGGAATTGATCAGGATGATAAGGATCAGGTGTTTGAAAAAATCAGACTATAGCAGGAAGAATTTACCGAAATAACTTCAGCCTTTGTGATAAAATTCCCAGAATTTACTATGACAATTGAGGTAAAATTTGCAAGAGTAACTTCCGCGTAAGGATTTGCCAAAGTTACTTCAGCCTTTGTGATAGAGCGACCGGAATTTACTTTGACAATTGAGATTTACTTTGAAAAATAAGATTATTTAAAAAATTTTATTTCAGGGGTTAAGTAATTTCCGTGTTTGCCGATAATATAAGTGTACAGAAAAATGCAACACTTTATTACAAAATGTTGTATTTTTCTTATAATTACACTTGCGTCCAACAGTATATTTAATATTTTAATGTCTTAATGTCTTATTGCTTCAAATTCTCTATCTTTACAATCATGCCAAGTCCATATGGATCCTTTCCTATGAGCTTAATGCTTCCTGTATTATATATTCTGTATTAGGCTTCCTATATTATGTTCTCTGTATTATCTTTTCCATTTATTTCCCTACTATTGAACCGCATGTATAATACCTTATAGGTATTGTATCAATGTCATTATATGTATTTCACATTATAGGTCACATATGTTAAAGTAAAATCATCAAAAGGAAGTCAGGCCGGACCTCTTAAAAGGCTTTTCCGCCAAACAGGAAAAGTACCTGGGTAAGTTGTAACAGAATTGTTTACAGAAAGGTTAAGGTGACTGTTATGAAGAAAATTTTAGATAGAATCAATGAGTTTTGCAGAGAATATTACATGAGCTTTGCAGAAAGAATTTAGTTTCGTTTTCTAAATTACGCGAATTCATATTTACTTAATATAAGGGCTGTAGCATGAATGATCCCATGCTGCAGCCCTTCTCCCATTCTTATTTCATTCCTGAGCAGCTTTAGATTTTCCTGTCATTCCATCCGTTCCTTTTACCGTAAAGGCAGGACAACAAATTTCTGATCCTCTGTGCCGTTCTCCAATCCCTGTGACAGCCAGTCCTGAATCTCCTTATTGTAGTCTCCTGCGGAAAGCATTTCCTCAGCAAATGTTCTGCGGATACATAAATATTCGGATCCATAATAGGTTTTCATTACGCTCTCTTTACTGTCCTGTGGGGTTATGGTTCCATCTACTACATCCGGACGGTACCAGGAAGACCGGTAGTCAATATCATTAAAGATAATTACGGATTTCTGTGGAATCTCTGCGTAAGCCTGTTC
>CAKSKU010000047.1 GCA_934465295.1 uncultured Oscillospiraceae bacterium
GGAGCAGAAGCCTTCCCTCCGGCACTTTATGATAAGATCCGTTCGGTTAATCCGGATGCTTATATTATGAACGGTTACGGCCCTACAGAGACGACGATCAGTTGTACGATGAAGGTGATTAGCGACAGCAAAAATATTACGATCGGTACGCCGAACGGCAACGTCCGGGTTTATGTGGTAGATAAGGAGAACAGGATTCTTCCGGATGGAGAGACAGGGGAACTTGTGGTAGCAGGTCTTGGTGTGGGAAGAGGCTATATCAATCTGCCGGATAAAACAGCTGCTGTATTTATTAACCTGAATGGTGAACGGGCATATAAAACAGGCGACCTTGCCCGGATTACACCCGAAGGTGAAATTGAGTTCTTTGGAAGAATGGACAACCAGATCAAGCTGCGTGGCTTACGAATTGAGCTTGGTGAAATTGAAGAAGTCATCAACAGCTATGAAGGAATTGTCACCAGTATTACCGTACCGGTGGATAATAAATATCTCTGCTGCTATTTTCTGGCAGACCATAAGATTGATACCGGGGAGCTTTCGGACTATGCTGCCGAATCCCTCGCTCATTACATGGTTCCCGATGTGTTTATCCAGATGGACAGGATGCCGGTAACCGCAAACGGCAAGATTGATAAGAGCGCACTGCCAAAGCCCATTTCCCAGCCAAAGAATTTGAAAGAGCCGGAAACACCGATGCAGAAGAAGATTTTTGAAATCGTTGCGAATGTGGTAGAAAACGATTTCTTTGGCATTGATACCAGCTTTTATAAAGCAGGATTATCTTCTATCAGTGCCATGAAGCTTTGCATTCTGATTTCGGATGAGTTTGGCGTTACAGTAAAAACAAGTGATATTCATGAAAACAACACCGTTGAAAAACTGGAAAACTATGTCATGCTTGCACCGAAGATCCGGACCTATGAGAAGCGTGAGGTTTATCCTCTTACCGGTTCGCAGAAGGGTATTTTTGCAGAATGCAGTAAGAATCCGGAAAGTACTGTATACAATATTCCATTCCTGTTTGAACTGGACAGCGCCACAGATGTACAGAAGCTGTCTGATGCCGTGGCTCAGATGGTGAATGCCCATTCCTATCTGCTTACCGAAGTGTTTTTAAACGATCAGGGAGAGATGGTGCAGCGTCCGGGTACGGAGAATTTTGTACCGGATGTCATTGAGACAACGAATGAACAGTTTGAAGCTTTGAAGAAGGAACTGGTGCGTCCGTTTAAGCTGGAAAAGGGACGTTTATTCCGTGCACAGATTTATGTCACGGAAGACCGGAAATATCTGTTCACTGATTTCCATCACATTATTGCAGATGGTAACTCCTATGATATTATTTTCGAGGATATCAACCGGGCTTATGTGGGTGAAAAACTCGAAAAGGAGACCTATACCGGATTTGATGCAGCCCTTGACGAAGAGCAGCAGATGCAGGAAGGAAAATATAAGAAGGCCGAGAAGTATTATGACAGCGTATTCGGAGAAGTGGAGACCGAATCCCTTCCATTCCCGGATGTGACCGGAAAAGCTCCGGAAAAGGGATATCTTGAAAGAAAGCTTACGGTTGCAGAGGACAAAATCCTGTCCTGCTGTGAAAAGCTGGGTGTCACACCGAATATTTTATTTACCGGTGTGTTTGGTATTCTGATGTCCAGATATTCCAATTCCGACGACAGCCTTTTTTCTACAATTTATAATGGCAGAAATGATTCCCGACTGGAAAATACGGTCTGTATGCTGGTGAAGACCCTTCCGGTTTACTGTAAATTTGAAGCAAAAACGACGATCCAGGCCTACATGACAGAGCTTTCTGAACAGCTCCTGTCCTCTATGGCAAATGATATTTTCCCGTTCTCGGATATCTGTGCAAAATATGGATTTAATTCGGATCTTACCTTTGCTTATCAGGCAGAATTAAGTGACGATTATCCAATCGGAGATACCGTTGCACGGGGACACGATCTTTCCCTTGATATGGCGAAAATGCCGCTGCTTATTCAGGTAAGAGAGTACAATAACGAATATGTTCTTACTGCAGAATTCCGCAGCGACAGGTACAGTGATGCATTCGTGGCAGGAATGCTTGAAGCGTATGAAGCAGCCATGGATTCCATGCTGAAAAACAAGTATGTATCAGAGGTTTCCATTCTCTCTGAGAATGCGGTTAAGAAAATTGCGGAATTCAATGATACGGCCTGCAAATATGACAGAACGAAAACGATTTCTGACCGATTTACTGAAATGGTACAGACCATACCGGATCATACGGCTGTGGTATTTAAGGATAAGAAGTACACTTATAAGGAACTGGATGAGATCAGTGACCGGCTCGGAAAATACATTGTCTCCCATGGAATTGGCACGGAAGATGTCGTGTCCATTCTGATTCCACGTTGTGAGTATATGGCGATTGCACCGATGGGCGTGATTAAAGCAGGAGCCGCATATCAGCCGCTCGATCCGTCGTATCCGAAGGATCGTCTGATGTATATGCTGGAGGATTCCGCAGCAAAGCTTCTGATTGCAGATAGAGAGCTTCTGCATCTGGTGGACGGCTATCAGGGACCTGTTTTATATACCGATGAAATCATGCAGCTTGAGGATGAGGATGTGGAATTGAAAAAGCCGCAGCTTCATGACCTGTTTATCTTACTGTATACCTCAGGTTCTACCGGGGTACCGAAGGGATGTATGCTGGAATATGGAAATATTACCGCATTCTGTCACTGGTACAGAAAGTATTACAGCATTGATCCGGATTGTAAGGTGGCTGCCTATGCATCGTTTGGTTTTGACGCTTCCATGATGGATACTTACGGTGCAATTACCAATGGTGCAGAATTACATATTATTCCGGAAGAAATCCGTCTGGATTTCATTGGCTTGCAGAAATACTTTGAAGAAAATGGCATTACCCACTCCTTCATGACCACACAGGTCGGAAGACAGTTTGCACTGGAAATGGAATGCAGGAGTCTCCGTTATCTTTCCGTAGG
>CAKSKU010000048.1 GCA_934465295.1 uncultured Oscillospiraceae bacterium
CCGCAGGAGCTTTCGGATTGGTTTCGCCCGTTCCACAAGACCAGCCACATCTACAAGCTGTATCTGCACTACTGCTACCTGCTGGGGTACTTACCGAAGCATACCGACTATACGCCCACCAGCCCGCATCTGAAGGAGGACTTGCGGAAGCTGGACGAGCTGTCCCAGCAGGTGCGGTATATGGGCAAATACGGTATTGAAACCTTTGACGATCTGTACGCAGACCGGGAGAAAATCCAGCGGAATATGGATGCCCTCATTACCCACCGCACCAAGCTGCAAAACAGGATACGCCGTGCCGCACCGGCCGAAAAGGAAACACTGCGGCAGAAAAAGGCAGGCGTGACAGATCAGATCACCGCCCTGCGAAAGCAGCTGAAGCTGAATAAGGCCATTGAGGTGCGTTCTGTCCAGATACAGGAAAAGACGGACTTGCTCTATGCCAACGAATACCGTGCCAAGGAGGCACAGCAGCGAAAGAAAGCGCAGAGAAGGGAGCGTGACCCACGATGACAGCAGATAACGAAATCTATACACAGCTTGACCGCATTACAGACCACCTTGCGGCGATGACTAAGCAGGAGCGCATAGCGTGGTTTCGGAGAAGCACCTATGTGCAGCCGCTGAATTTCCTCCGGGAGATCGACGGCACCACCTATGCCGTAAGAGCCTTTTTCAGTGAAGACGCAAGGGAGAACATCACCGAAAAGGTGCAGCGCATCATCCTGAAGAGCGATAATAAAAGCAAAGAGATTTGAAACTACCGCATTAAAGCGTTGAAGTTTACAGCCGGATATGGTAGAATAGGCACACCTACAAATTCAATCATATCCGGCTGTGGAAAGGAGAGCTATGACAAAACAACCGGATAAAATCACAGCCCTGTACTGCCGCCTGTCCCGTGACGATGAGCAGGACGGCCTGTCAGGGTCCATCAAAAATCAGCAGGCTATTTTAGAGAAATACGCACAGGAAAACGGCTTCAAAAATACCCGTGTATTCATTGACGACGGCTGGTCGGGTACAAATTTTGCAAGACCGGCGTTCACGGAAATTATGGAACTGGCGGAAAAAGGACACATCGACACCCTGATTGTAAAGGATCATTCCCGCTTGGGGCGTAATCGCTTGATAGTAGGGCAGCTATTGGAAGAAGGCTTCGACAGCCTCGGTGTTCGCTATATTGCCATTATGGACAACATTGACACCGCCAAGGGAATCAGCGACCTTGTTCCGATGCAGGACTTATTCAACGAGTGGCACGCTAAGAACACCAGTCAGAAGGTACGCAATGTGTTCAAAAGCAAGGGAATGTCCGGCGCACCGCTGACCACCAATCCTCCTTTCGGGTATCTGAAAGACCCGGAGAGCAAGAACGGCTGGATTGTGGATGAAGCTGCGGCAAAGACCGTTCGGCAGATTTTTGCTTGGTGCGTAGACGGCCTCGGGCCTACGCAGATCGCCAAACGGCTGAAAGCCGCCAAGGTGCCGACGCCCACGGAGCACTGGGGCAATATCGGCAGGAATTGCAGCAAACCGCCCGCTGTGCCCTACAACTGGTGCTCTGCCACTGTAGCGGACATTCTCGGCAAGCAGGAATACTGCGGCGATACGGTGAATTTTCGCAGCACCACCAAATCCTTCAAGAACAAAAAGAAAATTGAGCGCCCGCCGGAGGAATGGCAAATCTTCAAGGATACCCATCCCGCCATCGTCGACCGGGAAACCTTCGCCTTGGTGCAGGAGCTTCGCAAGCACCGCCGCAGGCCCACAAAAAGCGGCATCGTCAGTCCCTTTTCGGGTCTGCTGTACTGCGCCGATTGCGGAGAGAAGCTGTATTACAGCGTCACCAACAACTACAAGCGGGAACAGGCATACTTCTTCTGTTCCTCCTACCGCAAGAACTCCGAGGTTTGCTCCGCTCACTATATCCGTGAGAAGGTGGTGGAGCAAATCGTTCTGGAGAGTATGCAGCTCATTCTCTTAAATGTGCAGGTCTTTGAAAAGGAGTTTGCCCGCAAGCAGATGGACTGCTACACAGAGGACAAGAAGAAGCAGCTTGTCGCCAAGCGCCGGGAGCTGAGCAGGGCGAAGAAACGCATTGCGGAAATCGACGCCCTGATTCAGAAAATCTACGAGGACAACGCCAGCGGGAAGCTGTCAGACGAGCGCTATGCCACCCTGTCCCTGTCCTACGAGGAGGAGCAGAAAATGCTGAAAGCTGCCGTCCCGGAGATGCAGGCCTATCTGGAAACCGAAACGGATAAGACCGAGAGCTTACAGCGGTTTATTCAGAAGGTGAAACAAATCACGGAACTGAAAGCGCTGACGCCGGAACTGATCCACGAGTTTGTGGATAAAATCGTGGTGTATGCGCCGAGATACCTTGACGGCAAGCGAGTGCAGCTGCTGGACATCTATTACAGCGGCGTGGGCATTCTCCACGAGCTGACCCCGGAGGAGATGGAAGAATCCTTCCAGCAGCACCTTACCGAGCGTAACAAAGAGAAAACGGCATAGCCACAAGGGTTACACCGTTTCCGAAAACTTATTAACCTGAGATACAAGAGCCGCCCCGGGGCACCTTCCTTACGGAGGGTGCCCCAAGGACAGCCTTTTTATGTTTGGGGAAATTACTCCTCGATGTCGATAACGACGCCGGAACCCACGGTACGGCCACCCTCACGGATAGCGAAACGCAGACCGTTCTCAATGGCGATGGGGGTGATCAGCTCAACCTTCATGTCGACGTTATCGCCGGGCATGCACATCTCGGTGCCCTCGGGCAGGGTGATGACGCCGGTGACGTCGGTGGTACGGAAGTAGAACTGGGGACGATAGTTATTGAAGAAGGGGGTGTGACGGCCGCCCTCGTCCTTGGT
>CAKSKU010000049.1 GCA_934465295.1 uncultured Oscillospiraceae bacterium
ACCCCGCTGTTTGCTCCTTTAGGACTTGGGGACTGGAGAATCTGCACATCCCTGCTGAGTGGATTTATGGCAAAGGAGAGTGTGGTTTCCACACTGGAGGTATTGTTTGGAGGAGATATAGGAACGGTTCTCACCACCTCCTCGGCAGCAGCACTTCTGGTTTTCAGTCTGCTTTATACTCCCTGTGTGGCAGCCATTGCATCCATTAAGAGGGAGCTTGGTAGTAAATGGGCGGTAATTGTGGTAATATGGCAGTGTGTGATTGCTTGGATTGCGGCATTTATCACACATCTCCTGATTCATTAGATTAGAAAGGCATCTGTGTGTGAGCATGCAGATTGTCATGAAAGGAGAGGAACGTATGAACATTTGGGATATCGTAATCGGATTGCAGCTGGTGGGAATTGTAGCAGGAGCTGTTTACGGCTGTATGCGTCGTAAGAAAAAGGGCTGTTGTAGTGGCGGAAGCTGTTGCAGCTGCCACAAAAAGGAATTCAGATAACATTTGTGGCGGAGGAGAAAGAGTATGGTTCGCGACAAGGATCAGAACCGGGTTTCATTTTGTGAGGACTGGGAGTTTTATAAGGCTCCGTTTGGCAGTGAAAGAAGGGTGGCTTACATCGTTTATCCGAAAAATGCCGATTCCTATGAAGAAAGAATATTTGCATTGCAGGATATTACCGGCAAACAGAAGGTGTCCTTTGCATTCCTGCCCGGAAGCAATTTTGATTTTTCTTATTTCCGGTTTGAAAAGTAGGCGAAGGAGAGACAAATGATTACAACAGTTTTATGGGATGTGGATGGCACCTTACTGGATTTCCTGGCAGCAGAAAAGGCAGCTATCCAAAGCTTATTTGAGGAATATCATCTGGGAGAATGCACGGATGAGAAGATTGCACGGTATTCGAAGATCAACCGGACTTACTGGGAGAGGTTAGAGCGTGGAGAACTTACGAAAACGGAGATTCTGGTTCGCAGATTCCGGGATTTCTTCGCAAGTGAAGGAATTGATCCGGGTCTTGCAGAAGAATTCAATGAGAAATATCAGGTGCGCCTGGGAGATACGATTGTGTATTGCGATGACAGCCTCAATATTGTGAAATCCCTGCAGGGCAGAGTGAAACAATATGTGGTGTCGAATGGAACGGTTGTGGCGCAGACGAAAAAGCTTCGTCTTTCCGGGATCGGAGAATTCATGGATGGCGTTTTTCTGTCGGAGGATTTAAAGGCAGAAAAGCCAGGTCAGGAATTCTTTACCCAGGTATTTCATGCCATCGGTCCGGTAAGCAAAGAGGAAGTGTTGATTGTGGGAGATTCCCTTACCAGTGATATCCGGGGAGGAAACCATGCCGGTATCCGTACCTGCTGGTATCATCCGGAAGGGCGGGATGATACCATGATACAGGAAGCCGGAGTGCAGGTGGATGAGGTGATTACCGACCTGCATGAGGTGTATAGAGTTTTAGAAAAGTTATAAAATTACAGTAACTATTCAGCCAGAATGAGTGCTTCCGCCAGTCTGGCGGCTTTCATCAGATCCGGAACACTGGTATATTCCTTGCAGGAATGGCAGTCGTTCATTCCGCAGGCAACCACAAGGCCTGTGATACCATGATGGAAGAAGTGATTGTTGTCACTGCCACCGTAAGTACTGATCAGATTCGGTTCAAGGTGAAGGGAATCGCAGGCTTTAGTAAACCGGCTGACCACCCTGGAGGAAGGCTCTACCCGGTAAGCCAGACAAAGGGTTTCTGTCTTAAAATCAACAAAGGCACCTGCAAGGAGCGCGGCTTCTTCGCAGGTTTCTTTGATTTCATCGAGCTTTCGCAGTGCACTTTCATTATGGAAGCTACGAACCTCTCCGGTTACGATGCAGGTTTCCGGAACAACGTTGGTCGCAGAGCCTCCCTGTATGGTGCCAACATTCACGGTCGTGTCTCCGATCCGGCCACAGGAGATCGCATCAATGGCATGTGCAGCAGCTTTGATGGCGTGGATTCCGTTTTCAGGAGAAAAGGCAGCATGGGCAGCCCTTCCGTGGAAAACGGCTTCGAAAGAAAGAATCGCAGGCGCCTGACAGGCAGCTCCGCCGATCGGCCCCGTCAGATCAAATACATAGGCTTCCTTTGATTTTAATCTGGAGAAATCAAACTGCTGGATGCCTTCACAATAGGTTTCTTCGGAAGCATCAAATACAATTTCTACAGGACGGTGAGCCATGCCGTCTTCTTTTATGGAAGTAATGGCTTCTAAAACGGCACAGATTCCGGCGAGATCATCGGCACCTAAAACGGTCGTTCCATCTGAAGTGATCATACCATCGGGATGAAAGATGCAGCTTTTCTTTTTGGCAGGCTCTACCGAATCCATATGAGCGGATAAAAGGATCGGGGGGAGCGCCTTTTCTCCTTCAACATAAGCATAGAGATTACCACAGTTTCCGTTAATTTTGGATGCCGTATCATCTTCCTCAAAAGGGATGGACAGTTCCGTGAGTGCCTTTTTCAGATAGTCACACATGGCAGCTTCTTCTTTGGAGGAATTGGGAATGGAAACTAATTCTTTAAAACGATGGATGAAACGATCCTGATTAATCATAATGGTCTCCTTATCGGGTAAATATATTTACCTATTCAAATGATGGGTAATATGCCATATTCTTATTTATAAAGGAAAAAGGTTAGAAAGTCAATGCTTTGAGTACAATCACAGGAGAGTATGCAACTCCGGAAGGCTATCTGGTTGATGAACAGGAAGCGGAGGAGTTTGATAAGCAGTTCCCATA
>CAKSKU010000050.1 GCA_934465295.1 uncultured Oscillospiraceae bacterium
CGGAGAGCGACCAAAGGGCTTCCGCCCTCTGGACACCTGACGAGCTGTGCTCAGCTCGACCAGCTGATTGGCTTCGCTTTGCCCTAACAAATTTGAGCGATGTCAATAATTCCGAATTCCGAATTCCGCATTCCGAATTTATATAATGAGCGGCTGGTACTGCACTCCGTCAAGTGCCGAAAGTATCGTTTCTCCCAGTTCGTTGAAGTCCGCTACGAGCGATCTCGGTTTCTTTTCGCTGTCGTCCTGCCCGAACGGGACAAAATAGTAGCTTTTATAGTTCATCAATGCGCCGATATTCTTTGCGCTGCCTGCAAGCCCGTCGTTCGTTGCGGCGGCTATGACTACGGGGCGTGAATTGCGGATATGCGATTTCACTGCCATTGTCACGGGGGTATCTATGATCGAATTTGCGAGCTTTGCCATCGTATTTCCCGTACAGGGACATATCACGAGGACATCAAACATTTTCTTCGGTCCTATCGGCTCGGCGTCCTCTATCGTCAGTATCAGCGGCTTGCCCGTTATCTCCTCTATCGTTCTGCGGAAGCTCTCCGCTGTTCCGAAGCGTGTATCTATCGATGCTGCGTTGAACGACATTATCCCCGTCACGTCTGCACCTGCTTCTTTAAGCCTTTTTAACTGCTCGATCGAGCGTGAAAAGGTGCAGAAGCTTCCGCAGAATGCATAGCCGATCTTCACATTCGCAAGACTTGTATGTTTTTCAGACAAAATTCTCTCCCCTTTCCTCTAAAATGTTAAGTATCGTTTTTCCTATGGTTATGCCGGCAGTTGTCGGTGCGGTCTTGCCGGGAAGCGAAAGCAGCCAGAGCGTTCTCACGCCTATTTTTGACGCACTCTCGAAGTCTATTCCTCCCGGCTTTGAGGCGAGGTCTATCACGGGGCAGTCTTTGTTTATCTTTCGCAGGAGCCTTTCGTCAAGAAGCCGGACGGGAACGGTGTTGAACACTATCGTTGCCTTTTCAAGCTCCTTATCGAGCGAAGCGATGTCGGCAGTCCTGCAGCCGTATATCTCCGCCCACGCACGGTCGGAGTATTTTCTTGCGGCGGCGGTTATCTCGGCATTGAACCCCTGCAAAAGCCTTATGAGAGCCTTTGCGATGCGCCCCATTCCGATTATAAGTATTTTCTGTCCCATTATCGTTCGGTCGGTCTCTTCCATTGCCGCCTGCAAAGCTCCCTCGGCGGTGGCTTCGGCGTTCATAACGGCAAATTCCTCACGCTCGGAATAATCTATGACGGTAAGACCCCGCTTTTCGAGCTTTTCCCTCATTCCCTCGGGGAAACGTCCGCCGAAGACAATACCGTTTTCGGCGACTGCGGCTGCGAGTGTTTCTATCGCTATCTTGCTGTCCGAATAAGGGCAGTTCACGTTCACACCGTCTGCGCTCACGGGGAGCGGCAGGATAAGATGATCCGCCTTTTCGTTCAGCGAGATAAGACTGCGGAAATTATGCACTCCGCCGCCCGTGCTTATGCCGTTGTCGAATCCGATTGTATTTACAAAGCAGCCGTTTTCCCTCAAAAATTCTGCAAGCTTCACAAAGCGCAGATCACCGCCCGCTATAAGAAATCTTTTTTTCATTTAAAGCATTCCTTTCTGTGTTTGCCTGTGCAAAGCTATGCGGCTCTGCCTATAACCATAATATGAAAAACCCCCGTCTGCTGTTACACAAACGGGAGCAAGCAGCTAAAAGCTGAACAAAAAAATAAAGTTTACGTCCACGCTTTTTAAAGGGTGGCAGGGGTCAAGGGGGCAGCGCCCCCTTGTCGCTCTCGCAAGAGCGAAATACTCTAAACTGACAGCCAAGGCGTTATCGCAATAGAAAAATCACTAACAGCTAAAAAAGGCGCAATTCACACGAAATATGGTAAACGAACTATGAGAAACACAGTTTCGTAAACCTAAAAAAGTGAATTGCGCCATACTATTTTCCTCAAAAATCTATCCTTGAAGCGAAAATCTGCGAACGAAGTGAGTGGATTTGAAGCTTCAACGCAGTATGAATGGTAAAACACGGTATAAACGGTGATAGAATATGTCAGTAAAAACGTCAAATTTAGTTTCTCGTTCATATCCCACTGCTGTTCAAGCGTTGTCGGCATAAAATGCCCATTGCTCCGCTCTGTGCATTTTATGCCGAGGATAGTTCCTTCGTACATAAAGAATTAGCGCAATTCACATTTTTAGGTTTACGAAATTTATTTCTCATATTTCGTTCTTCATTATTTTTTTGTGAATTGCGCCTTTTTAGCTGTTACTGATTACGCTATTGCTGCAAAGTGTTCTTTGTTAGTTTGGGAGGTTTCGCTCTTGCGAGAGCGACAAGGTGGCGCTGCCCCCTTGACCCCTGCAAGCCTTTAAAAAGGCTTGACCTAAACTTTAATTAAAAAATCAACCCCCGTTTGCTGTTACACAAATGATATGTACCCAGAATCCTGGACACAATAAAATAGCTTAACCCATGGATGCTAGCCTGTATAAAACAGGAGGCAT
>CAKSKU010000051.1 GCA_934465295.1 uncultured Oscillospiraceae bacterium
GTATCGCTGCGCGGCGCACTGAACCAAACCAGTGAGGCGCAGATGGATGCTCTGGTGGCTGAGCTCTGCGCGGAGTAGGCGGAGGGAGACCGGACGGTATCCCCGCGCCGAGGCTGGCTTCGGCCAGCCGCCCGATGCCTCAAAAGTGAAACGGCGTTGCTGATTTAGACGGCAATATGGTGCTGCGTGAGGCTGAAGCCTTGAGAATGGATAAAAGCGCAGCCGCAGAGAACATCTGCGGCTGCGCTTTTTGCTGCACTTCCTTGCAATTTACAGCGCTGCCTTTTTCCATTTCCTGATCTTCGTCCGAAACGTTCCGAAGGGCGCGGCGGTATTGACATGGATGAATTTGTACACCTCCCACACCGCTGTTTTGGTGGCGTCATCCGCCCACCGTCTCATGTGCGGCTGGAACAGCTCCTCCTCGCTCATGGAATCGATCATGGTCTGGATAGCGGCGATATTTTCATTTAATTTGCCCCTCAATTCCGCCAAGGACAGATGGGCATAGGTGTCCGTGAACCATTGGTACAGGCCGCCCAGTTGGTTCCACTTGAATTGCTCCGACGGTGTTTTCACGTCCATTCCACGCTTCTCGTCAGCCTCCCATTTCAAGAGCAGTGTCGTCCACCCCAGCTGATACGCAAGATTCTCTGCCGGCGTTCTGTCCACCTCGGGAACTCTTTTATCCTTCAGGGCTTCCGGGATCGTATCAAACTCGGAAATGTACTTTTCAAAGCTCTGACGGATCTCATTTTTGAGCTCCTCTTTATCCCTGTATATCCTCAAGACAGTCTCCTTTACCGGTTCTCCGCCAGATATTCCTCCGCGTAGTGGACAGCCACCGCGCCGTCCGACACGGCGGTGACCACCTGCCGCAGCGCCTTGGTGCGCACGTCGCCAACGGCAAACACGCCGGGGAGGTTCGTGCGGGTGGATTCGTCGGCGATGATATAGCCGGCCTTGTCCAGCGCCAGCTCGCTTTGAAACAGCTCCGTTGCCGGAGCTCTGCCCACGCTGATGAACACACCGTCGCAGGCAAGGTCGTGCTCCGCGCCGGTGTTGACATCCTTCAGCCGAAGCCCTGTCAGGCGGTTCTCGTGCAGCAGAGCAGAGACGGTGCTGTTCCAGCAGAATTCTACATTGGGCGCGTTCATCAACGGCTCATGATAGACCTTCGTTGCCCGCAGGCTGTCCCGGCGGTGGATGAGGTAGACCTTTTTTGCAATACGGGACAGGGTCAGGGCGTCCGCTGCGGCGGAGTTGCCGCCGCCTACCACCGCCACGGTCTTGCCCCGATAGGGCGCGCCGTCGCAGGCGGCGCAGTAGTGAACGCCCTTTCCAACAAGCGTTTCCTCGCCGGGAACGCCCAAGGGACGGGGCGACGCGCCGGTGGCGATAACTACCGTGCGCCCCTGAAAGACGCCCTCGCTGGTCTCCAACGTCTTGATCTTCCCGGAAAGGCTTGCCTTGTACACCTCCGCCAGCTCCGTCACCGCACCGAAGCGCTCGGCGCTCTGCTGCATTTTTTCGCCCAGCGTAAAGCCGTCGATGCCGCTTTCAAAGCCGGGGTAGTTGTCGATCTGCTCCGTCAGCGCCATCTGCCCGCCGGCGGAGAGCTTTTCCAGCACCAGCGTGGAAAGCCCGGCACGGGCGGCGTACAGGGCGGCGGTGTATCCGGCAGGGCCGCCGCCGATAACGATCATATCATAGATTTTTTCCATGGCTGTCTCCTTACTGAGAAAGCGTTTCCTTGATGAATGCATCTATGGCCGCCTTGGAGCCGGGGGCGACGACGGAGCCGAGCACCTCGCCGTCCTTGAAGAGCATCAGCGTGGGGATGGTGTCAATGCCGAAACGCTCGATGAGCTGCGGCTCCTCGTCGTAGTTGATCTTGCCAGCGATGAGCGTGTCGGCGTACTGCTCGCCCACCTTGTCAAAGGCCGGGGCAATGCGGCGGCAGTAGGGGCACCACTGTGCCCAGAAATCCACCAGCACGGGCTTGTCCGCGCGGAGAACGTCGTTTTCAAAGCTGTTGGTCGTAATGGTAAGCATGGTATATCCTCCTATTTCTGTGTAAAAAGCTGTGTTTCAATATCTGTGATGGTAATGTGCGAGAGATAGGCGGCACATTCCTCGTTCATGTTCCGGTACAGCGCGTCCATCACGCCCGCCATGCCAGAGCAGATGGCGCAGTCCCGGTCGATGTCGCCGCTGTGCCACGAACAGTCCACAAAGCGGGTGTTTACTGCCTCCGCCACCTGCCGTAGGGTCAGCATCGCCGGGTCTGCCGTCAGGCGGTAGCCGCCGTCCAAGCCCTCCCGGGT
>CAKSKU010000052.1 GCA_934465295.1 uncultured Oscillospiraceae bacterium
ATTCTATTTGTCGTCCGCAGGCATATGCACGTATGGCGGCATTTGCAAATCCTGAAGCAACAACCAAATAACATTGGTCTAAACCCACAAATTCATGACCATTGTCGGAAGTAGGAATAAAAATCCTGCCTTGTTTGTTATCTAACAGATAAGGTACCAATGAACTCCATTCCGTTGGCTCGTCAAAATCTAATCCCAAAATGGCGACAACGTTCAAATGCTCAAAAGCATAATCAAGAAAAACGTCGAAATTCTCTAAAAGGAAGGATTCTTCAGCCTCTGAAAGCAACCCACTCATATAGTAGCAGGTGTATTCTTTGTACTCTTTCACAACCTGTTCGTTTGCTTGTTTACCAGCGGCCAACTGGTAAATATGTCCAACAAGTTGCTCGACAAAACAAAGGCGTTGCTGGTCTTCAGGTACAAAGAACTCAGTGAACTCACTCTGAGTCTTTTTCACAGCCTCTGTCTCAGATGCAAGGTTCTCATACTTGGCAACTATTGCCTCTACCTGAATGTACTTTTGTGTACGCATATCGTTCGTTTTTTGTTTGACTTTTATAACTTCGATGCAAAGGTATGTTGGAATAGTGAACCCTATGTTCGCAATTTACTGTATTTGTTATTTATCTTTGAAATCTTTTCAAAAATCTCATTTTGAATCTTCTTTGGTTCTAACACAAGAAGGTTTTCTCCGAAACTTGTAAGTTCCCGAATTAGTTCATAGTTGCGTTTGCAATCAATCCTTAGGAATATGCCTCCTTCAAGAAATGGATACTTATTACGTAGAGATTGTACTTCGCCTATTGGCAAGTTCCGTTGCGAATCGTGAATAGGCTTGGTCATTACATAGTCTTTAGAACTATCGCTAACCCAAAATTTAATATTGTGTACAGGACTATCATCTAAAACAGTGACACCGATAATGTCGTCAAACCATTCGTTGATATTTCCTTCATATTCCTTGTATTTATGTGAAGGAAGTGGTATGCATTTGTCAATTCTGTCAAGGCTGAAGTTAAGAAGCTTACCACCTTTCTCTGATTCTGCAAAAAGATACCATCTACGATTATACTCTTTCAATAAATAAGGATTTAGGTTGATTTGCAAGTCTTCATCAGGTTTTGAAAAGACATGATAATGCAGTTCTATTACTTGCTTTTGGGATATAGCCGTGAACAATTCTCCGAACAGATTTGAATTCTCCAATGGATTTTTGGTAAATGATATTATCTGCTTCTCTTTATTATTTCCAAGTCCCAATCTAAGCCCCTCTAATCTATCGAGATTGGGTAAACCGTCAAATTGTCCCAACATAGAAAGAGCCTCTCTCAGTAGATACTCTTCGTCATCGGACATCTCTTTTTTGAATATAGAGAAAGCCGGATTTGCATAACGTAAACATCGTTTGGAATATGTCTTATGTGTATCAGAATTATAACTTGCTACAGAATATCTTTCTATCTCAACCATAAATGGCCCTTCATATTCAAGATAATTGATATCCTTTTCAATAGTACGCCTGCCCACACCATCTGTATCAGGGTACATGTCAGATAGTCTCTTGCAAACCTCTTCTGTAAGGTCGTCAAGCGAATAGTTATGATACCGACTGCTGAGTAGCTCGTCAAGTATCTTGTATCGAGTCATTGCATTTTTATTTGTTGGCATACGAATTGATTTTACTTAAAGACATTTTTAATTCAGCCCGAATATTGTTCAATCATTGTTATCTTCTATATTCGGCAGGTAATCACTTGCTTTAGCCTGTGATATAACGCCATGCCCCAGTTTTGCCTCCAACTGTGTGCGTGCGGCTTTCGCCACGCTACCGCCATCCTTAGCCACCTGCTTCTGCTGATGAAATCCATTAGGATTGCGCTGTTTAGACAACTCCGTAGCAGATGCCTCGGCAAGCATATTGAGGGCTATCTCCATGTTAGTCATGTTGTCACGCAGACTTTCCTTCTTCAAGCCTTTGAAACTCTTGTACTGTTTGGTCGTCATTCCGCTCCACTCTCGGGTAATGATGTCGGTAAGAGAAGCATATTGCAAGCCTTGCTGCACCCCCGTGCGTGCCCATTCATCGGTGAGTTCTTTTCTGATTTCTATAGACTTAATACGCTGATTTATCCAAGCATCTGAATAGCCCAAACGCTTGTAGTCAACGATGGCCTGGTCTATGCTC
>CAKSKU010000053.1 GCA_934465295.1 uncultured Oscillospiraceae bacterium
GGAAGTTCAATCACGCGGTCAGCCAAATGCAGAAGCTCGTCCCAGCGGTCATTGTGCGGAACGGCAACTGTAACGCTGGCATACTTTTTTAGTTCTGAGATCAAGTCCTTGCGGAAATCGTAAAGGCCGCCGCTGTGATTAGCCAAAATCAAAATTTGCATGACCGCTACACCTTGTCTACCTTCGTGATAACTACGCTGTCGTACATCATCATAACGATATCATCTTCATAATTGCCGAATACAGGCGCGTTCTCGATGCCGTTCAGGTTGTTCTTAATAAGCTTAACAAAATCGACGCCCGCTCCATAAGCATGGAGATACGCGCCGCCAAAACGCGGATTGATCTCAGAGAGATAATACGTCTCGTCCTGATAAAAGAAATCCATATCTACAGGGCCGTTGAATTTCAGCAGCTCCGTGATTTGCTGAATGAATGCGAATAGTTTTTCATCCTTAAATGAAATGGTCTTGCTTGCTCCGCCAATTTTCGTTTCCAGCTTGCGCTTGGAAAACGCAGAAACTGCCTTGTGGCTAATGGTGTCAATATAAACGTCAGCATCCAGATCGCCGCCGTCCATCAGTCGCTGGATGATCAGTGTGGAATCTGCTTCGCACAGTGCTTTCAGCGTATCGGCATCCTGCACTTTTCGAGCGCCGACACTGCCGCTGCCTGTTCTTGGCTTGACAAATACAGGGAATGCCAAGGCGCCGTTTTCAATCGCCGCCATCGCGGAGGCATAGTCGCCCCAAGTGTCCGGCGTTGGGATGCCATGCGCGGTGAGGTACTGATACATTTTGAACTTGTCAAAGCAGAGTTCTGCTGTCTCCGTATAGGGTGCAAGCACCTCTACGCCGATTTTCTCAAAGTGCGCGCGATTCTTCGCAAGCAGTTCAATTTCCGGGTCAATCAATGTTGTAACGGCATTGATCTTCTCTTTGCGGCAGATATCAAGAATCGTATCCAGATATGTAGGGTCATCTATGCGCGGAACAAGGTAATGCCTATCCGCCACATATAATGCAGGAGCCAAGTTGGACAGGTCCGCAGCAATGATCTTGTCAGCGGCATCCATTGACTTTCTAAAATCCTTTAATAACTCAACACGCCTTCCGGCACTGCAAAATAAGATGTTCACTTGACTTCCTCCACACTTTTTATGCTCCCCGTAAATGCTTCCATCGTTGCGCTGCCTTCTGCGCTGATCCCTTCGCGGGCGAAGACGCAGCGGATCGTCATGAAGATGATTTTCACATCCAGCGCAAAACTAACATGGTCTACATAGTCCACATCGTAGGCAAACCGTTCCTCCCACGACGCAAGGTTTCGCCCGTGCACCTGTGCCCAGCCGGTGAGCCCGGGGCGAACGTCATGGCGGTGATGCTGCTCTTCGTTATACAGCGGCAGGTACTTCACCAGCAGCGGTCTTGGCCCCACGATGCTCATCTTGCCGCGGAAGATATCCCACAGCTCCGGCAGCTCGTCGATGCTCAGAGAGCGCAGCTTCTTTCCGAAGCCCGTCAGCCGTTCCTTGTCCGGCAGCAGGTTGCCGTTTTCGTCCCGCGCGTCGCTCATGCTGCGGAACTTATG